>JBHCAP010000001.1:0-72758 GCA_041798325.1 Giesbergeria sp.
AGAGCCGGTGGGCAATCACCAGCGTGGTGCGCCCGCGCATCAGGCGCTGCAAGGCTTCTTGCACCAGCCGCTCGGACTCGGTATCCAGCGCCGATGTGGCCTCGTCCAAAATCAAAATCGGCGCGTTTTTATACAGCGCCCGGGCAATCGCCAGCCGCTGGCGCTGCCCGCCGGACAACTGCGCCGCGTTGTGGCCGAGCACGGTGTGGATGCCTTGCGGCAGCGCGGCAATGTGTTCGGCCAAGTTGGCCGCCGCCAAGCATTCCTGCACGCGGACTGCGTCCACCGCTGCGCCCAGCGCCACGTTGGCGGCAATGCTGTCGTTGAACATCACCACGTCTTGGCTGACCAGCGCAAACTGCGCGCGCAAGGCGTCTAGCCTCCAGTCGGGCAGGGCGTGGCCGTCCAGCAGCACTTGGCCGGCGGACGGCGCAAGAAAACGCGGCAGCAAATTGACCAGCGTGGTTTTGCCCGCGCCCGAGGGGCCAACCAGCGCGACGATTTCACCCGGCTGGATGTTCAGGTCGATGTTGTCCAGCGCCGGTGCTTGGTCAGCCGCAAACGACACGCTGACCCCTTGCAGCGTGATCCCGCCTTGCACCTGTGCCGGTGCATAGTTGCCACCCACTTCAGCGGGCGTATCGCCCAACAGCGCCATGCCGCGCTCCAGCGCCGCCACGCCGCGCGTGATCGGGTTGGCCACGTCGGCCAAGCGCTTGATCGGCGCAATCAGCATCAGCATGGCGGTGATGAAGGCGACAAAGCCGCCCACCGTCACATCGGGTTGCCCAGCCGCGGTACGCCCTTGCCACAGCGCGACGCAAATCACCGTCGAGAGCGCGGCGGCCGCCAGCAATTGGGTCAGCGGCGTCATGGCCGAGGAGGCGATGGTGGATTTGATCGCCAACCGGCGCAGGCTGCGGCTGAGTGCGCCAAAGCGCTCGGCCTGCGCGGCCTGCGCGCCATGCAGCCGCACCATGCGGTGTGCCAGCACGTTTTCTTCGACAACGTAGGCCAAATCGTCGGTGGATTTTTGGCTGCGCTTGGTCAGGCTGTAGAGGCGGCGCGACAGGGTTTTCATGATCCAAGCCACGCCCGGCACGATGGCGGTGACGATCAGCGTCAACTGCCAATTCAAATACAGCAGGTAGCCCAGTAGGGCAATCAGCGTAAAGCCGTCGCGCGACAACCCCAGCAGCGCTTGCACCAGCAGCGTGGCGCCGGTTTGCACTTCATACACCACGGTGTTGGACAAAGTGCTGGCCGATTGGCGCGCAAACAAGCCCATGTCTGCCGCCAGCAAGCGCGCAAACAGCGCTTGGCGCAAAACCAACATTCCCTCGTTGGCAATCCGCGCCAGCGCATATTGGCCGACAAACAGGGCCAAGCCGCGCACCAAAAACACGCCCATGATGGCCACCGGCACCGCCCACAGCGGCAGCGAGCCGTCGGTAAAGCCACGGTCTAGCAGCGGCTGCAGCAGCGCGGGGATCAAAGGCTCGGTAGCTGCGCCAGTCAGCGTGGCTACCACGGCTATCGTCCACGCCAAGCGCTGGTGGCCAAAATAAACCGACAGCCGGCGCAAGCGCACCAGTAGGCGCTCGGGTGGGGCTGCAGGTGGGGGAGGGGGAGGGGGGGAGGACAAA
Organism: Giesbergeria sp.; assembly: GCA_041798325.1. Taxonomy (GTDB): domain Bacteria; phylum Pseudomonadota; class Gammaproteobacteria; order Burkholderiales; family Burkholderiaceae_C; genus Simplicispira. Next base: position 1,647 of record JBHCAP010000001.1, read on the forward strand.
GGCGGTGCGCCCGATTCAGATGCTTGCATGGAGGGCGAATTTTAGGATGGGCGCTAATTTTCAACAGTTTGTCACATGGACGGGGTTTGTCAGTGTGTAACATCATGGGTTGATATCCGGCCATCGTCCGGTGCTTTTTCTGCGAATGAACACCCACCGACTCCCTATGACACCACTCGCAGCGGCTGTGCCGCACCCTTCCCGTCGCCATGCCATTGCCGCTTTGCTGGCAACGTCTGCTGTGCCTGCGCTGGCGCAGTTTCGCGTTGAAGTGTCCGGCGTCGGACTGACGCAATTGCCCATCGCTTTGGCACCGTTTCGAGGCGAGGCGCAATCGCCGCAAAAAATCAGCCGCATTGTCCAGGCTGACTTGGAGCGCAGCGGTCAGTTTCGCGCCGTCGATGCGTTGGGGGCAGAGTTGGATGAAACGTCCCGCCCCGATGTGGCGCTGTGGAAGCAAAAGGGCGCTGACTCGTTGGTCACTGGCAGCATTGCGCGTTTGGCTGACGGGCGCTTTGATGTGCGTTTTCGGCTGTGGGACGTGGTGCGCGGCGAAGACTTGGGTGGGCAGAGCTACATCATCACCCAAGGTGATTTGCGCTTGGTAGCCCACCGCGTGGCCGATTACGTTTACGAAAAACTCACCGGCGAACGCGGCGTGTTTTCGACACGCATTGTTTATGTCACCAAAGCTGCCTCGCGCTACAGCCTGTGGGTGGCCGACGCGGATGGCGAAAACGCCCAAGCCGCGTTGTCCAGCCCCGAGCCGATTATTTCGCCAGCTTGGTCGCCAGCAGGGACGCAAATTGCCTATGTGTCGTTCGAGTCGCGTAAACCGGTGGTGTATGTCCACGATGTGGCCTCGGGTCGGCGCCGCTTGATTGCCAATTTCCGTGGCTCTAACAGCGCGCCAGCATGGGCACCCAATGGCCAAAGCTTGGCGCTGACACTGAGCCGCGACGGTAACTCGCAGCTCTACACCATTGATGCCAACGGTGGGCCGGCCAAGCGGCTGATGCAAAGTGCTGGTATTGACACCGAGCCGGTGTATTCCGCCGATGGCCGCAGTATTTATTTCGTCAGTGACCGGGGCGGTGCGCCGCAAATTTACAAGGTTTCTAGTGCCGGCAGCAATGCCGAGCGGGTCACTTTCACGGGCAACTACAACATCTCACCCAGTCTGAGCCCCGATGGCCGCTGGTTGGCCTACATCTCCCGCGTGGGCGGTGCCTTTAAGTTGCACGTGATGGATCTGACCAACGGTGCGGTCAACGCCATTACCGACACTTCGGCAGATGAAAACCCCAGTTTTGCCCCTAACAGCCGGTTGATTGTGTATGCCACCCAGCAGCAAGGGCGCGAAGCGCTGATGACCACGACGCTGGACGGAAAAATCAAGGCCCGCTTGGCCGGTCAAAGCGGAGATATCCGCGAACCCGATTGGGGCCCGTTTCAGAAACAATGAGTACACCATTGCTCTTCATAATGCTATTTTTACCGCTGAATCTTAGGAGTTTTTGAATGATGAAACGTATAGCTTCTGCCCTTATGGCGGTCGCCTTTATTACTGCTTGCAGTTCAGGCGTTGATCTTGACAGCGCTGCCGCTGATGACAAGAACGGTGTGCCGCTCTCGACCACAGACAACGGCGCTAACTCGGGCAATGCCGGCCAAAGTGGCGTAGCCGGCGTTGATCTGTCGCAGTCCGGCCGCGACGCAGCAGGTCCCGCAGACGTGAGTCGCATTTTGTATTTTGATTACGACAGCTACATCATCAAGGCTGATTACCAAGCCGTGATTGAGTCGCACGCGCGTTTTATCAAAACCAACCCCGCCCGTAAGGTGATGCTGGAAGGCCACACCGATGAGCGCGGTGGGCGCGAATACAACCTTGCTTTGGGGCAGAAACGCGCTGAAGCTGTCAGCCGCGCTTTGGGTTTGTTGGGTGTGCCCAGCACACAAATTGAGGCGGTGAGCTTTGGTAAAGAAAAGCCCGCCGTATCGGGATACACCGAAGACGCTTACGCGCAAAACCGCCGCGTTGAGTTGTCCTACCGCTGATGGCTGCGCTGCCTTTTGCTTCGTCCCTAAAGGCGTTGTGTGCGCTGGCGTTTTTTTGCGCCAGTGTGCCGACTTCTCATGCGGCGCTGTTTGAAGACAGCGAGGCGCGCCGCGCCATTCTTGAATTGCGCCAGCGCGTGGACGTGTTGCAGCAGTCTAACCAGCGTGCAGGTGATGATTTGCGCCGCTCGGGCGACGACAGCACCCAACTGCGTCGCAGCCTGTTGGAATTACAAACCCAAATCGAGGCGCTGCGCGCTGAAACTGCCAAACTGCACGGCCAAAATGAACAGCTCAGGCGTGATGTAAGCGAGCTGCAAAGTCGGCAAAAAGATATTTCTCAGGGTGTCGATGAGCGCCTGCGCCAGATTGAGCCGATCAAGGTCGCGGTCGATGGGCAAGAATTTCAAGTTGAGCCAGCAGAAAAACGCGATTTTGAAGCGGCTTTGGCGCTGTTTCGCTCTGGCAAATTTGCTGAAGCCAAAACAGCTTTTACCAGTTTCAGCAAGCAGTATCCGCGCAGTGGCTATCAAACTTCCTTGCTGTTTTGGTTGGGCAATGCCCAGTACGCCACCCGCGACTACAAAGAAGCGATCCGTAATTTCAAAACACTGCTGACGGCTTCGCCCGCCCATGCGCGTGCGCCAGAAGCTGCGCTGTCAATTGCCAATTGCCAAATGGAGCTGAAAGAAACCAAGGGTGCGCGCAAAACGCTCGAAGATTTACTGAAGGCCTATCCCCAGTCTGAAGCTGCTTTGGCGGCCAAAGAGCGCTTGTCACAGTTGAAATGACAAACGATACAAACGATAGAGTCGAGACAGCGGCGCAGCACCAGCGCCGCTTTGGCGGGTTGGATCGTCTGTATGGCGTGCGCGGTGCCGCACAAATCTGTGCGTCCCACGTTGCTGTCGTGGGCTTGGGCGGTGTCGGCTCTTGGGCGGCAGAAGCGCTGGCGCGCAGTGGAGTAGGGCGCTTAACGTTGATTGACTTGGACCACATCGCTGAATCCAACATCAATCGGCAAATCCACGCGCTCGACAACACGCTAGGCCAAGCCAAGGTGCAAGCCATGCGTCAACGCATTGCGCTGATCAACCCGGCTTGCCAAGTGCATTGCATCGAAGATTTTGTCGAGCCAAGCAATTGGCCGGCAATTTTGCCGCCGGACGTGCATGGCGTGATGGATGCTTGCGACCAAATCCATGCCAAAACCGCTATGGCGCAGTGGGCGCGAGAGACCGGCGCGCTGTTCATTGCCGTGGGCGCTGCTGGCGGCAAGCGCCATGCCCACCAAGTCGATATTGCTGACCTTGCTGCGGTGACGCACGATCCGTTGCTGGCGCAGGTGCGCAATCGTCTGCGCAAAAACCACCACGCCCCGCGTGAGGGTCGAAAGATCGGTATCGCTTGTGTTTTTAGCCGTGAGCCAGTCGCACCGCCTGACGCATCGTGCGCTGTTGAGAGCGATGGCAGCCTCAATTGCCACGGCTATGGCTCCTCGGTGGCGGTGACAGCGACTTTTGGCCAATGCGCTGCGGGCTGGATTTTGCAAAATTTCTCGACAATGTCGTAAAACGACTAAAAATAGCGCTATAATTCAAATCTTTGTTGATAAGCAAAAACGCAAATTAACAAAATATGGGACGTTAGCTCAGTTGGTAGAGCAGCGGACTTTTAATCCGTTTGTCGTGGGTTCGACCCCCGCACGTCCCACCAGATAAAAAAACCCGCTGTAGCAATACAGCGGGTTTTTTGTTGTCCACGGCTTTTTGTTTTGCTTGATTTTTGGAGGTGTGCGTGGAGACAAAAAAATGGATGCTACTCGGCACCGGCGGGACGATTGCTGGCACGGCAGCGGTGGCCGGCGACAACGTCGGCTACACCGCCGCGCAGTTGTCGGTGCAGGCGCTGTGGCAGGGCGCATCCAGTGTGGCCGATGGCGCGCAAGCATGGCAGCTAGAGCAAGTGGCCCAAATCGACAGCAAGGACATGGACATTGCGGTGTGGACGGCGCTGGCGCAGCGCTGTCAGCAGCATTTGGCCGATCCTGAGGTCGGCGGCATCGTCATCACCCACGGCACCGATACGTTGGAAGAAACGGCTTGGTTTTTGCACTGTGTGCTGGGTGCAGACAATCTGCGCAAGCCTGTGGTGTTGACCTGCGCCATGCGTCCCGCCACCGCTTTGGCGCCCGATGGGCCGCAAAACCTGCGCGATGCCGCTGCCGTGGCGACAGCGCCGGGAGCCTGCGGTGTGCTGGTGGTGTGCGCGGGCGAAGTTCACGGCGCGCGCGAGGTGTTCAAAGCGCATCCCTACCGGCTGAACGCTTTCAGTTCTGGCGACACCGGGCCGCTGGGCTGGGTGGAGGAAGGAAAGGTGCGTTTAGCACAAAATTGGCCTCTAGCCCAATCAGGGCGTGCGCTAGCAGCTATGAAAAACATAGTCAATGGCGCGTTATGGCCACGGGTGGACATCGTGATGAACTACGCAGGAGTCAGCGCCGCCGTGGTCGATGCGCTGGTATTGAGCGGCGCGCAGGGTTTGGTGGTGGCAGCGACCGGCAATGGCACGCTGCACTGCGCCTTGCAAGAAGCGCTGGAGCGAGCGCAGGCGGGCGGGGTGGCGGTGCGGGTCGCTACGCGCTGCCCGCTGGGGCAAATGCTGCCGCGCGCGGATGCTGCGTTGCCCGACGCGCAGGGCTTGAGTCCAGTCAAAGCCCGCGTCAGTTTGCTGCTGGAATTGCTGGCCGCACAGGCATAAACAACACAAAGCAGACGCAAAAACGCCCCAGCAAGTGGGGCGTTTTAAACGAGCAGGGCGGTATTAACCGGCCAGTGCTTCCATTGCGCGGGCGGTGATTTCTTCGACCGTACCGGTGCCGTTGATAGCGCGGTATTTCGGCGCGTTGGCCACGTCAGCAGCTGCCCAGTCGGAGTAGTACGCCACCAGCGGACGGGTTTGCGCGCTGTACACGTCGAGGCGGGTTTTGACGGTTTCTTCCGCGTCGTCGGCGCGCTGGATCAGGTCTTCACCGGTTTCGTCGTCTTTGCCGGCCACTTTGGGCGGGTTGAACTTGACGTGGTAAGTGCGGCCGCTGGCCGGGTGCGAGCGCCGGCCGCTCATGCGCTCGATGATGGCGTCAAACGGCACATCAATTTCGAGAACGTAGTCCAGCTTGACGCCGGCGGCCTTCATCGCATCGGCTTGCGGAATGGTGCGCGGGAAGCCGTCGAACAAGAAGCCGTTGGCGCAATCTGCCTCTTTGATGCGCTCTTTGACCAAGCCAATGATGATGTCGTCGCTGACCAAGGCGCCCGAATCCATCACGGCCTTGGCTTGCAGGCCCAGCGGCGTGCCGGCTTTGACCGCAGCGCGCAGCATGTCGCCGGTAGAGATTTGCGGAATGCCATATTTTTGGCAAATGAACGTGGCTTGCGTGCCCTTTCCGGCGCCGGGAGCGCCCAACAAAATCAGTCTCATGGATGTCATCCTCTCATTGTGTAAAACCGGTGCGCGCCGCAGCCCAAAAGCTGGGTTTTGGGCTGTGGCGCGCTTGTCGGCGAGAAGGATAGCACGCGCAAGCTGCAATTCGCCTTACGAAAACGGGCCGCTTTCTAGCCCTTTTCCTTGCGCTTTTAGCGCTCTTCTGTCAGTGGGCTGCTGTCATTGGTGGCCATCAGTTGGCGTACGCGCTGCAAATCTTGCGGCGTATCGACACCGGGGCCGGGCGCGCTGGCTGCGATGTGGACAGCGATGCGGTGGCCATGCCACAGGGCGCGCAATTGCTCTAGCGCCTCCATCACTTCGGTCGGCGCTTGCGCCAGCGCCGGGAATTGGCGCAAAAACTGCGCGCGGTAGCTGTAGATGCCAATGTGGCGCAGCGGCGCAAAGCCTTGCAGCGCAGCTACGTTGGGATGGGCTTGCGTCGCCGCACCGTTCCACCAGTCTTGCTCGGTATGGTCACGCGCAAACGGAATGGCTGCGCGGCTGAAGTAATGCGCCAGTCCGCGCGCGTCCAGCACCACTTTGACGACGTTGGGGTTGCGCAGTTCGTCCAGCGTTTGGATGGCGTGGGCGGCGGTGCCCATGCTGGCCTCGGTGTTGGTGGCCAGCAAAGCGGCGACGGCGTTGATCAGCTGGGGCGCTATCAGCGGCTCGTCGCCCTGCACGTTGACCACGATGTCGTCGCCGTCCAGCCCGAGGAGCAGACAGGCCTCGGCCAGTCGGTCGCTGCCGCTGGGGTGGTCGGCGTGGGTGGCGATGGCTTCGACGCCGTGCGCGGCGCAGGCGGCAAGGATGCGTGCATCGTCCGCCGCCACCACCACCCGCGCGGCACCGCTGGCGGCAGCGCGGCGCGCCACTTGCACCACCATCGGCAGGCCGGCGATGTCCAGCAGCGGTTTATCCGGTAAGCGGCTGGAGGCCATGCGCGCTGGAATCAGCACGGTGAAGGGCACGGTCAAAGGAGCGGGTGCAGTCAATCGTCCAACTCCTCATCCGTCAGCGGGCGCGCTTCGTCTTCTAGCAGCACTGGAATGCCGTCGCGCACCGGGTAGGCCAGACGGGCGCTGCGCGAGATCAATTCTTGGCGCTCGCGGTCAAAAATCAAAGGGCCTTTGGTCACAGGGCAGACCAGCAGTTCAAGCAGTTTGGGGTCCATAGCGGTTAAGTCTCGTAAGGGGTTTGAGGGCGGATGGTGTGCTTTTGCAGCAGCGCATCGAGTGTGGCAAAAAAGCCCGCGTCCAGTTGCAGCTGCAACGGCACGGCCAGCGCATCGGGGTGCTGCGGCCAGAGTTTAACGGCATCTTTTTCGGTACAAATCAGGCTGTAGCCCTTATTTGACGGGCGCTGCCAGCTATCAAAATCAAAGTGATCAGACAAAGCCAGCGTCTCGGCCAGCACCAAGCCTTGGGCTTGCAGCAAGGCGAAGAAATCCTGCGGCCTAGCAATCGCCGCCAGCGCGTACAGCGGCGTGCCGTGCAGACTGGCAAGCGGCACGCGGCTGCCATCGGCGCGCACGGCAAAGTCGGCCAGCTGGCGCTGCACGGCAAAGCGCGGGGCGCTGCCGCCTTGGGGCGCGGGGCCGGCGTGCAGCACGATATCGACCTCGGTACTGGCTTGGCGCGGCCACGCTTCGCGCAGCGGGCCGGCGGGCAGCAAAAAGCCGTTGCCAATGCCGTGTTCGTTGAACACGCAAATCTCGATATCGCGCTCCAGTGCCCAGTGCTGCAAGCCGTCATCGCAGACGATGACGTTGGTGTGGGGGTATTCGGCCAGCAGCAGTTGCGCTGCTTCACTGCGCTTAGCGGCGACGGCGACCGGCACTTGGCAACTGCGCGCAATCAGCGCCGGCTCGTCACCGACGAGGTGGGGCGGGCTATTGGGTAACACGATGCGGTTGTCCCGCGTGCTGCGGCCATAGCCGCGTGAGACCACGCCCGGACGCCAGCCCTGTGCTTGCAGGTGCTGCGCCACCGCCATCACCACCGGCGTTTTACCGGCGCCGCCCGCAATCACGTTGCCGACGACGATGACCGGCACGCCCGGATGGCTGGATTTAAAAATGCCCGCTTGATAGAACGCTCGGCGCAGAGTGACTAGCAGGCCATAGAGCCGTGACAGCGGCCACAGCGCCCAAGCCAAGGCACCGCGCTGGCGCCACAGGCGCTGCCATCCGCTAGCGGACGGGCGGCTATTGTTTGGCGGACGACTGGGTGGCAAAGGTAATTTGCGTCAGACCGACGCGCCGCGCCGCTTCCATTACCGTCACCACCGACTGGTGCGGCGCGGTGGCATCGGCGCTGATGATGATTACGCTGTCATTGCCGCCAGCGTCGGTTTGCGCCGCCGCAGTGCGCAGCGCGTTGGCCAGCGCGTCTAGGCTGGGGCCGGCGTCGATAGCGGCCTTGTTGACCGCGTAGCGACCGTCGGCAGCCACGGCGACGATGATTTCTTTCGGGTGATCGCGCTGCTGCTGGGCGTCGGCCACCGGCAGGGTCAGCTGCAGCTCGGTGAATTTGCTGTAGGTGGTGGTCAGCATCAAAAAGATGAGAATCACCAGCAGCACGTCGATGAACGGAATCAGGTTGATTTCCGGCTCATCGCGCGTTTTGCGGGGGCGGAAGTTCATAAGCGCTTGAGAGAGATTTACTTGCGCAGCTGCGACAGGTGGCGCAAAAAGGCTTCAGACGACAGCTCCAGCGTCAGCAGATAGGCATCGACCCGGCCGCGAAAGTAGCGCCAAAAAATCAGCGCCGGAATGGCGACGATCAAGCCAAACGCCGTGTTGTACAGCGCCACCGAGATACCGTGCGCCAACTGCGCTGGGTTGCCGCTGACACCGCCGCTGCCCGATTGCGAGCCAAAAATCTCAATCATGCCGATGACAGTGCCCAGCAGCCCCAGCAGCGGCGCGGCTGAAGCAATCGTCGCCAGCGCGCTGAGGTATTTCTCCAGTCGGTGGGCGGCAGCGCGGCCTGCGCCTTCCATCGAAGCGCGCAAATCGGCCTCGCTGCAGCGCGGCGTGGCGTGCAGCGTGCGCAGCCCGCTGGCCAGCACTTCGCCCAGCGCCGAGTTTTGCGCCAACTGGTTGACCACGTCCGGGCCGGGCAGGCCGCTGGAGGAGACCGAAATGGCCTCATCCAAAAGTTTAGGGGGGGCTACGCGGGCGGTTTTGAGGGCGACAAAGCGCTCAAAAATCAACGCCATAGCCAAGATGGAGCAGGCAATCAGCGGCCAAATCGGCCAGCCTGCGGCTTGTATGATCGACAGCAATTTACTCTCCGCGCAAATAAAGCAACCGTCGATTATGGCTTAGCCGGCAGCGGCTTTTGCGTCCACAGCGGCGCATGGCGCGGATTACACAACCCACAAAATCTGTGGATAACTTTGTGGAAAACCCCGGTGCCACCCGCCGCAAAGTGGCACCAGTGCTTCATTTTTGACAGATTGCCTAAAATAGAGGCAATTAAAAACATATATAAATCAATGAGTTGCCTTTTTATGCGCGCCCGCGCTCTCGCCGATGTTTGAGCCACACCCCAGCACGTTGCCGTCGCAAATACCACCAGCGCCGCGCGTTTGGGAGGTGGGCGCGCTGTGCCTTGCCGTGGGCGACTTGCTGCAGGCGCGCTTCAATCCGGTAGCGGTGCGCGGCGAAATCAGCGGTTTTTCGCGCGCGGCCAGCGGGCATTGTTATTTCTCGATCAAAGACGCGCAGGGGCAAATTCGCTGCGCCATGTTTCGCCGCGCCGCCAGCGAGCTGGGCTTTGTGCCGCGCGATGGCGAAGTGGTCGAGCTGCGCGGCCAGCTCGGCGTGTACGAGCAGCGCGGCGATTTGCAATTGGTGGTCGAGAGCCTGCAGCGCGCCGGCCAAGGCGTGTGGTTTGAGCAGTTTTTGCGCCTCAAAGCCAGCCTAGAAGCCGAAGGGCTGTTTGACAGCGCCCGCAAACGCCCGCTGCCTGTGCTGCCGCGTGGCATTGGCGTCGTTACCTCGCTGGGTGCGGCGGCGCTGCACGACGTGGTGGCAGCGCTGCGCCGGCGCGTGCCGCACATTCCGGTGGTGTTGGCGGCGGCCTTGGTGCAGGGCAGCAGCGCCGCGCCGTCGCTGGTCGATGCGCTATCAAAACTGTATCTGCTAGCGCACGCCAGTAAAGGGCTAGAGGCCCATTTGACTGAAAATTCGCCCATGCCGCCGATTGACGTCATCTTGCTGGTGCGCGGCGGCGGCTCTATGGAAGACTTGTGGGCGTTCAACGACGAGCAGCTGGCGCGCACCATCGCGCAAAGCCCGGTGCCTTTGATTACGGGTGTTGGCCACGAGACCGACTTCACCATTGCCGACTTTTGCGCTGACCTGCGCGCACCGACACCAACGGCGGCTGCCGAGCTGGTAGCGCAGCCGCGCGAAGTGTGGATGGGCGCGCTCAACCAGCTGGCCGAGCGCCTGCGCAGCGGCGTGCAGCAGCAACTCGATAAGCGCCAGCAGCGGCTAGACCATTTGGCGGTGCGCTTGGGACGGCCTTCGGCCTTGGTCGCGCGCCAGCAACAGCAACTGGCGCAGCAGGCGCAGCGACTGCGCCATGCGGCGCTATTAAAATTGCAGCGCCTAGCGCAAGCCCAGCAAGCGCTAGAGGCCGATTTGACCCTTAAATTTCAGCACGCCTTGCGGCAACGCCGCCAGCATTTGGAGCACAGCGCCGTGCGCCTGCAATTGCTCGATCCGCGCTTGGTATTGCAGCGCGGCTATGCGCTGCTGACCGATGCCAAAGGCTGCGCTGTCACCAGCGTGCAGCAAGCTGCGGTGGGTGCGTCGCTGCGCGCGGTGCTGGTCGATGGCGCGCTGGACGTGGTGGTGCAGCCGCAGCAATTGACGCTGCATTAGTGCAGTATCAGCGCCGGATTGACATTGCTGTTGCAGGGAGTAGCGACCGGCGCGCCACCCGATGGCGCATTCATTCCTACAATTGCCCCCTTCAAACAACCACAACCACCAAGGACACTACGATGGAACATACCCTGCCCGCCCTGCCTTACGCCATTGACGCGCTCGCTCCGGCTTACAGCCAAGAGACGCTGGAGTTTCACCACGGCAAGCACCACAACGCCTACGTCGTCAACCTGAACAACCTGCAAAAGGGCACCGAGTTCGAGAGCATGACGCTGGAAGAAATCATCAAAAAATCCAGCGGCGGCATTTACAACAACGCGGCGCAAATCTGGAACCACACCTTCTTCTGGAACTGCATGGCTCCCGAAGGCGGCGGCGAGCCGTCTGGCGCGCTGGCTGCGGCGATCAACGCCAAGTTTGGCTCTTACGCCGCGTTCAAAGAAGCCTTCGTCAAGTCGGCGGTGGGCAACTTCGGTTCGGGCTGGACGTGGCTGGTCAAAAAGGCCGACGGCAGCGTCGATATCGTCAACACCGGTGCCGCTGGCACGCCGCTGACCACGGCTGACAAGGCGCTGCTGACGGTGGACGTGTGGGAGCACGCCTACTACATCGATTACCGCAACGCCCGCCCCAAGTTTGTTGAGACGTTCTTGGACAAGCTGGTGAACTGGAAGTTTGCCGAAGCCAACTTCGCCTAAGTTGCCCCTGCGCCGATAAGGCGTTAGGCATTGACAAAAAAACGACCTGCGGGTCGTTTTTTTTGATAGCTGCTAGCGCCCCAGCCCTGCCCGCACTCTCTAAAAAAACCAACCACATGACCAGCTCTCAACAACGCGCAGAACTGCAACGCCGCATTTGGGCCATCGCCAACGAAGTCCGAGGGGCCGTGGACGGCTGGGACTTCAAGCAATACGTGCTGGGCACGCTGTTCTACCGCTTTATCAGCGAGAACTTTGCCAGCTACATCGAGGGCGGCGACGACAGCGTGGACTACGCCGCCATGCACGACAACGATGCCAACATTGCCGCCGCTAAAAACGATCTCATCAAAACCAAGGGCTACTTCATCTACCCCAGCCAGTTGTTTGCCAATGTGGCGGCCACGGCCAGCACCAACGACAGCTTGAACACGCAGCTGGCAGATATTTTTAAATCCATCGAAGCGTCTGCCCAGGGCTACCCCTCCGAGCACGACATCAAAGGGCTGTTTGCCGACTTTGACACCACCAGCAGGCGCTTGGGCAACACCGTGGCCGATAAAAACAAGCGCTTGGCGGCAGTGCTTAAAGGCGTGTCAGAGCTCAATTTTGGCGAATTTGGGGACAACCAAATCGACCTGTTTGGCGATGCGTACGAGTTTTTGATTTCCAACTACGCCGCCAACGCCGGCAAATCGGGCGGCGAGTTTTTTACGCCGCAGCACGTCTCCAAGCTGATTGCGCAGCTGGCCATGCACCGGCAAACCAGCGTCAACAAAATTTACGATCCCGCCTGCGGCTCTGGCTCGCTGCTGCTGCAGGCCAAAAAGCACTTTGACGCGCACCTGATTGAAGAGGGCTTTTTTGGGCAAGAACTCAACCACACCACCTACAACTTGGCGCGGATGAACATGTTTTTGCACGACGTGAATTACGACAAATTCAACATCGCGCTGGGCGACACGCTGGAAGACCCCCAGTTTGCTTACGACGAGCCGTTTGATGCCATCGTCTCCAACCCGCCGTATTCGGTGAAATGGATTGGCAGCGACGACCCCACGCTCATCAACGACGACCGCTTTGCCCCTGCCGGGGTGCTGGCACCCAAATCCAAAGCCGACATGGCCTTTGTGATGCACGCGCTGAGCTACCTGTCTGGCAAAGGGCGGGCGGCGATTGTGTGCTTTCCGGGTATTTTTTATCGGGGCGGGGCGGAGCAAAAAATCCGCAAATACCTGATTGATAACAACTATGTGGAAAGCGTGATTGCCCTGGCACCCAATTTGTTTTTTGGCACCACCATTGCCGTCAACATTTTGGTGCTGTCCAAACACAAGATGGACACCACCACCCAGTTTGTCGATGCCAGCGGCCTGTTCAAAAAAGAGACCAACAACAACGTGCTGCTCGATGAGCACATGGCGCAAATCATGGCCGTGTTTGACAGCAAGGCCAACGTGGAGCACTTCGCCCAATCGGTGCCCCTGGAGAAGATTGCCGCCAACGACTACAACCTGTCGGTCAGCAGCTACGTGCAGGCCAAAGACACCCGCGAAGTGGTGGACATTGCCCAGCTCAATGCTGAACTGAAAACCACGGTGGCCAAAATCACCCAACTGCGCGCCGAGATTGATGCCATCGTGGCGGAGATTGAGGGCGAGGCCGCATGATTCTGGAAAACAAGCTGGGCATCACCCATCAAATCGAGCTGGCCAAAGCAGAAGAAAAAATCAGCAAGCAAAAAGCCAAACAGCTTTTTGATTCGGGCGACATTGAAAAAGTAGCGGTGGGCAAATTTGCTGGGCTAGCTTTTATCCACGCTTATTTGTTTGCCGATATTTACCCCTTTGCCGGAAAAATTCGCGAAGTCAATATTGCCAAAGGCAATTTTGGTTTTGCGCGGGTGATGTATCTGCCATCATCGCTTGAGCATATCGATACGATGCCGCAAAGCAATTTTGCGCAAATCATCGAAAAATATGTGGAAATGAACGTGGCGCACCCGTTTCGCGAAGGCAATGGCCGCGCTACGCGCATTTGGCTGGATTTAATGCTGAAAAAAGAAACCCGGCAGGTGGTAGATTGGAACCGGGTGGACAAAGAAGATTATTTGTCTGCCATGCAGCGCAGCCCCGTAAAAGACCTAGAGATTAAAGCCCTGCTGCAACAAGCCCTGACCGACCAAATTGACGACCGCGCCCTGTTTATGAAGGGTATTGATGTGAGCTATTACTACGAAGGTTATAGCGAATTTAAGACAGAGGAGCTGTAATCATGGGCGATTTGAATTTTTTGGAAAAGCTGCTGGATGGGGTGGGGGTGGAGTGGATACCACTTGAAAAACTGATTCATTCACTTAAGACCGGATTAAATCCACGTCAAAATTTCCAGCTCAACACAGAAGATGCGGAGGGCTACTATGTAACAGTCCGAGAAATTCAATACGGAAAAATAACTTTCTTGGACAAGACGGATCGCGTTAATAGTAATGCTTTAAAATTAATCAATGGCCGATCCAACTTAGAGGTTGGAGACATACTATTTTCTGGAACTGGCACGGTTGGCAGAATCGCTGTTATTGAAGAAGATCCTTTGAATTGGAATATAAAAGAAGGCGTTTATTCAATCAAGCCAATTAAGGAGCGGGTTATTTCTAAATTTCTATGCTATATCTTAAATTCAAGTGAGATTATAAAAGAGTACAGCAAAAAAATTGTAGGATCTCCCGTGATAAGTTTGCCAATGGGAGAGTTGAAAAAGCTTCTTTTACCCATCCCCTGCCCAGACAACCCCAAAAAATCCCTTGAAATCCAGGCTGAAATTGTCCGCATTCTGGACGCAATGACCGCCCATACCGCTGAGCTTACCGCTGAGCTTACCGCTGAGCTTACCGCGCGTAAAAAGCAATACGACTATTACCGGGATAAGTTGTTGAGTTTTGAGGAGGGGGCGTTGGAGTGGAGGACGCTTGGAGCGGTAGCAACAATTGGTACAGGTAGTCATGACACTCAAGATGCCATTGACAATGGCAAATATGTTTTTTATGCGCGTGGCCGTGAGCCTCTGCGACTAAACAATTTTGATTTTGATGAAACAGCAATCATCACTGCTGGAGACGGAGCAGGCGTAGGAAAGGTTTTTCACTACGCCCAAGGTAAATATGCACTGCATCAGCGGGCATACCGTATCGTTCCCAAATCGGTAATGAATCCGCGATATGTATATCACTGCATAAAATCGCATTTTTACGCTTATATACAAAAGGCATCGGTCAGCTCATCTGTAACATCACTTCGCAGGCCGATGTTTTTGGATTTTCCGATACCAGTTCCATCCCTCACCGAACAAGCCCGCATCGTCGCCATTCTCGATAAATTCGACGCTTTAACATCCTCCCTCACCGAAGGCTTGCCCCGCGAAATCGAGTTGCGCCAAAAACAATACGCCTACTACCGCGATCTGTTGCTCAGCTTTCCCGCAGCGCAAGCCGCGTAAAGCCTGGGTAGCAGGGGGTTTTATGCATGTTTTTGGCCTCTAGCGCTTGCTACGCCTGCGCAAGCAGCTATTGTTTTTACCATTTGCTGGCACTGGATTGGCAAGCATCTACGGAGCAATCTTATGGACAAAATTGAGCAAACCCAACAGCTGATCCGTGAAATTAACCGTTTGCACCACGATTTTTCACGCGATTATTTTGAGGCTGGAAAAATAGAAAAAATCAACCTGTCCAGAACCATTGCCCATGTGCCTGCACCGCATATTTACCGTTACCGCCTGACCCTGCACGAGTGTATTAACGATTATTTGATGCAAGCGACCATCGACATCAAATATTTTTACCGCGTTAAAACCCGCGAAAGCATTGACGACAAAATAGAGCGCTACGCCAGCCGCGAAGACCAATACCCCGCCAACAATTGGTTGAACGATATTTTTGGTGCCCGTATTATTTTGACCGCCGATGAAATTGAAGGCATCATGAATTTGCTGGACGATTGGCAAGACGAATTAAGCCTAAAAAACTGGTACCTGCGTGACAAGGCCGGTTATCGTGGTTTGCATGTGTATTTTAAAAGCAGAAGCAATTTTTATTTTCCGTGGGAGCTGCAAATCTGGGACGTGGAAGATATGCATGGCAACATTGAAAACCACGAAAAATTCAAGCGCAATTTTTTATAAAGCCATATCCAGAGAATGCCCATGCCAGACTATAAAACCATTGCCGAATCCAAAAACTTTATTGTTCTGGATAAATACACTGCAGAATGGAAAGCGGCCGAAGGCTACCAAACCGAAGAAGCCCTAGAGCGTGAGCTAATTCAAGATTTGGTGAACCAAGGCTATGAGTTTGTGCCCGGCCTGAATACGCCGGAAAAGCTGCTGGCCAATGTGCGCGTGCAATTGCAGGCGCTGAACAATGTGCAGTTTGCCGATGCGGAATGGCAGCGCTTTGTAACGACGTGGCTGGATGCCCCCAGCGAAGGCATCGTGGACAAAACACGCAAGGTGCATGACGACTATGTGCATGATTTTGTGTTTGACGATGGGCGCATTCAAAACATTTACCTGTTCGACAAAAAGCACATAGCCCGCAACCGGCTGCAAGTCATCCAGCAGTTTGAGCAAACCGGCACGCACGCCAACCGCTACGACGTGACCATTTTGGTCAACGGCTTGCCGCTGGTGCAGGTGGAGCTGAAAAGGCGCGGCGTGGCCATTCGCGAAGCCTTTAACCAAGTGCATCGCTACAGCAAAGAGAGTTTTAACAGCGCGCAATCGCTGTTCAAATACTTGCAGTTGTTTGTGATCTCGAATGGCACGGACAGCCGCTACTTTGCCAATACCACGCAGCGCAATAAAAACAGCTTTGATTTCAGCATGCACTGGGCCAAGGCTGATAATGGCCTGATCAAAGATTTAAAAGATTTTACGGCCACGTTTTTTCAGAAAGAAACGCTGCTGAAGGTGCTGCTGCGCTATGCGGTGTTTGATGTCAGCAACACGCTGCTGGTGATGCGCCCCTACCAGATTGCCGCCACTGAGCGCATTTTGTGGAAGATCAAAAGCAGCTTTGAGGCCAAAAACTGGAGCACGGCGGAAAGTGGCGGATTTATTTGGCACACCACCGGCTCGGGTAAGACGTTGACCAGTTTTAAAGCCGCGCGGCTGGCCACGGAGCTGGATTTTATCGACAAGGTGTTTTTTGTCGTCGATAGAAAAGACCTAGATTACCAAACGATGAAGGAGTACCAGCGCTTTTCGCCCGACAGTGTCAATGGCTCAGACAGCACGGCGGGGCTGAAACGCAATTTGGACAAGGACGACAACAAAATCATTGTCACCACTATTCAAAAGCTTAACCATCTCATCAAAAGCGAAGCCAATCTGCCCATTTACAGCCAGCAGGTGGTGTTTATTTTTGACGAATGCCACCGCAGCCAGTTTGGCGAGGCGCAAAAGAACCTGAAAAAGAAATTCAAAAAGTTCTACCAGTTTGGTTTTACCGGCACGCCCATTTTTCCGCAAAACGCGCTGGGCGCAGAAACCACCGCCAGCGTGTTTGGCCGCGAGCTGCATGCTTATGTGATTACCGATGCGATTCGCGATGAGAAGGTGCTCAAATTCAAGGTCGATTACAACGATGTGCGCCCGCAGTTCAAAGCGATTGAAAGCGAGCAGGACGAAAAGAAACTCAGCGCCGCCGAGAACAAACAAGCCTTACTGCACCCCGAGCGCATCCGCGAGATTACGCAGTACATCCTGGGCCACTACCGCCAAAAAACCCACCGCTTGAAACCGGGCGCCAAAGGCTTTAACGCTATGTTGGCCGTCAGCAGCGTGGATGCGGCCAAGCTGTATTACGAGTGCTTCAAAGCGCTGCAACAGGGCAGCGACCAGCCGCTGCGCGTGGCCACCATTTTCTCGTTTGCCGCCAACGAGGCGCAGGACGCGATTGGCGACATTCAAGATGAGAGCTTTGAGGTGTCGGCCATGAACACCAGCGCCAAAGAGTTTTTGGACGCAGCGATTGCCGATTACAACGCGCTGTTCAAAACCAATTTCAGCGTGGACAGCAACGGCTTTCAAAACTATTACCGCGATCTGGCCAAGCAGGTCAAAGCCCAAGAGATTGATTTGTTGATTGTGGTGGGCATGTTTTTGACGGGTTTTGATGCGCCCCGGCTGAACACGCTGTTTGTCGATAAAAACCTGCGCTACCACGGGCTGATGCAGGCGTATTCGCGCACCAACCGCATTTTTGATGCCACCAAAACCTTCGGCAACATCGTCACCTTTCGCGATTTGGAGCAGGCTACGGTGGATGCCATCACGCTGTTTGGCGACAAAAACACCAAAAACGTGGTGCTGGAAAAAAGCTACCGCGAATACATGGACGGTTTTACCGACGTGGCCACCGGTGTCGCGCGGCGCGGCTTTGTCGAGGTGGTTAAAGAGCTGGAGGAGCACTTTCCTGACCCGGCGGCGATTGAAAAAGAGGCTGATAAAAAAGCCTTTGCCAAGCTGTTTGGCGAGTATTTGCGGCTAGAAAACGTGCTGCAAAACTACGATGAATTTGCCAGCCTGAAGGCTTTGCAGGCAGTGGATTTAACCGATGCCGCCGCCGTGCAAGCGTTTCAGGCCCAGCACCATCTGAGCGATGCGGATGTGCAGGCGCTGCAAGCCGTCACCCTGCCGCCTGAGCGCAAGGTGCAGGACTACCGCTCCACCTACAACGACGTGCGCGACTGGCTGCGCAAAGAAAAGCAAAGTGGAGACAAAGACCCATCGAGCATCGACTGGAGCGATGTGGTGTTTGAGGTGGATTTGCTCAAATCCCAAGAGATCAATCTGGACTACATCTTGGCGTTGATTTTTGAGAGCCACCAACAGCGCAAAGACAAGGCGACGCTGTTGGAAGACGTGCGCCGCATGGTGCGCGCCAGCTTGGGCAACCGCGCCAAAGAGGGGCTGGTGGTGGACTTTATCCAACAGACCAACTTGGATCAGCTGCTCGATAAGGCCAGCGTAATCGATGCCTTCTTTCAGTTCGCCCAGACCGAGCAACAACGTGAAGCCCAAGCGCTGATCGACGAGGAAAAACTCAATGCCGATGCGGCCAAGCGCTACATCACCAACTCACTCAAGCGCGAGTTTGCCAGCGACAACGGTACGCAGCTGAACGCGGTGCTGCCCAAAATGAGCCCGCTGAACCCGCAGTACCTCACCAAAAAGCAAACCGTGTTTGAAAAAATCGCGGCGTTTGTGGAGAAGTTCAAGGGCGTCGGCGGGGGGGCTGTGAGGCTCACAGCAAGGCGCTTTTTTTTAGTAATAAGTGCTCGCGCGTATTTTTGATAGCTGCTAGCGCCCGCATTTAAAGCGTTTCAGATGCTTTTGTCATTCAAAGCCAATAGATACGTGCGCTAGCAGCTATCAATTTATTTAGCCCTGAACGGCGCGCCGCTCAGTTTGAAGCCGGCCTTCAGTTTCTTCTGCGCAAACCAGCCTTGGTTCATCTCCAGCACATAGCGCACCGGCTGGGCGCTGCAGTGCGAGGCGGTGTCGTTGGGCTGCATATCGGCCAAGTTGACGATGGTGCCGTCGTCAGCGACAAAGGCCGCCGTGAGCGCCAGCGGGGTGTTTTTCATCCAAAAGCACTGGGTGGCGGGTTGCTCAAAGACGAACAACATGCCCTCGTGCGGCGGCATTTTTTGGCGGTGCATCAGGCCGATTTGGCGCTCTTGCGGCGACTGCGCCACTTGCGCGTCGATGCGGTGCATGCCAGCCGTCAGCTCGGCGCGCGGCAGGTTCAGTTGCGGCGCTTCCTGCGCCGCAACCAGCGATGCCGCGCACAGCAGCGCAGCGCCCGCAACCGACTTGGCCGCCACAGCGCGCCAGTGCAAAACATCAGAAAAAACGCCAGATGTGGTCATAAGCAGGGACTTTCAACAAAAATGCGGCCAAAGCGCGTTGGGTGTGGATGGTAATTTTGTATGATGACATTCCGTTGTAAAACGGTGCGTCAGACAGAGCGCGAAACCCACGCTGATGTCTGAGCACTGCCGCCGGTTGATGGCTCTGCCGGTGGTTTCTATAGCCAATTTTCCGAGGCAAACGATGAGCACCCAGCAACCCACCATCATCTACACCCTGACCGACGAGGCTCCTCGCTTGGCCACGGCTTCTTTTCTGCCGATTGTTCGCGCTTTTGCAGCGCCCGCTGGCATCGAAGTCACTGAAAGTGATATCTCCGTTGCAGCCCGCGTGCTGGGCGAGTTTCCCGAGTTTTTGCGCGACGACCAAAAAGTGCCGCACACCCTGTCCGAGCTGGGCAAAAAGACGCTCAGCCCCGATGTCAACATCATCAAGCTGCCCAACATCAGCGCCTCGGTCGGTCAGTTGGTCGCTTGCATTAAAGAGCTGCAGTCCAAGGGCTACGCCCTGCCCGACTACCCAGAAGACCCCAAAAGCGACGAAGACAAAGCCATCCGCGCGCGCTACGCCAAGTGCATCGGTAGCGCTGTCAATCCGGTGCTGCGCGAGGGCAACTCCGACCGCCGCGCGCCCAAAGCCGTCAAAGAATACGCCCGCAAAAACCCGCACAGCATGGCCGAGTGGAGCCAAGCGTCGCGCTCGCACGTCTCGCACATGCACAGCGGCGACTTCTACCACGGCGAAAAATCCATCACGTTAGACCGCAGCCGCGATGTGAAGATGGAGCTGATCACCAAGAGCGGCAAAACCGTGGTGCTCAAGCAAAAAGTGGCGCTGCTGGACCGCGAAATCATCGACAGCATGTTCATGAGCAAGAAAGCGCTGGTGGCTTTCTACGAAAAAGAAATTGAAGACGCGCACAAGACCGGCGTGATGTTCTCGCTGCACGTCAAGGCGACGATGATGAAGGTCTCGCACCCCATCGTGTTTGGTCACTGCGTGAAGATTTTTTACCGCGAAGCCTTTGCCAAGCACGGCAAGCTGTTTGACGAGTTGGGTGTCAACGTCAACAACGGCATGGCCAATTTGTACGAAAAAGTCGCCACGCTGCCCACCGCCCAGCGCGAAGAGGTGCTGAAAGACCTGCACGCCTGCCACGCGACTCGCCCTGAGTTGGCGATGGTCGATTCGGCCAAGGGCATTACTAACTTCCACTCGCCCAACGACATCATTGTCGATGCGTCGATGCCGGCGATGATTCGCAACGGCGGCAAGATGTGGGGCGCGGACGGCCGCTTGAAGGACGTGAAGGCGGTGATGCCTGAATCGACCTTTGCCCGCATCTACCAAGAAATCATCAATTTCTGCAAGTGGCACGGCGCGTTTGACCCGCGCACTATGGGCACCGTGCCCAACGTCGGCCTGATGGCGCAGCAAGCTGAAGAATACGGCTCGCACGACAAAACCTTTGAAATCACCGAAGACGGCGTCGCCAACATCACCGACTTGGCCACCGGCGAAGTGCTGCTGTCGCAAAACGTCGAACAAGGCGATATCTGGCGCATGTGCCAGGTCAAAGACGCTGCGATCCGCGACTGGGTCAAGCTGGCCGTCAACCGCGCGCGCAACTCGGGTATGCCGGTGGTGTTCTGGCTGGACGCTTACCGCCCGCACGAGGCGCAGTTGATCACCAAGGTCAAGATGTACCTGCACGAGCACGACACCACCGGCCTTGATATCCAAATCATGAGCCAAGTGCGCGCCATGCGTTACACGCTGGAGCGCGTGATCCGTGGCCAAGACACCATCAGCGCCACCGGCAACATCCTGCGCGACTACCTGACCGACCTGTTCCCGATCATGGAACTGGGCACCTCGGCCAAGATGCTGTCCATCGTGCCGTTGATGGCGGGTGGCGGTATGTACGAAACCGGCGCGGGCGGCTCCGCGCCTAAGCACGTGCAGCAACTGGTGGAAGAAAACCACCTGCGCTGGGACTCGCTGGGCGAATTTTTGGCACTGGCCGTGTCGCTGGAAGACTTGGGTCTGAAAACCGGCAACGCCAAAGCTACCGTGCTGTCCAAAGCGCTGGACGCTGCCACTGGCAAGCTGCTCGACAACAACAAGAACCCCTCGCCCAAAACCGGCCAGTTGGACAACCGTGGCAGCCAGTTTTATCTGGCGCTGTACTGGGCGCAAGAGCTGGCGGCGCAAACCGAAGACGCGGCGCTGGCCAAGCAGTTTGCCCCGCTGGCCAAGCAACTGGCCGACAACGAGGCTGCCATCCTGGCCGAGCTGCTGGAAGTGCAAGGCAAGCCGGCAGATATTGGCGGCTACTACCTGCCCGACGCGGCCAAGCTGGAAGCGGTGATGCGCCCCAGCCCCACCCTGAACGCAGCGCTGGCCACCGTGCTTGGTTGAGCCAAAACGCGTTTTGATACGCTCTGAGCGTTAAGCGCTCACCTACGGACTACAGTTGCTTTGCCTGTAGTCCGTTTTTTTTGCCCGCTACATTTTTAATTTTTTTGATTCTTTGATTTTTTAATCCCACTGGAGACTTTTGCCCATGACCCGCTACCAGCACATCCAAGTGCCCGCCGAAGGCCACAAAATCACCGTCAACGCCGATATGTCGCTCAACGTGCCCGACGAGCCAATCATTGCCTTCATTGAAGGCGATGGCGTCGGTGCCGACATCACCCCGGTGATGATCAAAGTGGTCGATGCCGCGGTGGCCAAGGCCTATGGCGGCCAAAAGAAAATCCATTGGATGGAAGTGTTTGCTGGCGAAAAGTCCACCCGCGTTTATGGCGCTGATGTCTGGCTGCCCGACGAAACCGTCCACGCCATCAAAGACTGCGTCGTCTCCATCAAAGGCCCGCTGACCACGCCGGTCGGCGGCGGCATCCGCTCGCTGAATGTCACGCTGCGCCAAGAGCTGGATTTGTACGTCTGCCTGCGCCCGATCCAATACTTTGAAGGCGTGCCCTCGCCTTTGAAAGACCCGCACAAAACCAACATGGCCATCTTCCGCGAGAACTCGGAAGACATTTACGCCGGTATCGAGTTTGAAGCCGGCAGCGACAACGCCAAAAAACTCATCCAGTTTTTGCAAGACGAGCTGGGCACCAACAAAATTCGCTTTCCGCTGACCTCGGGCATTGGCGTCAAACCCATCTCGCGCGAAGGTACTGAGCGCTTGGTGCGCAAAGCCATCCAATATGCCATTGACCACGACAAGCCCAGCGTCACCATCGTGCACAAGGGCAACATCATGAAGTTCACCGAAGGCGCATTCCGCGACTGGGCGTATGGCTTGGCAGCGAAAGAGTTTGGCGCGGCTTTGATCGACGAAGGCCCGTGGATGAGCTTCAAAAACCCGAAAACCGGCAAAGTCATCACCATCAAAGACAGCATTACCGATGCTTTCTTGCAGCAAGTGCTGCTGCGCCCAGCCGAGTATTCGGTGATTGCCACCATGAATTTGACCGGTGACTACATCTCTGACGCGCTGGCGGCGCAGGTCGGCGGCATTGGTATTGCACCCGGTGCCAACATGAGCGACACCATCGCCATGTTTGAAGCCACCCACGGCACCGCGCCCAAGTACGCTGGCAAAGACTACGTCAACCCCGGCTCAGAAATTTTGTCGGCTGAAATGATGCTGCGCCACATCGGCTGGACCGAAGCCGCCGACGTAATCATCAGCGCCATGAAAAAAGCCATCGCCAGCAAGCAAGTCACTTACGACTTTGCGCGCCTGATGGACGGCGCGCGCCAAGTCAGTTGTTCGGGCTTTGGTGCTGTGATGATTGAGCAGATGTCCACGTAAAAACACGCATCAACCTCCTGGCTTTTATGGGCTGGGAGGTTTTTAAGGAATCTACTGAATCGTTGTTGACAGCATTGCGCTGTCTTCGTTGCGCTGTACTTTTTCACCGCTCCGGCGCAATCGCTGATGCGTAGTCGTACAGCTCGCCCAAGATGTCTTGCCCGCGCTCGTCGGCGGTTTCTGACAGCTCGTCGATTTGCGCCAACAGCTTTTCTGCCGTGCGCGCGCCGCCAGCGCCGTCAATCAGGCAGGCGCTGCGGTGCGCCTCCCAGCGCTGTTGCTCCTCGGGCGAGAGCGTGTCGGCAAAATTGCGCGCCCGGTAGCGCCACAGCAACTCCGTCAGGCGCGGGTCGTCAAAGCTGGTTTTGGCGTGCGCTAACTGCGCCGCGCTCATCGCGCGCAGCTCGTTCAAGCGGTGGCGGTCGCCGTTGCCGACAAAGCCGGCGTACAAATCCTGCTCGGGGTCGGTTGGTGCGCCCGGCTCGGGCTGGCGGGCAAATACCGCCGCCCACAACGCACTCATATCCGGCAAGTCGCGGGCGATAGCGGCGTGTGCCAGCGCGGCATCCATGTCGATAGCCCAGCGCTGCGCCATCTCTGGGGAGAGCGTTTTCAGATTGCCCACCACCATCGGCGATTTGTTCAGGTGGATGGTTTTGATCGGCAAGCGCTTGACGCCTTCGGGCAAATCGGCGCTGCGGGTGAACATGCGCAGACGCAGTTGCTCGACGCTCAAGGTGGCCAGCTCGCTCGGGTCTTGCGCCAAGTCCCAAGCGATGATTTCGTTCTTGTTGGTTGGATGGCTGGCCAGCGGCCACATCACCGCCAGACAGCCGCGCTCGGCGCTGAACATGCCGGAAACGTGCAAAAAAGGCCGTGCGTTGGCGGCGACTGCGGGCAGGTGCAATTCAGCGGCGACGCGGTCTTTTTTGTGCAGCGCCAGCGCAAAGTCAAACAATTTGGGCTGGTGCTGGCGCACCAAACGCGCCAGCGCAATCGTGGCGCGCACGTCTGAGAGCGCATCGTGCGCCGCCTCGTGCGCCAAGCCATTGGCGCGGGTCAGGTCTTCTAGCTTGAAGCTGTGCGTGCCGTCTTCTTTGGTCGGCCAGTTAATGCCGTCCGGGCGCAGCGCAAACACCATCCTCACCACATCCATCAAATCCCAGCGACCACATTGGTTTTGCCACTCGCGCGCATACGGATCCATCAGGTTGCGCCAAAACATGAAGCGCGTGACCTCGTCGTCAAACCGGATGCTGTTGTAGCCGACGCTGATGGTGCCGAGCTGGGCCATCTCTTTTTCGATGCGCTGCGCAAACTCGCGCTCGGTGACGCCGCGCTGCCACGCGATTTGCGGCGTGATGCCGGTGATCAAGCACGACTCGGGGCTGGGCAAATAGTCGTTGCTGGGCTGGCAATACAGCATCAGCGGCTCGCCGATTTCGTTCAGCTGCGCGTCGGTGCGGATGGCGGCAAACTGCGCCGGGCGGTCGCGCCGGGTGTCGATGCCAAAGGTTTCGTAGTCGTGCCAAAGAAAGGTGTGGGACATAAGTGCAGCGCCCGAGAGCGTCCTAAAACAGCAAAAACACAGAAAAAACACTAAAAATATGCATGATTTTGGCCTCTAGCCCTTTAAATACGGGCGCTAGTAGCTATTAAAACCATAGTGAATTTCATTAAAAAGGCCGGCAACCCTGCGGTTGTCGGCCTTTGTTTTCTTCTTCTATGCGTGTTGATTAACCCGCCGTGGCCTCTTGCGGCTCAGTCGGCTCGGCTTTGGTGGCGCGCTCTTTTTTCGTCAGCGGCTGGATGTCCAACAGCACTTCCGAAGTTTCTGCGCCCTTGTCGTCGGTGCCCAGTTTGATGTCCACCGTCAGGCGGCCACCGTCGGTCAGGCGGCCAAACAGCAATTCGTCGGCCAGCGCGCGGCGAATGGTGTCTTGGATCAGGCGCTGCATCGGGCGTGCGCCCATCAGCGGATCGAACCCCTTCTTCGCCAAGTGCTTGCGCAAAGCGTCGGTAAAGGTGACTTCGACCTTCTTCTCCGCCAGTTGCTGCTCCAGCTCCAGCAAGAATTTATCCACCACGCGCAAGATGACGTTTTCGTCCAGCGCCTTAAAGCCGACGATAGCGTCGAGGCGGTTGCGGAACTCGGGCGTAAACAGGCGCTTGATATCGACCATCTCGTCGCCCGCTTGGCGCGGGTTGTTGAAGCCGATGGTCGCTTTGTTCATCGTCTCGGCACCGGCGTTGGTGGTCATGATGATGATGACGTTGCGGAAGTCGGCCTTGCGCCCGTTGTTGTCGGTCAGCGTGCCGTGGTCCATCACCTGCAGCAGCACGTTGAAGATGTCCGGGTGCGCTTTTTCGATTTCGTCCAGCAGCAGTACGGCGTGGGGCTTTTTGGTGATGGCTTCGGTCAGCAGGCCACCTTGGTCAAAACCGACATAGCCCGGCGGCGCGCCAATCATGCGGCTGACGGCGTGGCGCTCCATGTACTCGGACATGTCAAAGCGGATCAGCTCAATACCCAAGATGTAGGCCAGCTGCTTGGCCGCTTCGGTCTTGCCCACGCCCGTGGGGCCGCTGAACAAGAACGAGCCAATCGGTTTATTGGGCTTGCCCAGTCCCGAGCGCGCCATCTTGACGGCTGAGGCCAGCACTTCGAGTGCTTTGTCTTGGCCGAACACCACGCTTTTCAGGTCGCGCTCTAGCACTTGCAGCTTGCCCCGGTCGTCGTTAGAGACGTTGGCCGGGGGAATGCGGGCAATTTTGGCAACGATTTCTTCAATTTCGGTCTTGCCAATGGTCTTTTTGCGCTTGCTGGCGACCATGATGCGCTGGGCCGCGCCGGCCTCGTCGATCACGTCAATCGCCTTATCGGGCAAATGGCGGTCGTTGATGTACTTGGCGCTCAGCTCGGCTGCCGCTTGCAGGGCAGAGGTCGAATATTTGACGCTGTGGTGCTCTTCAAAGCGCGACTTCAGGCCTTTCAGAATGTCCACAGTTTCTTGCACTGTCGGCTCGACGATATCGACCTTTTGGAAGCGGCGCGACAGGGCGGCGTCTTTTTCAAAGATGCCCCGGTACTCGGTGAAAGTGGTGGCGCCAATGCACTTGAGCGTGCCATTCGACAGCGCGGGTTTGAGCAGGTTGGAGGCATCCATCGTGCCGCCCGAGGCTGCACCGGCACCAATCAGCGTGTGGATTTCGTCGATGAACAGGACAGCATGGGGCTTGTCTTTCAGCGACTTGAGCACGCCTTTCAAGCGCTGCTCAAAGTCGCCCCGGTACTTGGTGCCGGCCAGCAGCGCGCCCATGTCGAGCGAATACACCACAGCCTCAGCCAGAATTTCAGGTACATCGCCTTGGGTGATGCGCCAAGCCAAGCCCTCGGCAATCGCGGTTTTGCCGACGCCGGCCTCGCCGACCAGCAGCGGGTTGTTTTTGCGGCGGCGGCACAAAATTTGGATGGTGCGCTCGACCTCGAAATGGCGGCCAATCAGCGGGTCAATCTTGCCGTCTTTGGCCAGCTGGTTCAGGTTTTGCGTGAACTGCTCCAGCGGCGAGGCTTTTTCGGCCTTTTCGTTGGCCGCAGCGCCGTCTTCGCCTTCGCCAGCGCCTTCGGCACCCTTGACTGGCTCGGGCGGCTCGCCTTTTTTGATGCCGTGGGCAATAAAGTTGACCACGTCCAAGCGCGTCACGCCCTGCTGGTGCAGGTAATAGACGGCGTGCGAGTCTTTCTCGCCAAAAATCGCCACCAGCACATTGGCACCGTTGACTTCTTTTTTGCCGTTGCCGGTGGACTGCACATGCATGATGGCGCGCTGAATCACGCGCTGAAAACCCAGCGTCGGCTGGGTATCGACCTCATCGACACCAGCGACTTGCGGGGTGTTGTCTTTAATGAAGTTGGCCAGCGAGCTGCGCAAATCATCAATGTTGGCAGAGCAAGCGCGCAGCACTTCGGCGGCGCTGGGGTTGTCGAGCAATGCAAGCAGCAAATGCTCCACAGTAATGAACTCGTGGCGCTGCTGGCGGGCCTCTACAAAGGCCATGTGCAAGCTTACTTCCAGTTCTTGGGCAATCATATGAACTCCTTGGTGCTTGCGTGAGAAGGTGGGGGCAGGATGGGGGTCAGTGGCTCTATCTAGGGATGAGCAGCGGTTTATTCAACCGGCTCGCTAATACATTGCAGCGGATGGCCGGCTTTGTGGGCAGCGTCTAAAACTTGATCGACTTTGGTGGCCGCAATGTCGCGCGAATACACGCCGCACACGCCTTTGCCGTCCAAATGGATCTTGAGCATGATTTGCGTTGCTGCCTCACGGTCTTTGTTAAAAAACTCTTGCAAGATGACCACGACAAACTCCATCGGTGTGAAGTCATCGTTGAGCATCAGCACCTGGTACATCTGCGGCGGCTTGGCTTTTTCGGTGCGCCGCTCCAGCACGACGGAAACATCGCCGTCCGGTGATGGCAGCTGCACAACCGGCACGCGGGGAGAGGAAGGTGGTTTTGTTGCCATGAAATTCATTCTAGCCATGCGCGGCGGCGGTTGCAGGAGTCAGGAGATCAGTCATAAATAATCGTGGCCAAGCCATCACCGGCCTGCGCCCCCCAAGCCAATAAAGCAGCATCGGTCGGATAAGTGCGGTGCGCTTCGCCCAATTGCAAATCCGCCGCCACCACCACGCCATCGGCCCCAGGACAGCGCACGCCCAAGCGCACTTTGAGGCCGTGCACTTGCGCCTCGCCCTGTTCGCTGGCTTCGCGCCGGCTGGGGTGTTCGCGCAGCAAGGCAGCGATATCTGGCGACTTATCCCCTACGTTCAGATGCAAATATTTGCCAAAGCGGCTGCGCGCCGTCGCTAAATCCCACACCTGCTGGACGATAAAGCGCGCCTCAAAACCATTGCGCCCCGGCTGCAAGCGGCCAGCGACGATGACCAGCTCGTCCTCTTTCAGTAAATCGCGGTAGGTGTTGATGACCGCCTCGCTGGCCGAGGCCTCGACCTGCGCCGAGGTGTCGTCCAGCACAAAAATGCCCTGCTTGCCGCGCATCCCATTGACTACGCGAAAGCCGCTGACGATGCCGGCCACGGTCTGAATCTCGCGGCTATCGGTCAAATCGCTAATGCGTGTGCGCACAAAGCGACCGACTTCGCGCGCCACTTCGTCAAACAGGTGGCCCGACAAATAAAAGCCCAGCGCGGGTTTTTCAAAGGTCAGGCGCTCTTTGACGCCCCACGGCGGTACGTCAGCCAACTCTGGCTCTTGGCTGCTGGAGCCTTGCGCGTCGTCGCCCATCAGGTCAAACAGCCCGCCTTGGTTGACGTTGGCCAGCGCGGCGGCGGAGAACTCGAACGCCCGGTCAATGGATGCCACCAGCGCGGCGCGGTTGGGGTGTACGGAGTCAAACGCACCGGCTTTGATGAGGGCGTCCACCGTGCGCTTGTTGATTTTGGTGCGCTCCACCCGCAGGCAAAAGTCAAACAGGCTTTGAAACGGGCCGCTGGTGCTGCCTTGCGGGCCGTCGCCGCGCCCTTCGCGGGCGGCAATGATGGCTTCAATGGCGGCTTGGCCGGTGCCTTTGACGGCGCCCAAGCCGTAGCGAATGCTTTTGTTGGTAATCGGCTCAAAGCGGTAGTTGCCGCTGTTGACGTCCGGCGCTTCAAAGCTGATGCCGAAGTTCTTTTTCGCATCCTCCAGCAACACCTTTAGCTTGTCGGTGTCGTCCATTTCCACCGTCATGTTGGCGCAGAAAAACTCCGCCGTGTAGTGCACTTTGAGCCAGCCAGTGTGATAGGCCAGCAGCGAATAAGCAGCAGCGTGCGACTTGTTAAAGCCGTAGCCTGCAAACTTCTCCATCAAGTCGAAAACTTCGTCGGCTTTTTCGATGGATAGGCCATTTTTGCCCGCACCGTCGCGAAAAATGCTGCGGTGTTCGGCCATTTCTTCGGGCTTTTTCTTGCCCATGGCACGGCGCAGCATGTCGGCACCGCCGAGCGAGTAGCCGCCCAAAATCTGCGCCGTCTGCATCACCTGCTCTTGGTACACCATGATGCCGTAGGTCTCTGACAGCATCTCGGCCACCAGCGGGTGCGGGTATTCGACTTCTTCTTTGCCGTGCTTGCGGTTGACGAAGCTGGGAATCAAGTCCATCGGGCCGGGGCGGTACAGCGCGTTGAGCGCAATCAGGTCTTCCAGCCGCGAGGGTCGCGCTTCTTTCAACATCCCCTGCATTCCCCGGCTTTCAAACTGGAACACTGCTTCGGTTTTGCCTTCTGAAAACAGCCGATAGGTTTTCTCATCGTTCAGGGCAATGTCCTCGAAGGCAAAGTCCTTTTTGTCCGGATGGCGCTGGCTGATGAATTGGCGCGCAATCTCCAGAATCGTCAACGTCGCCAAGCCCAAAAAGTCAAACTTGACCAAGCCAATGGCTTCGACGTCGTCCTTGTCGTACTGGCTGACGGCTGATTCGCTACCGGGCTGCTGGTAGAGCGGGCAAAAATCGGTCAGCTTGCCCGGCGCAATCAACACCCCGCCGGCGTGCATACCGATGTTGCGCGTCATGCCTTCGAGCTTTTGCGCCAATGCCAGCAGCGTTTTGACTTCGTCTTCTTTCTCCAGCCGCTCGGCCAGCACCGGCTCGGCCTCAATCGCGCCGGCAATGGTGATGTGCTGGCCGGGTTTGTTGGGAATTAGCTTGCTGATGCCATCGCAAAAGGTGTAGCCCATGTCCAGCACGCGCCCCACGTCGCGAATCGCCGCGCGCGCTGCCATCGTGCCGAAGGTGGCAATTTGGCTGACGGCGTTTTTGCCGTACTTGTCCTTGACATAGTCAATCACCCGGTCGCGGTTGGACTGGCAAAAGTCGATGTCAAAGTCGGGCATCGACACGCGCTCGGGGTTCAAAAATCGCTCAAACAGCAGGTTGTATTCCAGCGGGTCGAGGTCGGTAATCTTTAGCGCATACGCCACCAGCGAGCCGGCACCCGAGCCGCGCCCCGGCCCCACCGGGCAGCCATTGTTTTTGGCCCACTGAATGAAGTCGCCGACGATCAAAAAATAGCCCGGAAAGCCCATCTTCAAAATCGTCGTCAGCTCAAATTCGAGCCGCTCCAAATAGCGCGGGCGCTGGGCGTTGCGCTTTTCTTCTTGCGGATACCGGTGCAGCAGCCGGTCTTCCAGCCCTTCTAGCGACACATAGCGAAAGTACGCGTCCACCGACAGCACTTCGCCATTGACGGCTGGAATCGGAAAATTGGGCAACTGCGGCTTGCCCAGCACCAGCGTCAGGTTGCAGCGCCGGGCGATTTCGACCGTATTGGCCAGCGCCGTTGGCACATCGGCAAACAGCGCCTGCATTTCTGCGCTGGATTTGAAATATTGGTCGCGCGTAAAACGGCGCACGCGGCGCTGGTTGCCCAGCATGTCGCCCTCGGCAATACAGACGCGCGCTTCGTGCGCCTCGTAATCTTCCTCGGTGGCGAACTGCACCGGGTGCGTGGCGACCACCGGCAGATTCAGGCGCGCGGCCAATTGCACGGCGGCGATGACGTGGCTTTCGTCGTCCGGGCGGCTGGCGCGCTGTAGCTCGATATAAAAACGCTGCGGAAACAACGCCGCCAAACGCAGCGCCAGCGCCTCGGCACCGGCCACGTCGCCGCGCACCAGCGCTTGGCCGACCGGCCCGGCCTGCGCGCCGGCCAGCACGATCAGCCCGCCGCCCAACTCTTGCAGCCAGTCCCAGCTGCAGACGGCTTGGTTTTTGACCAGATTGCGCGTCCAAGCGCGCGCCAGCAGCTCAGACAGGTTCAGGTAGCCCTGCGTGTTCTGCACCAACAGGATGATGCGCGACGGCGCGGCAGTGCTTTCGCTGTCGAGCAAAATTTCAGCGCCTAGCAGCGGCTTGACGCCCTTGCCACGCGCCGCTTTGTAAAATTTGATGGCACCAAAGAGGTTGTTGAAATCAGTGATGGCCAAGGCCGGTTGGCCGTCAGCAGCCGCCGTTTTGGCGGTATCGTCGATGCGATTGGTTCCGTCAACGACGGAAAACTCGGTGTGCAGGCGCAGGTGAACAAACATCGCGCCATTGTAGAAAGGCTGCCCGCTACAATCATTTTTTCGGCTTTCGCCCCCTCAGACACACTCCCCATGCCTTTTATTGCCAGAAAGCTGCCTGCCATGCTGCGTGCGCCCCTTGCGACCTTTGCAATTTACCCTGCCGTGCTGGCCGCCTGCGTGCTCGCAGTGGGCTGCTCCAGCACTCCTACAGACAAAACCGCTAGCTGGACGCCCGAGCGCATCTATTCTGAAGCCCAAGAAGAGCTCACCGGCGGCAGCTACGATAAAGCGGTGCCACTGCTCGAAAAGCTTGAGGGCCGCGCCGCCGGCACGCCGCTGGCCCAGCAAGCCCAATTGGACAAAGCTTATGCCCATTACAAAAGCGGTGAAAAAGCCCAGGCTATCGCCGCCCTAGATCGCTTTATCAAGCTGCATCCGGCCAGCCCAGCGCTCGATTACGCGCTGTACCTCAAAGGCTTGGTGAACTTCAACGACGAGCTGGGCATGTTTGGCTGGATCTCCAAGCAAGACCTGTCCGAGCGCGACCAAAAAGCCGCCAAAGATTCGTTTGAGTCGTTTCGGGAGCTGACGCAGCGCTTTCCCGACTCGGGTTACACCCCCGATGCACGCCAGCGCATGACCTATATCGTCAACTCACTGGCGCAGTATGAGGTGCATGTAGCGCGTTACTACTACCAGCGCGGTGCCTACGTTGCCGCTATCGGCCGCGCACAAACGGCGCTGGCCGATTACCAAAATGTGCCGGCACAGCAAGAAGCGCTGCAAATTTTGGTCAAGTCGTATGACGCTCTGGGCATGACGCAGCTGCGCGATGACACCCAGCGCATCATGGATGCCAGCTACCCCGCCGGCAGTGGCGCACCGCAAGAATCGACCGCGCCGTGGTGGAAGCTCTGGTAAGCCATCTGCAAAATCCCAGCATGTCCAAATCATTTCGCCTGACGGCATCAACCGGTATCCACAAAGGAGACCGCGAGTATCAACAAGATCAGGTAGCGTTGCTGTCGCACCAGCGCTTCAACGGCTGCGTGCTCAGCGTGCTGGCCGATGGCATGGGCGGGCGCAGCGGCGGGCGCAAAGCGTCTGACCAGGTGATGATGACGGCGCGCCAATTGTTCGAGCGCTATTCACCCGACCACGATGAGGCAGCCACCTTGCTGGCGCATATGGTGCAAGAAGCGCATATCGTTATCCGCCTGACCGCCATTACATCCGAGGAAGAGCCGCACAGCACCATCGCGGCTTTTTTGATTAATCCGCGCGGCGACTGCCATTGGGTGCATGTTGGTGATTCGCGCATCTACCACTTTCATGGCGGCCAGATGGTGTATCGCACCAGCGACCACTCTTACGTGCAAGCGCTGGTCGATCGCGGCGAGCTGACCGAGAGCGAAGCCAACACCCACCCCCACTCCAACATTTTGGTCGGCTGCCTAGGCACCGAAAGCGATCCGCCGCTGGGCACGCACTTTATTGCCCAAGTGCAGCCGGGCGACGTACTGATGGCTTGCAGCGACGGTGTGTGGCACTACTTTTCGCCCGAAGAACTGGCCTCGGTGGTGGAGGCGCTGACACCGCGCGAGGCCACCGAATTTTTGATCGAAAAAGCCCGTGACCGCGCGCATGGCGGTGGCGACAACCTGTCCATCGTCATCGTCAAAATTGAAGCACCACTGCCCGAGAAGAAAAAAATGCTTTTCTCCGACTTGCAGGGCATCCACTAAATTCTTGTAACTCAGTGCGCTGGCGACAGCGGCGCTGCTGGCACGCGCCGTGCGGCAGCGTCGGCTTGCGACTGCAACAGTCGCGCCCGCCGCTGGGCAGCAGCGGCATTTTTGGCCTCGCGCTGCTGGCGGGCATGGGCGGCTTTAGCCGCTTGGGCGGACACCGCTTCAGCCTGACTGGCTTGGTGCGCTTGGCGCTTTTGCTGCTGCTGACGGGCGCGTTGGCGCGCTTGCAGATCGCGCTCGGCACCACTCTTTGCTGCCTCGGTGCGCGGCGCTTCTGCCAGTCGGGGCGCTATCGGCACTGGCACCGGGCGATTGCGCTCACGCTGGGCAATATCGGCCAAGCGCTGGGCAGCGCGCTGGCGGCGCTGTGCCTCGTTGAGCACCGTTTCTTGCTGGCGCAAATTGGTGTGCGCGGTGCGTGCAGTTTGGCGCGCTTGGCGCAAACAATCTTCCACCGCAAAGCGCTGATAACAGGCGGCTTGGGCGTGATTCAGCGTCTGATCAATCGCTTGGCGCTCGTGGCGAATGCGAGCACGCTCATCAGTGGCGCTGGGTGCAGTCTGGGCATAAGACGCACCCAGCGCCGATAACAGCACCGCGCCACTGACCAGTGCGCCCGGCCACAACGCTTTCTTTATCGACAAAAATGATAGCTGGCAGCGCACGTGTTTATTGGGCTAGAGGCCAATTTGATATGAAATTCATTCATTTAATCACGTCAGCCCGGTATCGACCGTGCGCCGCTCTAGTTCTAAGAACTCTTTCGACTGCATCTCGTTGAGGCGCGAGACGGTGCGGACAAACTCGTGCGCCAGCGGCCCTTCGGTGTACAGCTCCTCGGGCGGCACGGCGGCCGACATGATCAGCTTGACCCGGCGGTCGTAGAGCACATCCACCAGCCACGTAAAGCGCCGCGCCGGCGAGGCCATGCTGACCGGCATGTGCGGCACATTCGACAGCATCACCGTGTGAAACTGCTGCGCCAGTTCAAGGTAGTCGTTTTGCGAACGCGGCCCGCCGCACAACTGGCGAAAGTCAAACCACACCACATCACCGGCCTTGCGCCGCGCTTGGATCTCGCGCGCCTCGATGTGCAGCAGCGGGTCTTCGTCGGGCACGGCGGCCAGTTGGTTGAAGGCTTCGGTCATCAGCGCATCAGCCTCAGCGCCCAGCGGCATGTGGTAGAGCTTGACCTGCTCCAGCGTACGGCTGCGGTAGTCGGTGCCGTTATCGACGTTGAGCACTTCGAGGCGTTCGTTCAGCAGCGCAATCGCCGGCAAAATGCGGTCGCGGTGCAGGCCGCCGGGGTACAAATCGTCGGGCTTGAAGTTGGAGGTGGTGACAAAACCGACGCCGTTTTGAAACAGCGCCATCAGCAGCCGATACAAAATCATCGCGTCGGTGATGTCGGCGACGTGAAATTCGTCAAAGCAAATCAGCTTGTAGCGCTTGGCCATGCGCGCGCCCAGCACGTCGAGCGGGTTTTGCGTGCCCTGCAGGCCAGTCAGCTCGCGGTGGACTTCGCGCATGAATTCGTGAAAATGCAGCCGCGCTTTGCGCTTGAGCGGCACGGCGTCAAAAAAGCAATCCATCAGAAAGCTTTTGCCGCGCCCCACGCCGCCATACATATAGACACCGCGCGGAATATC
Organism: Giesbergeria sp.; assembly: GCA_041798325.1. Classification (GTDB taxonomy): domain Bacteria; phylum Pseudomonadota; class Gammaproteobacteria; order Burkholderiales; family Burkholderiaceae_C; genus Simplicispira. The sequence continues at coordinate 36,029 of JBHCAP010000001.1, forward strand.
GGGGCGGTTGATGAGTTTTTTTAGGGCGCTGGAGCGGCGCGATTTATAGACCGTCCAGTCGTCGGCGCAGCGCTGCAGTTCTTCAATCGCGCGGCGCTGCGCCGGATCGCTTTGGAAGCCCTTGGCCACCAGTTGGGCCTCGTAGGCTCGGATAACAGAGTCAGACAGGACGGCACCTCTTTACTATTATTATGATAGCTACTAGCGCCCGTGTTTAAAGGGCTAGAGGCCTATTTGACCCTTAATTTGCCGCTAACAAGCCATCAATTAAGGGTCAAAACAACGCAAACAGCGGCTGAATTTAGAAGTTCAGCGTGCGTTTATCAACCGCCAGTGCGGCTTCTTTGGTCGCTTCCGACAACGAAGGGTGGGCGTGGCAAATGCGCGCGATGTCTTCGGCGCTGGCTTTGAATTCCATCGCCACCACGGCTTCAGCAATCAGCTCGCTGACCATAGGGCCGACCATGTGGACGCCCAAAATTTCGTCGGTCGTCGCGTCGGCCAAAAACTTCACCATGCCGGTGGTATCGCCCAAAGCGCGCGCGCGGCCATTGGCCAAGAACGGGAAGGTGCCCGCCTTGTACTTGACGCCATCCTGCTTGAGCTGCTGCTCGGTGCGGCCGACCCACGCGATTTCGGGGCTGGTGTAAATCACCCACGGAATGGTGTTGAAGTTGACATGGCCGTGCTGGCCAGCGATGCGCTCGGCCACGGCCACGCCTTCTTCTTCGGCCTTGTGCGCCAGCATCGGGCCGCGCACCACGTCGCCCACCGCCCAGACGCCGGGCAGGTTGGTTTTGCACTCGGCGTCCACCACAATCGCGCCGCGCTCGTCCAGTTGCAGACCCACCGCTTCGGCGTTCAGGCCGATGGTGTTGGGCACGCGGCCAATCGAGACGATCAGCTTGTCAGCGTCGAGCTTGACGGCTTCGCCCTTGGCGTTGGTGTAGGCGATGTTGACGCCCTTTTTGCCAGTTTTGATCTCGCCGACGGTCACGCCCAGCTCAATCTTCAGGCCTTGCTTGTCGAAGGCTTTTTTGGCTTCTTTGGCGATTTGCTCATCGACTGCGCCGAGGAAAGTTGGCAGGCCTTCCAAAATCGTCACGTCGGCACCCAAGCGGCGCCAGACCGAACCCATTTCGAGGCCAATCACGCCAGAACCGATCACGGCCAATTTCTTCGGCACCGCGCCGATGCGCAGCGCGCCGTCGTTGGACAGCACGCGCTCTTCATCAAACGGCGTGCCGGGCAAAGCGCGGGCGTTGGAGCCGGTGGCGATAACGATTTGCTTGCCGGTCACGGTTTCGTCGGTTTTGCCGGTGATTTGCACTTCGTAGCCGCCTTCGACCGCCTTGGAGAACGCGCCCCGACCATGGAAAAAGCTGATTTTGTTCTTTTTCAGCAGGTACAAAATGCCGTCGTTGTTTTGCTTCACGACGGCGTCTTTGCGCGCGATCATTTTGGCCACGTCCATCTTCACGCCGGTGGCGGTGATGCCGTGCTCGGCAAAGTGGTGGTTGGCGTGGTCAAAGTGCTCGGACGATTGCAGCAGCGCTTTCGAGGGAATGCAGCCGATGTTGGTGCAGGTGCCGCCGGGTGCGGGGCCGCCCTTGTCGTTCTTCCACTCGTCGATACAGGCGACAGTGAAACCCAGTTGCGCAGCGCGAATCGCGGCGATGTAACCGCCGGGGCCGGCACCAATCACCACGACGTCAAATTGTTTGCTCATACGAATAATTCCCCAAAATTTCTCAATTGAATGTGAAAAAACCCACCGGCGGGCGAGGCTCAAAGCCGGGCCACGCGGGTGGGTTTGCAAGCTGACTTAATTAAATGTCAAACAGCAGGCGCGATGGGTCTTCCAGCGCGTCCTTCATGGCGACCAAGCCCAGCACGGCTTCGCGGCCGTCGATGATGCGGTGGTCGTAAGACATAGCGAGGTAGTTCATTGGGCGCACCACGATCTGGCCGTTCTCGACGACCGCGCGGTCTTTGGTTGCGTGAACGCCCAAGATGGCCGACTGGGGCGGGTTGATGATGGGGGTAGACATCATCGAGCCGAAGGTGCCGCCATTGCTGATGGAGAAGGTGCCGCCGGTCATTTCGTCCATGCCCAGCTTGCCTTCAGCCGCTTTTTTGCCAAATTCAGCAATTTTCTTCTCGATGTCGGCAAAGCTCATCTGGTCGGCGTTGCGCAAAATCGGCACCACCAAACCGCGTGGGCTGCCCACCGCGATACCGATGTCGAAGTAGCCGTGGTAAACGATGTCGGTACCGTCCACGCTGGCGTTGAGCACCGGGAATTTTTTCAGCGCGTGCACAGCGGCTTTGACGAAAAAGCTCATAAAGCCAATCTTCACGCCGTGCTCTTTGCTGAAAGCGTCTTGGAATTTTTTGCGCATTTCCATCACCGGTGCCATGTTCACTTCGTTGAACGTGGTCAGGATGGCGTTGGTCGATTGCGACTGCAGCAGGCGCTCGGCGACGCGGGCGCGCAGGCGGCTCATCGGCACGCGCTGTTCTGGGCGGTCGCCCAAGTTGAGCGCTGGCGTTGCCACTTGCGGCAGAGATTTGGTCGGAACGCCCGTGGGGATTGCGCTAGCAGCTACTGATTTGGTAGCGCCGCTAGCCACTGCCCCCAGAACGTCGCCCTTGGTAACGCGGCCATCTTTGCCGCTGCCGGCCACAGCCGATGCGGAGAGGTTGTTCTCAGCCAACAACTTGGCAGCAGCGGGCATCGCTACGCCAGCTTTGGAGCTACCGCTGGCGACAGCAGCAACAGGCGCAGCTACTGCGGCTGGAGCAGCTGCTGCCGCAGCAGGCGCTGCTGCACCGGCGACGGCAGTGGAGTCGATGCGGGCAATTACTTGACCGGAAACGACCGTGGCGCCGTCGCCTTCGACGATTTCAGTCAGCACGCCAGCCGAGGGGGCAGGCACTTCGAGTACGACTTTGTCGGTCTCGATTTCGATCAAGATTTCGTCTGCTGCGACGGCTTCGCCAGCTTTTTTCTTCCATGTCAGCATGGACGCTTCGGCGATGGACTCTGACAACTCGGGGACTTTGACTTCTACGATAGCCATATGATTTCTTTCGGGAGGAGTTCTGTTCTAGTGTTTGATCGCTGGCCTTACTTGGTCAGGACAAAACCCTTGAGTTTGCCAAAAGCGCCTTCAATCAACGCCTTTTGCTGTTCTTGGTGCAGGTGCGAGTAACCCACCGCTGGCGAAGCCGACGCTGCGCGACCGGAGTAACCGAGCTTTTGACCATCGCGCATGTTCTCGTGGATGTAGTGCTGCACGAAGAACCAGGCACCTTGGTTTTGTGGCTCGTCTTGGCACCAAACGATCTCGTTGGCGTTGGGGTAGCGCTTGACTTCGGCGGCAAAGGCTTTGTGCGGGAACGGGTACAGCTGCTCGGCGCGGATGATGGCGACGCTGTTGTCTTCGTTCTCGGTGCGCTTCTTCACCAAGTCGTAATAGACCTTGCCCGAGCACACCACGATGCGTTTGACCTTGGCGGCATTGCGCACCACGTCTTGGTTTTGCTCTGGAATGATGGTTTGGAAGCTGCCCTTGGTGAACTCGGACAACGGCGAGGCCGCATCCTTGTTACGCAGCAGCGACTTGGGCGTCATGATGATCAAAGGCTTGCGCAAATTGCGCACCATTTGGCGGCGCAAGATGTGGAAGATTTGGCTGGCCGTGGTCGGCTGTACCACTTGCATATTGGTGTCCGCCGACAACTGCATGAAGCGCTCCAGACGCGCCGAGCTGTGCTCAGGGCCTTGGCCTTCGTAGCCGTGCGGCAGCATCAGCGTGATGCCGTTGACCCGGCCCCACTTGACTTCGCCCGAAGCGATGAACTGGTCAATCACCACCTGCGCACCGTTGGCAAAGTCGCCAAACTGCGCTTCCCAGATCACCAGCGTGTTCGGGTCGTTAGACGCATAGCCGTATTCAAAAGCCAGCACGGCCTCTTCGGACAGGATGGAGTCGATAACAACAAACGGCGCTTGGTTCTCGGCCACATTCTGCAAAGGAATGTAGGTGCCGATGTCCCATTTTTCGCGCTTTTGGTCATGGATGACGGCGTGGCGGTGCGTGAAAGTGCCCCGGCCGCAGTCCTCACCCGACAAGCGCACTGGGAAGCCGCTGGCGACCAAGGAGGCAAACGCCATGTGCTCGCCCATGCCCCAGTCCACTGGCATATCGCCCCGACCCATCGCGGCGCGGTCGTTATAGACCTTTTGCACCAATTGGTGCGGCGTCACGCTGTCCGGAATGGTGGTGATGCGCTCGGCCAAGCGCTTCCACTCGGTGAGCGGAATGGCAGTGTCGCCAGCATCCGTCCACTTGTTGTCCAAGAAGGGGCTCCAATCGACGGCGTACTTGCTCTTGAAGTTGGTCAGCACCTTGTCAACCGTGTGCTTGCCCGCGTCCATCGCGGCACGGTAGGCCTTGACCATGTCGTCGCCCAGCGTCTCGCCCAAGCCTTGCGCCGCCAGCTTGTCAGCGTACAACTTGCGTGTGCCGGGGTGGGCACCGATTTTTTTGTACATCAGCGGCTGCGTCAGCGCGGGCGTGTCTTGCTCGTTGTGGCCCAGTTTGCGGAAGCAAATAATGTCCACGACGATGTCTTTGCTAAATTCCATGCGGAATTCCAGCGCCAGCTCCATCGCCATCGCCACGGCTTCTGGGTCATCACCATTCACGTGCAGCACTGGCGACTCGATCATCTTGACAATGTCGGTGCAGTACAGCGTCGAGCGTGCATCGCGCGGGTCAGAGGTGGTGAAACCAATCTGGTTGTTGATGATGATGTGTACCGTGCCGCCGGTGGAGTAGCCACGGGTTTGGGCCAGCGCCAGCGTCTCTTGGTTAACGCCTTGGCCAGCGAAGGCGGCGTCGCCGTGAACCAGCAAAGGTAGCACCTGCTTGCCCTGTGGATCTCCACGGCGATCCATACGTGCGCGTACCGAACCTTCGACCACTGGGTTGACGATTTCAAGGTGCGACGGGTTAAACGCCAGCGTCAAATGCACCGGACCGCCGGGGGTCGAAACGTCCGAGCTAAAGCCTTGGTGGTACTTGACGTCGCCAGACGGCAGGTCTTCAGGGGCAGTGTGGTCAAACTCGGCAAACAGGTCTTTAGGCATTTTGCCCAGCGTGTTCACCAGCACGTTCAGACGGCCACGGTGGGCCATGCCGATGACAATTTCTTGCACTCCCTTGGAGCCAGCGGACTGAATCAGCGCGTCCATTGCGACGATGAAGCTTTCACCGCCTTCCAGCGAGAAGCGCTTTTGGCCAACGTATTTGGTATGCAAGAAACGCTCCAAACCCTCAGCGGCCGTCAGGCGGTCAAGGATTTGCTTTTTTTGCTCGGCGTTGTATGTTGGCTTAGAGCGGATGGCCTCTAACTTTTGTTGCCACCAGCGCTTTTGGTTCTGGTCGGTGGCGTACATGTATTCGACGCCCAAGGTGCCGCAATAAGTCTCGCGCAGGGCGTTGATCAGCTCGCGCAGTGGCATCGACTCTTTGCCAAAGAACGTGTTGCTGGTGTTGAACACGGTTTCTTGGTCGGCATCGCTAAAGCCATAAAACGACGGCTCTAGTTCAGGAATGGCGGGGCGCTCGGTGCGCTTAAGCGGATCCAAGTCGGCCCAGCGTTGACCGACGTTGCGGTAAGCAGCAATCAGCTGTTGCGTGAAAACGCGCTTGCGACCCAAGTCGGAGTCGGCACCGCTGGCTTGCACTACTTGGGTGCCACCTTTTTTGGCGCGCTCGGCAAAAGCACTGATAACGGGCATGTGCGGCACATCTTTGGCATCAGTGCCATCGGAGGCTGGGACGTGCTGCAGTGCATCAAAATAGTCACGCCAAGTGTCTGGAACGCTGCCTGGATTTTCCAGATAGTTCTCGTACATCTCTTCAACATACGGCGCATTGCCGCCAAAGAGATAGGTGTTGCCTTGATAGGCTTGATAGACGGACGTTGTCTCGCTCATATACCGCTGACCTCCGCTTTCCTCTGGAAAGCATTAGTTGGTTTAGAAACCTTCCGCGACACGGCTGAACCGGTTGGCGGATGCGACTGTGGCTGGGAAGGGCCTGTTCGGCGGCAATTGTGCCATCGAACACAGTCTCCTTCGAAGCAATCTAAAGACAAAGCGTCTTTTTTCGCCCGATTGCGCTAAATAGCGACAGTGTCCAAAAACTATCGGGTTAATCTAGATTGACATCTTTTCGCACTTCCTTTTTTCTTCTTCGCCATGATGCCTTCTTCGTTCCAAAGTAAAGTTTTTTTATGGCTGTTGACGGCTGTATCGCTGGCCTTTTTGGCCATTTTGTGGCCGCTGTATGAAGCGATTTTTTGGGGTGTGACGCTGGCCATTATTTTTTCGCCGCTGCACCGGCGCTTGCTGCTGCGTATGCCCGAGCGCCCTAATGCAGCGGCGCTGGCCACTTTGGCGCTGTGCCTAGTGGTGGCGATTTTGCCGATGGTGCTGCTGGGCGCATCGCTGATCCAAGAGGCCAGCCATGTGTACGAGCGCCTGCGCACCGGGCAGCTCGATATGGGCAACTATTTTGAGCAAATCATGGCGGCACTGCCTGCGTGGGTAGTTGGGTTGCTGGATCGCTTGGGTTTGCTCAGCGTAGCCGAGCTACAGCAAAAGCTGTCTTCTGCGGCGGTGCAGGGTGGTCAATTCATCGCTACGCGGGCGCTGAACATTGGGCAAAACACGTTTCAGTTCCTCATCAGTTTCGGCATCATGCTGTATTTGTTGTTTTTTTTGCTGCGCGATGGGCGGGCGCTGGGCGCGCGCATCCGCAATGCCATTCCGTTGCAAGAACACCATAAGCGCGACCTGAGCCAAAAATTTACCACCGTGATTCGCGCCACGATCAAAGGCAACATCGTTGTTGCCGCGACGCAGGGGATGTTGGGCGGCTTTATTTTTTGGGCGCTCAACATTCAAGGCCCGGTGCTGTGGGGGGTGTTGATGGCATTTTTGTCGCTGTTGCCGGCCATTGGTGCGGGCTTGATTTGGATTCCGGTGGCGATTTATTTTTTTGCCACCGGCGCCATCTGGCAAGCGGTGACGCTGACGGTGTTTGCCGTGGCCGTTATTGGCACGGTCGATAACGTGCTGCGCCCCATTTTGGTCGGCAAAGATACCAAGATGCCTGACTACGTGGTGCTGATATCGACGCTGGGCGGAATGTCGCTGTTTGGCCTGAGCGGCTTTGTGATTGGCCCAGCGATTGCTGCACTGTTTATCGCAGCATGGGATCTTTTTACATCAGAAAAATCGCCCCAGTGAACGCCAGCCAACGCTGCAATTTTCTTTTTTTGATAGCTGCTAGCGCCCGTATCTAAAGGGCTGCAGCCCATTTTGACCATAAAAAAACCGGGACGCCCTAAAAGCATCCCGGTTTTTTCGTATCCGTTGACGCCAGCGTAAACAGCGGAATGTCTTTGTCCGCTGCCAGCGCATCCAACTGGGCGCGGGTCTGCTGGCGCACAAAGTCGGCGATAGCGGCGTGCGTGGCCGGGGCGCGCATCACCGCCGCGTCGCCTGTGGTGTCTGCCAGCCCCGCCGCCAAGCACAGGCGCGCTGAAAAATGCGGCTCCAGCGCCGCGACTGCCACGCGGCCATCGGCGCAGGGATAGACGCGGTAGCCGGCGTGCGCGCCGCCGATATCGCTGGCCGGCTGCGTCAGCCCCCACGCGTGTGGCAAGGCCAGCCACTGTGCGGCTTCGGCCAAGCCGACTTCGATGCACACGCCGCGCCCGTTATCGTCTTGCGCGCGCGCCAGCAGGGCTTGCAGCACCGCCTCGCTGGCCATCAGCGAGCCGCCCATGTCGGCGTAGAGCGTCGGCGGCAAGTCGGTGCCGGGCAGCAGACCGGCTTCGGCCAGATAGGTCAAATCGTGGCCAGCTTCATCGGCACGTGCGCCGCAAGCGCCGACGATGCGCACCAGCGACAGGCGCGGATAACGCGCTTGCAGCAGCGGCCAATCCAGCCCCAGTTTGGCCAGCGCGCTCGGGCGGAAGGAGGTGATGAGCACGTCGGTTTGCGCCAGTTCGGCGTGCAGCGTGGCTTGGCCGGCTTCGGTTTTGAGCTGCGCTTGCAGCACGCGCAGCCCCGGATGCAGCGCCGCGTAGGCCTGCGGGCTGTACCAGCTCATCGGGTCGGCGCTGGCGCTGTCGGGTGCGGCCAGCGGTTCTAGCTTGGTGCACTGCGCGCCCATTTGGGCGCAGCGCAGCAGGGCGGCGGGGCCGGGCAGGTTGAGCGCCAGACTCAGGATGCGGACGTTGCGCAGGGCTTGCAGGGGTGCTGTAGGTGTGCTCATGGCGGAATAATTTACTATAAATTTAATAGCTACTAGCGCCCGTATCTATTGGGCTAGAGGCCAAAAAGACTATAAAAAAACCGCCCAAAGGCGGTTTTTAAGTAGAAACAGCAGCAAAAGTAGCGGCTTTAGACCACTTTGGCAATCGACTGGCAAACATAGTCAATGTTCTGGCTGTTCAGCGCCGCCACGCACATGCGGCCGGTGTCGGTGCCGTAAACGCCAAACTCAGTGCGCAGGCGCACCATTTGGTCTTTGCTCAGGCCGGAATAGCTGAACATACCGATTTGGCTGGTGATGAACGACATATCTTGTTCTACGCCAGCGGCTTTCAGGCCGTCGACCAGCTTTTGGCGCATGGCCTTGATGCGCACGCGCATTTCGCCCAGCTCTTTTTCCCACAATGCGCGCAGCTCGGGGTTGTTCAGCACCGCCGCGACGACGGCGCCGCCGTGGGTCGGTGGGTTGCTGTAGTTGGTGCGGATGACGATTTTCAGTTGGCTCAGCACGCGGCTGGCTTCTTCTTTGTCGCTGCACAGCACCGACAGGCCGCCGACGCGCTCGCCGTACAGGCTGAAGCTCTTGCTGAACGAAGTCGAGACAAAGAAGTTCATGCCGGCAGCGACAAATTGGTCGATAACGGCGCCGTCTTCTTGGATGCCGTAGCCAAAACCTTGGTAGGCCATGTCGAGGAAGGGTGTCAAGCCGCCTTCGCGCACCACAGCAATCACCTGCGCCCACTGCGCTGGTGTGAGGTCGTAGCCGGTGGGGTTATGGCAGCAAGCGTGCAGCAGTACGATGGTGCCGGGCGCAGCCGCTTTCAGGCTGTCCAGCATGGCGGCAAAGTTGACACCGCGCTGCGCTGCGTCGTAGTAGGCGTAGGTATCGACCGTGAAGCCGGCGTTGGTGAACAGCGCGCGGTGGTTTTCCCAGCTGGGGTCAGAAATCAGCACCGTGGCGTTGGGGCTGAGGCGCTTTAAAAAGTCAGCGCCAATTTTCAAGCCGCCAGTGCCGCCAATGGCTTGCACGGTGGCGACGCGGCCGGACTTGACCGGCTCGGAATCGGCACCAAACACCAGGCCTTTGACGGCGCTGTCGTAGGCGGCAATGCCGTCAATCGGCAAGTAGCCGCGCGCGGTCGGCGTGGCCATCAGGGTTTTTTCGGCGGCCTGCACGCATTGCAGCAGCGGCAGTTTGCCGTTGTCGTCGAAGTACACGCCCACGCCCAAGTTGACTTTGCGTGGGTTGGGGTCGGCGTTGAATTGTTCGTTAAGACCCAAGATCGGGTCGCGGGGGGCCATTTCGACGGCGGAGAACAGAGACATGAAAAGTCCTTGAGATATCTAGGAGGTAGAAATTTGGCAGCCAACCCCCAGCTGCATTAGTCTTTGAGGTTAACTTTGGGGTTAGCCCCGCAAGATTTTAGCGGCGCTGCACCCGTGGCGTTGCTTTAAAAGGTCAACACGCTATGCAAGAAATTTCTGCCGCCGCGGCTTCCTCGGCTGTGGGGCAATGGCTTCACTTTCCCGATTCGCCGTTTGAGCTCTACCAGCCTTACCCCCCAGCGGGCGACCAGCCGCAAGCCATTGAGCAGTTGGTGGCCGGCGTGCGCGATGGCGAGGTCTACCAAACGCTGCTGGGCGTGACCGGCTCGGGCAAGACCTTCACCATGGCCAACGTGATTGCGCGCCTGGGGCGGCCAGCAATAGTGTTTGCGCCGAACAAAACGCTGGCGGCGCAGTTGTATAGCGAGTTCCGCGAGTTCTTTCCGAAGAATGCGGTGGAGTATTTCGTCAGCTATTACGACTACTACCAGCCCGAAGCCTACGTGCCCCAGCGCGACCTGTTCATCGAAAAAGACAGCGCCATCAACGAGCACATCGAGCAGATGCGCCTGTCGTGCACCAAAAGCATTCTGGAGCGGCGCGATGTCATCGTCGTCGCCACGGTGTCGGCCATCTACGGCATTGGCAACCCCGAGAGCTACCACCGCATGGTGATGTTGCTGCGCGTCGGCGACAAAATTGGCCAGCGTGACACGATTGCCCAGCTGGTGCGGATGCAGTACCAGCGCAACGACGCGGATTTTTCGCGCGGCACGTTTCGGGTGCGCGGCGACACGATTGACGTGTTTCCAGCCGAGCATTCTGAGCTGGCAGTGCGCATTGAATTGTTTGACGACGAAGTCGAAAGTCTGCAACTGTTTGACCCGCTCACCGGCCGGGTGCGTCAAAGTTTGGCGCGCTTTACCGTCTATCCGGGCAGCCATTACGTCACGCCGCGCGAGCAAGTGCTGGTCGCTATCGAGGCCATCAAGACCGAATTGGCCGAGCGACTGAAGCAATTGGTGGGCGATGGCAAGTTGGTCGAAGCGCAGCGGCTGGAGCAGCGCACGCGCTTTGATTTGGAGATGCTGACCGAGGTTGGCCACTGCAAAGGCATTGAAAACTACTCGCGCCACCTGTCGGCCAGCGCCGCCGGCGAGCCGCCCAGCACGCTGACCGACTACCTACCCAAAGATGCGCTGATGTTTTTGGACGAGAGCCACCAAATGATTGGCCAGCTCAGCGCCATGTACAACGGCGACCGCTCGCGCAAGACCACGCTGGTCGAATATGGCTTTCGCCTGCCGAGTGCGCTGGACAACCGACCGCTCAAATTTGAAGAGTTTGAGCAGCGGATGCGCCAAGTGGTGTTTGTCTCGGCCACGCCGGCGGATTATGAAAAAACCCACGCCGGGCAGGTGGTCGAGCAATTGGTGCGCCCGACCGGCTTGGTGGATCCGGTGATTGAGGTGCGCCCCGCCGCCACCCAAGTCGATGACGTGTTGCAAGAAATTCGCCTGCGCACCGAGGTTGGCGAGCGCGTCTTGATCACCACACTGACCAAGCGCATGGCCGAGCAGCTGACCGAGTACCTCACCGACAACGGTGTCAAGGTGCGCTATTTGCACAGCGATATCGATACGGTGGAGCGCGTGGAAATCATCCGCGACCTGCGCCTCGGGGCATTTGATGTGCTGGTCGGCATCAACCTGCTGCGCGAGGGCTTGGATATTCCCGAGGTGTCGCTGGTGGCGATTTTGGACGCTGACAAGGAAGGTTTTTTGCGCTCAGAGCGCAGTTTGATCCAGACCATTGGCCGCGCAGCGCGCAACCTGAACGGCAAAGCGCTGCTGTACGCCGACCGCATCACCGAGTCGATGCGCAAAGCCATCGACGAGACTGAACGCCGCCGCGCCCGCCAGCTGGAACACAACGCACAGCAAGGCATCACGCCGCGCAGCATCGTCAAACAGGTGCGCGATTTGATCGATGGTGTTTACAGCGAGAAAGCCGGCAAGGATGCCGAGCGCTTGGAATATGAAACTTTGCAGCGCGCCAAGATCGAAGAGATGTCGGAGAAAGACATTGCGCGCGAAATCAAGCGGTTGGAAAAACAAATGATGGAGCACGCCCGCAACCTAGAGTTTGAGCAAGCTGCCCGCGTGCGCGACCAGTTGGCGCGGCTGAAAGCGCAGGCCTTTGGCGCGTCGGGCGGTAACGATTTGTTGCCTTCATCAGCGCAGTGAAGGGGCTTTGTGACCAAGCTGACAGTAATGTGACTACTGAGTTTACTTACCCGACAAGATTAATGGGGCTTCTGCTATACTCGCACGAAATACTCAACCAATACCCCCCGCGATGAACGGCCTTGCCTTGGTGCAAAAAACCAAGGCCTCGGTAGAGGGTAGAGAAGACTTCCCGTGCTGGCCATCAGCCTGCGCCGGGGCTTTTTGAACCAACAAGCTAAACAAAGGAGCTTGCCATGCGTCTCACTACCAAAGGCCGGTTTGCGGTCACCGCCATGATTGATTTGGCGCTGCGCCAAAACAACGGCCCTGTCACTTTGGCGGCCATCAGCCAGCGCCAGCGCATTTCGCTGTCGTACCTTGAGCAACTGTTTGGCAAGCTGCGTCGCCACGAGCTGGTCGAATCGACCCGTGGCCCCGGTGGCGGCTACACCTTGGCGCGCAAAGCGGCTGACATCACGGTTGCCGACATCATTGTCTCGGTGGACGAGCCGATTGACTCCACCCAATGCGGCGGTAAAGAAAACTGCCTCGGCGACGCGGGTCGCTGCATGACGCACGACCTGTGGGCGGCACTGAACACCCGCATGGTTGAGTTTCTCGATGCCGTCACGCTGCAAAAGCTGGTCGATGAGCAATTGGCCAAGGGCGTGCAAATCGAAGACCGTCCCGCTGTGCGCCGCGCCATCTCGACCACACCGGTGATCAAGCCCATCCGCGTGAATGCGCCGAACTCAGTGTTTGCGCTGGGCAACGTCTTCGCCAAATCTTGATTGTCTGACCCGCTTGAGCCTATGCCCGAGCGGAGCATCTTTTGCCAGCCCTAAATTTTTACTGAGCCAGCTATGGACATGACCCCGCATTTCCCTATCTACCTCGATTACGGCGCCACTACGCCGGTCGATCAGCGCGTGGTAGACGCCATGATTCCTTGGTTGCGTGAGCATTTCGGCAACGCCGCCTCGCGCAGCCACGCTTGGGGCTGGGAGGCTGAGGAAGCCATTGAAAAAGCCCGCGCCCAAGTTGCAGACTTGATCAACGCCGACCCACGCGAAATCGTTTGGACCAGCGGTGCCACCGAAGCCATCAACTTGGCCTTGAAGGGCGCTGCCCAGTTCTACAAAGGCAAAGGCAAGCACCTGATCACGCTGAAAACCGAGCACAAAGCCGTGCTCGACACCATGCGTGAGCTGGAGCGCCAAGGCTTTGAAGTCACCTACATGGACGTGCAAGAAGACGGCTTGCTGAATATGGATGCGCTCAAGGCGGCCATTCGCCCCGACACCATTTTGATCAGCGTACTGTTCGTGAATAACGAAATTGGCGTGATTCAGGACGTCGCTGCGATTGGCGCACTGTGCCGCGAAAAAGGCATCCTGTTCCACGTCGATGCCGCCCAAGCCACGGGCCGGGTAGAGATCGATATTGCGACGTTGCCCATAGACCTGATGAGCATGACGGCGCACAAGACCTATGGCCCCAAGGGCATGGGCGCTTTGTATGTGCGCCGCAAACCGCGCGTGCGGTTAGAGGCGCAAATGCACGGCGGTGGCCACGAGCGCGGTATGCGTTCGGGCACGCTGCCGACGCACCAAATCGTTGGCATGGGCGAGGCTTTTCGCATCGCCAAGCAAGAAATGGCCGAGAGCAATGCCAAAGCGCGCGCTTTGCAGCAACGCCTGCTGAATGGTTTGAAAGACATCGAACAGGTGTTCATCAACGGCAGCTTGGAGCACCGGGTGCCGCAAAACTTGAACATCAGCTTCAACTATGTTGAAGGCGAGTCGCTGATCATGGGCATCAAGGGCTTGGCGGTGTCGTCGGGCTCGGCTTGCACCTCGGCCAGCTTGGAGCCTAGCTATGTGCTGCGCGCCTTGGGCCGCAGCGACGAGCTGGCGCACAGCAGCTTGCGCATGACGATTGGCCGCTTCACGACCGAAGAAGAGATCGACTACGCCATTGCCACCATCCGCGAAAACGTCGCCCGGCTGCGCGAACTCAGCCCGCTGTGGGAGATGTACCAAGACGGCGTGGACATCAGCAGCATCCAGTGGGCAGCACACTAATTATTTATATCAAATTGGCCTCTAGCCCTTGTGTAGCAAGCGCTAGCAGCTATTAATAAAGGAGTAAATCATGGCCTATTCCGAGAAGGTAATCGACCATTACGAAAACCCGCGCAACGTCGGCTCGTTCGACAAGGGCGATGAATCGGTGGGCACCGGTATGGTTGGCGCGCCAGCTTGTGGCGACGTGATGAAGCTGCAAATCAAGGTCAACCCCGAAACCGGTGTGATTGAAGACGCGCGCTTTAAGACCTACGGCTGCGGCTCGGCGATTGCCTCGTCGTCGCTGGTGACCGAATGGGTTAAAGGTAAAACGCTGGACGAAGCGGCAGCGCTGAAAAACAGCGTGATTGCCGAAGAGTTGGCGCTGCCACCGGTCAAAATTCACTGCTCCATCTTGGCCGAAGACGCTATCAAGGCGGCAGTGAACGACTACAAAGTTAAACATGGCGCTGCTGCTGCCAGCAACGTTTAAAGGCGCACCATGGCTATCACGCTGACTGAAGCAGCGGCCCGTCACGTCAGCCGCTACTTGGCCCGCCGTGGCCAAGGGCTGGGAGTGCGGCTGGGCGTCAAGACCAGCGGTTGCTCGGGTCTGGCTTACAAGCTGGAATACGTCGATCAAGCCGAGCCAGAAGACGTGGTGTTTGAAAACCACGGCGTCAAGCTGCTGATTGACCCGAAAAGCCTGGCCTACATCGACGGCACTGAGCTGGATTTTGTGCGCGAGGGATTGAACGAAGGCTTTCGCTTCAGCAACCCCAATGAGCGCGATCGCTGCGGCTGCGGAGAGAGCTTTCGGGTCTGAGCCTTTGCGCCATCAGGCTTTGCCGTTGAACCGCCACCGCACACCACGCTGGCGGTTTTTTTATGGGCTCTGCGCGCCGCACCGCTAAGTCATTCAAAAATTTAGGACGACTATGAATCTGCAATCTGACGACTTTGAATTGTTTGGCGTGCCCCAGCGCTTTGCCCAAGAGCGCAGTGCGCTAGACGCACGCTGGAAAGAGCTGCAGCGCGAAGCCCACCCTGACCGCTTTGCGGCGCAGGGAGCGGCTGCGCAGCGCGTGGCGATGCAGTGGTCGGTGCGCATCAACGAGGCCTATCAGCGCTTGAAAGACCCCCAGCACCGCGCCGCTTATCTGTGTGAGCTGCACGGCGCGCCAATCCGCGCTGAAGACAACACCGCCATGCCCGCCGAGTTTTTGATGCAGCAAATGCAGTGGCGCGAAGATTTGGAAGATGCCACCAGCGCCGCTGCGGTGGATGCGCTGGCCTTGGAGGTGCAGCAAGCGCGCAGCGCCGGCTTGCAGCGCTGCGCTGAGTTGCTGGACACGCACGGCGACTTTGTGGGCGCTGCGCAGCAGGTCAGAGCCCTCATGTTCATTGCGCGTTTTGCCAAGGACATCGCCCAGCGCCAAGACCAGCTGGGACAATAGAGGCTAAAGCGCCGGGGTCTGCTGCGTTCTGGCTTGCTTTTTCCTCTCTCTTCTTGTCCCACTTCAAATAAAAAATCCATGGCGTTGTTGCAAATCTCTGAACCCGGCCAGTCCCCCGATCCGCACCAACGGCGCATTGCCGTGGGCATTGACCTTGGCACCACGCACTCGCTCGTCGCTGCGGTGCGCAACGGCGTGGCCGAATGCCTGCCCGACGATGCAGGCCGGGTGCTGCTGCCGTCGGTAGTGCGCTATATGCCTGAAGGCAAACGCCAAATTGGCTACGACGCGGCCGCCCAGCAGCAGCAGGATGCGCACAACACCATCGCCTCGGTCAAGCGCCTGATGGGCCGGGGTTTGGCCGATATCGCCGACCGCGAAAAGCTGCCCTATGCGCTGGTCGGTGCCGATGGTGACGCTGGCCACGGCATGGTCAGCGTAGTGACCGCCGGCGGCAATAAGTCGCCGGTGGAGATCAGCGCCGACATTCTGGCCACGCTGCGTTACCGCGCGGAAGACACCTTTAATGACGACCTGTACGGCGCCGTCATCACCGTGCCGGCCTACTTTGATGACGCGCAGCGCCAAGCCACCAAAGACGCGGCGCAACTGGCCGGCCTGAAACTGCTGCGCCTCATCAACGAGCCGACGGCGGCTGCGATTGCCTACGGCCTAGACAACGCCAGCGAGGGCGTTTACGCCGTCTATGACTTGGGCGGCGGCACCTTTGATATCTCCATCCTGCGCCTGACACAAGGCGTGTTTGAGGTGATTGCTACCGGCGGCGACTCGGCTCTGGGCGGCGACGACTACGACAGCGCGCTGGCCGATTGGGTCTTGCAGCAATTGGGCTTAACCGCCGAATCCGCCGCTGACAAAGCCGCCGTGCGCTTGGCCGCCCGTGCCTGCAAAGAAGCACTGACTGCTACTGAATCAATAGCTTACACCGCACGTATTCAGGGCGTTACAGCCTGTTTTGATGTAAAAAAGACCGATTTTGAGGCCGCTACCGCCCATTTAACCGCCCGCTCCTTAGCGGCAGTGCGCCGTGCGCTGCGCGATGCCGAACTCACGCCGGACGAGGTGCAGGGCGTGGTAATGGTCGGCGGCTCCACCCGGATGCCGCAGGTGCAGCAGGCCGTCGGCGCGTTCTTTGGCTGCGAGCCGCTGACCAACCTGAATCCCGACGAAGTGGTCGCCTTGGGTGCCGCGCTGCAAGCCAACCAACTGGCCGGCAACAACACCGCCGGCGATTTGCTGCTGCTGGACGTGATTCCGCTGTCGCTGGGCGTGGAGACGATGGGCGGCTTGGTCGAGCGCATCGTCGCGCGCAACGAAACCATTCCCACCGCCAAGGCGCAAGATTTCACCACCTACCAAGACGGCCAGACTGCGCTAGCCATTCACGTGCTGCAAGGCGAGCGCGACTTGGTGCAAGACTGCCGCAGCTTGGCGCGCTTTGAGCTGCGCGGCATTCCGCCGATGGCGGCGGGCGCGGCGCGCATCCGCGTCACTTTTACCGTCGATGCCGATGGGCTGCTCAGTGTCAACGCCAAAGAAATGGTCAGCGGTGTCGAGGCGCAGATTGACGTTAAACCCTCGTATGGCCTGAGCGATGCGCAAATCGCCCAGATGCTGCAAGACGGCTTTGCCACCGCCGCCCAAGACATCCAAGCGCGCGCTTTGGCCGAGGCCGGTGTCGATGCCGACCGCCTGCTGATTGCCACGCAAAGCGCGTTGGACGCCGATGGCGATTTGCTCGGCAGCGCCGAGCGCGCCGAGGTCGATGCCCTGATGGCGCAGCTGCGCAGCCTGCGCCGCGCCGACAGCACGGCGCAAAGCACTGTGGATGCGGCGACGCTGGAAGCCGCCACCCAAGCCTTGGCCAAAGGCACGGAGTTTTTTGCCGCCGAGCGCATGAACCGTGGCATCCGCCAAGCGCTGGCCGGTAAAAACGTGCAATCCCTCTAAATCCCACCCTATTGATAAAAAAGAGCGAGCCATGCCCGTCATCAAAATCCTGCCCCACCCCGAATACTGTCCTGACGGTGCGGAAATCACCGCCCCTGCCGGCACGTCGATTTGCGAAGCGCTGCTAGAAAACAAAATCAACATCGAGCACGCCTGCGACATGAGCTGCGCCTGCACCACCTGCCACGTCATCGTGCGCGAGGGTTTGAGTTCACTCAATGCGGCTGAGGAGGAAGAGGAAGACCTGCTCGACCGCGCTTGGGGGCTGGAGCCGCAGTCGCGCCTGTCCTGCCAAACCATCATGGCGGGCAAAGATGTGGTGATTGAGATTCCCAAATACACCATCAACCACGCCAAAGAAAACCATTGATATGAGCCGGCAGATTTTTCTCGATACCGAAACCACTGGCCTGTCAGCCGAGGGCGGCGACCGGGTGATTGAAATTGGCTGCGTCGAGATGGTGGCGCGCAAGTTGACCGGCAACAACCGGCATTTCTACCTAAACCCCGGACGTGACAGCCACCCGGATGCGCTGCGTGTGCATGGCATTACGACCGAATTTTTGCGCGACAAGCCGCAATTTTCCGCCGTGGCCGACGATTTGTTGGAGTATCTGCAAGGCGCAGAAGTCATCATCCACAACGCACCGTTTGACTTGGGATTTTTGAACAAAGAGCTGCAATTGTTGGGGCGCGCACCGCTCAAAACCGTGGTGGACAACGTCATCGACACTTTGGCGATGGCCAAGGAGATGTACCCGGGCAAGCGCAACTCGCTCGATACCCTGTGCGACCGGCTAGGGGTCGATAACTCGGGCCGCACGCTGCACGGCGCGCTGCTGGACGCTGAATTGCTGGCTGATGTGTATATCTGCCTGACACGCGGTCAAGAAGCATTGCTGATCGCTGAGGATGAGGGCGAAAGCACCAGCGATCAAAGCCTGCCGCGCATCGACTTGCGCGGCATTGGTTTGCAAGTGCTCCAAGCCAGCGAAGCAGAATGCGCCGCCCACGAGGAGCTGCTGGCGCAATTGGACAAGGCCAGCGGCGGTAAAACAATTTGGCGGCAGACCACATAAAACTTGACTTTGTTGCGCAAAGAGCCGGCGTCCAGCAGGTAGCGAGATGGGCCGGCGGCCAGCGTGATCCCGATAGGCATCAGACCCAGAAGAGCGCAACTATTGGCGTGGATGCAGACTCTGGTTTGGTGTACTCAGTCGCCACCATGCCCGCCAATGTTAATGATGGCAAGCTAAAAACCGCCGGCGAGAGCAGTGCGCTGGCGCTACCATCGTCAGCATGAAAGACCTTTCCCAGCACTTGCCCACCCGCCTGATTCACCACGACTACATCGCCCCCGCAGGCTTTGCCTCACCAGTCACCGCCGTACACAAAGCCTCGACGGTGATTTTTCCCAGCGTCGCCGCCATGCGCTCGCGCCGCTGGAAAGACAAAAGCAGCTACACCTACGGCCTGCACGGCACGCCCACCACCTTCACCTTAGAAGAGCGCCTGTGCTCTCTTGAAGGCGGCCTGCACTGCGTGCTGGTGCCCAGTGGCTTGGCCGCGATTGCCAACGTCTCGCTGGCGCTCCTCAAAACCGGCGACGAAGTGCTGATTCCCGACAACGCCTACGGCCCCAACCAATCGATGGCCGAGGCGACGCTGGCGCAGTTTGGTATCCGCCACGCGCTGTACGACGCGATGGACTCGGCAGACTTGGCCGCCAAAATCACTCCGGCTACGCGCTTGGTCTGGCTAGAAGCGCCCGGCTCGGTGACGATGGAGTTTCCTGATTTGCCAGCCATGCTGCGCCTGTGCCGTGCGCGCGGCGTGACGACGGCGCTGGACAACACGTGGGGTGCCGGCTTGGCGTTTGCACCGTTTGATCTGACCGGTGACGGCAGCTACGACCTGGGAGCAGACATCTCCATCCACGCGCTGACCAAATACCCCAGCGGCGGCGGCGATGTGCTGATGGGCAGCGTGATGACGCGCAACCCGGCGCTGCACCGCCAAATTCAAGAATTGCACATGCACCTTGGCTTGGGCGTGGGTGCCAACGATGCCGAGGCTGTGTTGCGCTCGCTGCCCAGCATTGCGCTGCGCTACCGTGCCCACGACGTAGCGGCACGCACGTTAGCGCGCTGGCTGCAACAACAAAGCCCAGTGGTGCAAGTGCTGCACCCAGCGCTGCCCGATGCGCCCGGCCACGCGCACTGGCAGGCGCTGTGCGGCGCGGCCAACGGGGGCGACGGCGCAGCGGCGGGCTTGTTCAGCGTAGTCATCGATGCACGCTACAGCCAAGCGCAGGTCGATGCGTTTTGCGATGCGCTGCAACTGTTCAAGCTGGGCTACAGCTGGGGCGGCGCGATGAGCTTGGTCATGCCCTACGACTTGGCCACGATGCGCCCACAACCAGCGCCACAAGTGCAGCCGGGCACAGTGGTGCGTTTTTCAATTGGCTTAGAAGCCGTGGGCGACTTGCAGCGCGATTTGGCACAAGCGCTAGAGCGCGCTTTTGGGACGCTGCGACCAACTAGGTAACAACGTATCTAGTGGCGCAGGTAAGAACGCAAGGCCGCTGGCCGATAAGACCAAGCTGTTACAGTGCCCGTTCAACTTTGGAGACCTTACACCTTGGCCACACCTAATTACGGATACGAAAAGCGCCAGCGCGAGCTGGCTAAAAAGAAGAAAAAAGAAGAGAAGCTGCGCGCTAAAGCTGCACCACAACAGCCTGATGCATACGCCAATCCCGGCCAAGACAACGATCCCGCGCCACAAGCCCCGGACGGCGACAACAGCCAGCCGGGCTGATAGCTTTTTCCCCTCCCCAATTTTTATTTCTCGGTCAGCGCAGCAACGGGCGCAGCGCTGGCCAGACGTTATCAAGCATCTGTGGATGCGCCTTTGCCAGCGGGTGAATGCCATCGGCCTGAAACCACGCCTGAGCATCTTCCCGATCGGCAATGTCTTTGAGCAAAAACGGCACCAGTGCCGTTTTGTTTTTTTGAGCCACCGACACAAACAACTGCGCAAACTGCTCGGCGTACTGGCGGCCATAGTTGGGCGGCACCTGCATCCCCAGCAACAGCACTTTGGCTCCCATCTTTTGCGCCGCTTGTGCCATTGCCGACAAATTGTCTTGCGTGTTTTTCAGCGGCAAACCGCGCAAAGCGTCGTTACCGCCCAGCTCAATCACCAACACTGTCGGTCGGTGCTGCTTGAGCAATGCCCCCAGCCGCGCCCGTCCGCCCGACGTGGTGTCGCCGCTGATGCTGGCGTTGATGACCGACGCGGCGATTTTCTCTGCCGCCAGCCGCTGCTCCAGCAACGCCACCCAGCCGGTGCCACGCTCTAAACCGTATTCGGCACTCAGCGAATCGCCCAGCACGACAATGCGCGGTTGTGCGGCTTCGGCGGGCTTTTTGCTGCTCTGCGCCCACACCGGCACGGCGCTGGCCAAAGCCACGGCACTCGCCAGCCGTACAAAATCCCGTCGATCCATGTTTTCAGCGTTCTTCTTCAAACTACAAGGCCTTTCATGAGCGAACTTTCTGCACCGTTGATTGCGGTCGAGCATGTTTATAAATCTGTCACCGACTCCACCGGCACGCTCGATATTTTGCGGGATATTGATTTTCAGCTGGCACCCAAGGAAACCGTGGCGATTGTGGGTGCCTCTGGCTCGGGCAAAAGCACTTTGCTGTCCATCATTGCCGGGTTGGACACCCCTACTCGCGGAACGGTGCGGTTGGCCGGGCAAGACCTGTTTGCGCTGGACGAAGATGGCCGCGCGGCGCTGCGGGCGCAAAAAATCGGCTTTGTCTTTCAGAGCTTTCAGCTGATGGGCAACTTGACGGCGCTAGAGAACGTCATGCTGCCGCTCGAATTGGCCGACCGGCGCGATGCGCGCAAAGCCGCCACTGAGATGCTCGCCCACGTCGGCCTGAGCCAACGCATGAACCATTACCCCAAAGTGCTCAGCGGCGGCGAGCAACAGCGCGTGGCGCTGGCGCGTGCTTTTGTGGTGCAGCCCGCCGTGCTGCTGGCCGACGAGCCGACCGGCAGCTTGGACTTTGCCACCGGCGAAACCATCATGCAGCTGATGTTTGAACTGAACCGCGAGCAAGGCACCACGCTGGTGCTGGTGACGCACGACCGCGCCATTGCGCAGCGCTGCGAGCGCGTCATCACCATCGAAGCCGGTCAAGCACGCGGTTGACACGGGCTTCACAGTGAATTAACAGTGTTTTAGGCCTCTAGCCCTTTAAACACGGGCGCTAGTAGCTATTATTTTTGATTAGCTCGCCAACTTGCGCTCTGCGGCGCGGCAGGCTACGGCGGTGAACAGTACGTCGGTGGACGAATTGAGCGCCGTCTCCGCCGAGTCTTGCAAGATGCCGATGACAAAACCAATCGCCACCACCTGCATGGCGACATCGTTAGAAATGCCAAACAAGCTGCACGCCAGCGGAATCAGCAACAGCGAGCCACCGGCCACGCCCGAGGCGCCGCAAGCACACACCGCAGCCACCACGCACAGCAGCAGCGCCGTCGGCACCTCCACCGCAATGCCCAAAGTGTGTACCGCCGCCAGCGACAGCACGCTGATGGTGATGGCCGCGCCGGCCATGTTGATGGTCGCGCCCAGCGGAATGGCGATGCTGTAGGTGTCCTCGTTCAAATTGAGCCGTTTGGCCAGCGCCAAGTTGATCGGGATATTGGCCGCCGAGCTGCGGGTGAAGAAGGCGGTGACGCCGCTCTCGCGCAGGCAGGTAAACACCAGCGGATAGGGGTTGGCGCGCAGCATGACAAACACAATCAGCGGATTGACCACCAGCGCGACAAACACCATGCAGCCCAGCAGCACGGCCAGCAGGTGCGCGTAGCCCCACAGCGCTTGCTCGCCGGCCTCGGCAAAGGTGCTGGCCACCAAACCGACAATGCCCAGCGGCGCAAAGCGAATCACCCACTGGATGACGGTGGTGATGCTGGCCGACAAATCGACCATCAGCGCGCGCGTGCCAGCGCTGGCGTGGCGCAGCGTCATGCCAATGCCCACCGCCCACGCCAAGATGCCGACGTAATTGGCATGCATCAGCGCCCGCACCGGGTTATCGACCACGTTCATCAACAGCGCCAGCAGCACGTCTTGGATGCGCGTGGGCGCGCTGGCGGCTTCGGCTGCGCCTTGCAATATCAAAGTGGACGGAAACCACAGGCTGGCGGTGACGCCGACGATGGCCGCCGTCAACGTGCCGACCAAATACAGCGCCAACACCGGTCGCATGTGTGTCGCTTGGCCGGGCTGGTGGTTGCTGATGGCAGCAATCACCAAAATAAACACCAGCACCGGCGCGACAGCCTTGAGTGCTGAAATAAACAGCGTGCCCAAAATAGCCACCTTGGGCGTGGCCGCTGGCCACCACACGGCCAAGGCGATGCCAACGAGCAGGCCGATCACAATTTGCGTGACCAAGCTGGTGCGCTGGAGCCAGCGCAATAGGGGATTGAAAATCATGGGGAAAACTCAGGTAAAGCCGGCAAAACCACGTAAAAAAGCGCCTCCAAAGCGCTAAACCAATACGCAGCGCACGAAAGGGCGCGATTCTAGGCTTTGGTATCGGCGGCGCAGCAAAGCCCGGATAATCGCGCCCCATGTCCTCCCCAAAAGTTCTTTTCGGCTTCCATGCCGTGGGCGTGCGTCTCAAGACCGCCCCCAAATCCATCATCGAGATTTACTACGAAGTGACGCGCCGCGATGCGCGGATGCGCCAGTTTCTCGACCGCGCCCGCGAAGCCGGCGCTCGCCTGATCGAAGCCGACAGCGTGCGCATTGCCAAACTCGCCGGCAGCCACGGCCATCAAGGCGTGGCGGCGCGTGTTGAAGCGGTGGCGCAAGTCACCTCGCTCGACGAATTGCTCGAAGACCTCGAAGCCGCCGGCATCGAGCAGCCGCTGCTGTTGGTGCTCGACGGCGTGACCGATCCGCACAACCTCGGTGCCTGCCTGCGCGTAGCCGAAGGCGCAGGTGCCCATGCCGTCATCGCCCCCAAAGACCACGCCGTCGGCATCAACGCCACCGTGGCCAAAGTGGCCAGCGGCGCGGCGGAGACCATGCCGTATTTCATGGTGACCAACTTGGCGCGCACGCTCAACGAGCTAAAAGAGCGCAACATTTGGATCATCGGCACCAGCGACGACGCGCCGCAAACGCTGTACCAAGCTGACCTGAAAGGCCCGGTCGCACTGGTGCTGGGCGCTGAGGGCGACGGTATGCGCCAACTGACGCGCAAAACCTGCGATTCCCTCGTCAGCATCCCCATGAAAGGCGCGGTCGAGAGCCTGAACGTCTCAGTGGCCAGCGGCGTGTGCCTGTACGAAGCACTGCGCCAGCGCGGCGGGTAAACCGCCTCAGTCCTCTGCGCTGGCCTTGCTCCTCCTAGAGCCGATCACAAAGGGCCAAAGCGGCCGCGCAAATAGGCCATGATTTTTTCCGAATCGTAGAGCCAGCGGCTGGCACCAGCGGCGTCGGTGATTTTTAGGCAGGGCACCTTGGCTTGGCCACCGCCCTGCAGCAAGGCGGTGCGGTTCGGGCCTTCGTGCTGCGCATCCAGCTGTGCCACGTTGAGCGATAGGCGACGCATCTCTTGGCGCACCTTGATGCAAAACGGGCAAGTCTTGAACTGGTACAGCGCCAAATCGCTGCAGGCCAGGTTCACGGCTTCTTGTGCCTCTGGTGCGCGCACCAAGCCCTTGGGCCGGGTCAGCGCTTCCTTGAGCAGCATCACCGGGCCTAAGACAGCGCGCAGGGTTTTAAAGAAGAATCGGATAAAAATTTTCATGGGGTATTTATCAGGTCAAATAAGCCTCTAACCCTTATATGGCGTGCGGTTTAAGCTATCAAAATAGCAAGCGCACTCAATACACCAGCGTCTGCACACCTTGGGCAGTGCCCAGCAGGCAGACCGAGGCCTTTTGGTACGCAAACACACCGACCGTCACCACGCCCGGCCACTGGCTGACCTCTGACTCAAACGCCAACGGATCGGCAATCGACAGGCCGGTCACGTCCAAGATGTGCTGGCCGTTGTCAGTGACCACCGGCTGGCCGTCTTTGCAGCGCAGCACCGCAGTGCCGCCTTGCAATGCAAAACGGCGGGCGATTTGCTTGGCCGACATCGGAATAATCTCCACCGGCAGCGGAAAACGTCCCAGCACCGCGACGCGCTTGGACTCGTCAGCAATGCAGATAAAGCGCTGCGCCAGTGCGGCGACAATTTTTTCGCGCGTCAAAGCAGCGCCACCGCCTTTGACCATGTGGCCGTGGCCGTCGATCTCGTCAGCGCCATCGACATACACCGCCAGACTCTCGACCTCATTGGCATCGAGCACCGGAATGCCGATGGCTTGCAGGCGCTCGGTGCTGGCGACCGAACTGGAAACGGCGGCGCGGATGTCGCCTTTGATGCTGGCCAGCGCATCGATAAATTTGTTGACGGTAGAGCCAGTACCCACGCCGACGATGTCGCCGGGGGTGATGTATTG
Source organism: Giesbergeria sp. (assembly GCA_041798325.1). GTDB lineage: Bacteria > Pseudomonadota > Gammaproteobacteria > Burkholderiales > Burkholderiaceae_C > Simplicispira. Next base: position 60,990 of record JBHCAP010000001.1, read on the forward strand.
CAGCGCGGCTTGGCCCACCAGCGTCTTGAGTTCGTCTTGTGTCAGGGGAGTAGGTGTGGTCATGGGAGAGAATCGGGGGATGAATTCTGAATTATCCCCATGTCATTGATCCCCTACGCCCTCACCCGCCGGTTTTTGTTTGGCATGGACGCCGAAGCCGCCCACGACTTCACCATGAACGCGATGGCGCGCGGCCAAGGCTCGCCGCTGCAGTGGGCTTGGTGCCACGAGACTATCGACGACCCGATCGAGCTGGCCGGCTTGACCTTTCCCAACCGGGTTGGCATGGCCGCTGGTTTGGACAAAAACGCCCGCTGCATCGACGCGCTGGGCGCGATGGGCTTTGGCTTTGTCGAAGTCGGCACCGTCACCCCCAAGCCCCAGCCGGGCAATCCCAAACCACGTATGTTCCGCCTGCCCGAGAGCCGCGCCCTGATCAACCGTCTGGGCTTTAACAACGACGGCTTAGATGCTTTTGTGCGCAACGTGCAGCAAGCCAGCTTCCGCAGCCAAAACAAGCGCCGCCACCCGATGCTGCTGGGGCTGAACATTGGCAAAAATGCCGCCACGCCGATTGAAAACGCCACCAGCGACTACCTGACTTGCTTGGACGGCGTGTACCCGCACGCGGACTACGTCACCATCAACATCAGCTCGCCCAACACGCAAAACCTGCGCGCGCTGCAAAGCGATGAAGCGCTGGACGGCCTGCTGGGCGCGATTGCCGAGCGGCGTGAGGTGCTGCAGCAGCAACACACCAAAACTGACAGCAAAGGCAACCACACTCCGCGTCGGGTGCCAATTTTTGTCAAAATTGCCCCCGACTTGGACGAGGCGCAGGTCGGCGTGATTGCCGCCACCTTGCAGCGCCACGGCATGGACGGCGTGATTGCCACCAACACCACCATCAGCCGCGAGGCAGTGCAAGGCCAGCCCCATGCCAACGAGACCGGCGGCCTGAGCGGTGCGCCAGTGCTAGAAGCCAGCAACCAAGTGATTCGCCAACTGCGTGCGGCGCTGGGCAGCCGCTTTCCGATCATCGGTGTCGGCGGCATCATGGGCGAGCAAGACGCAGTCAGCAAAATCCGCGCTGGTGCGGATGTGGTGCAAATTTATACCGGCCTGATTTACGAAGGCCCCAGCCTGCCCAGCCGCGCGGCACGGGCGATCAAAACGATGGCATAAATAAAAAAAGGGCTGCTGGTGATATTCACCAGCAGCCCTTTTTGTTTAGACCGACTACAGCGCAGCCGTCAACGCAAAGCGCGCAAACGCACCAAAATCGGCAGCGCCGTGTTAACCCAGCCCAACAAGCGCTTGGGGCCAATCGCATACACCGCACCAGCCGCAGCAACCAGCGCCAGCGGGTGCTGGCGGGCAAACGCACCAGCGCGCATAGCAACCGAGGCTTCGGACGGCAGCCCTTGCTGGGCCCGCACCGCCGCGCGGTATTGGGCGCGCAACTCGCGGCGCTCATAAAAGCGGGCGCGCTGAGCGGCAATGCGATAGAGCACAGCTTGTTGCTCTGGCGTAGGAACTAGTGGAGGCGAAGCAGCCATCACAAGCCCTCCTTGATATCGAGCCAGTCTTGTCGCAGCTCGCGCCGCGTCAGGCCAAAACCACCGCCGCCGCGTTTGGCGACAGAAATCAGCGCAGCGACGGCCAGTGTCCACAACAACAGCCATGCGCCGGTCAGCAACCATGCGACCAAAGTGCGCTCAGGCGTATCCCAAAACTGCACGATCAACGCCAGCGACAGCACCACCAAGAACAGCACCGTCAACGCCGCTACGGTCAAGGCCAGCGCCAACAGCTGGCGCCAATGGCGCTTTTGCTGTTGCCACTCCAGCTGCGCCAATTCCAAACGGTCTTGCGCAGCCAACACGCCTTCAGCCCCAGTAGCGCGCCAACGCGCAACCAAAGCATCCAGTCCGAGCAGAGAAATCCAGTTCACAGCGATGCCGTAACCCGTCGGTCAGCGACGTGCCAGCAAAAAGCCCACCAACGCGCCCACCACCACAGCGGCACTGGCAACACGCCATGGCTCGTCGTGGGCGTAGCGGTCGGCCAAACGGGCAGCGTCACGGGCTTGGCGGGCGGCGTCTTGGGCGGCGTTGACGGCGGCATCGCGCACGCTGTGCATACCATCATCCAAGCGCTGGCGCAGCACTTTGATTTCAGGCACGCTGTCCAAATCGCGGCTGGACAACAAACCGCGCAGGTCAGCGACCAGTTTTTCGAGTTCGTTTTGGGTGCTGGAAACAACGTCTGTAATGTCTTTGCTCATCTTCATCTTTCATTAGGCTAAAAACGCAACCATGCCACATACCGTGGACACTGCCTGCAACGAACTGTCTATCTTATCCGCCTGTAGCGAGCAACTGTAGCAAGCCGGCCTCATCCAGCACTGGCACACCCAACTCCTGCGCTTTGGTGAGTTTGCTACCGGCTTCAGCGCCTGCCACCACATAAGTGGTTTTTTTGCTGACCGACCCGGCCACCTTGGCGCCCGCAGCTTCGAGGCGCTCTTTGGCCTCCTCGCGGCTCAGGCTGGGCAGCGTGCCGGTGATGACCACCGTCATGCCCGCCAGTGGCTGGGCGGCACGCTCAGCCGGCGCGCCCTCTGGCCACGTCACGCCGCAGGCACGCAACTGCTCGACCACTTCGCGGTTGTGCGGCTGATCAAAAAACAAGCGCAGGCTGTGCGCTACCACTGGCCCGACCTCGTTGACCTGCAACAACTGCTCTTCAGTCGCGGCCATGATGGCGTCCAGACTGCCAAAGTGGCGCGCCAAATCTTTCGCCGTGGCCTCACCGACATGGCGAATGCCCAAGCCGAATAAAAAGCGCGGCAGCGTGGTTTGCTTGGATTTGTGCAGCGCCTCCAGCACGTTTTGCGCGGATTTCTCCGCCATGCGCTCCAGTGCCAACAGCGACACCAGCCCCAGCCGGTACAAGTCGGGCAGCGTGCGAATCACGTGTTGCTCGACCAGCTGATCGACCAGCTTGCCACCCAGCCCTTCAATATCCATCGCGCGGCGGGCGGCAAAGTGCAGGATGGCTTCTTTGCGCTGCGCCGGACAAAACAATCCGCCAGTGCAGCGGTGATTCGACTCGCCCTTCTCGCGCACTACGGCGCTGGCGCAGACCGGGCACTGCACCGGCATCCGAAAGTTGGGCACGTATCCAGCGCGCACCCCCGGCACCACGCCGACCACTTCAGGAATCACATCTCCGGCGCGGCGCACGATCACTTGGTCGCCGACACGCACTTGCTTTTTGCGCACTTCAAACAGGTTGTGCAGCGTGGCATTGGTGACGGTCACGCCGCCGACAAACACCGGTGCCAGCCGCGCTACCGGCGTCAGCTTGCCGGTGCGACCGACTTGCACGTCGATGCCTTCCATGCGCGTCAGCATCTCTTGCGCCGGGTATTTGTGCGCCACCGCCCAGCGCGGCTCGCGGGTGACAAAACCCAGTTGGCGCTGCAAATCGAGCGCGTTAACTTTGTAAACCACGCCGTCAATGTCGTAAGGCAACTGGTCACGCGCAGCGCCAATTTGCTGGTGGTACGCTATCAATTCAGAAGCGCCTAGCGCCCGTGTTACTTGGTCTGCAACCGGAAAACCCCATAATTTCAGCGCCTGTAGCAGCTCATAGTGCGTCGCAAACGCCGCGCTGCCTTCGCTCGCTGGGGTGATAGCGCCCAAGCCGTAGGCAAAAAAGCTCAGCGGCCGCTGCGCCGCAATGCCGGAATCCAACTGGCGCATGGCACCGGCAGCCGCATTGCGCGGATTGACGAAGGTTTTAGCGCCCTGCGCGCGCTGGCGTTCATTGAGCGCTTCAAAGTCGGCGCGGCGCATGAACACTTCGCCGCGTACTTCCAAGAGCGGCGGCACGCCGGCTGCAGCGCTCGGCAACGTCAGCGGAATTTGCCGCAGCGTGCGGATGTTGTGGGTGACGTTCTCGCCTATCTCACCGTCGCCGCGCGTGGCCGCTTGCACCAGCTGGCCGTTTTCGTAGCGCAGGCTCATCGCCAAGCCGTCGAATTTCGGCTCGGCGACATATTCGACTGGCGGGTCGCTCTCGGCCAAGCCCAGCTCACGGCGCACGCGGGCATCAAACGCCTCAGCGCCGCTGGCCTCGGTGTCGGTTTCGGTGCGAATGCTCAGCATCGGCACGGCGTGGCGCACTGGAGCCAAGCCCGCCATCACCGCACCGCCGACGCGCTGGGTAATGGATTCGGGCGTGATCAGTTCAGGGTGCTGGGCTTCTAGCGCTTCTAGCTGTTGGTAAACGCGGTCGTATTCGGCATCCGGCACGGTGGGCGCGTCGTTGACGTAGTAAGCGTGCGCCCACGCATTGAGCTGCGCGCGCAGCGCTTGCAGCTGCTCCATTACTTCGTTTTTGATAGCTGCAACCGCACGCCCCTGTTGGGCTGGAGCCGAAAAAAGCTCTAAATTTTCGCTCATTGCGCTGCTTTTAAGCTGTTTTAGCTAAACAAACGCCGCGCCAACGGCGAGCCAGCGGCCAAGTCGCGGCTGTCGAGCTTGTCGTAGAGCAGCTCCAAATCAGTGGCAATCGGCTCCATCGCCATCGCGGGCAGCGGTGTACCGTGCTGGTCGCACAACACGCCGTCCATGTGGGTACACAGCACCACGGCAATTTCGCGCAGGCGGGCGAAAGGCTTTTCGCTGCGGTGGACTTGGGCCACGTCCAAGCTGATCAGCAGGTCGCGGATCGCCGATTGGTCCATGTCGTCGGTGGCGGCGGCCTGCGCATCAAACATCAAATTCAGCAGCGGCGGCACGCCCGGCGTGCTGGCCGGCAACACCATGCGCCCCGGCAAAACGCCGGCCACAAAGCCCATGCGGGTGGCGTTTTGTTGCAAATAACCGGGGCTCCAAGCAGCGCGGCGGGCGCGCAGCACAAAGGCCAGTTGCGCATCGTGCTCGCTGGCAAACAGGTCCAGCTCGCGCGCCCGGGCGACCTCGTGCAGCATGTCCGGAAAATCGGGCGCGGCGTTGATGGCATCGGCAAAGGCCTGCACTTTGATGACAAATTCGGAATACTCGATTTCGTTCAGCGCGCCAGTGCGGTTGGCCAGCTGCACGCCGGCTTGAAACAGCCGATAGCGCTGGCCGCCCAAGGGCCGCTCCCACTGCTGCTCGGCTTCGTTAAAGCCCTCAATGCCAAACGGTTTGCTGCCGACGCGGCGGGTGGGGGGCATCGCCGCCAACGCGGCCTCGCCAGAGACTGGCTGATCGGCTTGGAGCGGCGTGATGGCATCAATCAGCGGATCCAAACCCAAGCGGCGCTCGGGCAGGTGCGCTGGCATGGACAGGTGGTGCTGATCATGCGGATCATGCAGATCGGCACCCTCGCGCTGATCCTGCGCCTGCGCCCCGTAGCCCGGTTCTGGCTCGGCATCCAACATGGAGTGGATGCTGTCGGGCGGCGGCGCTGCCAAAGGGTGGCCTGCGCCGTCAAACGCTGGCTCATGGCGCAGTGCTTGTTCAGAGTCGCGCGGGGCTTGCGGTGGCCGGGCTTTTTTGGGTGCGTTGCGCCGCGCCGTCCAAGCGTTGTAGGCAACGATCAGGGTCAATAAAACGACGCCAATGATGGCCAGACTAATTTGCAAAGTGCTCATGGTGGGTAATTTGGGTTCAGGCGGCGTCGGCCATTGACAGAGCAGACTCCATGTCCACTGCCACGATACGCGAGACGCCCTGCTCTTGCATGGTGACGCCAATCAACTGCTCGGCCATTTCCATGGCGATTTTGTTGTGGCTGATAAACAGGAACTGGGTTTCTTTGCTCATGCTGGAGACAAGTTTCGCATAGCGCTCGGTGTTGGCATCGTCCAGCGGGGCATCGACCTCGTCGAGCAAGCAAAAAGGTGCCGGATTGAGTTGAAAAATAGCAAACACCAGCGCAATCGCTGTCAGCGCTTTTTCGCCGCCCGAGAGCAGGTGGATAGTTTGGTTTTTTTTGCCGGGCGGCTGCGCCATCACCTGCACGCCCGAGTCGAGAATTTCATCGCCGGTGACGATCAAGCGCGCATTGCCACCGCCAAACAGCTCCGGGAACATCCGGCCAAAGTGCTGGTTGACGGCATCAAACGTACCCGACAGCAGCGCGCGCGTTTCGGCGTCGATTTTGCGGATGGCATCTTCTAACGTGTTCATGGCTTCGGTCAGGTCGGCCATTTGCATATCGAGAAAAATTTTGCGCTCGCTGGCGGCGGCCAGCTCGTCCAGCGCGGCCAAGTTGACCGCGCCCAGCGCAGCAATCGCTTGGTGCAGGCGGTCAATTTCGCCCTGCAAGCCAGCGACGCGCACATTGCCATCGGCAATCGACTGCGCCACTGCGGCCACATCGGCCTGCGCGTCTTGCAGCAGCGTGGTGTATTGCTCCAGCCCCAAACGAGCCGCCTGCTCTTTCAGCTGGAATTCAGTAATGCGGGCGCGCAGCGGGTCAAGGGCGCGCTCAATCTGCACACGCCGCTCGTCGTTGGCGCGCAGCTGGGCGGTGAGGCCGTCGTAGGCGCTGCGCTCGGCAGCCAACGCCTCTTCGCGCTCTTGCTTGAGCGCCAGCACGTCTTGCAGACCGCCTTGCGCCGCTGCGTCCGACAGGCGCTCCAATTCACTCTGAGCGCGCACCCGCTCGTCGGCCAGCGCGGCGGCTTGGCTGCTGGCAGTGCCCAGCGTGCGCGAGATTTCAGCGCGGCGCGCTTCCAAGCTGCGCTGCGAGAAGGTCGCCTCTTGCGCTTGGCGCTCCAAGCGGCGTTGCTGCTCGCGGCATTCGTTTAATTTGCGCTCGGCCTCGATGACGCGCTCGTCCAACTGGGCGTGGCGCTCTTGCGTGTCGGCCAGCTGCATATCCAGCTCTTCAAAGCGCGCCTCGGCCAGCACGCGGCGCTCTTGCAGGTCGGCCAGTTGCGCTTCGATTTCGGCAATGTCCGCGCCAATTTGTTCGCTGCGGGCGCGCGTTTGCTCGACCAGTTGCGACAGGCGCAGGTGTTCGACTTGCAGCTCATGGGCGCGGCTTTGGGCTTCGGTGGACTCGCGCCGCGCCGTGGTCAGGCGCTGGGCGGCGTCGGCATAGGCCGACTCGGCGCGCAGCAAGGCGCTGCGGGCTTCTTCGGCAATCAGCGTTTGCGCGCGCAGCTCTTTGGTCAGGTGCTCGATTTCTTGGGCGCGCGCCAGCAGGCCGGACTGCTCCGAATCCTGCGCATAAAAGCCCACGCTGTGCGGCGTCACCACATGGCCGCCGGGGATGTAGATGGCTTCGCCAGCCTGCAACTGACCGCGCAGCGCCAAGGCCTCTTCCAACGAGGGCACGGTGTAGCAGCCTTGCAGCCAGTCCGTCAGGACGGCGCGCAGGCCGGCGTCCGTCAAGCGCAGCCAATCGGCCAAGCGTTGCAGGCCACCAGCGCCAGCCGGCAGTGGCACAACAGCGCCCAGCGGCGGGCTGAAAAACACCAGCTTGGCCGGCGGCGCACCGCCCGCGCCTGCACCCAAAAAGCCGCGCACGCTCTCTAAGCGGCCGACTTCCAGCGCGCCCAAGCGCTCGCGCAGCGCCGCTTCTAGCGCGTGTTCCCAGCCGGCTTCGACGTGGATGCGGCTCCACAGCCCTTGCAGGCCGTCCAAGCCGTGTTTGGCCAGCCAGGGTTGCAGCTTGCCGTCGGTTTTGAGCTTTTCTTGCAGCGCTTTCAGCGCTTCCATGCGCGCCGACAAATCGGCTTGGCGCGCAGATTCGTGGTTCACCGCCTGCTGGCGCGTGCGCCGCTCGTCGTCCAGTTGCGGCACCGCGTCTTGCAAATCAGCCAGACGCGCTTGGGCAAATTCCGCGCCCTCTTGCGCGGCCTCCAATTGGCTGTGCAGATTGGCCAGTCGCACTTCATCCGGCGCGGCCAGCGCGTTGCGGTCGGCGCGCAGGCGCTCGTAGCGCGTGTCCAACTGGCGGCTTTGCTCGTTAATGTTGCGCTGCTCGGCTGCCAGCACGCCGATTTGTTGCTGCACCTGCACCACGGCGGCGCGCTGCTCGTTGGCGCGGGCTTGGGCTTGGCGCAGCGCGTCTTCCAAGTCGGGCAACAGCATGGCTTGCTCTTCGACCTGCGCGGCCAGCAGCTCGGCGCGTTCTTGGGCATCGACGCCGGCGCCGGCCAAGTTTTCTAATTCAAATTCGGCCTCGTCTTTGCGCTCAGACCACTGAGCGATTTGTTCGGCCAGCGTCACCAAACGCTGCTGCACCCGCTGGCGGCCTTCAATCACGTAGCGAATCTCGGCCTCTAAGCGGCCAATCTCGGCGGTGGACTCGTACAGCTTGCCCTGCGCTTGCGTGACCAAGTCGCCAGCGGCGTAGTGCGCTTGGCGCACGGTTTCTAGCTCGGACTCGATGTGGCGCAGCTCGGCCATGCGCGCCTCCAAGTCGTTGACAGCTTGCAAGCCGTCTAAGCGCACGCGGGCTTGCTCGGCCTCGGCTTCAGCGCGTTTCAGAAACCATTGCTGCTGCTGTTTCAGTGTGGCATCGGCTTGCAGCGCGTGGTATTGCTGCGCCACCTCGGCTTGCAGTTCGAGCTTTTCGAGATTGAGATTGAGCTCGCGCAGGATGTCTTCGACGCGGGTCAGGTTCTCGCGCGTGCCGGCCAAGCGGTTTTCGGTCTCGCGGCGGCGCTCTTTGTATTTGGAGACGCCGGCGGCTTCTTCCAGAAACAGCCGCAGCTCTTCAGGACGGCTTTCAATGATGCGGCTAATCGTCCCTTGGCCAATGATGGCGTAGGCGCGCGGCCCCAGTCCCGTGCCCAAAAACACATCCTGCACATCGCGCCGGCGCACCGGCTGGTTGTTGATGTAGTAGCTGCTGGTGCCGTCGCGCGTCAGCACCCGCTTGACGGCGATTTCGACATATTGATTCCACTGACCGCCAGCGCGGTGGTCGTGGTTTTCAAACACCAGTTCGACGCTGGCGCGGCTGGCCTGCTTGCGCGTGGTGGTGCCGCTAAAAATCACGTCCTGCATCGACTCGCCGCGCAGCTCGCTCGCCTTTGACTCGCCCAGCACCCAGCGCACCGCATCCATGATGTTGGATTTGCCGCAGCCATTCGGCCCCACCACGCCGACCAGCTGACCGGGCAGCAGGAAGTTGGTGGGGTCGGCAAACGACTTGAAACCTGAGAGTTTGATGGAGTTGAGACGCACGAATCACCTGTAAAACCGCACCGCTGGCACCACGCCAGAGCCGGCCAGCAGTACCAGCCAAACGCACCAAAGCACGGGGGTTTGAGGGGCTGAATGTTACCCGAGGCCAGTGCGCGCCTCGCAAGCCACGCGCGAATGGCAAAAAACAGCGCTTGGAGCGTCAATTTTTAAGCCAAATCGGCCTCTAGCCCTTTAAAAACGTGCGGTTGCAGCTATCAATTAAATATCAAAAATCGCGCGGCACCCAGCGCAGCGGCACCCAGCGTTACCCAGAGGCACCCGCAAGTACCGGTATGGATTGAGCACAGTTTTGCGTGGCCGGATGGGCAAAACACCCAAGTCGCAAGGAATAGGCCAAAAACGTACACTTCTGGCCTTCCCCGGACACCATTTATTTATGAACGCCCCTGTTGACGTTTCTTTCTTCGCGCGCGCCGCTAAGCCGATTACCAGTTACCGCCCCTACTGGGCCAAGCGCTTTGGCACGGCACCCTTCCTGCCGATGAGCCGCGCCGAGATGGAGCAGCTGGGCTGGGACAGTTGCGACATCGTGCTGGTCACGGGCGATGCCTACATCGACCACCCGAGCTTTGGCATGGCGGTGATTGGCCGCACGCTGGAAGCGCAGGGCTTTCGCGTCGGCATCATTGCCCAGCCGGACTGGCACAGCGCTGAGGCGTTCAAGGCGCTGGGCAAGCCCAACTTGTTTTGGGGCGTGACGGCGGGGAACATGGACTCGATGATCAACCGCTACACGGCGGACCGCAAAATCCGCTCCGACGACGCCTACACCGCCGGTGACATCGCCGGCAAGCGCCCCGACCGCGCCGCCATCGTTTACAGCCAGCGCTGCCGCGAAGCCTACAAAGACGTGCCGATCATTCTGGGCGGCATCGAAGGCAGTCTGCGCCGCATTGCCCACTACGACTACTGGAGCGACAAAGTGCGCCGCTCCATCGTGGTGGATGCCAAGTGCGATTTGCTGCTGTACGGCAACGCCGAGCGCGCCTTAGTCGAAGTCGCCCACCGCATCGCCGCCCGTGAGCCGGTCGAAAACATCACCGACGTGCGCGGCACGGCCTTTTTCCGCCGCAGCACGCCCGAGGGCTGGTTTGAGCTTGATTCGACCAGCATCGACCAGCCCGGTCGCGTCGAAGACCATATCAACCCCTACCAAACCACCAGCGAGCAAGCCGCCGAGCAGGGCACGGCGTGCAGCAAAGAAGATGACGCGGCGGCTGCAGCCGCTTCGGGCGATTCAAAATTGATAGCTGCTAGCGCAGGTATTCAAAGGGCTGCAGGCCAAAATGACTTAAAAACGGCTCCGGTCGTCACCACGCACGCCTTGACGTTTGTGCCCAACCCGTCGTTGGCCAGCAAGCACAAAACCCCACCGCGCGAGCGCACCGTGATTCGCCTGCCGAGCTACGAGCAGGTCAAAAGCGACCCGGTGCTGTATGCCCACGCCAACCGCGTGCTGCACCTAGAGACCAACCCCGGCAACGCCCGCGCGCTGGTGCAAGCGCACGGCGAAGGCACGACAGCGCGCGATGTCTGGCTGAACCCGCCGCCGATTCCGCTGACCACGGCGGAGATGGACGCGGTGTTTGACCTGCCCTACGCCCGCAACCCGCACCCGAGTTACGCCGACGAGCGCGGCCGGTTTGACGGCGTGACCAAGATTCCGGCGTGGGAGATGATCCGGTTTTCGGTCAACATCATGCGCGGCTGTTTTGGCGGCTGCACCTTTTGCTCGATCACCGAGCACGAGGGGCGCATCATCCAAAGCCGCTCCGAAGATTCCATCGTGCGCGAGATGGAAGACATCCGCGACAAGGTGCAGGGCTTTACCGGCACTATTTCTGACCTCGGCGGGCCGACGGCGAATATGTACCGCTTGGGCTGCAAAACGCCCGAAATCGAAGCCGCTTGCCGCAAACCGAGCTGCGTTTTTCCCGGCATCTGCCAAAACCTGACCACCAACCACGACCCGCTGATCAAAATTTACAAGCGCGGCCGCGAGCTGAAGGGCATCAAAAAGATTTTGATCAGCTCGGGCGTGCGCTACGACTTGGCGCTGGAGTCGCCCGAGTACGTCAAAGAACTGGTGCAGCACCACGTTGGCGGCTACTTGAAGATTGCCCCCGAGCACACCGAGGAGGGGCCACTCACCAAGATGATGAAGCCCGCCATCGGCAACTACGACAAGTTCAAGACGCTGTTTGAAAAGTACACGCTCGAAGCCGGCAAAAAGCAGTATTTGATTCCGTACTTCATCGCCGCCCACCCCGGCACCAGCGAAGAAGACATGATGAATTTGGCCATCTGGCTGAAAAAGCATGGCTTTCGCGCCGACCAAGTGCAGGCGTTCTACCCTAGCCCTATGGCGACGGCGACGGCGATGTACCACTCGGGCAAAAACCCGCTGCGCAAAGTCACGCGCGACAGCGAAGAAGTCGCCATCGTGCGCGGCGAAAAGCGCCGCCGGCTGCACAAAGCCTTTTTGCGCTACCACGACCCCAACAACTGGCCGCTGCTGCGCGAGGCGCTGAAAAGCATGGGGCGC
>JBHCAP010000002.1:0-27233 GCA_041798325.1 Giesbergeria sp.
CTCGATAGCCGCTCGGCCAGCAGCACAGCACGCGCGTTCAGGCGCTGATCGCCCAGCTCCAGGGTCTTGAATTCTTCTTGTGCCCAGCTCATGGAAGGTCTGCGTGGTTATGAAAAAGCGCCTATTGGAGCGCATGGGGGAGTTGTGTGTAATGGGATGGGCTGATGGGTGACTATCTGCGTCAAGAACTGAAAAATCCCAAGGTTTCGATGGGTTTTGCGTAAGTCCTACATCAATCTCCATCACGTGCCAGTTGGCAAGGGCATCTTCCGTAGCGCCCTGCGCACGGGAACTTACTCCTTCTTTGATAGCTGCTTTCGCTTGCTGAACGGCGATTTCAGACTGGTTTTGCTTTGAATCTAACGCTGGCTGTGCGCTTGCAGCTTCTGTTTTTGTAGCGACTTGCTGCTGAGACTGAATATCGGCGGGCGTAGGCGCGGTCAGCTCAAGGTCAGCTGGCTGGTTTTGCGCTGCATCGTGCGCATCAATCTCGGCGACGATGTGGGTTAGGTGCTTGCCTTTTGGCTCCAGCCCCAAGCCTAGCGCCACATGTCCCGCCTGAATGGCGTTCTTGCGCCAAGTCGAATGGCGCGCTACCGGGGCGCTGGCTTGGGCGGGCGCTTCTGGCTGTTGCGGCGCTGCTTGCTGGGCTTGATCGGCTGGAGTGCCATTGGGAATTCGTTTGGGGATTGATTGGGGTGATTGAGCGGCCGGCTTCATGGCATCCGCCAGCGTGGCGCGGATCTTCTCCGACAGGTCACCCCAGGCCTTGCCGTGCACATTGGCCTTGGCAATGGCGTTCAGCCCCTTGGCGCTCTTGGCAATGGCTTGGCGCTCGGGCGCCGGCATACGTGTCCAGCGCTCGCTGGCTTGCACCATGCGCTGGCGCCGGGCGGCGCTGCTTTCCTGAGCAATGGCCACCGCCCGGGCTTGGCCAGTGGTCAGGCTGGCTGCGTCCGCTACAGCTGCATTTGCGGGGACTGCAGCTGACGCTGGCTGCCGCTGTGCTGGCGCTCCCACTTCTTGCGCTCGTTGCGCGCTGCCTTGCTGGGCTTGATGGGCTTCTTGGACATCGTTTTTCGCTCCTAAAATGTTAGCTGTCAGCGCTTTGCCGGTGCGGTTTTCAATCTCTTCTTCCAGTTTTTTTGTGCGCACATTGCGCGGGCCAAGCCCGGCGGCCAGCGCCTGCAGCTCGTCCGTGCTCATGTCCGCCGGCTTCATACGGCGCAGGGTGGCCAGGTCGCGCTGGTCAGACTGGCCGGCCAGCTGGGCGGCTGCGTTCCCCTGTTCCAGCAGCTGCTGCGCCTGCGCACGCGCATCGCCGGCCTCCTGCTGGGCTTTGGCCATGTTTTTCAGGCGGCGCTGCTCGTTGGCCTCGCCCACATCGGCCGGGCCACCCTTGGCCGCGTGCTGGGGCAGCTCTGTGGTGTTGGGCTTGTACTGGCGCTGGCTCCAGTCTTGGGCCGCGGCCTCGGCGCCATCGGCCTGGGCCTGCAGTTGGTTGATTTGGTCGCCGGGCATCGATGGCTGTCCGGCCTGCAGCTGCACCAACTCGCGCGCCAGCGCATCGCGCTCACCGGTCATGTTGTTGTCCCAGCCCTGCGTGCGGCCCATCTGCTGCAGAAAGCCCAACCGCTCCTTGACGTGCTCCAGCCGCGCGGCCGGCGTCACCTCTCCCGTGCTGCCATCCACGCCCTCTGGCGTCAAGGGCGTGCTGGCGCTGCTGTCCACCGCCATGACTGCGGCGGCAGACAATGGCCCCGCTGCAGGGTCTAGGCCCATGCGCTCGGATGGTTTGAGTTCTGGTGCTGGAGTGGGTGCTGGCGCATCTATGCCCGGGTCTGGCTGAATAGCCGATGGCTGCAATGCATCGGCAGAACCACTCAAACCGGCATCTTCTGGCTCAGCCATCACGGGGCTGGTTGCCCCGTTGATCACATCGGCCCCCGCAGTTTGGTCGCCTGTCGCCACCTCCTGCAAGTCGCTCAGGCGTGCGTCAGCGGGTTCAGACGACAGCGCAGCACCATCCGGGGTCACGTCGATGCCCGGGGACAATTCGGCTCCCTGCTGCGGCGACTCTGTCGCGGACGGCGCTATCTCTATCGCCCCTTTCACGCCTTGCTTGTGGAACGCGCCACCGCCAGCGCCCAGCAAGAAGCCACCGGCAAAGCCCATGCCGGCGTTTTCGCCTACGCCCTCCATCAAGTCCTGATTCGGATCGACATAGCGCTGATTGCCGACGTTGGCGGCATATTGCCCACCACCTTCTTCGATGAATTCTTGCGTGCCTTCGCCCAACGCGCCCTTGGCAATCGCCTTTGGCAGTGCGTACTTGGCGCCAGCTTTGATAGTCTCGCGTGCAGTGCCGCCCACCAGCGCACGCTCCAGCATGGCACCGCCCGGCACGGCGTTGGACAATACCGAAATCCCCGCTGCTGGCCCAAACGATGCGCGCGCCGAAGAAAGCGAGATGGCTTTTTTGGCCGCCTCCCGGTCGCCGCCATTCGCTTGCAGCGCCGCCTGAAAATCAGGGTTCGCATCCCACACGGCATCCGATTTGCCCATTGCCGCTTCGTAGCCGCCGCCAGACACCTCGGTTGCTTGCTGCACTGCGCCCGTGCCTATTGCCGCTGCCGTACCATACGCGCCGGCTGATTTTGCAGCCGCTTGCGTGGCCGCCGTAGCCGCTTCGCCCGTCAAGCCAGCAGCACCGCGTGCAGCCGCGCCGTAGCGCAGCGCCGCAACGCCACGACCCACCGCCATGCCCGGAAGCATCGTCGCCGCATTGCCAGCGACGGTATCCAGCGCCAGCGCCGGGTCGGTCAGCGTGTCTTTGATAGCCGTCCACGCCTTGCCAGCAAAGCTATCCGCCGCGTCGATGTTGTCGCTGCGCTGTTGGATTCGGGCTTTAAGGCCATCCGACTTCTTCGCTTCCCAGTGCTCTTGGGCATTCTTGCCCAGCTCGGACACCGGGTTGTTCATGTTGCCGCTGGCCAAGCCGTACAAGTCGCCAGCGCTCTTGACGAGGCCAGCGCCGCCTTGCAGCAGGCCAACGCCTACGTCTGAGGCGGCTTCGCCGAAGGTACGCTTCGGTAGTGGTGCATCGGACAAGAAAACGTCTATCTCGCTACCCCTCTTTTTCACAGACGCGGCTCCGGCGTTACCAGTTACGGGGGCAGAATCATTCAGGAAGTCGTCAATTTGGCTCATCCCCCCAGTCTCCCGACAAGGGGGCTATTGGTCGAACCCTATACAGGGGCGCGTTCACACGCTGCGCTGCAACGAAAAAGCCCACCTAAGTGGGCCTCTCGGTTCTGCGTGGGCCGTCAGGCCGCTTTTCGCAATTCTTCTATTCGATGCGCGGCTTGACCGGCTTTTTCCGCGTGGTGCTCCATCACCTCTTTCAGCCCTTCTGGGATAAAGCGCTGCAGGATGTCGCGCATCAAAGGCTGGTAGCCCACGCCGTGATGAGCGCCGATCAACTTGTAGGCGTCAATCATGGACTTTGGCAAACGGATCGAGATGGACTGCATCCCCAGCGCATCATCCAGCGCCGCCTGATGCTCCACGCTGGCAACTTTCGCGTGAGCGGCATCAGCGCCCAATTTGCGCTCCTCCCATGCTGCATCAGTGCCTGCGATTTTTGTCATGTGACTCTCCATTAAATGTGGCTCAGGTAAATTCTGATCTCTGCGTCATTGGGTTCGTAGCATGTCCTGAGGTGGATGCTGGAGCCTCTTTGTATATACGCAATTTTGAGTAGCCGATCCTTGTTGGTCTTGCTGATGAACCAAAGGGTTGGCGGATCTGAACGATGATCTTCTCTGTCATCTATGAGCAGCGGGCCATCCATGTTTTCGAAACATTGAACCACATCCCGCCGATCTACTTGGTGCTTATCAGTTAACTTCTCAAGTACCGCATCTGAGATCAACAGGTTCTTCATGAGCGCTATTATTGCAAATAATTAACGCCAACGTATATACACGCCAGCTACTGAGCCATCAGCATCCGAAAAGCGCTCCCCTAACTTGCCCCGTATCCGCCCGCTCAGCCTGGGCGGACTGCAAAACTCCAGCCGTTTTCCTTAGCTGCCTATGCAGCAGTGAACCCCGTAGAAATTTTGGGCGACATCCTCGATGATTTCTGAGCTGCCTACTCGGCAGTGAACTGAACTAGTTCTTTTTGTATTGCTTACCGTCCTTTCTGAGCTGCCTACTCGGCAGTGAACACATCGGGCGGCAGGCGCACCTGCACCGTGCCTTTCTGAGCTGCCTACTCGGCAGTGAACCAGCGGCGCGCAGCGCAGCAGCCGCGCGCACGTTTCTGAGCTGCCTACTCGGCAGTGAACATGCGTGCGGCCTTGATGCCCTCTTCGATGCTTTTCTGAGCTGCCTACTCGGCAGTGAACTAGAGCCAAAAACGCGCACGTGATTGTCGTGCCAAGAGAAGTAACGCAATAGCGTGGCCTATCCTTTTTCTTTGCACCAGAGGGGCGACAGCTAGGAGGGTGCTACGTCTTTCGCCGCAAAAGATGAAGTGCGCCCGATGTGCAAAGGGGGTTTCTCTTCAAGCCGCCAAAGCGAATCTTGCATCGTTGGCAAGCTGCTGAAGAATTCCAGGGTTCAGCTGCGCTACGGCAATGAGCGTCTTTGCAGCGCCAGTAGGCTGTCTGCGGCCTTGCTCCCAGCCTTGCAAGGTGCGCACGGAAACGCCCAAAAGGGCCGCGAACTGCGACTGCGACAGACCTGAGCCCTTACGTGCAGCGATAACCGCAGAGTAAGCCACAGCAGTTTTACCCTCTGCCATTTGATGTGCGGAGGCTATCAATTCTGCCTCTAGGTCTCTGCTGGACTCCCAGGCCTCAAGCTCAGCGTCAGTCATTGGCTTGGAGGCTTTTTTCGACGGCATTGCGCAACTCCTTCAAGGTGGATGCCTTGAGCGTGTCCAGCTTGCTCTTGGCGTACATGATCAACAAAACGACTTCTCCAGCCTCAGTGCGAGTGAAGTAGATCACTCGCACCCCACCAGATTTGCCAGAGCCCGCGCGCGTCCAGCGGATTTTGCGAACCCCGCCAGATTGAGCGACAACATCACCCGCTTCATGGTTCTCGGCTATGTATGCACAGAACTCGCCACGCTCTTCTTCCGTCCAGTAGTGAGGCCATGTGCGCTGGAAGATGGGCGTTTCGACTACTGTGAGCATGAGATCTATTGTACGTCATTGACGTATAGACTGCAGGCGCAGGAATCTTTCGCCACAAAAGAAGCGCCAGCGCGAAAGATTGCCGGCGCGAAAAAACACATTAAATAATGACAAGGGGCTACTTGGCGGGCTTCTTTCTGAGCTGCCTATGCGGCAGTGGGTGTCACAGGCGCCAAGGACAGCTTGAACCCCATGGCATGGATGACCTTGAACAGCGTGTCTGAGCTGGGGGCGCGCTCTCCAGAGAGGCTTTTGTAAAGGCTTTCGCGCGACAGGCCGGTGTCGCGGGCCAGTTGTGTCATGCCGCGCGCGCGGGCGATGTCGCCCAGCGCTGCAGCGAGCAAAGCTGGATCGCCATCTTCTATGGCGGCTTGCAGGTAGGCGGCAATGTCTTGCTCATCGTTGAGGTAGTTGGCCACGTCAAACGGACGGGTCTTGATTTTGCTCATTTTGCAACTCCTGAGCCAGTGTCTTGGCTCGTTCAATGTCGCGCTCTTGGGTGGATTTGTCGCCCCCTCCGAGCATCAGAATGATGGTCGTTCCTTGCATCACGTAGTACATGCGCCAGCCAGGGCCGAAAAATTCGCGCATTTCATACACGCTATCGCCAACGGGCTTGATGTCACCGAGATTGCCCAGCATGACTTTGCGCAATCGCATCTGCAATCTGGCGCGGGTAAGGCGATCCTTGATGCCTGCTATCCAATGCGCAAACTGCTCGGTTTCAATGATGCTGTACATAATTTAATTGTAGCCTTTTGGCTACATATTACAAGCACTAGAAAGGCAGTTGAGCATCTTTTGCCGCAAAAGATTCATCGCCCCGCGCATTGCATTAAATAATTACCGTGGGCTACTTGGCGGGCTTCTTGGGCGGCTTCGCCTTGGACTCAGGCGGGGGCGTCACGATAGCGCTGGGTACCCCGAACTTTGTAGAGCTCAGGCTCGTGGCATGTAGAACAACATGCCGGGCCGCAGCAGTCGCCGCCTCTCGCACCAACTCCATCTGCTCAGGCGTCAGCACTTCATCGCTGGCAATGGCCGTATCTTCAACTAACTCGTAGGTGTGCTTTGATTGCGGGATAGATTCTGTCGCTGCTTGCGGAGCAAGAGTTATTCGATATTCAGTCCGGACACCGACAGGCTGTTGAAAGCTGGCCTGCAAGCGGGCCACGACTTCGGCGGTGAGTGAGCGTCGGTTTTCCGCCGAGGCTGAATCGAGTGCGTCCTTCAGCTCTTGCGGGATACGGAAATTAATTTGCGGGTCGCTTCTTGCCATAGAGCAAGTATGCCAGCACAGTGCTTTACAAAGGAGTGCATATGTCCCGCACAGATGAGATGAGTTACATCAGGCTGCCCGCTGAAATCAAAGGTTGGCTCAAAGAAAAGGCGAAAGAGTCGCGCCGAAGTTTTACGGCGGAAGTAGCCCATCGCCTAGAGCAGAGCCGCAAGGCGGAGGAGGCAAAACATGCGAATGCAACCTAAAACGAAAAACGCCCCGGAAGGTGAGATTTCCGAGGCGTTGAGTGTCAACAACCCAAATCAAAAAGGTATCAACATGAGCAATTCTATCGCACTGACCATCGGGACAACAAGCGTGCGCGAAGTAAGCGGTCTGTACTCATTGAACGACCTGCATAAAGCTGCTGGCTCAGAGGAAAAAAACAAGCCAGCGCTATTCTTGCGAAACGATCAAGCGCAATCGCTTATTGAAGAAATTGGAAAAGGTACAGATTTGCACCTTTTCCTGAACACGGTCAAAGGACGCAACGGCGGCACATATGCTTGCCGCGAACTGGTCATTGCCTACGCCGCATGGATCAGCGCAGCATTTCACCTGAAAGTCATCCGTGTGTTCTTGGATGCAATGCAGACCGTAGCCCGCCCACACAACCCTGCCATCGACTACGACCGCATCAGCCCGGCGCAAAAGCAAGACCTCAAAGAGATCGTGGACGCTATCGTCAAGGCAGGCATTCAAACCTACGGCGAAACCTGGAACCGTCTGCAACGCAAGTTCCGCGTCAACGCCTATGCCGAGCTGCCAGCTACCCAGCACCTGGAGGCGCGCCAATACCTGATCGCCAAGCTGCCGGGCGGGTATGCGGGCGAGGGGGAGGCCGAACTACCGGGCAAGCTACTCGAAGCGATCGCCAGCAGCGCCCCCACCCTGCGCAATCGCCGCTGGCTGCTGGCGACGGACTTCGAGGGCCGTGAGGTGGTGCAGCCCATCCCCGACGACGCCAGCATCATCAGCTTTACCAAGGACAGCTACTACGGCATCGTCGAGCGCATCCCGATGGAGCGCCTGCCCGACATGCTGGCCGAGCTGCAAAAGCGCGTCGCCTGCCACATCGGTGCATTCAGCGCGCGCCTACAGCGCGACAACGCCCAGCGCACAGCCTGAAATATATTAAAACAATAGCTACTAGCGCTTACTGCATAAGGGCTAGAGCCTGATTTAACCAAAACTTTGCCCACAGCTGCAACAGGCAGTCTGGGCGAAGCCTTGCCCACAAGAAACCACCATGCACACCATGAAAGGCCACTGTGGCATCCATCAACAAAGTCATCATCGTCGGCAACCTGGGCAAAGACCCGGAAATGCGCACTTTTCCCAGCGGCGACGCAGTGGCCAACGTCACCATTGCCACCACCGACAAGTGGAAGGACAAGCAAAGCGGCGAAATGCGCGAAGCCACCGAATGGCACCGCGTGGTCTTCAACAGCCGCTTGGCTGAGATTGCCGGCCAGTACCTGCGCAAAGGCTCGCTGGTGTATGTCGAAGGCAGCCTGCGCACGCGCAAGTGGACAGACCAGTCCGGTGTCGAAAAATACAGCACCGAAATCCGCGCTGATCAGATGCAGATGCTGGGCGGGCGACAAGAGTCCACGGCACCCGGCCAGCGCCAGCAGCAGGCACCCCGCCCTACACCGGAGCCGCGCACCACAGGCGGATCCGGCTTTGACGACATGGATCACGACATCCCGTTTCGCGACCCGCTGGCCTATCGCGGCGCACACCTGGTGCTGTAACTGCACAAACCCACCCAGCCACCCACCAAGGTGGCTTTTTTCATGAAAGCGCCGCAATGATCACAAACGACAAAACCAACCTTGCCAGCGCAATTCCTCATATTAGTTTTGGCTCAGTGTGCTCAGGCATCGAAGCGGCGAGCGTGGCATTTTCCCCGCTGGGCTGGCGTGCCGCGTGGCTGGCAGAGATTGAGCCGTTCCCCAGCGCAGTGCTTGCGCACCACTACCCGACTGTGCCGAATCTTGGCGATATGGCGACACTGTCCGAGCGCATCTTGTCCCGTGAAGTGCCAGCGCCGGACATCTTTTGCGGTGGCACGCCGTGCCAAGCATTTTCTGTCGCCGGCCTGCGCAAGTCGCTGGACGACGCACGTGGCAATCTTTCTCTGACCTTTTGTGAAATCGCCGATGCAATTGACACTGTTCGCGCCGCCGGGGGAGAGCCGCCCTCGGTCGTCTTCTGGGAAAACGTCCCCGGAGTCCTCAACACCAAAGACAACGCCTTCGGGTGCTTTTTGGCTGGGCTTGCCGGCGAAGATGATCCTCTCGTCGCGCCAGGGGACAAGTGGACGAACGCTGGTTGTGTGCTTGGCCCCCAAAAGAGCAGTCGCGTGGAGGGTGCTCGACGCCCAATATTTCGGAGTGGCCCAACGCCGGCGACGTGTGTTCGTTGTCGCAAGTGCTCGAAGCGGGTTCGATCCCGCAGCGGTTCTTTTTGAGTTCGACGGCGTGCGCCGGGATATTGCGCCGAGCCGAGAAGCGGGGCAAGTCGCTGCCGCCAGCTCTGCACGCGGCACTGGCGGCGGTGGCCTGGGGGCTGACTGCGACGGCGGGTTGATCGCTATGGCTCATGGGCAAAGCGGGGCTGAAATCGGCTTCGACTGCAGCCCGACGCTGACATGCAACCACGAAGCGCCAATTGCTGCATTCAAGGGAGGCCAAGGCAGTGCAGCGGGTGGCATAGGGTACAGCGAGCACGTATCGCCAACCCTGTCGTCTGCTGATAGCGGCAGCAACCGCGTGCCTGTAGTAATGGCACCGGCAATCGCCTTTCCTGCCAACTTGTCCGGCACGCAATGCGCGACGGCTGAGGGCGTTAGCCCTGCGCTTGGAGCGCTTAATCCGACTGCGGTGTCGTATGGCATCCCCGGAAACTGGATTGGCCGTGCGCCAGAAAATGGCGGTAACGCTGTAGCGCCCATGCGTGACGTTTCGCCGTGCCTGACGAGTACCGACAGGCATGGTGTTGCCACGCCTTGCGTATCGCAAGCGGTCACGCAAGTGCGCCGCCTTACCCCCACAGAATGCGAGCGCTTGCAGGGATTCCCTGACAACTACACGGCAATCCCGTGGCGCAAAAAACCAGCTGACCAGTGCCCGGACGGCCCGCGCTACAAAGCGCTGGGCAATTCTTGGGCGGTGCCGGTCGTTGCGTGGATTGGCCGGCGCATCAATCGCGCAATGCAGGAGCTGACATGACAGCAACCATCACAAAGCGCGTTCTCGACCCCTGCTGCGGAAGCCGAATGATGTGGTTCGACAAATCCGACCCGCGCGCTGTCTTCGGCGACCGACGCCGCGAGACGATCACCGTCACAGACCGCACGCACCGCGAAGACGGAACGCGCACTCTGCACATCGAGCCAGACATGCTGATGGACTTCCGCGCCCTGCCCTTTGACAGTGGCCACTTCAAGCTGGTGGCCTTCGACCCGCCGCACCTAGAGCGCGCAGGCCCGCGCTCTTGGCTGGCCGCGAAGTACGGGAAGCTGGGCAAGGACTGGCGTGACGACCTGCGCCAAGGCTTCGCCGAGTGCTTCCGCGTTTTGGAGCCGGGCGGCGTGCTGGTTTTCAAGTGGAACGAGACGCAGGTGAAGGTGGGCGAAGTGCTTGCCCTCACGCCTGCCAAGCCGCTTTTCGGCCAAGTCTCCGGGCGCTCTGGAATGACGCACTGGCTAGTTTTCATGAAAGAAGCAGACGCATGAGCGCCGCCGAAGCCCGCTGGCGCGCCCAGCGCACGCAAGAGCTGCTGACGGAGGGCGTGGAGCGATTCGAGGCACTGGCCACCGTGCGCGCTGAAGCCAAGACGCGACCTTGGGCTAATCAAAAACCATAGCTACTGGCGCTTGATGCATAAGCGCTAGAGCCTGATTTTATGGAGAAAATAATGAACGCAGAGAAGCAGCCTGAAGCACTGCGCCGCTACCACGCCAACCAACATAGGAGGCAGGCATGACCATCATCTTGACCAAAGATGAGCTGGCCGACATCACCGGCTACCGGCGCCCTGCCGACCAACTTGAAGAGATGCACCGGCAGGGATATTGGCGGGCTAGACGCTCCGCGCCGGGAAGCGTAATCTGCGAGCGCGCGCACTACGAGGCCGTGTGCTCTGGTGCGCAGCCTGCGAACGAGCCGCGCGTCCGCAAACCACAGCTGAGGCTACAAGCATGAAAAAAGCTGACCTACCCAAGCGCGTTTTCATCAAGGACGGCTCTTTCTACCATGTGGGCGCTGTCGGCACAAAGCGCGTGTGGACGCGGCTTTGCCGGGTCAAGGATGGCCTGCCAACCATGTACCGCGCCCTTGCCGATGTCGAGCAGAATGACGTGGTCAGCGACATGATGCCCGCCGTGGTGGCCGAATGGCTGCGCGATGTGGGCAGTACGCACAGCAAAAAACAGCAGGCCAATGACGCATACCAGTGCCGCACCATCAGTCAGTCTTTTGCCGAATTCCGGGCCAGCCAAGTTTCACCGCCGGCCATCATGGACTTCTTGGCACACTTTCGCGACAAGCCCCGCACCCACAACGCCTACCGCTCCATGCTGCGCGAGATGATGCGCTACGCTGAGCAGCGCGGCTTTCGTGCGCCCGGCACCAACCCAGTGGACAGCCTCAAGACCATGCGGACACCTCCGCGCAAGCGCTACATCACCGACAGCGAGCTGCGCCGTATCAAGGTCGGCATTTGCTACGGCAAAGACGGCAAGCGCACGCCCAGCGGCCCAATGATTTGCTGTCTGGTGGAGATGGCCTACCTCACCGGACAGCGCGCAAGTGATTTGCTGTCAATAGAGTGGCAGCACATCACCGCGAAAGGCATTCTGTTTTCGCCGTCAAAGACTGAGGGGAGCACTGGAGCGGCGGTGCAGATCGGATTGACGCCACGGCTGTCACGGCTTGTGGTGCGGCTGCGGGCGTTCACACAAAGCAATATGCGCTACGTGTTCTGCAAGCTGGACGGACAGCGCTACACCTACAGCGGCGCATCAACGGCATGGAAGCGCGGACTGAAGCGCGCAGGAATACCAGACACCCAGCTACGCGACCTGCGCGCCAAGGCATTGACGGACGTTGATGAGAAAAGCGGAATCATCGCGGCGCAGCGCATGGGAGCACATACAACGCAGTCTCAGACGGCTGATTACATCCGGCACAAGCGAGCAATTAGCGCAGTTGCAACGCGTTGACCGTTAGAGGAAGCGGATTCTGTTAGAGAAAAGGCCTTAGGTCATTACAACCTAAGGCCTTGAATCATATGGTCGGAGCGGCGGGATTCGAACTCGCGACCCTCTGCTCCCAAAGCAGATGCGCTACCAGGCTGCGCTACGCTCCGACAAACAGAATTCTAACTCGAAAAAAACTTCTTTTTAGAAAAAATCAACTTATTTCGGAAAACATGTAAATGTTATGGGGGCAGGTCGATTGACCGGCCATGCCATCAACGGCCAGGACCTGGGCCACGGCCAGCGAGGTGACGGAAAGTGATGCGACCTTTGGTCAAGTCGTAGGGCGACAGCTCCAGCGACACCTTGTCGCCAGCCAAGATACGGATGTGGTGCTTGCGCATTTTTCCGCCGGTGTAGGCAATCAGTTGGTGCCCATTTTCGAGCGTGACGCGAAAGCGGGAGTCGGGCAGCACTTCCGTGACGCTGCCCTGCATTTCAATAAGTTCTTCTTTGGCCATGTGTGTTTAATCTCTTTAAAACGATTCAATCCGTACGCAGCGCCTGCGCAATGGCGCGTCCACCACCAGCACAAAGAGCGACACAAAAGCCGTAGAGCCCTATCAAAGGCCGTACAGACTGTGCATTGCGGGCTGTGGGGTCGCTGCACCGCGCGAGGTGCAGGTCAGGAAGGATGCCGTGGGGGAGACGGCTTCAATGGACAAGCAAAGCGCTGTGCTTTAGCCTATCGATTGTAGCGCCATGTGGTTTGCCTGCCCAGCACTGCCGGCGCAGCGCGCCTTTGGCCGCCGTGCTGCTCTATAGAATGCGCCCACTTACCACTACCCACCCTACTGCCGTGCCCGATCGCCTTGCTGTGCTGCCCCAGTACCTGATGCCCAAGCGTGCCTTGACTGCTTTTGCCGGTCGCATCGCCTCGGCGCGCGCAGGCACGTTGACCACGGCACTGATTCGCCGCTTTGTCGCCCGCTACAACGTCAATATGAGCGAGGCGGCCAACCCCGACATCGCCAGTTACGCCAGCTTTAACGACTTTTTCACCCGCGCCCTGCGCACCGGCGCACGTCCGCTGGCCAAGGCCGATTTAATTTGTCCGGTCGATGGCGCTATCAGCCAGTTTGGGGCGATTGCGCACGACCAAATTTTTCAGGCCAAAGGCCACCACTATTCGACCACGGCCTTGCTCGGCGGCGACGCGGCCGAGGCCGAGCCGTTTCACAACGGCCACTTCGCCACGCTGTACCTCAGCCCGCGCGACTACCACCGCATCCACATGCCGTGCAATGGGCAGCTGCGCCGGATGGTGCATGTGCCGGGCGATTTGTTTTCGGTGAATCCGACCACCGCGCGCGGCGTGCCGGGGCTGTTTGCCCGCAACGAGCGGGTGGTGTGCTTTTTTGACTCAAGCAACGGGCCGTTTGTCTTGGTGCTGGTCGGCGCGACCATTGTGGGCAGCATGGCGACGGTGTGGCACGGCTTGGTCAATCCGCCGCGCCCGGGCAAGGTGCGCACTTGGGACTACGCTGACCAAAATATTCGCCTAAAGAAAGGCGACGAGATGGGGCGCTTCTTGCTCGGCTCGACGGTGGTGATGCTGTTTCCGGCCGGGCCGCTGCGCTTCAATCCCGATTGGGCGCCAGCGCGTGGAATCCGGCTGGGCGAGGCGATGGCTTCGCGCAAGCTGAAGTAGGAGTAGGCAACACAAGCGCCGCCGGCTTGTCGGCCATGCGCTGCAAAGCAAAGCGCGACGGCGCCAAGCTCAGCTTGTTCGCATCGACGGGTGCTGCCCGGCCAACCAAATGCACCAGCAACACACTGCGGCGCACCAGCACATAGCCGACGGTCTCGCGCTTGCCGTCGTAGTACACGGCGGTGCCGGGCTTATACAACGGCATGTGGAAATAAGGGGTGACAGGAGCGGCAGCGGACATGGTAGGCAGCGAGTCTGCCGCTCTTTAAAATTCTGGGGGGACTGAGGGCTAAAGCGCCACAACCATCATATTGGCGCGGCTGGGCGGCTATCCCCTGAAATAGCCGGCCATTCTTGGCGGCACGGGCAGCACTGCAATCGGGATAATCGCGCCCCATGTCTCTGCTGCCCCACCAACTCGAACTCCTCTCCCCCGCCCGCGACGCCGATATCGGCGTCGCGGCCATTGACCACGGCGCTGACGCTGTCTACATCGGCGGCCCCGCCTTTGGCGCGCGCGCCACCGCTGGCAACGATATCCGCGACCTAGAACGCCTGATCAAACACGCGCACCGCTTTGGCAGCCGCATTTTCATCACCCTCAATACCATCCTGCGCGACGACGAATTGCAAGGCGCGCGCGATATGGCTTGGCAGGTGTACAACGCCGGCGCCGATGCGCTCATCATCCAAGACATGGGCTTGCTGGAGCTGGATTTGCCACCGATCCAACTGCACGCCAGCACCCAAACCGACATCCGCACGCCCGAGAAAGCGCGCTTTTTGCAAGACGTTGGCCTGAGCCAAATCGTGCTGGCGCGTGAGCTGGACTTGAGCGAAATCGCCGCCATCCGCGCTGCGACCGACCCGGCGCGCACGTCGATTGAATTTTTTGTGCACGGCGCTTTGTGCGTGGCGTACTCCGGGCAGTGCTACATCACCCACGCCCACACCGGGCGCAGCGCCAACCGGGGCGACTGCAACCAAGCCTGCCGCCTGCCCTACCAAGTCACCGACGACCAAGGCCGCTTCATCGCCCACGACAAACACGTGCTGTCGATGAAGGACAACAACCAGTCCGATAACCTGCGCGCCTTGATCGACGCCGGCGTGCGCAGCTTCAAAATTGAAGGCCGCTACAAAGACTTGGGCTACGTCAAAAACATCACCGCGCACTACCGCACGCTGCTGGACGCCATCATTGAAGAGCGCCAATACAGCGCCCAGCCGCTGACACGGGCATCGAGCGGCAGCACGCGCTTTTTATTCACGCCCGACCCGGACCAAAACTTCAACCGCGAATTTACCGACTACTTTGTCAACGGCCGCAAAGAAGACATTGGCGCGTTTGACACGCCCAAAACCCCCGGCCGGGCGATTGGTTGGGTGACAAAAGTAGGCGAAGACTTTGTCGAACTGGAAACCAGTGACCCCGCCACCATCCTGCACAACGGCGACGGCCTGTGCTACTACGACCTGCAAAAAGAGCTGGTCGGTATGGCGATTAACACCGCCGAGCCGGTGTCAGCGCTCGGCCTGAACAAATGGCGCGTCTACCCTAACGACCCCATCGCCGAGCTGAAAGACCTGCGCAAAGGCCTAGAAATCAACCGCAACCGCGACATGGACTGGGTGCGGATGCTGGACAAAAAATCCAGCGAACGCCGCATTGGCCTGTGGGCGCAACTGGGCGAAACCGCCAACGGCTTTGAGCTGACGCTGACCGACGAAGACGGCAATGCCGCCAGCGCCCGCACCGTGCAAGCACACCAACCGGCCAGTGACGCAGCCAAAGCCGAAACCACGCTGCGCGAACAGCTCAATCGCTTTGGCAGCACGATTTTCTCGGTGCATGACATTTCGCTGAATCTGTCGCAGCCGTGGTTTGTGCCAGCTTCGGCGCTGAACCAACTGCGCCGCGACGCCGTCATCGCCTTGGAAGCCGCCCGCGCTGCCGGCCTGCCGCGCCTGCCACGCGCGCAACCCGTGGAGCCGCCGGTGCCCTTCCCCGAAGACACGTTGAGCTATCTGGCCAACGTTTACAACAGCCAAGCGCACGCCTTCTACATGAAGCACGGCGTGCAGGTGATTGACGCCGCCTACGAGAGCAAAGAGGAAGAAGGCGAAGTCAGCCTGATGATTACCAAACACTGCGTGCGCTTTAGCCTCAGCCTGTGCCCCAAGCAGGCCAAGGGTGTGATTGGTGTCAAAGGCACCATCAAAGCCGAGCCGCTGCACCTGATCAATGGCAAAGAAAAACTCACCCTGCGCTTTGACTGCAAACCGTGTGAGATGCACGTCGTCGGCAAAATGAAGCGCTCGGTGATTAACCAATTTGCGCAAGAGCAAGAAGTTGCCGCGCAGCCGATGCAGTTTTATCGCACCCGGCCTCGCACCCCGCAGCGCAGTTAAGTCCACGCCATTCAAGTGACAGCAGCACACCAAGCACTTTTGGGCCAGCTAGGTTTTCGCTTCGGTATCAATGGCACGCACGCTGCGCGCACCATGATGCTGGACGACTTACGCATCTTGCTGGCACACACCCCAGCAGAGGCTACGCGGGTCGATTACGCCGCTGCGGTGGTCGAGGGCAATCTTCTGGGCAAGCCCACCCGCAAATCGCGCGAACTGGCACTGCGCCACTTGACTACCCTTTATGCGCTGGACACGGCGAACCCCATTTTTCGTGCGTTGCGCCGGCTATGGTCGCTCAACGAGGCGGCGCAACCGCTGCTAGCACTGGCAGTGGCTTTGGCGCGTGACCCGCTGCTGCAAGCAACCCGAGCCTTTTTTCTGGCCAAGACGGTAGGCGCTTGCGTGCATCGGGAAGAGGTCGAAGAGCTGCTGCGTCAAACGCATCCAGAGCGCTTCAGCCCGGTTTCGTTGACTGCATTCGCTCAGCGCATTGGTGGCACCTGGACAGCGGCAGGTTTTCTCCAAGGACGCGCGCGCAAGCTGCGGGTGACTCCCCAGCCGCAGCCCGAATCTGCGGCGCTGCTGCTGTTTTTAGGCTACCTAGAAGGCCGCAGCGGACAGCGCCTGTTCTCGTCGCACTGGATGAAGTTACTGGCTACCCCCCCCGACGAAGCCTACGCACTGGCCAACGCCGCATCGCACCGGGGGCTGTTGATGTTTATAAGCGCTGGCGGCGTCAAAGAAGTGCGCTTTCCCGGCTACCTGACAGCCGAAGAAGAACGTATCCATCAGGAGGTATTGCATGACATCTAAGGTCGCCAAGTTGTTGACGGCGTATCGCCAGCACCTTACCGTGCCTTGGCCATCGGGGCTGGCTGCCATTCAGCGGGTGATTTTTGCGGTGTACGACAAATCGGACGAATTGCGCCTGCGTGCGCGCACCGAAGAGTTTGCACTGGTGACCCAGCAGGCCGGCAAACAATGGCTGGTGCTTGACGTGACCGATGCTTTCCCGGATTGGATGGCTGCGCAAGAGTACCGAGACGCTTATTTCGAGTGCCCGGATGATTTGGCCGGCTACCAAAGTGGCGAGCTGACCGGCTTTGTGACTGACTTGACCGCCCAGCTCAAAACCCGCATCAGCGCCGAAGCAGGTGCCGGTACCGTGGTGGCCTTGGTAGGTGTTGGCGCGCTGTTTGGCCTGGCCCGCGTGTCTTTGCTGGTCGAAGGACTCAAGGACGCCATACCGGGGCGTTTGTTGGTGTTTTTTCCCGGTGAATACCACCCTGAGCACCACACCTATCGGCTGCTGGACGCACGCGACGGCTGGAATTATCTGGCCGTGCCGTTGATGGCTTAACGCCGCAGCGTCAATCTTCAGTACCCCCTTAAAAAAAGAGACACCTATAGCCATGCTGAACCGCGACATTTTTCACAAGCCGCCGCAAGAAAACCACCTCGTCAACAACGGCGTGGCCGAAGTCTCTGAAGACCATTCAGAGGAAGCGCAGCTGGTACTGCGCTACGAGCTGGAAACTTTTGTTTGCGATGGTCAGTACGCCACCGGCATGGCCACCATTCTCGAAAAATTCTTGCTCAATCTGGACAACGGCTACGACCAGCCCAGTGTCTGGATTTCTGGTTTTTACGGTAGCGGCAAATCGCACCTAGCCAAGATGCTGCGCACCTTATGGACGGATGATGTTTTTGCCGGCGGCGCTACGGCGCGCAGTCTGGCCAAGCTGTCCACCAACGTGTTCGAGCATTTGAAGGAACTCAGCGTCCAAGGAACGCGCCATGGCGGACTGCACGCCGCCGCCGGCAAATTAGGCGCTGGGGCGGGCGACAAAGTGCGCTTGGCTTTGCTGGGCATCATTTTCAAGTCCAAAGGCTTGCCTGAGCAATACAACCAAGCGCAGTGCGTGCTGTGGTTGCAGCGCGAAGGCCTGTTGGCGACGGTGGAGGCTGAACTGCAAACGGTTGGCCGCACTTTGGCGCAAGAAATCCCGCACATGTATGTGTCCAATCACTTGGGCAAAGCGCTGTTGGTGGCGCGGCCTGACTTGGCTCACACCGAGGCCGATGCCCGCAAACTGCTTAAAGAGCAATTTCCGCAGGTCAACGATGTGACTAGCGAGCAAATGACAGCGGCCATCAGCGCCGCACTCACGCCCAATGAAGCCAGCGGCAAAGAGGGCAAATTCCCCCTGACGTTGGTGGTGTTGGACGAAGTGCAGCAATACATTGGCAACGATGCTGACAAAGCCTTTCAGGTGCAGGAAATCACCGAAACCTTGTCCAAGCACTTCAAAGGCAAGCTGTTGTTTGTCGCCACTGGGCAATCGGCCTTGTCGGGGATGCCCAATTTGCAGCGCCTGATGGGGCGCTTTCCGGTGCAGGTGATGCTGGGCGACTGGGATGTCGAAAACGTCACGCGCCAAATTATTTTGGCCAAGAAGCCTTCGGCCCAGCAGGCGGTGGAGCAGGTCTGGCGCGACAACTTGGGCGAAATTTCGCGCCATCTGCGCGGCACCAAGCTGGAACACGTGACCGAAGACGAGGCCTTGATGACCTCGGACTACCCGTTGCTGCCCGTGCGCCGCCGCTTTTGGGAACGCGTGTTGCGCACCATCGACACCACCGGCACCGCGTCACAACTGCGCAGCCAGTTGCGCGTGGTGCACGAAGCCGTGCTGGCCACCGCTGACGCACCACTAGGCCATGTGGTCTCGGGCGATTTTCTGTACGACCAGATTGCTGCCAACTTGGTCTCCACCGCCCAGTTGCCCAAAGAAGTCTTTGAAAACGTCCAGCGCTTTGCTGCGGGTGACGACAGCGCCCAACTCAAGGCGCGGCTGCTCAAGCTGATTTACCTCATCAACAAACTGCCGACTGATGCCGCACTCGACATCGGCCTCAAGGCCACCGAAGACGTGTTGGCCGACCTGCTGGTGACCGATTTGTCGGCGGGCTCGGCGCAATTGCGCAAAAACCTGCCCGCCTTGCTGGAGCAATTGCAAAACACTGACCGCTTGGTGATGGCTTTGTCCGGGGGCAACGGCACCGAATACCGCCTGCAAACGCCCGAGTCCAGCGCTTGGCATGATGAATTTCGCGCACAAGAGGCGCAGCTCAAAGCTGCGCCGCAGCGCATCGAGCAAAGGCGTGCAGACCTGTTCAAAAGCCGCTGGAGCGAGGTGCTGAAAAAAGTGCGCGTCACGCAAGGCGCGGACAACATCCAGCGCACGCTAACCCCGACCTACGACGACAGCCTGCCCAAAGGCCACGATAAGCAGCTGTATCTGTGGATTCAAGACGGCTGGCAGACCGAAGAAAAATCCGTCATCGCCGAAGCGCGCGCCCAAAGTGCCGACAACCCGACGCTGTTGGCCTTTCTGCCGGCGCAGCACAAAACCAGCCTGACCACCGCCATCGTGACGTTAGACGCGGCGCGCAGCACCTTGCAGAAAAAAGGCACGCCCGCCACCGAAATGGGCCGCGACGCCCAGCGCTCGATGGAAAGCCGCCAGCGCAGCGCCGAGAAAGACCTGAGCGACTTGCTAGACCAACTGTTTGCCAGCGTGCGCGTGTTCCATGCCGGCGGGCAAGAAGCCACCGACGGCAATGAGCTGGCCGAGCGTATCCAGCGCGCTGGCCGGGCATCGGCCATCAGGCTCTACAGCCAATTTGATACCGCTGACCATGTTGGATGGAGCAAAGTGCTGGATGATGCCCGCAAAGGCAGTTTGGATGCCCTTAAAGCCGTCGGCCACACCCAAGAGGCCGACAAGCACCCGGTCAGCCAAAAACTGCTGAACTACATTGGCCCCAGCAAGCGCGGCGCAGAAATCCGCGAGCAGTTCGATGCACCGCCCTATGGCTGGCCGCGCGATGCGATTGACGGCGCGCTGTACGCCCTGCTGGCCGCCAACCACCTCAAAGCCATCGACGCTTCGTACAACCCGGTGGATGCCAAAAGCCTAGACCGCGCCCGGCTGACGCAAACCAGTTTCGAGCGCGAAAGCATCCACATCACGCCGCCGCAGCTCATCAAGATTCGCGCCTTGTTCACCACCGTTGGCATTGCTTGCCAGCCCAAAGAAGAACTGACCAAAGCGCCGGCACTGCTGGCCCTGCTGCGCGAGCAAGCCGCCAAAGCCGGTGCGCCTGCACCCGCACCCGAAGCGCCCAAGCCCACGGCGCTCGAAGCCATCGAGGCACTCAGTGGCAGCGCGCGGCTACTGGAGCTATTCAATCGCCACGCCGACCTCGCCACGCTTTCCAAAACTTGGGGGCAAACCGCCAAAGACATCGCCATGCGCCTGCCTGCGTGGCACCAACTAAGCGCCCTGCTGCGCCACGCCAACGCACTTGGCCCCTGCGCCACCATTCAGGCCGAGGCCGACGCCATCCAAGCCCAGCGCAGCCTGCTGGCCACGCCCGACCCGGTGCGCCCGCTGCTAGACCAAACGGTGGATTTGCTGCGCCAAGCGCTCAACGCCAAGTTGGCGCAGTTTCAGCAGACCTTTGCGCAGCAGCAAACCCAACTGCACGCCGATGCTGACTGGTGCCGCCTGACGGATGCCCAACGCCACGAGCTGACCGCCCGCCACCACCTCGCCGCCCCCAGCGCGCTGCCGCTGGGCACGCCAGAGCAACTGCAAGACGCGCTGGACGAGTGCGACTTGGAGCACTGGGTGTCACGCACCCAAGCGCTGCCCAGTCGTTTTGAAGCCGCCCGCCACGCTGCTGTGCAACTGCTCAAGCCCAACGTGGTGCATGTGGCGCTGCCCAAGCGCACCTTGAACGACGCGGCCGAGCTGCAAGCTTGGCTGACTGAGGTAGAGGCGCTGCTGCACAGCAAGCTACAACAAGGGCCGGTGGCTTTGTAAGGCAGGCAAGTTCTTCGCATGAAACCTTTGAAGCCTTGGCTCGCATTTGCCAGTCAGTTAGAGACGCTGCAAACGCGCGGCCTGCAAGTCGAAGACCATGCTGCGGCACTCGACTATCTGGAGCGCTTGGGTTACTACCGTTTAAGCGGCTATTGGTACCCCTTGCGGGCTTTGGACCCAAAGGCATCCCAAACGCAAGGCCGGGCAGTGAGGTTGGACGGCTTTATCCCCGGCAGCCGCTTTGAAGATGTGGTGCGCCTCTACGTTTTCGACAAAAAACTGCGCCTGTTGGCACTAGACGCGCTTGAGCGCATAGAAATGGCAGTGCGCGTAGATGTGGCGCACCTTCTGGGCCAACGTGACCCTCTTGCCCACGAAAAACCGGCCTGCCTGCATGGCAACTTTGCCAAAAAGCAGATAAGCAAAGGCCCAGACGCAGGAAAAACACAGCACCAACTGTGGCTGGCCAAGTACAAATCCCTGCTGAGTCGTGCCCGCAAAGAACCCTTTGTGCTCCATCACCAACAGCAATATGGCGCGCTGCCCATTTGGGCTGCTGTTGAAGTGTGGGACTTTGGCCTGCTGTCCAAACTTTTTTCAGGGATGCAGTACGCAGACCAAGAGCAGATTGCAGCCATCTACGGCGCACCCAGCGGCTTGGCCTTTGCCCAATGGCTGCGCAGCTTGAACTTCATCCGCAACGTCTCAGCGCACCACAGTCGCTTGTGGAACATCAACGTCGTCGAACGTGCCGCCGTGCCCGCGCACTGGCCTGCTGAACTGGACAACGCCCGCCCATTTTTTTACTTTTGCTTGATGCGGCAACTGCTTGAGGTGATTTGCCCCCGCTCCAGCTGGGGGCTGCGCGTGCAAGCTTTGCTAGAAGGTGAGTTTCCGCACGCGAACAATGCGGGAGTGTCACTGAAAGATTCGGGCGCTTTTACCGGCTGGGCAGATGCCATGCCTTGGAAAAGCAGGTGCTGAAGTGACCCCACAAATGAGAACCGACGCGTACACAAAAGTGCAGAGGCGCCGGGCATATTGCGGCAAATCATAACCTACAGCCCATACCTAGAGTTAAAACTAAGTATAAAAACAATAGCTGCTAGCGCAGTACCAGTAAGCGCTAGAGCCCAATTTGATAAGAAAAATGCCCACTTCCAATACGCTTATGTCTCTCCACCACCCCCTGCCCAAACCCCTGCGCACGCAGCTGGAAAACACCGTCAAAGCCGCGCGGGCGGTGGCGGAGAAGGCGGCGGGTGCGGCGCTGGAGCAACTGGCGGTGGCCGAAGCCCGCGTGCCCGAGTATTTGAACGAAAAACAGCGCGTTTTACGAAGGAAATTGCGCTCTAACGCCCGTGCGCTGTGCGGTAGCAGCTATCAAAACAATAGTTCTGACAGCGCTGACAACACTGACAGCGCCCTCAACCTGCAGCCGCTGATGTGGGAAGTGGCCTACGAGCACTGGCACCGGATGTTGTTTGCCCGCTTTCTGGCCGAGAACGGTTTGCTGATGTGGGAGCCGGGCGCGGCGGTGTCGCTGGACGACTGCGCGGCGCTGGTCGAAGACCCCGACCCGCACAGCAACTTGGGTGCCAAAACCCAATGGGAGCTGGCCGGCAAGCTGGCCGCGCGGATGTTGCCGCAGGTGTTCAAGCCGCACAGCCCGGTGTTTGAACTCGCCTTTGCGCCCGAGCACCAGCGCGAGTTAGAGCGCTTGCTGGCCGCGCTGCCTGCCGAGGTGTTCCAGGCCAGCGACAGTTTGGGCTGGGTCTATCAGTTCTGGCAGGCGCAGCGCAAGGACGACATCAACAAATCCGAAGTGAAGATTGGCGCTGCCGAGCTGCCCGCCGTCACGCAGCTGTTTACCGAGCCGTACATGGTGGATTTTTTGCTGCACAACTCGCTGGGCGCTTGGTGGCAAACACGGTACGGACAGCGCCACCCCGGCCAGCCGTGCCCGGTGCCGTTGACCTACCTGCGCACTTTGGAAGACGGCACGCCCGCTGCCGGAAAGTTTGCAGGCTGGCCGGACACTTTGCAGAGCTTCAAGCTGCTCGACCCCTGCTGCGGCTCGGGGCATTTTTTGGTGGCCGCCTTTTTGTTGCTGGTGCCGATGCGCATGGCCGCCGAGGGTTTGACGGCGATGGATGCGGTCGATTTGGTGCTGCAAGACAACCTGCACGGGCTGGAGCTGGACGCGCGCTGCGTCGAAATTGCCGTGTTTGCGCTGGCCCTGACCGCGTGGCGTTACCCGGATGAGGACGGCAACCCACTGGGCGTGCGCGCCGATATGCCCGCGCCGCAAGTGGCCTGCTGCGGCCTGCAAGTGGCGGCCATTGCCCAAGACTGGGTGGCACTGATTCCCGATACGCTATCAAATAAAGAGCTGGTAGCGCAAGAGCTGCGGGCGTTACACGCCAGTTTCATGCAAAGTCCGCTGCTGGGCAGCCTGCTCGACCCGGCGCGCAGTGTGAAGCGCGACATGGCGCACTCGCAACACGGCAGCAGCTTTGACGCGCTGCGCGAGCTGATGGAGCAAGCCTTGGCGCGCGAAACCGCTGGCACGGCTCCCACCGAGGGCAACGATGACAGCTGGAACATCGCCCTCAACGCCCGTGGCCTGTTTGACGCCGCGCGGCTGCTGGAGGCGCGCTACCACTTGGTGATAACCAACGTGCCGTATCTGGCGCGCGGCAAGCAGCACGACACGCTGAAAAGCTACTGCGCCACCCATTACCCCGACGCCAAAAACGATTTGGCCAATGTGTTTTTGGAGCGCTGCTTAGAGCTGGGGCGCGACCACGGCCAAGGCGTGGTGCAAATCGTCATGCCGCAAAACTGGCTGTTTTTGACCAGCTACAAAAAGCAGCGCGAAAGCCTGTTGCAGCGCGTGCAGTGGAATTTGCTGGCGCGCTTGGGGGCGGGCGCTTTCGAGACCATCAGCGGCGAAGTGGTGCAAGCCGTGCTGCTGACTCAGACCCGCGCCCCGGCGGCGGAGGGTTTTCAGTTGCACGGCGTGGATGCCAGCGCGCCCAAAAACGCTGCTGACAAAGCCCAACGGCTGAGGGAGGGGGCATTGGTGGCGGTGAGCCAGAAGGGGCAGTTGGGGAATCCGGATTGCATGATTCGATTCGAAGCGATGAGTGATATTCCCCTGCTGGGAGAAGTGGCCGCTAGTTATGCAGGCGTATGTACAGGTGACTACCCAAGATTTGGCCGAAATTTCTGGGAGCAAGACGAATTACGTGACATTTGGGAGTTTCAGCGCAGCACTGTAGACGAGGGCGTGCACTGGGGTGGCATGAGTTATGTGCTCCGTTGGGAACATAACGACGGTGCGCTTCGAAATTTCGTATCCGAACGGCTCGGGGAAAAAAACGTTGGCTCGTGGATTCGCGGTCACATGGCATGGGGAAAGTTGGGTGTAAGCGTCAAGCTAATGCGGCACTTGCCTATTTCCATTTATGCCGGTGAACTCTTTGATGACAACGTTGCGGTATTGATACCAAAAGAAAGCGTTAACTTAAACGCTCTCTATGCGTTTTGCGAATCGCCTGAGTTCTCCGAAGAGGTCCGTAAAAACAATCAAAAATTGGCACTAAAGACGCAGTATCTACTGAAGATTCCCTTCGACCTCGCCCACTGGCAACAAGTCGCCGCCGAGCGCTACCCCGACGGCCTGCCCCAGCCGTATTCCGACGACCCCACGCAATGGCTGTTCCACGGTCATCCTTTCCCCGCCACCGACCCGCTGCAAGTGGCAGTGGCCCGCCTGCTGGGCTACCGCTGGCCCGCAGAGCAAGAAGCCGCCGCCGCGCAGGCAACCGAAGAATTACAAGCCAAATCGGCCTCTAGCCCTTATTCAGCAAGCGCTAGCAGCTATCAAGTTGATAGCCATTCAACCGATTGGGCCACCACCACCCAGCCCCCGCAGAGCGCGGGCATGGCGCTGTCGGACGCTGCCCGCGCATGGATAGCCCGCTGCGCGCTGCTTGCTGAGCACACCGACGACGACGGTATCGTCTGCCTGCCCTCGGTGCGCGGCGAAGCGCCGGCGCACGACCGGCTGCTCAAGCTGCTAATCGCCGCGTGGGAGACCGCACAGCCCGGCAGCTGGAAGCCCGCCACCCTCGACAAACTGCTGGCCGAGGCCGACTGCGCCGGCAAAGGTCTGGACACATGGCTGCGCGACAAATTCTTTGAACAGCACGCCAAGCGCTTTCACCACCGCCCCTTCGTCTGGCACGTGTGGGACGGCTTGAAAGACGGCTTTGCCGCGCTGGTCAACTACCACCAGCTGGACGCCAAAAACCTCGACCGCCTCATCCACACCTACTTGGGCGACTGGATACGCCAGCAAGAAGCGGGCGTGCGCGATGGCACCGACGGCGCGCCGCTGCGCCTGTCGGCCGCACAAGACCTCAAACGCCGCCTGCTCTTGATTCAAGAAGGCGAATCCGACGGCACAACCGGCCACGACATCTTTGTGCGCTGGAAACCGCTGGCCGAGCAGCCCATCGGCTGGACGCCCGACCTGAACGACGGCGTGCGCCTGAACATCCGCCCTTTCATGACCGCCGAAGTGCTGCGCCACAACAAAAAGCCCAAACTCAACATCACTTGGGACAAAGACCGGGGCAAAGACGTGGAAAGCGCGCCGTGGTTTGGCGTGTTTGGCGGCGAGCGCATTAACGACCACCATTTGACGCGGGCGCAGAAGGTGGCGGCGCGGGAGGCAAAACCATGGTGCTGAAAACCATTGAGCTGGTCTGCGACACACCGCGCCCAAGGAGATTGATGTCAACCACCCCACCCTAAAGGATGGGGCTTGGAGTCCAAAGACACCAAGCCAGATTGACCAGGGAAAGCGGTACCCAATCCGCTGCGTTAACCACAGGTCGTTCAGACGTACCAGCAAATGCTTCCTCAGTTTGCTGCTCTGCAAGGTCTTGATCATGCTGGGCAAAGGTAAAGGCCCGAAGGTCTTGATCGCAGCGCCGTAAAGCGCTGGAGCCGGTGGTTGACATTCCCGAGGGGAGCGGCATCTTCGGATGCCCGTCACAAGGCCCGTAAGGGCTGACGGCTGGAAAGACAGCCTGCGCTGCACAGTTTGCAGAGTGAAATTGCAACATTGAAATAGGAACAAACGTGGCGGTTTTCGTACTGGACAACCAAGGCAAGGCGCTGATGCCATGCACCGAGAAACGTGCCCGGCTTTTGCTGGCACGTGGTCGGGCGCGTGTGCATCGCTTGGTGCCCATGGTGATTCGGCTCGTGGACCGTCAGGCGGCTTCTTGCGAGTTTCAGCCGCTGCGCTTGAAGCTCGACCCCGGCAGCAAAACCACTGGACTGGCTTTGGTGCGGGATGCCGAAGTGGTTGACCCGCAGACCGGCGAAATCCAAACCAGCGCGGTCGTCTTGAGCCTGATGGAGCTCATCCATCGCGGCAGGCAAATCTCCGAAGCGCTGACGGCGCGCCGCCAGATGCGCCGCCGCCGCAGAGGGCAGTTGCGCTACCGCGCGCCGCGTTTTCTCAACCGGGGCAACAAGCAACGCGGCTGGCTGGCACCCTCGCTGCAACACCGGGTGGATACCTGTATGGCTTGGGTGGGGCGCGTTCAGCGCTGGGCACCCGTGCAAGCCATCAGTTCTGAGCTGGTGCGCTTTGACATGCAGGCGCTGCAAAATCCGGAAACTTCGGGCGTGGAATACCAGCAAGGCACCCTGTTTGGCTACGAACTGCGCGAGTATTTGCTGGAGAAATGGGGGCGCCAGTGCGCGTATTGCGACGCCAAAGACGTGCCACTGCAAATCGAACATATCCGCCCCAAAGCACAAGGCGGCAGCAACCGAGCCTCGAACCTGACGCTGGCTTGCCAGTGCTGCAACCAGAAAAAAGCGGCGCGCAGCATCGAAGAATTTTTGGAAAAAGACAAAAAACGCTTGGCCAACATACTGGCCAACGCTCAGAAGCCTCTGCGCGACGCAGCCGCAGTGAACGCCACCCGCTGGGCGCTGGCGAATGCACTCAAAGCCACAGGCCTGCCGGTAGAACTGGCTTCGGGAGGCCGCACCAAATTCAACCGCTGCACGCTGAAAGTGCCCAAGACCCACGCGCTGGACGCCGCTTGCGTCGGAGCCATGCAATCCATCCACAACTGGCAGCGCCCCACACTGACCCTCAAAGCCACGGGTCGGGGCAGCTACCAAAGAACGCGCCTGAACAAATTTGGTTTTCCGCGCGGCTACTTGATGCGAAAAAAGCGGGTGCACGGCTTTGGCACCGGCGACATGGTGCGCGCTGACGTGCCATCGGGCGTCAAGGCAGGCATTCACACGGGCCGGGTAGCCATTAGAGCCAGCGGCTCTTTCAATATCCAAAGCCACCAAGACGGTAAAGCCGTCGTGGTGCAAGGCATCAGCCACAAACACTGCCGCGTCATTCAGCGCTGCGATGGTTATGGCTATTTTTTTAACCGGGCCGATAACACAAGTCGTGAACAGGCAAGGCCCGAAGC
>JBHCAP010000003.1:0-12640 GCA_041798325.1 Giesbergeria sp.
ACTGGGCGGCTTTCTGTGCAGAAAGGGCGATGGCGAGCCGGGAGCCAAGACGCTGTGGCTGGGGATGCGCGATATCGCCGTGTTTGTTGAGGGCGCCCGCTTTGCCCGCAGTCAGCTATAAGTTGTGTGTAAGAGGATGATCTAAGCCGGCAAGGGCCGGTACTGGTTTTGCTGCTGTGCGGCAGCGATAAAAGCGCACAAGACAAAGCCATCCACCAAGCCCTGGCCTATTTGGCCGACTGGAAACAAAGAGGTGACACATGACAGCACGCGACAAAAGCTATGAGCAGGCCACCCTGCAAGCCCTGACTGACCCGGCAGAAGCCGCAGCCTATGTGGAAGCGGTGCTTGAGCTTGACGACCCCGCTGCGCTGCTGCTGGCACTGCGCCAAGTGGCCAAAGCGCACGGCATGGCCGATGTGGCGCGCCGCGCTGATGTGGGCGAGAAAACGCTGTTTCAGGCACTGAGCGCCAACGGCAATCCAACGCTCTCCACCATCCAGAAGGTGCTCCACGCCGTAGGGCTGCGCCTGAGCGTGATACCGGAGCACGCTTAAAGATATCAAAAACCATAGCTACCAGCGCACGTATCTAAAGCGCTAGAGGCTGTTTTTACCCAAAAATTACATCTACTCGATTACACACGACGCCCCACATGCGCTCCAATAAGCGCTTTTTCAGGCTCCAGTCGGCTATGCAACCACCCCAACCCATCGACGCGCACCCTTTGGAATTCAGCGGCAGCGGGGGCGAGTATTTCCGCGTTTGGATTGTCAATGTGCTGTTCAGCATCGTCACGCTGGGGCTGTACACGCCGTGGGCGCGGCGGCGCACGGTGCAGTACTTTTATGGCCACACGCTGGTGGCAGGCAGTCCGCTGGAGTTCACCGCGCCGCAGGGCAAGATGGTCAAGGGCTTTGCGCTGCTGCTGCTGATCACGCTGACCTACCAACTGGCCGCCAACACCGGGCAAGACTTGGCGGTGGGGCTGCTGTTGCTGGCTGGCGCGGTGCTGGCACCGTGGATTTGGGGCAGCGCCATGCGTTTTCGCTTGGTCAGCACGCGCTGGCGTGGCCTGCGCCTGCACTTCAACGCCAG
This sequence comes from Giesbergeria sp., assembly GCA_041798325.1. Classification (GTDB taxonomy): domain Bacteria; phylum Pseudomonadota; class Gammaproteobacteria; order Burkholderiales; family Burkholderiaceae_C; genus Simplicispira. The sequence continues at coordinate 1,099 of JBHCAP010000003.1, forward strand.
CTGGAAAGAGGTCTACACCGCCAGCTGGCCGGTGTTTGCGCTGGCACTGGTGTGGATGGGCGTGTTCTTGGGTTTGCAAGCGCTGTCGCCCGGTTTGTCCGACGCGCTGCAAGCCGTGGAAGGCGCAAAAGTCGCCGCCCGTGCACCGCGTGCGTCCCTCTTTCATCCAGCCATGGGCGGCGTGCTGTTGCTGGGTTTGCTGCTGTCGGTGCTGTGCTTTATTCGCCTGGAATACAACTACAAAAGCCTGTTGGTGCTGCGCACGCAAGTCGGCGCAGAGGCTGGCCGCTGGAAGCCGGTGTACCTCGATTTCGTCAAAATTTGGCTGGCGACGGTGGCGGTGTTTGTCGCCTGCGCGGCCATCTTCGGTGCACTGATCGGCCTCTTGGCCGGCGGCTATATCACTATGGCGGCAAGCTCTGGCAAAGACGTGTGGCTATGGCGGCTTGTAATGGGCGCGGCAGCGATGGTTGGCAGTATTTTGATGCTGTTCTTGGCCTCGGTGCCGGCGCGCGCCTACCGCGAGGCGCGGATATTTCAGCTGCTGTGGAACAACATTGGCATCAGCCAAGTGGCGCGCTTCAAGTGCTATTTGCCCACCAGCAGCTATGTCTGGCTGCGCATCAAAAACACCCTGCTGACGCTGCTCACCTTGGGCTTGTACCGGCCATTTGCGCGCGTCAGTGAATACCGCTTCAAGCTCGAATCGGTGACGCTGTACATCAAAGGCAGTGTCGATCAGGTTGCCGGCACGCTGGTGCTCCAGCAGCAAAGCGGCTTGGGCGATGCGCTGGCCGATGCGGCTGGGCTGGACTTGATTGGCTGATGCAAGCCGCCAACCACACTGCGACCGATAGCGCCCAGTTGCTGCCGGGTCGCTGGTTTGATGGCCTGAGCAGCAAGCCGCGCCCGGTGATGCTGTGCCTGCAAGCCACGCCGCAAGGCCCGTCGCTGCGGCTGCATCCGCTGTCGCCCGCCGGCGCGCCGCCGGTGCTGTTCACCCATCGCCAAGTCGGCTGGCCCGAGGCATGGAACCAGCGCCAGCCACCGCAGCGGGTAGTGGTCGATTTGCGCGACCACGGCAGCCTAGAGATTGATGCCGTCACCGATTGGCACGCCGCCTTGGCAGCCGCCGGCGAGCGCCCCGGCATGGCCCAACGGATGCAAACGCGCTGGCCGCTGCTGCTGGGCGTGGCGCTGGCCGCCGCCATCGGGCTGACGCTGTTCTACCGCTACGGCACGCCGTGGGCCGCCACGCAACTGACGCGCTGGGTGCCGCTGTCGTGGGAAACCGGCGTGGCTGAAAAAGCCTTGCAGCAAATGGACGATGGCACGCTAAAACCCAGCCAACTGCCGGCGCAGCGGCAGCAGCAATTGCAAGCGCGCTTTGCCACGCTGGTACAGCAAACACCGGCCACGCTGCACCGCTACCCCGGCTACCAACCGCCGCTGTCGCTGCAATTTCGCGCCGGCATGGGTGCCAATGCCTTTGCCCTGCCCGGCGGCCCCATCGTCATGACCGATGGCATCGTCAAAGCTGCGGCGGCGCAGGGCTTGTCAGACGACGCACTGGTCGGCGTGCTGGCGCACGAAATCGGCCACGTCGTGCAGCGCCACGCCACGCGGCTGGTGGTCGAACAAGGGGTGCTGCAAATGGGCTTGGGGCTGGCGCTGGGCGATGTGTCGGGCATCGTCGCCAGCGGCAGCGCCCTGCTGACCGGCCTGTCGTACCGCCGCAGCCACGAGCGCGAGGCCGACTGCTTTGCCATCGACCTGATGCGCCACGCCGCCCTGCCCACCGCCCCGATGGGCCAGCTGCTGCTGGGAATGGCGCAAGCAGAAGAAAAAGAGGCACAAGGAAAAGCAAAGTCCGAGGCGCATCCGATCTGGTCACTGCTGAGCAGCCACCCCGACACCGTGCGCCGCGCCACCGAGCTGCAGCAAGGACAAGCGCCGCACTGCGCAACGCCCTGAAAACATCAAAAACAATAGCTGCTAGCGCACGTATCCATTGGCCTAGAGGCCGATTTGACTATAAAAAAGTGGGTAAAAGTGTGAAGCGCGCCGATAAGCCGGATTCTGTGCATTCGGTTGCCCGAATGTGACCGCCATTAATCTGGGCCGGGTGTCGCCACCGCGGCTCAATGCTACCTACCCGCCAACTCTGCGGAACCACATCAACGTTGGCCTACTTGGTATTGCTGCGCGTAGAGATTGCCCGTTTCACCCGAACTCAATCGGCTCGTCTCTGTTGCTCTGATCCTCACCTCACGGTGGGCAGCCGTTAGCTGCTACGCTGTCCTGTGCAGTCCGGACGTTCCTCCAGTGCCTGGTTTCCCAGCTTGCACCAGCGGCGGTCTGGCGCGCTTCACGGCGGCGATTATCACCGACGCGCGCGCACAACGTACACACACCGTTTAATTCACTGTTTGCCCCGTCGCACCATGACTACTTCATCCACCACCACCGCCCCTGCCACGCATTTCGACGCCTCCGCGCGCAACTGGGACCAGCGCCCGATGTCGCAGCAACTGGCCAGCGCGGCAGCCTATTTGCTGGCCAATGTGCCGTTTTCTGCTGATGACCGGGTGCTCGATTTCGGCGCTGGTACCGGACTTTTGTCCACGGTGATTGCCCCCAAAGTGGCCCATGTCACCGCACTGGACACCTCTGCCGAAATGCTGCAAGTGCTCAATGAAAAGGGCTTTGCCAACATCACCACGCGCCAGCAAGACGTTTTTGCCGGCCTGCCCGAGCGCTGCGACGTGGTCGTCAGCTGCATGGCCATGCACCACGTGGCCGACACAGGCGCGCTGCTGCAAGCCTTTGCCGATGCACTGCACAGCGGCGGGCGCATTGCGCTGATTGATTTGTACGCCGAAGACGGCAGCTTTCACGGCGGCACAGAAGAAAGCGCAGCCAAAGGCGTACACCACTTTGGCTTTGCGCCAGCCGCCCTGCAAGCGCTGGCCGAGCAAGCCGGTTTTGCCGACATCACCTTCAGCCTCATTCAAGAGATGCAGCAGCGCAATGGCCGCGCGTATCCGATATTTTTGATGACTGGGCGCAAGGTTTGAAGCTGCCGGCTCGGCATATCTATATGGCGCAAGGCACAGAACAACTGCGCCAAAATGGCGCTACATATTCTTTTTTTCAGGAGACGCCGCCATGAAATTCGACAACATTCTGCAAACCATCGGCAACACGCCGCACGTGCGCATCAACCGCCTGTTTGGTGCCGATGCCAACGTCTGGGTCAAGTCCGAGCGCAGCAACCCCGGCGGCTCCATCAAAGACCGCATTGCGCTGGCGATGATCGAGGACGCTGAGAAATCCGGCGCACTGCAACCGGGCGGCACCATCATTGAGCCAACTTCGGGCAACACCGGCATTGGCTTGGCGCTGGTGGCTGCGGTCAAAGGCTACAAATTAATTTTGGTGATGCCCGACAGCATGAGCATCGAACGCCGCCGCCTGATGCTGGCCTATGGCGCGCAGTTTGACCTGACACCGAAAGAAAAAGGCATGAAGGGTGCCATCGCCCGCGCCCAAGAGCTACAAACGCAAACGCCCAATTCGTGGGTGCCGCAGCAGTTTGAAAACCCCGCCAACGCCGACATCCACGCCCGCACCACGGCGCAAGAAATCTTGGCCGACTTTCCCGACGGGCTGGACGCGCTGATTACTGGCGTTGGCACCGGCGGCCACCTGAGCGGCGTGGCGCGCGTGCTGAAGGCCAAATTTCCGCAGCTCAAAGTGTTTGCGGTCGAGCCGGCGCTGTCGCCGGTGATTTCGGGCGGCCAGCCCGGCCCGCACCCGCTGCAAGGTTTAGGCGCCGGCTTTATCCCCAAAAACCTCGATGTCAGCTTGCTGGACGGCGTAATCCAAGTGGACGCTGAACCCGCGCGCGAATACGCCCGCCGCTGCGCACGCGAAGAAGGCATTTTGGTCGGCATCTCGTCGGGCGCGACGCTGGCCGCCATCGCGCAAAAACTGCCCGAACTGCCCGCCGGCAGCCGCGTGCTGGGCTTTAACTACGACACCGGCGAGCGTTATTTGTCGGTCGAAGGCTTTTTGCCGGTGGAATAAGGCGAACAATCCGACTTATTTCATACAAAATAGGCCTCTAGCCCTTTAGCTACGTGCGCTAGTAGCTATTATTTTAATAGTGCTTGATGGCCTTGGTAGGGGCATGGAAAGCGCAGCCGCTAAAATCCGCGCTCTTTTCTTTGCCCCTGCCTTGCCCGATAACCACGGGCTGGCCACTGTCCATGATTCGTCTCTCTGAACTCAAACTCCCCCTGACGGCGCTGCCCGTCATTGCCCTGCGCGACGCCGATGCCCCGGCTGAAACCGACGCCGACCGCGCTCCCGCACCACACCCGATTGCCGCGCTGCGCCAGTTGGCGGCAGAGGCGCTCGGCTTGCCCGATGACAGCGCGATTGCGCAATTAGACGTTTTTAAGCGCAGTTTTGATGCGCGCAAGGCGGCGTTGTTGGCGGTGTATATCGTCGATGTCACGCTGACCGATGCCGCGCAAGCAGCTGCTTTGCTAGCGCAGCACGCCGGCAACGCGCACATCAAGCCCACACCGGACATGGCTTATCAGCCGCCGCCGCGCGCCAATGTGGACGATGCCGAAGCAGTGCGCCCGGTGGTGATTGGTTTTGGCCCGTGCGGCATTTTTGCGGCGCTGGTGCTGGCGCAGCAGGGCTATCGCCCCATCGTCATCGAACGTGGCCAAGCGGTGCGCCAGCGCACGCAAGACACGTGGGGGCTGTGGCGCAAACGCACGCTCGACCCCGAGAGCAATGTGCAGTTTGGCGAAGGCGGCGCCGGCACGTTCTCCGACGGCAAGCTCTACAGCCAAATCAAAGACCCGCGCCATTTGGGGCGCAAGGTGATGCAGGAGTTTGTGCAGGCGGGCGCGCCGGCTGAAATTCTCTACGCCGCGCATCCGCACATCGGCACCTTCAAGCTGGTCAAAGTGGTCGAAAACCTGCGCGCGCAAATCATTGCGCTGGGCGGCGAAGTGCGCTTTGGCCAGCGCGTCACCGATCTACAGATTGAAGACGGCGCGGATGGCCGCCGGATGCGCGCCTTAGAAGTGGAAGATTTAGCGACTGGCACCCGCAGCGAGCTGCGCGCCGAACACGTCATCTTGGCGCTGGGCCACAGCGCGCGCGACACGTTTGGCGTGCTCTACCAGCGCGGCGTGTGGCTGCAGGCCAAACCGTTTTCTATCGGTTTTCGCATTGAGCACCCGCAAAGCGTCATCGACCGCGCCCGCTGGGGTCGCCACGCGGGGCACCCGGTGCTGGGCGCTGCGGATTACAAGCTGGTTCACCACGCCGCCAATGGCCGCACCGTCTATAGCTTTTGCATGTGCCCCGGCGGCACGGTGGTGGCCGCAACCAGCGAGCCGGGGCGCGTCGTCACCAACGGCATGAGCCAGTATTCGCGCAACGAGCGCAACGCCAACGCCGGTTTGGTGGTCGGCATCGACCCGAGCGATTTCCCCACCGACAGCGCCGCTTTTGTCGCTGCACTGGGCGCAGAATTTGCCGACACCACGCCGCCTGCGGGGCAAGACGTACACCCGCTGGCCGGCCTCGTCATGCAGCGCCAGCTCGAAGCCAGCGCCTATCTGCTGGGTGGCAGCAACTACGACGCGCCCGGTCAGCGCGTTGGCGACTTTTTGGCCGGCAAAGCTTCGGCCGCATTTGCCAGTGTCGCGCCGTCGTACCAGCCGGGGGTTAAACCGACCGACTTGCGCAGCGCTTTGCCGGCCTTCGCCATCGAAGCCATGCAAGAAGCGCTGCCGCAGTTTGGTAAAAAAATCAAAGGTTTTGATATGCCCGACGCGGTGCTGACTGGCATCGAAACGCGCACCTCGGCACCGCTGCAAATCACGCGCGGATCGGACGGTCAAAGCCTCAACACCGCCGGTCTGTACCCGGCTGGCGAAGGCGCGGGCTATGCCGGCGGCATTCTGTCGGCGGGGGTGGATGGCATCAAGATGGCCGAAGCCGTCGTGCAGCAAATACTGGCCCAATCCACGCTCAGGAACACCCCATGATTTTTCCCCGCGCTAGCCGCACCCAGTTTGCCGCCGCCACGCTGGCGATGGCGCTGGTGGTGCTGGCCTCCAACATCTTGGTGCAGTACCCGCTGAACGACTGGCTGACTTTGGGCGCCTTCACCTACCCGGTGGCATTTTTGGTCAGCGAATTGGTCAACCGCCGCCATGGCCCTGACATGGCGCGGCGCGTGGCGTGGGTGGGCTTTGCGGTGGCGGTAGCTGCCTCGTTGGTGCTGGCGCCGGCGCGCATTGCCATTGCTTCGGGGCTGGCATTTTTGCTGTCGCAGTGGCTGGACATTGGCATTTTTCACCGCCTGCGCCAAGGCCGCTGGTGGCGCGCGCCGCTGGTGGCAACAGTGGCGGCGGCTTGCTTGGACACAGCGGTGTTTTGGAGCATCGCTTTTGCTGGCATCAACGACCTGCCGTGGGTCACGTGGGCGCTGGGCGACTTGGGCGTGAAACTCGCTATCGGCGTGCTGATGCTGTTGCCGTTTCGCTTGCTGATGGGGCGCTTTATGGCACCAGCGGCCAGCGCGTCGTGATTTACAGTGTTTTTGGCCTCTAGCCCTTTAAACACGGGCGCTAGCAGCTATCATTTTTGAATTTATGTAGCAGCAGCGCTTTAACCCTGCATTCTTTGCAGCGCGGCAATGCGCTCTTCAATTGGCGGGTGCGTCGAGAACAACTGACCCATGCCGCCGGCAATGCCCATTGCCGCCATGTTTTTTGGCAGCTCGGCGGTGTGTACGCCGCCCAAGCGCGCCAGCGCGTTAATCATCGGCTGGCGCCGGCCCATCAGCTGCGCAGCACCGGCATCGGCGCGAAACTCGCGCTGGCGCGAGAACCACGCCACGATGATCGACGCCAAAAAGCCCAGCAAGATATCCAACACGATGGTGCTGACGTAGTAACCAATGCCGGGGCCGCTGTTGTTGTTATCGCCCTTGCGCAAAAAGCTGTCCACCGCGTAGCCAATCACGCGCGACAGGAACACCACAAAGGTGTTCATCACGCCCTGAATCAGCGTCATCGTCACCATGTCGCCGTTGGCGATGTGCGCCACCTCGTGGCCAATCACGGCCTCGACCTCCTCGCGCGTCATGCCTTGCAGCAAGCCGGTAGAAACCGCCACCAGCGCCGAGTTTTTGAACGCGCCGGTGGCAAAGGCGTTCGGGTCGCCCTCAAAAATGCCGACTTCGGGCATACCGATGCCGGCTTTGTCGGCAAATTTGCGCACCGTCTCGACAATCCACGCCTCGTCTTGGGTGCGCGGTTGGTCAATCATTTGCAGGCCTGAGCTCCACTTGGCAATCGGCTTGCTCATCAGCAGCGAAATAATCGCCCCGCCAAAACCCATGATGAAAGCAAAGCCCAGCAGCGAACCCAAATTCAGGCCGTTGGCCGTCAAAAAGCGGTTCACGCCCAGCAAGCTGGCAACGATGCCCAGCACCGCCACCACGGCAATGTTGGTCAACAAAAATAAGGCGATACGTTTCATGAATTTTCCTTGGCGAAAGGGGCTAAAGCTGCCGCTGCTAAATGGGGGAAGGTGCAGGGCTTTCAAGCCGGCGGCGAAACACCTGCGGGTCATCATAAAAACAAAGGTTTTCATTTTCCCGCCACCAGCCCGGCACCCCCAACAGCGGCAAGGGCGTAAACGGCTTGGTCGCTAAATGCTCGGCGGACAAGGCGGATGCCAGCCAAGCGTCGAGGTCTAGCGCCAAATCAACTCCTGTTTTAATAGCTGGTAGCGCCCGGTACACATGGGCTGTGACCGCTTTTCGTGGATAAACCAGTTTTTCGAGCGCCGCGTGGCCAAAAACGTGCAGCCGCGCTTGCGCCCACAGCGGACGCAGCTCGATGAACAACCGCTGCCAGTCGCGCGCCAAGAGCGCCTGCCACAGCGGCTCGGGCGCTTGCAAGAGCGCGCCGCTTTCGTCCAGCAGCGTCAGCGCATCACGCAGCGGCCCGCGCACCGGGCCGATGCCCTGCGCGGCAATTGCTCGTGCCTGCAGCTGGTTCAAACGCCGCTTGGTTTGCGGGTAGTGCTGCCAAATCAGGCCATTGAAGAAGTCGTGCAGGTTGTCGCGCGTCGGCACGCTGCCGGTGTCGAAAATGAAGCTTTCGTAGGCGGTGCCGGCGGGCAAATTCGCTTGGGGCACAAAGCGCACGGGCGTTCCGGGTTGCGCGTTCAGAGCCTCGGCGACGCTGGCACCGTTCAATACGCGCTGGTGCGCGCCGGTGCCAAGGGCGCGCAGGTCGTGCAGCCACGGGGCTTGCCAGTCGATGTGGTGGAGAGCAGTCAAGGTGTCAGCGCTAGTCAGCGCGGCGGGGTGTACGCCAGCTGCGTCGGCTTGTCAGCCGGACTGAGTTGGAAATACTCTGGATAACGGGCAAAAAATGCTGTCGTTTTAGTGGTTTTACCCAATATGGTTTTCTCACGTAACAACGGCACCACACGACTCAACATCTGTGGCTCATAGCGCAAATCTGGCACCACTTGCAAAATGTGCTCAATTTCTTCAGGCAAAGCATTGGAGCTAGCAACGGCACAAATAGGCGCTGACTTGGGAGTCAGCAGTGGCAGTTCAAGCTGCGGCAGTGCGAGTGGTGGCACCACTGAAACAGGAGCAGTTACTAAAGCTACCGCAGGCGTAAACCTCACCACCCGGTCGTAATAAGCCTCAGCGCCCTTGAACAAAATGCCGTTGATGGAGAAACACCAGACCTCACAGCCCCATTCACGCAGGCGCACGGCCAGCGGCGCAAAGTCAGCATCGCCCGAGGCAATGGCAAATAAGCGCACGCCTTGCTGAAAGTGCAGTGCCACCGCATCGGCCATCAAGGCAGCGTCGGTGGTGTTTTTATCCAACGGCAAATTCGCCACAGGACGCGCACCGATATTGCGCAGCACTTCGGCCAAAGCCTGCAAGCGCACGGCACCGCCATAAGCGCGGCAAATGCTGACCCGGCCTGCGTGAAATTTCAGCTGCTCCCACGCGGCTTCTAGCGCTTTTGCATCAGCAAAATTGTCTGCATCAATCAGCAGCGCTGCCTGCTGTGCGCCGGCGGTCACTCAGTCACCCCGCCACCAGCCGCCACGGCAGCGCCTCGCCCGAGCGCAGGGGCTTGAGTTCAGCCTCGCCAAAGGCAAAGCTCTCGGGCGGTGTCCAGCTTTCGCGGCGCAGGGTGATGGTGCTTTGGTTGCGCGGCAAGCCGTAAAAGTCAGCGCCGTAGAAGCTGGCAAAGCCTTCGAGCTTGTCCAGCGCCCCGGCGTTGTCAAAGGCTTCGGCATACATCTCGATGGCAGCGTGGGCGGTGTAGCAGCCAGCGCAGCCGCTGGCGTGCTCTTTCAGGTGCGCGGGGTGCGGGGCGCTGTCGGTGCCCAGGAAGAATTTGCTGCTGCCGCTGGTGGCCGCTTGCACCAGCGCCAGGCGGTGGGCTTCGCGCTTGAGCACCGGCAGGCAGTAGTAGTGCGGACGGATGCCGCCGGTGAAGATGGCGTTGCGGTTGTACAGCAAATGGTGCGCTGTCAGCGTGGCGGCAGTAAAGCGGTCAGCGCTGGCGACGTACTGCGCCGCTTCTTGCGTGGTGATGTGCTCGAAAACGATTTTTAGCTCAGGGAAGTCGCGCCGCAGCGGTATCAGCTGAGTGTCGATGAACACGGCTTCGCGGTCGAACAGGTCGATATCGGGGCTGGTGACTTCGCCGTGGACCAGCAGCGGCATTCCAAAGCGCTGCATGGCTTCCAGCGTGGGGTAGATGTTGCGCAGGTCAGTCACACCAGCGTCGCTGTTGGTGGTGGCACCAGCCGGATACAGCTTGGCGGCGACCACGCCAGCGGCTTGGGCGCGGGCGATTTCTTCAGGTGGCAGCTTGTCGGTCAGGTACAGCGTCATCAGCGGCTCAAATGGCACGCCAGCAGGCACAGCCGCCAGAATGCGCGCTTTGTAAGCCAGTGCTTGCTCGGCGGTGGTCACCGGTGGGCGCAGGTTGGGCATGATGATCGCCCGGCCAAATTGCGCCGCCGTGTGCGGCACCACGGTGTGCAACGGCTCGCCATCGCGCACGTGCAGGTGCCAGTCGTCCGGGCGGGTCAGGGTCAGGGTGTCGGTGATGGGGGACGGAGTAGGGGTGTTGGAAGCGGTCATGGGCAGCATTCTCCCATTCGCCGGCAGACTATCAAAACAATAGCTGCTAGCGCTTACCCCATATGCCTTAGAGGCCTAAAACACCTATATTTTAAGATGTTTGAGGCCTCTAGGTGCTTATTGCGGGTCGATGCCGACCACATCCAGCGCTTCGCGCAGCGAGTCCAGCGCGTCACGCACCAAAAAAGTTTGTGCATCGTCGGCCATGCACTGGCGAACCGCGTCGTGGCTGACGGTTTTAATGAACTGCGCCAGCGCTTGGGCGTTTTCTTGGGTCAGGTCGGCGGTGATGAGGACAGGGGTTTTCATGCGGGATATTTCTCAAAAAACTTAAACAACGCAAAAAATGTGCGTGCTGCATATTAGTGCACGCACTGCACAACCCACGACTCAGGCCGGAACAAAGTCCAAAGTGTAGTTTTGCGGCCCGCGCGCAGCGTCACCGCAGCCAGTGGTGTCAAACGCCAACGAGCCGCAAATCAAAACTGCCATATCAACTTTTCATTTCAGCCAAAGGCTGGTTTAAGGATAAAACGCCAGCACCCGGTAGCCGGCAATCGGCGCGCCGCTCAAGTCCAGCTCGACTTTCAAAGTAGTGCTCCAGTCGCCACGCGCACTCAAGGTGCGCGGTGCTAAGAGGTCTTTGCGCGTAAAGACGCGGCGCAACACGGTTTGCTCTTGCGCATTGGTCAAGGTCAGCTCCACTGCCGGAACCTCCAGCGCATTACCCGAGGTGTTTTTCAGTACTACCGCAAATTGGTAGGTATCGTCTGGCAGTTTGTTGAAAGACGAGCTGTCGATGACCACCGAGGAGATGTCCCGATACGGTGCGACTTTGCACTCGAACGGCGCACACAGAGTCTGCAAAAAAGGGTGCCACTGCGGCTGCGTGGCGGCCAAATAATTGCGCTGATGCACAGCCACTTGCAGCGCCAACACCACCACCAGCAGCAGGCTGAGTAGCACCAGCGAGGCGCGCACCTCCAGCTGCCGCCAAAACGCTTGGCGGCGGGCTGCGCGGACGAACGAGGGTTCAGACGAGTCCTCGGGCAGCGGGGACAAAATCGGCTGCACATCGGCTTCAGGCGTGGCCTTGGCCGCAGTAGCGTCAACGCCAACGTCAACGCCAACGCTTTCATGCAACGCCGGCTGGATGCGTGACTGCGGATCAGGCGACAGCTCTAGGCTGGCAGCCCAATCAGCGACTTCCTTCGCCTCCTCCGCTTCCTCCGCCTCCTTCACCTCAGCAGATTTGCCAAGTGGTGGTGGCGCAAAAAATTCAGGCTCAGGCTCAGGCTCAGGCTCAGG
>JBHCAP010000004.1:0-78477 GCA_041798325.1 Giesbergeria sp.
CGGGATATTGACAACGGTGGCAAAACCACGGTGATGCGCTACGACGGTCCAGCTTGGGTGGAGGTGGGCAGCCCGGGCGGGTTGTCTGCGGGGGCGGCGACTTACCAATCCCTGTCCTTCGCGCCCGATGGCACGCCCTATGTGGCTTACAGGGATGACGGCAACGGTGGCAAAACCACGGTGATGCGCTTGAACGGCGCAACTTGGGAGAACGTCGGCAGCCCTGGGTTTTCTGTGGGGGCGGCGGCTTACCAATCCCTGTCCTTCGCGCCCGACGGCACGCCCTATGTGGCTTACCGGGATGTTGACAACGGTGGCAAAACCATGGTGATGCGCTTGGTCGGCCTGCCCGGTGTACCCACCGCCGTGACCGCTGTGGCCGGCAACGGCCAAGCCACGGTGAGCTTTACCGCGCCTGCCGTGGCGGGCAGCAGCGCCATTACTGGCTACACCGTGACCTCCAATCCGGACAACATCACGGGCACCTGCACTGCATCGCCCTGCACTGTCACCGGTTTGACCAACGACACCGCCTACACCTTCAGCGTGACGGCCAGCAACGCCGTGGGCAGCAGCGCGGCAGCGACGAGCCTGGCCGTAACGCCCGTGGCACCTCCCCCGCCACCGCCACCTCCGCCTCCCCCACCACCTCCGCCCCCTGCGCTGATTCAATTGCAAGTGAGCACCCATGGCACCGGCGCGGGCACGGTGCAGCGCTCGGTGGCGGGCCGCGTCATGAGCACCGTGGGCAACACCACCACGGTCGAATATGTGGAAGGTCAAAGCGTCACTCTGACTGCCCAGCCGCAGGCGGGTGCGCGCTTTAGCGGCTGGATGGGTGCGTGCTCGGGGCTGCTGCCCTGCCACCTGACGCTGCGCAGCAACCAAGCGGCGCAGGCGACATTTACGGCCACATCCACCCCCGCACCTGTCGCCAGCTGCCGCTCGCACGTGTTCAGCGCCAACGAGGAGCGCGTGCAAGATGCCTACCTCGCCTACTACGGGCGCCCGGCAGACGTGGCTGGGCTGAGCTATTGGGTGGCTTATCTGGCCAGCGAGCGCGGCCAGATCGCCGCCATCATCGACGCCTTTGGCCAATCAGCCGAGTTTCAGCAGCGCTTTGGCCAGCTGTCGAATAAACAACTGATTGCCAATCTGTACCAACAAATGTACGCACGCGAGCCGGATGCGGCGGGCGCGGCATTTTTTGAGTCCCAACTGGCGGCGGGACGCTCGTCGCTGGCCGCGATTGCCATCCATATTTTTGATGGCCGGCAGGGCAGCGATAGCGCGGTGGTGGACAACCGAAAAAAGGTCGTGCGCCACTTTGTCACCCGCTTTGAAGAGCTGGGCAGCGCCGCGCCCACCGTGGACGATGGGGATGCGTTGGCACGTTTTCTGTCCGCAGTGAACGGCGATGAGGCATCGGCCTTGGCCGGTTGCGCGCGGGTGGATGCGTTTTTTGACAAAGCGGCGCCATAAAGTCAATGCTTCTTTTTTAATAGCTGCTAGCGCTTGCTACACAAGGGCTAGAGGCTATTTTGAGTCATAACCGATAAAACCAAGGCGCTGGGCATACCCTTGATTCCAAGCAGTTCGGCGCAATGGGCGAAAATCGCGCTTTTACTTTGCCCATAGCACCCCACTGTGTCGGATTCTTCCTCCTCTGTATCGGGCGCAGCCACCACGCCTGCCCCGTCCACCGCCATGACCGCGCTGGAGCGGCGTTCCAGTTTTTCGCTGGCGTCGATCTTTGCCCTGCGCATGCTGGGCCTGTTCTTGGTGCTGCCGGTGTTTGCGCTCGAAGCGCGCAAATACCCCGGCGGCGACGACCCGGCGATGGTTGGTTTGGCGATGGGTATGTATGGCCTGACGCAGGCGTTTTTGCAGCTGCCGCTGGGCATGGCGTCCGACCGCTTTGGCAGGAAGCGCGTCATCGTGCTGGGCCTCTTGGTGTTTGCCGCTGGCAGCTTGGTGGCGGCGCTGGCCGATTCGCTGATGGGCTTGCTGCTGGGCCGGGCGCTGCAAGGCGCGGGCGCGGTGTCGGCGGCCGTCACCGCCTTGCTGGCGGACCAAACCCGCGACGTGGTGCGCACCAAGGCGATGGCGCTGGTGGGCGGCAGCATCGGCCTGATGTTTGCCGTGGCGCTGGTGGCGGCGCCGCTGCTGGTGGCCAGCGTGGGCTTGTCGGGGCTGTTCACGCTGACCTGCGCGCTGGCGCTGCTGGGCGCGGCGGTGGTGGTGTGGTGGGTGCCAGCGGAGCCAGCCAAGCACCAAAACGCCCCGCGCGGGCGCATGGCCGATGTCTGGAAAAACGCCGACTTGATGCGCTTGAATGTGGGCGTCTTCGTGCTGCACACGGTGCAAATGGCGATGTGGATGGCGGTGCCGGCGCTGCTGGTGCAGGCCGGGCTGGGCAAAGACCTGCACTGGCAGGTGTATTTGCCGGCAGTGCTGGTGTCGTTCATCTTTATGGGCGCGGTGTTTTCGCTGGAGCGCCGGGGCCGCCTGCGCGGTGTGCTGCTGCTGTCGATTGCGTTGGTGTTGCTGGTGCAGGTGGGCTTGGGCGGTGTCAGTTGGGCGGCGACGGACGGCACTGCGCCGGGCATCTGGACGCTGGGTTTATTGCTGTTTGTCTTTTTTTGCGGCTTTAACGCGCTCGAAGCCAGCCAGCCGAGTTTGGTCTCGCGCATGGCGCCAGCACCCTTGCGCGGTGCGGCGCTGGGCATGTACAACACGCTGCAGTCGCTGGGGCTTTTTGCCGGTGGCGCGCTCGGCGGCGCTTTGCTGCACTGGGGTGGCGCGCTGGGCTTGTTTGCCGCCACAGCCGCGCTGACGGCGCTGTGGTTGCTGGTCACGTGGCCTTTGCGGCCAGTGGGGCGCAGCGCGCCACATTAGGGCAGGAGGTCTTGGCAGATGTTGGACTGGGTACAACCCAACCTGCAAATGCTAGGTGCCACGTGCCACGCTTCAAATTTAATAGCTGCTAGCGCACGTGTTTAAAGGGCTAGAGGCCTAAAACACCATAAATTACCCGTGGGTATTAGGCATTTTTAGCACCAGCAAGCACTCTGGCGCTTGCGGCACAATCATCGGTTTGGCGCAGCCAGCGCCACTCTGTTTCAAGGTAAATCCATGTCATCAGTTAACAAAGTCATCGTCGTCGGCCACTTGGGTCGCGACCCAGAAATGCGCACTTTCCCCAGCGGCGATGCCGTGGCCAACGTCACCATCGCCACCACCGACAAGTGGCGCGACAAGCAAAGCGGCGAAATGCGCGAAGCCACCGAATGGCACCGCGTGGTGTTCAATGGCCGCTTGGCCGAGATTGCCGGCCAGTACCTGCGCAAAGGCTCGCTGGTTTACGTCGAAGGCAGCCTGCGCACGCGCAAGTGGACCGACCAGTCGGGCGTAGAAAAATTCACCACCGAAATCCGCGCGGACCAAATGCAAATGCTCGGCGCGCGCCAAGGTGGTGGCGATAGCAGCGCGCCTATGGGCGGCGGCAACTACGGTGCCCAGCAAGGCGGGGGTGGTGGTTACGGCCAGCCCCCACAAGGTGGCAACCAGCGCGGCGGCTACCAAAAAAACCAAAACAACCAAGGTGGCCAAGGCGGTTATGGCCAACAGGGCGGCGAGGGCGGCGGTTATGCCGCTGCTCCTGCGCCAGCAGCCCAACAGCGCCCGCCAGCAGCGCCGCCACCGGCACCACGCGCAGCACCTGCGCCAATGGCTCCAGCAGCGCAAGCCGGCTCGGGCTTTGACGATATTGACGACGACATTCCGTTCTAAAAACAAAACACCGTTTTGCTACCTGTGGCCGCTGCGTTCAGGCAGCTTGTTGACCCGAAAGATTTCTCTATGCGCGTTCTGAAAACATCCTTGGTCTTGCTGTCGCTGTCTGCTGTTTTAAGTGGCTGCGGCGGTGGAGGAGAGGCCGATGACGAAGACACCGGCCCCTTGCTGGGCACCCAGCAATACCCCGGCGGCGTGTGGGAGGGCACGACAGGTGCCGGCGCTACGTCGCGCACGGTGCTGGGCTATATCGACCCCGGCACCGATGGCAAAGGCGGTGAGTTTTACTTTGCCAAGAGTGCCGCCGGAACGGCGGGCTATGACGCTTTGTATGGGCGCTTGAGTGTTGATATCGCCTCGGTATTTGCCAGCAATGTGACTTATTTTTCAGTGCAGGACGGCAAGTTCTCTTCGGGGCTCAATCTGCGCGGCACGGCTTCTGCTAGCCCCAAAACCGGTCGCACCGACCTCATCAGCGGCAACTACAGCGATCCGATCGGCACGATTGCTGCCACGGGCGCCAGCGTGCCGATCAAGCTGTCTTACAGCCCACTCAATAGCTACCCTGCGCGCTTGTCTTTGATTGAGGGTGCTTACCGTGGTGGCAGCGCGTTTGGTGGTGGCTGGGTGTTGCAAATCAGCGCTTTGGGCACGGTGACTGGCAATATTGGCAGCTGCGCCATCACGGGCACTGCCACGGTGCGGCCCGGTGACTCGGCGGTGTATGGCATTAACCTGGGTGTCACCGGCGACGAGCGCTTTTGCCCCAACACCAACACATCGCAGTCGGGCGTGGCTATTTTGAAGTTCGATGCCAACTCGTTGGCGCGCACCGGCATTTGGATCATGACGCGCCAAAATTCAGGGCCGCCAACAACCTATGTTTTAGAGGGTGCAGCCGACAACCCCAACGGCACGCCGCCGTCGTCCATGCAGCAAAGCGCTGCCGGTTACTGGGTCGGTACCAGCAATGCCAGTGGCAATACGGCTATGAATGCGGTGGTGCTGCCAGACAACTCGTACTTCTTCTATAAGCGTGTGGGCATTGGTTATGACGTGTTGTATGGCACGTTGCTGACAGCGCCCAATAGCAGTGTGGTCAGCTCCAACGACGGCACCTATTTTGCTAACCAGCGCAGCTTTGAAACGCAGTACACCACTGCGGTTGAGTTGAATGGCGACGCGCGCACCGGGCAAAGTTTTACCGGCTATTACGTTGACCCTACCGCTGGCGGCACCAATACCCGCTTTTCGACTACGCCAGATAAAACCTATCCATATGTGTCACCTCGGCCGCGCAATCTTGCCCAGCTGGAAGGCTCTTACCACAGCAACTCTGTCGGCTTTGGCGGTGTGAGCATGGATTTGGATATCGACGATGCGGGTGTGCTGACCGGTACGACGTCGGATGGATGCGAACTCAGTGCGGTGCTGCGCTTGTACCAGGGCAGCCAGAACTTGAACTTCTACCAAGTTGAGCGGCTGGCCTACACCGGTTTGTGCTTTGCAGCGGGCGCGCCTTTGCAGTCTGGCATGGCTTCGGCACAGTTTGATGCTGCGGGCGCGCGCGTAGTGGGTCTGCGCATCTTGGCTGCAGCCACCGGGCAGGGCGGCAGTCGCTTTAATACCGTGTTCCTTGGTAGCTGGCAACCCAGCAAGCCCAAGCCAGAACCGGAACCGGAACCGGAACCGGAACCTAAAGGCTAAATTAAAAAGCCCTTGTAGGAATACAAGGGCTTTTTTTCATTGACAGTGTGGTCAGTCGCTGTAGGGCGATAAGAGCGGCTTGAGGGGCATGGCCTGCGCGCCGGTATAGGGCTCTAGCGCATAGCGCATGTACATGCCGCCAGTGAACTGGCGGTAGTCGCGGGCATTGTCCATCGCTAAGTGGCCGCCGATAAACAGTTGCGGGTGCATCTGGTACTCCATCGCCATGCCCAAGTTGTAGCCCAAGCCAGTTTTGCTTTGCCCACGGTAGATGGCGCTGGCCGAGCCAGACAGGCCAAATGCTTCGGCGTCGCTGGCAGCTTGCGCTGCCGCAGCTTGGCGTGCGGCACTGCTAGGAAAGTAGGGCGCAGCATCTTCTTTAAAGAATTGCACACCCAAGGCTCCCTTGACTTGATAGGACAGGCGGCCGGTGCGCTGCGTCCAGTCAAAGGGCACGCTGAGCGATAGAAACTGCTGTGGACTGAAGTAGCCGCCGTGGCCATAAGTGAAGTAGCGCAGGTTTTTGTCATACGCCAAGCCTGTGAAGTTCAGTCCCGCCGTAAACCCCGAGTCTTGCGTGCGGTGTACGCGCCAATACAGTCCGCCACCAGCCTCAATGCGGCTGTTGGATTTGACGCGGGTACCCGTAACGCTGTGCAATGCACCATAGCCATAGAGGCCAAAATCGCCATCGTCCCACGTGAGGTCCAGCCGTCCGCCGGTGGCTGACACCCCGCCCCAAGTCTCACCGGTGCGCGCGTCACGGGCGCCGGCAAACGACAGTACGCTGTCATTGACGGCACGGCGTGAGAGTTCGCCGGTCAAGCTGGTGTTGTCGTTGATCGGCAGGTTATAGCGCACACCACCAGTGACGTCGGTTTGGCGAAATCCTAATGGTCTGGTGCCAATATCCATCTTGAGGGCTTTAGTGGCATAGGCCACGTGTACGCCGACGCCGGTGTCGTTTTGTGAGCCGGGCAACCGCGTGGGGGTGTTCAGCGCAGTGGCTGGGCCGCCGCCAAAGCGGCTGAGATTGCCATATTCGGCGTCGGGCGTTCCGGCGCTCACTGTAGTGGGTGTTGCTCCCAGCGTCATGGTGCCGTCGCCGAGGCTGAATTTCAGTTGCAGTGGCGCTTGCAAATCGGTCACCTGCCCTAGGCCAGACTCTCCCTGGCGCACGCGCGCCACGGTGCCGACGGAGAACACCGGAATTTGTTCTTGGCGCAGCTCTAGCCACTCGTCGCGCACTGTGCGCACTGCAGGGGGGCTGCTGCCAGTCAATGCGGGGTAGCCCGCTGCAGCCCAAGCAGAAGGTGGGGGCGTTGATATAGACGGGGCTGCATAGGGTGCAGGTGCAGCGCTATAGCTGGCCGGGGCTGAAATCGGCGCAATATACGCTGCCCCCGCCGGGCTGCTGTTGTTGCGTGCTGGTGGACTGGGCGCTGGCGTGGCGCGCGCGGCTGGAGGTGGGGTTGCGCTGCTGCGGACAGGCTCGGTGTAGTAGCTAGAGGGTGCGGCTGGCAGTGTTACGCCGCTATAAGCGGCATTGACAGGTGCCCTAGGAAATTGAACGGCACCTGCAACCTCTGGAATGTAGAGGGCTGGCGCGACTGGCGCGGTTACAACTCTAGCAGCCGGTGGTGGTTGGGCGGCAGGCAAGTAACGGGCCGCCGCTGCTTGGTTTTGCTGACCCCAAACGGCCGCTTGCACGCCCGTGCCTAAACCTGCCCCCGCCCCTGTACTGCGAGCGGCAAACGGGTTGCGTGGTGGGGGTGCTGTTCCAGCCGGGTAACTGGCCGACAGTTGGATGGCTCTCTGACGGTCTTCCGCAGCGATGGCTGCTGCAAAGTACTGGCCTGCTTGGGTGCTCTGTCCTTGGGCGCGCGCCAAGCGGCCTGCCGCAGTGAGTACCTCTGGGTCTTGCGGCGCACGCAGCAAGGCGATTTGCAGTGCGGAGGCTGCATAGCCATATTCTTTGGCTCCGGTGGCCATGGCGGCGGCTGACAGCAGGATGGGTACATTGTTCGGCTCTTTTTCCAGCAACTGGTTGTAGAGCGCTAGGGCTTGGGCATAGTCGTTATTAGCAGCGTACATGCGCGCTAGCGCGCCGGTAGCCGCAGGGTCGCCGGGGCGCTCGGCCAGCACCGGTGCCAGCACGTCGTAGGCAGCGACGAGGTTGCCGCTTTCGCGCAGTGCTTCTGCTTGGCGCACGATATAAGCCATGCGCAAATCGTTGTAGCTGCGCTGCTCTTTCGCTGACATGGGGACGTTTTGCAGCTGGCGCAGAATGCCGGCCAACTCTACGTCTTGTTGCGTTTTGAGCAAGGTAGCCGCGTACTGCAGCCGCAAACCGACATCAGGGCGTGCCGTGCGTGCCAACAATTGGCGAATCATGTTGAGCGCCCGGTTGGGGTCGCCTGCGTCAGCGTAGGCCAGTGCCATAGTGCCCAGCAACTCGGTGTCTTGTCCCGCAAAGGATTCAGCTTGCGCCAGCATGGCCATAGCTTGAGCCGGTTGCCCTTGTTTGGCCAACGCGGAAGCGGCATCTGCCTGCACATGCACCCAGACGCGTTTTTGCAGTGCGGCAATATCGCGCGTGCGATTGGCCTCGGGAATACGCTCTAGCGTGGCTAGCGCATGGGACCAGTCTTGCGCTTCAGAGGCCAACAGGGCGCTGGCATACAGGGCTTCTGGCATCCGTGGGTTGGATACCAGCAGACCGTCCATCACGCCACGTGCTTCGTTGTTGGCTCCCATTTGCAAATAGAGGCGTGCCAAGTCCAAACGCACCCACGGATTACCGGGATCGTTGAGCAAGGCGTCTTCCAGTGATAAACGCGCGCCATTGAGGTCGCCCCGCTCTGTCGCTGCTTTAGCTTGTCCCATGGCTTGTGTGGCACGCAGCCGGCCGAGCGCTCCCACTTTTTCTTGCTGGCTAGGAGAGAGTTTCTCGACCAGTTGCAGTGCTTCTGTGGCTTTATTGTTTTGTGCCAATACGCCGACCAGACCGCGTATAGCGTCGGGGTTATCAGACTGGCGTGCCAGCACGTTGCGGTAAGCGGACTCTGCCGCGTCGTAGCTGCCGATTTCGACCAGTACATCGGCAAGGTCGTTTTCTGCGGTCACTTCGCGTGGGTTCAGGCGCACGGCCTGCTCTAGCAGAGCTCGCGCTCCAGGGTTGTCGTTGGCTTCGCGTGCCTCTTGGGCTTGTGCCAGCAACGCCCAATAGGTGGCGCTGTCGAGGGCTTGCTTCCAACGTGCAGCAGTACCGCCTCGGCTGGCACGTTCTAGATAGTCACGTGCCTTAGCAAAGTCTTCTTGGCGCAGGCGCAGCACGCCCATACCGCCCAGTGCATTGCTGTCGTTTGGACGTGTTTGCAGTACGCTGTTAAACGCTGATTCAGCCGCCTCCAAGTCGCCATCGTCAAGGGCTTTGAAGCCCTCGTTGGTCAATTGGCGCAGCGGATCGGCGGTGACGGCCGGGGCGGCACGTGCGGCTTGGCGTTGTTGGGTTTCAATCTCACGCAGCCGTGCTTGTACGCCGGCATCGTTGGGGTAGGCGCGCAAAAACGCTTGGTAGAGAGGTGCGTCCGAGGCGCGATTGCCGGTCCAAGCGAGCGCTTTGCGCCAACTCTCTGAGGCGGCTTGGCCTACGTCTGCGCGGTCGGCCAGCTTGGCCAGTTGCCCTATGCCTTGGCGGCGCGTCGTCTCACGGTAGGTCAAGTGTTGCGCCAGTGCCAGTGCAATTTTCGCGTCGTTGGGCGATTCTTGCGCCAGCCGCTCTAGGCCACGGCGCGCCTCTTCCCAGCCACCGGGTGTGCTACCCAGAGTTTGGTAGTACTCCAGCGCCAGCGAACCTGTGGGGGCTTGGCCGCCTAATGCGGACTGGTAGTTTTCTACCGCTTGGCTGGCTTGGCCGCTGCGTGCTTGTTGGCGAGCAATTTGCAGTTGGGCGCTGTTGCGCATCAGCGCAATATCTTGCTCTAGTCGGGCTACTAGAGCATGACCAGGGTGGCTACGGCGCAATTGCTCTAGGTAACGCGTGGCACCGTCGGGGCGCTTGGCATCCATCTCGGCACGCGCCAAGCCATATAAGGCTTCTGGTTTGTTAGGCGTGATACGCAGCAGTTTTTGCCACGCCTCAGTAGCGCGCTCGCTATTGCCTTGGGATTGCCAGTACTGGCCTTGCTCCAGCAAGGCGCGTGCAGCGTCTTGCGCAAATGTTATGGGCGCGCTGAGTGATGCGATAAGCCCCAAAACTAGGGCTTTTTGACGTGGGGCAGACATGCCTTCTCCGAGCGTAATTTGAGCTTGCCCGAGGGCAGAAATTGATAGCGTTGTTCGTCCCAACCGGTGCCGAATAAGCCTAAGACGTAATCGTAATAGCTCGGTGCTGGTTGGGTGGTTGCGGGCCACAGCCCTGTTTGGCTGCGCGCGCGCTGTGCACGCAGCAGAGCCAGTTGGTTGGTGGCGCGAAGGTAGGGCAATAGAGCAGCAGAAAATCCTGGTGGCGCAGTTCCAGAAGCGATGGCGCTGTGCGTACGTATTTTTTCTGGTGGGAGCTGGTTCGTTGCCAAGGCCTTCGCCATGCCGCCAAGGCTTTTTAAGATCGGGGCTGCGAGCTTGTCGCTTGTCGCTGTCATGCCAGCCCACAGGTAGATGCGTATGGCTTCGTAGCTGCCTAAGTCACCGGTTTCACTGTCTATCAAGAATGTACCTGTGCTATGAGGCTGAGCGCTTTCGCGGTAAATCACCCAATCTGGTGCAAAGCCTTGTGGTGTGGTCTGCGTCAGCATACGAGCTGTGTTGTGCGCAATAGCGCTCCAAGGACCATGGGGCTGCAGTTGGGCTAGACGGCGCAGCACAGGTAGCGGCATATAGCTGGGGTTGAGCCGCCACTGCTGCGGTACGGTGGCAAAGCCGCTGCGCCCTGGCAGCAGCATTGGCCCCAGACCCGGCAGATCCACAACTTCATCGGCCACTATCAATTCGAGCAGGGTGAGCGCATCTTGGGTGTATTGCGGCTGTTGCCACAAGCGTCCGGCTTCTGCCAAGGCATAGACAAACCACAGATCGGCATCGGATGCAGAGTTGGCATCAATAACGCCCCAGCTCCCATCATCACGGCGCCCCCACTGCCAAGCGGGCAGTTGCGTACTGAGGCGATTGCCCAAAAGGTTGGCCACACTCCAGCGCCACAGTTGCTCAAAACGTGTGCGGTCATGGGCAATGAGCGCAAATACCATTGCATAAGACTGGCCTTCAGAGGTCGAATGCAAGCGCTCAGTGGCATGGTCTATCACTCTTCCATCTGACTGGATATGGCGTTCTACAAAGGCTTGCCACAACGGCCAATCCGCACCGCTGCTGCAGCTAGCCTGATCGGCACCGATTGCTATCGGCATTTTGCTGCTACCCAGCAGTGCCGCACTCACTAAGGCACCATACAGCAGCTGCCTGCGCACGGGCTCAGGAGCGATGGTTGTGGTGGTTGTAGTAGCACTCAGTGCTGGCTTTATACGTTTCTGCATCAGCTTTTTCCTGCCAGACGTCGCCGTGCTTTCGCTCGTAAGAAGCCATACATGACGACCGCTAGCAATACGGCAGCAAGCACCCCGAGAACCACGAGCCATAGTGGGTTGTGCGCGAGAAACCATTGTGCGTAGGTCAACGGCGGCAGGTGCCCGACATGGTAGGTTTTATCTGCTAACAAACTGCTAACTTGGTTGCCACGCACCACGGCGGCGCTACCCTGAATTTCAACGATGCGCTCGGGGTCTAGCAGCATTTGCACCGCCTGCGTCAGGCCACCCTCAAAATTGCTGGCGAGCATGACCACGCTGCGGCCTTTTTGTAGCGGTGACTCGAATCCTAAGATAGCTGCATCTTGGCTATTGCTGCGAAACACCATGGTGCTATGAGCGGGATTGCTGCCAGTTTGCAGTTCGCTGTCCCACCAGCTAAAGAGGCGATAGACCAAGTCAGATAGCACAAAGCTTTTACTTTGCGCATTCAATTGCACTGGCAGGGCATCGGCCCAGCGTGTTTGCAGCGGCTGGGTGCTCTGTGAGCCTAAGACCAGCAAGTCTTTGTCCGGCAGCGTATCTACTTGACTTGCTTGGGTTACGGTCAATGCCGTCGCGGGATAGCCGGTGGAGCGCCCCATGAGCCCGGTTAAGTTGAGGTAGGCGGTGTAGTCAGTATTGTTGGCTTGCTCAGGCATCACTACTGCAGTTTCAGACAAGTCGGCCATGCGGGTAAAGGGAAAGCCGCTGTTACTAAAGGCTGCAAGGTCAGGCATGGCCAGAAAATGCGGAAACCCAGAAATGTCGATGGTGGAATCTGGCTCGACCGTGCCGCGAACGTTGTTGAGTACGACATCTTTGCAGGCTCCTTGCTTGATGACGTCGTGGAAATAGTGAAACTGCAGTTGCGCTTGCGACGGTAGCTTGAAGAGTGGGATGTGAAACATATCCTGCGCGGGCACCATTTCACCCTCTGGCAGCGCTTTGGATACGGCATTTTCCCACCAGCTGGTAGATTTGTTGCCATAAGGGTGCAGTGGTAACGAGCGTAGAAATTGCTGGTTGACGTTGATATTCAGGGTCGAACGGTCGCTGCTAGTTCGGGCGCTATAGCGGTAGCGCAGGTCTACTGGAATGCCCTTGCTGCGCCAGTTGAAAAGATCGGGCGGTAAATGCATGCCGATGCGGATCAAGTCGGGCGAGTAGCCTTCGACATTGAGACTTTGTTGATCTGCCAGTTCACCAAACTGCACCGGGCGATCGCTGGTTAGCCAGTTAGGCGCATCGTAGGGTTTGCGTGGTGTGAGCGACTTGAATTCAAGAATTTCTGCTCTAGCGCCTGACAGCGCTGATGCGCCTACAGCCAAGGCTGTCGCTGCCATTTTTAGTTCATTGCCATCGCGCCCCTGCACCACCAGCAGCTTGCCGAGAGGGTCGTTGGGATTAGGAATAATCGATACCACCGGCCCCTGAGCACTAGAAAGACCTAATCCCTCGGCGGTAGGGGGAGCACCCAGTACCAGTAATACGGCATGGCCTTGCGCTGGAATCTGTTCTATGCTGGCTGGGAATTGAGCACCCCGAAAAGAGGCCAAAGAACCGAACCAAGATGACAGCGTGCCTGCAGCCTCCAGTGCTGCAAAGTTAGGCGTTTGCGCAAAAACGAAAGGCAGATCCAGTGGGCGCGCATCGCGGGGATCAAAAAACGGCTGTGGCAGCCGCGACAGATCGTTGTCTTGGGTTACAGGTACTGCGCGCAGCTCCAAAGTACTGTCGTTACCCACGTTAGCCCATAGGCTTGAGTGCGCTGGGTCTTCGCACTCCATGGTGTAGTGGCCAATTAGCTCGATGTTGAGGCGGTTGAATTCCGTGATCAGGCGTGACGGAATATCGATGTCGCGCTGCAGATTTTTGCCGCCGTGCTCATTCGGCACTGGAATGGTGGCGACGACTTGCTCGTTCATGAGCACTTTGATGTGCGAGATGTCGGCCAGCAGGGCGGGTGAGTAAGCATAGTTCAAGCGCAGCCGTGCACTGGTGACGACTTCGTCGTTGCGCACGCTGAAAGAAACCCCTGCGTTGCCCTGAACACCGCGCAACTGCATTGGATACAACGCGCCCAGTTGTTTCAAGGTAAATACCGAAGTGCGCAAATGGTTGGCACGTGGCGCATCGTTGGGGATAACCGTTTCGATGGATGTATCTGTAGTGCTTTTAGGTAGAGGTGTGCGGGAGTGCGCTAATGGTGTACTCAATAGCGCCAGCCCGGTGACGATAGGCAACAAAGACAATTGGCGGCGCGCTGCAAGAGCACCCGCCATGAAAGAAAGGGCAATCATGGGGCTGTTTTTTTAGGAGAAGAAGAAGCGGTCGTTGCAGGGGGGGCTATAACAGCGGCCGCCCGTGGTGTACGGATGATTTTGCCGACGTTGTGCAGGAGCTGGCTAAAGCCCATTAGCCCTACACGCATCACGCTGCCCAGTGACGTTAGTGGCTTGTCGCGCTCGCGGTTGCCCCAAGTAGCGAGCCAAGCGTCGGCGCGGGCAAAAGTGAGTCCGGCTAACTCTGATTGCTGCTTTAGGCTGAGATTTTCAAATTGCACGCCTACCCGACCGTTGGCGCTGAAGGTCACGCGGGCCGGGAAACTCGCTTCGTAGTCGTTACGAAACAGCGATACCTCAATTAAATCTTCCAGCGCGGGAGCCATTGATGCCGGCACGGACAGCGCCAAGCCATTCTGAGAAAAGTCCTCTGTGGCACAGACGACGGTGCGCCCGTTGGCAAGCCGGATGGTCGCTGGAATGGTCGCTGCTACCCGTGGCGTAGAGCGCACTTGCCGGGTCTCACTGGCTACTGCCAAGCTGGCGCTGGCTAAAACGATGTTGTAGCTCGTCCAGATCATATTGATGGCCAACGTAGTGATATCGGCAGTCGACTCAAACACTAACCGCCCCACGCCTACGGAAAACCCCAGCAAGTTGAGTAGCAGCAACAGCAAGTAAGGACGGGCGATAGTCCAGTCAAAATAAGCTTCTTGGACGATGCCGCCCTTGGCTGTGACGTTGAACTTTCCTAGCTTGGGGTTGATGAACGCCACTAGCACTGGCCGCATGATGTACCACGCCAGCACAGACTCATAAACCTCGTTCCAGAAAGAATAGCGAAAACGCCCTTGGATACGGGAGTTAGTGATACTGGCATGCGCTAAATGGGGCAGAGCGTAAGCCGAGATCATCAGCGCTGTAGCTTGAAAAATATGTGCGCCAAACAGCAGGTAAGTCAGTGGTGCAGTCAGGAAAACCAAGCGTGGTAGTCCATAGAAAAAATGGAGCATGGCGTTGAGATAGCACAGTCGCTGGCCAAAATGCAGTCCTGGACCCAACATCGGGTTGTCGGTACGGCAAATCTGCGCCATGCCACGCGCCCAGCGGATGCGTTGGCCAACGTGGCCAGAGAGGCTTTCGGTGGCAAGGCCTGCGGCTTGGGGTATTTCTAAGTAAGCAGTGCTGTAGCCGAGTCGGTTGAGTTTCAGTGCGGTGTGGGCATCCTCGGTCACCGTTTCTACAGCAATGCCGCCTACTTCCAGCAAAGGAGCGCGCTTGATGACAGCGCAGGATCCGCAAAAGAACGAGGCGTTCCACAAGTCGTTGCCATCTTGCACGATGCCATAAAAAAGCTCGCCCTCGTTGGGCATCGCATGGAAGGTATCGAGGTTTTTTTCGAATGGATCGGGGGAGAAAAAAACGTGCGGCGTCTGCAACATCGACAGCTTGTCATCTTTGAAGAACCAACCCATGCAGACTTGTAAAAACGAGCGCGTTGGAATGTGATCGCAATCAAAAATCGCTATGTACTCGCCATCGGTGACTTTGAGGGCTTCGTTGATATTGCCGGCTTTGGCGTGGGCGTTGTTATCACGGGTGATGTAGCCGACGCCTAGTTCGGCGCAGAAATCACGAAATTCATCGCGGCGCCCATCGTCGAGCACATACACACGCAGCCGGTCTGCCGGCCAGTCTAGGCCTGTAGCGGCGAAAACAGTTTGTTTGACCACCTCTATCGGCTCGTTGTAAGTGGGGACAAACACGTCCACACTAGGCCAGCAGCCCATGTCTGTCGGCATAGGTACAGGTTTGCGTTGCAAGGGCCAAGCGGTCTGAAAGTAGCCAATCAGTAATACACCAAATGCGTACAACTCGGCCAGCACCAATCCAAAGCCGAAGGCTGCATCGAGCCAGTTGGTAAACCCCACTGTGTCTGTCAGACGCCAATAGATATAGCGGGTAGAGGCGGTCACCGACAGCACGATCATGACCAAGGTAGTCAGCTTGCCGGGTGTGTTTCTGAGCAGCATCGCTAATGCAAATGTGCCGGCAGAAAAAAGCATTTGATCTGCCAACTCCAGCGGCACGCTAACCACCAGTGCAAACAATAAACCGGCACAAATGCTCAGTAGCGCCCGCACTATTGGCTGCTGCAGCCAGGTCGTTTGCATTAAGCGACCCACCACATTGCGCCAGTGTGCTTGCAGGCTGTGGGCGTTTGCGTCTGCTGTTTCGTCCGCCTGCGTTTGGTGCTCAGTGCCCATAGTCATGGCCGATGCACTCTGCGTTGCAGAATATCTTTGATATTTTCGGCGCACTCCCTAAAGTCAGCCGCAGCTTGACTGTAAGGAGCGTAGTCCAAGGTGTTGGTGTCACAGGCCAACGCTTCACAGACGGCCTCGTCTTCGTGTATGGCACCAATCAGGCGATCGCCAAGGTTTTCCCGCATCACGCCGGCGATGTCTTTGGACAAAGCTTTGCCGCTGTGCAATTGATTCAGTACATAAAAGGCATCGGTGAGATCGCCTTGTGGCTGGTAATAAGTGTGTACTAGGCGCTGCATGAGCGGCAAAGTGGCGTAAGAGGCCGCATCCGACAACACCACCACTACCACCACATCTGCGGTGTACAGCGCTTGGCGCAAATAGACCGAAGGGCCCGGCGGCGTATCGAGAAACACCACAGCGTCTGCTGGCAAGTCGAGCGACGCTAAGTGTTTTGCCAGCCAGTGCGGATCTTGGTCCATGGCGGCTTCGAGCGTGACACGATCGGCCTCATCCAATGCGCCGTAGGGCAGCACGTGCAGTGTGGGCGTGCAGGGCAGGCAGGCAAGCGCCAGTGGTTGGTTGGCCAGCGTGGAGCGCGACAGGCCGCGCAATTCATGGGGAGACATGCCCAAGTGCAGGCCTAGTGCATTTTGGGGGTCTAAATCTACCGACAGCACAGGCGCTGCAATGCTGCGCGACAAGGCGGTGGCTAGATTGGCCGTGAGCGTGGTTTTGCCCACGCCACCCTTGGCAGAAACAATGGCGACCACCTTCATTTTTCGCTACCCGGCGGGGCTAGGTGGCCAAGCCGGCTGAAAATTTCTTGGAGACTCTCTGTCGGTGCCAATGGCTTACCCACCGGAGGCGCTGCTACTTCGGCACGCCGCGCTAAGCGCGACAGTGGCGATGCACTGCTGTGCTGCGGAACTGCAGGAGCGCTGGCGCTGGGCAGGCTGCCACTCCACTGCGAGGGTGGGGCTGGGTTTGCAGGCGCTGGCGCTGGCGCTGGCGCTGGCATCGAAGTGGGGCTGCGTCGCGCAGCCGTCGCTGGCAGTTGCTCGTGCGCCTGTACGGGCGGCACCACATCAGCCGAGACATTCTGAATTTGTGACAACAGTGGCCAGCGCGTAGAGGCTTCTTGCGACTGCTGTTGGCGCGTAATTTCTCGGTAGGTGCTCGGGGCACCGCCAAATTGCTGGAACAAAGTGGCGACATCATTAGTTTTTTGCATGGCTTTAACCAAAGTGCATTGATGAAGAGCCTTGTATGGCCGCAGTGAACTGGGGTGGGTTAAAGCGATAGCTCAAATCGCACCGAACCCCATGCATCTTCTGTTGCAGCTTGGCGTACTTGCAAGTGGTTAGCGCCTGCGCTGTCAAACCATTGTTGGTAAGCGCCTTGAAGAAAGCCGTATATCCAGCTGCTGTTCTCGGCACCAAATGCGCTGATCAAGGGCGCGCAGTGGTGCTGGATCGTGAGGCAGGAAGCGTCCTGGGTTAATTGCGTCCAGCCCCAATCGATATGGCTCCACTGCCACGTGATGCTCTCTTGCAGCTGCGTTAGTGTGGTGCAGGCGGGAAGCGGGTTTTGGAGTGCAAACTTCACGCCTATGCGCTGCATCAAATCGCGCAGCTCATCGCTGGGCAAAGCCGCACTGAACTCAACCGCCATTGCCTGTAAAAAACCGCGCCATTGGCGGGCGCATTGCTGCTTGAAAAGGTAGGACTGCGCTTCAGGGGAAATAGCGTGGAGTGATGGGTGCATGGTACAAAATTCGACAAGAATTCTTGCGATCCAGATGCAGCAGTTGACGAGTGCATAGCCATCCAGAACGAAGCGTTTGGTTCGGGGGGGGTGAGTCGCATCGTCGGGGCTTTGACTTCAGCGCGTATGGCAAGACACTGCTGAAAGTCACATTTTCATTTGAACTCACTCACGTTTTCTTGCAAGTTTAGGGGAGCATTACTCGGCAAGCAAGTGCGCCAACCCGGGCGAAGTATTTGCCCGGCTAAGACACACAAGACGGTGTTAAAAATAAGTGGCCTTGGGCAACAGCCATGTGGTCTTGAAGTGCTAGGGTCATACAAGGTTAGTTGAGTGTAGTTTTATCTACAGGCTTGCAAGCAAACGCAAGCGTCAACTAATGTGAAATAGGTGCGCAGCTATCCAGTGGCTGCTGGACGCGTCGGCGGCCATCACCTTGTAATCACCCTGTAATCACCCCACCGCCCAAGCAGACCTCGCCGTCGTACAGCACCGCGCTTTGCCCCGGCGTGACGGCCCACTGCGCTTGGGCAAAGGCCAGTGCAAAGCCCTCCGGCGTATTGGTCAGCGCGCAGGCGGCGTCTTGTTGGCGGTAGCGCGTTTTGGCGGCGTACTGTCCCGGCGCAGGCGCGTGGCCGGCGCACCAGCTGGCATCTTGCGCGGCCAAGCGCGGCGATAACAGCCACGGGTGGTCGTGGCCTTGCACCACCCGCAGAATGTTTTTATCGACCTCTTTGCGCGCCACAAACCACGGCGTGTGCTCACCACCGCCGCGCTGCGCGCCTTTTTCTTTGATACCGCCAATGCCTAAGCCTTGGCGCTGGCCCAGCGTGTAAAAACTCAGGCCGACGTGCTGGCCCAGCTTGCGCCCGCGCTCGTCCTGAATCGGCCCGGGCGCGTGGGCGATGTAGCGGTTTAAAAACTCACGGAACGGCCGCTCGCCAATAAAGCAAATGCCGGTCGAGTCCTTCTTTTTGGCATTGGGCAGGCCAATTTCGGCGGCGATGCGGCGCACCTCGGTTTTGTGCAGCTCGCCGACCGGGAACAGCGTTTTGGCCAATTGCGCTTGGCTCAGGCGGTGCAGAAAGTAGCTTTGGTCTTTGGCCGGATCGAGTCCCTTGAGCAGCTCAAACAGCCCGCTGTCGGCGTTTTGGCGCACGCGCGCGTAGTGGCCGGTGGCGATTTTCTCTGCGCCCAAGCGCATCGCGTGGTCGAGGAAGGCTTTGAATTTGATCTCGGCATTACAGAGGACATCCGGATTGGGCGTGCGCCCGGCTTGGTACTCGCGCAGAAACTCGGCAAAAACGCGGTCTTTGTATTCGGCGGCGAAGTTGACGTGCTCCATCTCGATGCCCAGCACGTCGGCGACGGCGGCGGCATCGACAAAATCGACGTTGGACGAGCAGTATTGGCTGTCGTCATCGTCTTCCCAGTTTTTCATAAAGATGCCGACCACCTCGTGCCCCTGCTGCTTGAGCAGGTGGGCGGTAACGGCGGAATCGACCCCGCCAGACAAGCCGACGACAACGCGCTGTTTTTTCATAGGGCGCGATTATCCCCGCTGTGGCTGTTTTGTGGTGTTTTAGGCCTCTAGCCCAATAAACACGGGCGCTAGTAGCTATTATTTTTGATTTGGCGCTGCACGCTCAGGTCGGTGTGTACCAGCTCCAAGGCAAAGCGCTGGCCGGCCAGATAGTCCTCTAGGCTGCGCAGCAGCAGTGGGCTGCGGTGGCGTTCGGGGCAGGCGCGCAGCTCATCCGCCGTCAGCCAGACGGTGCGCACGATGCCGGTGTCGAGCGCGCGCTCGGCGTAGTGCGCGCCGACATCGCCGGTAAAGGCAAAGCGCAGATAGGTCAAATCGTCGAGCGTGCCGGTTTTGGTGAAGCGGTTGAGGTAAACGCCGACCAGCGCCGTCGGCGTGAAGTCGTGGGCGGTTTCTTCCAGCACTTCGCGCACGCAGGCCGCTTGCGGCGACTCGCCGGGGTCGAGGTGACCGGCCGGGTTGTTCAGCTTGAGGCCGTCGCGGGTGTGTTCTTCGACCAGCAAAAAGTGGCCACCGCGCTCAACGATGGCGGCGACGGTGACGTTGGGTTTCCAGCGGTTTGGCATGGGCGGCATTATGGCTACGGCACCTGACACGTATGTGACGCTATCAATGAATGCAAATTTTGCTATTGATTAAATAGCTGCTAGCGCCCGTATCTATTGGGCTAGAGGCTGTTTTGGCTTGAAACTAAGACTGACTAAAGGCATGCACCGCCTCGTGCAGCCGCAAGCGTGCCCGGGCCAAACTGGGGGAGCGTTCTGCGGCTCGTTCGGGGCACCACTGGGTGTTGACCAGTGCGGTCAAGCGCGTGTTGTAGCCCAAGCCTTGGGCGAGATGTCCGGGCATAGTCTTGACCAAGTCTTCGCGGATGGCCTTTGGCGCGGTTTTGGCCAACTGCAATAAAAATTGCTTGGGGTCAGGTAATTCGTCCGGTTGTCCGGGGAGACTCCCCTTGGACCCGATCAATGCGCGTAAGGCGATGTGATCGGCTAGCAGCCAAGACTCCACCTCACGTACTGCTACCCGCAGTAGCAAGTTGGCAGGCAGCGGCCTTGCTGAAAGCCATGCGTTGCGAAACTCCACCAGACAATTGGCACGGTCCAAATCAGTCAGCACGACCATGACTTGGTGCGCTGCCATTGCGCGCCAGTTGTCCATTTTTGAGCGCAGATAGCCAAACCCATCCTTGCGCAGCTTCAGGGTGATGTGGTGGGGCTGGGGCACCTCGGCAATCAGGCGCAAGGCTATCGCCTCGCTCAGTTCGTCCTCGGTGGCGATGGCAATCGGTGTCATCACCACATTCCCAACTCAGACACTTTGCTGGGGCGCGTTTTGGGCAGCACCACTTCGGCCACGCTGAGTCCAGCACCCAAGGCCTGTTCTTCGTAGATATCAATGGTTCGGCCCGTGCTGCCTTGGCTGCTGGTTTCCAGCAGCACTACCCCGCGCTCATCAATGCCCGGATTGCTCAGCAGTGCCTCGCTGTGGGTGGTTAAAACCACTTGGCGTTTGGTTTTCAGGTCGCGCTGCAAGCGCGCGATGATCAGCGGGATTTCTTTGACGATAGCGTCGTTGAGTGAGATTTCAGGCTCCTCCAGCAGCAGCATTGAATTGCCTTCTAGCAATGCCCACAGCAGACCAAACAGGCGCAGCGTGCCATCAGAAAAATGCTCCTCCGATTGCCAGCCGGCATTCGGGCGGTGGTGTGCATAGCGGGCTTCTAGGTGTGCACGCCCCATGTCGTCTTTGGCGAAACGCAAATCTTTGAATTGCGGCACCGCCAAAGACAGCGCAGCCGAAATTTTGCGCAAACGAGCGGTGCGTGTTCTTTCCGGCGTTTTGGACAAGCGCTCCAAAAATCCCTGCCCAAAGGGGTCGTCTGCCAAGCGCTGACCGCCGATTTTTTCACCAAACCGCAGCAGCTGCGGCACCAAATGCAGGTAGGTAATGTCGCTTAAAAAGTCTGCCAGCTCGCGAAACTGCTGGTTGGCCTGAATTTGCTCTAGGTGGGTTTGCGTCAGCAGCAGCGCATCCCGCGCATCGTTTTTATCTGGGCGGTTGAGCAATTGCGCGCCGTCTTTCCAGACTTGCTCGCGCGACACTAAAAGACGCTGTGCGCCTTTGCCTTCAGGTTTAAACGCCAATACGTAGCGCCAAGTGGGTGTGGCTTGATCCAGCTCGCGGCTTAGTTCAATGTCAATTTCCACCTCGGGGTCGCGTCGGGCATGGAGGCAGCGCACCTTAGAAATGCCGTCGCGCTGTGCAATTGCGGCTTGCAGTCCTCCGCCTTGGTTCTTGCTCACATCGCGCAAAAAGCGCAGTGCATCAAGCAGGTTGGACTTGCCCGAAGCATTTGGCCCCAGCACATACGTCACATTGCGCAGTGGCACGTCCAAACTGCGGAAATTGCGCCAATTTTTTAAACGGATATGGCTGAGCAACATGGTTTAGCCCCTTGGCGAGTTGAAATGACAACGCATTATTTGCTATGCCCATAGTTTTGCTGACTAAAAACTCATTTTTTAATAGCTGCTAGCGCCCGTATCTATTGGGCTAGAGGCTGTTTTGGCTTGAAATCAAAGCGCTCTACCTATCAATCCGCCCATTGCGCTTGTATCGGCAGCAGCTGCGGCAGCAGCGCGACAAACAACTCCACCAATCGCGGCTCAAAGTGCTGGCCGGCTTGCGATTGGATGTGGGCGATGGCATCGGCCGATGTCCACGGTTTTTTGTACGGCCGGGTGCTGGTCAGCGCGTCAAACACATCGACGATGGCGCAGATGCGCGCTTCGAGTGGAATCGCCTCGCCCGCCAAGCCGTAGGGGTAGCCGCTGCCGTCCCATTTTTCGTGGTGCGCCAACGCAATCGAGCGCGCCAGTTGCAGCACGTGCGCCGGATGCTCGCCAATGATTTCGGCACCGATGTGCGGGTGGGTGCGCATCACGTCCCACTCCTGCGCGTCGAGCGGGCCGGGCTTGAGCAGCACCGCGTCGGGGATGCCAATTTTGCCGATGTCGTGCATCGGCGCGGCGTGTAGCAGGTCTTGCGCCCAGTCGGGGTGGCAGCCGGCGGCCAGCGCCAGTTGCTGCGCATACAGGCTCATGCGGATGACGTGGCGGCCAGTTTCGTTGTCTTTGTATTCGGCTGCGCGCCCAAGGCACTGGACAATTTGCAGCCGCGTGCTGCGCAGCTCGTCCATGCGCACCAGCGAAAGGTGGGTGCGCACCCGCGCGCGCACCACCGGCGGGCTGACCGGCTTGGTGATGTAGTCCACCGCGCCAACGTCAAAGCCGCGCGTCTCGTCGTGGATGTCGGTCAGCGCGGTGACAAAAATCACCGGAATATGCGCCGTCAGCGGCTGACTTTTGAGCGCTTGGCAGACGGCGTAACCGTCCATGCCCGGCATCATGATGTCCAACAAAATCAGGTCGGGCTGCTGCTCTTTGGCCAGTTGCAGGGCGCGGGCGGCGTCGGTGGCAAACAGCAGCCGGTAGTCGGTCTGCAAAATTTGGCGCAGCAGTTGAAGGTTGGTCGGCTCGTCATCTACCAGCAAAAGGCGTTGGCGGTGGTCTTCGGTGTCGGTTGTCATGGGTCGGTAGTGGGCAGTGTCTGAACTTTTGATTTGAGGGTGTCTAAGCAGCGCTGCGCATCAGAAAAATTAAAGCTGTCGATGGCGTGGTGCAGTGCTTGCAAGGCGGGCGCTGGCAGGATTTCGCCCAGCGTGTATAGCGGTGCGTCGGGCAGTTCGCCTTGGGCGAGGGCGCTGGAAAGCTGCACCAGCGCAGTGTGTACGGCGCTTTGCTGCGCAGCACTCAAAGGGGGAATGGCTGCGGCGAAGCTGGCGCTGGTTGTCTTGGTTTCTGTGGCGATGGCCGTGCTGGCTGTATTCAAAGCGTAGCGCACCGCGTCTAGTGCCGCGGGCAGGGCGGCGTTGGCCGCACTGGCTGCGCTGGCATCTTGGGTGCGGGCGGCGTTTTCGCTGCGCTCGGCCAGCGCTTGCACTTGGCGCAGTGCCAAATTGCCAGCCGCACCACGTATGCGGTGTGCGTGCTGGGCGAGCGCTGTCCAATCGCCTTGCACCAAGGCGTTTTGCAGTTGGGCGGGCGTGGCTTGGTGGTCGCCTAAAAAGCGCTGCACCGCGTTGTGCAGACGCTCGGGCGAGCCCCACAACTGCAGGCCGCGTGGCCAGTCGATCGGCGGGGTGTTGTGCGGCTTGTGTGCTGGCTGGTGTGTTGTGAAGTGGAGGTTGTCGGCGTTGCCTTGCTGATTGGCCAGCACGCAGGCGATTTCGTTCAGTAGGCGGATGGGCTCTAGCGGTTTGCTGGCAAAGCCATTCATGCCCGCAGCGCGGGCGTTGTGCCGGTCTTGCTCCAGCACGCTGGCCGACAGCGCAATGATGGGCACCGGCGCGCGCGGCGGCGTTTGTGACTGCTCGTGCTGGCGAATGCGGCGCGTGGCCTCCAAGCCGTCCATGCGGGGCATTTGCAAGTCCATCAGCACCACATCAAACGTGCCGTTGGCGCAGGCCGCCACTGCTTCGGTGCCGTCGTGCGCCAAAGTGATGCGGTGCTGGCCGGCAGCCAAAGTAATTTGCAGCAATTCAAGGTTGTCGGGCACGTCGTCCACTGCCAGCACGCGCAGCGGCGGCAGTTCGGGCAAAGGGTGCTGGGCATGGCCGATGGCAGCTTCGCCCAGTGCCAGCGGCACGCGCAGGGTGAAGGTGCTGCCTTGGCCGAGTTGGCTGCGCACGCTGAGTGTGCCGCCCATCAGCTCGGCCAGTTGGCGCGAGATAGTGGTGCCCAAGCCAGTGCCACCAAATTTGCGCGTGGTCGAGACGTCGGCCTGCGCAAACGGCTCAAAAATGCGCTCCAGCTGGTCGGCGGCAATGCCAATGCCGGTGTCCACCACATCCAGCACCAAGTGGCGGTGTTGGTAGGCCACGCGCAAAGTGACGCTGCCGATGTCGGTAAATTTGATGGCGTTGCCCAGCAGGTTGAGCGCAATTTGCTGCAACCGAAAAGCGTCGCCTTGCAGGTGCTCGGGCACGCTGGCGGGGTAGTCCAGCTCTAGTGCTAAATTTTTGTTGGCGGCGCTGATACGCAGCGAAGCCAAAATTTGCCGGCACAAGTCGCGCAGCGAAAAGTGGCTGATTTCTAAATCAATCGCGCCTTTTTCTAATTTGGCGGTGTCGAGCACACCGTTCAGTAGGCGCAGCAGCGAGTTTGCTGCGTGGTGTACGGTCTCTAAGTGGCGCCGCTGTGTCGCGTCGAGTCGGGTATCGAGCAGCGCGCTGGAGAACCCCAAGATGGCGTTCATCGGCGTGCGGATTTCGTGGCTGATGTTGGCAACAAAGCTGCTGCGCGCGGCCGCCGCTTCTTCGGCGCGCTCTTTGGCGGCGCGCAGCTCTTGCTCCATCGCGCGGCGCAGCGTCAAGTCGGTGGCCAGTTTGACGATTTTGAGCAGCTTGCCGTTGGCATCAAAAATCGGGTTGTAGCTCGCTTGCAGCCAGACTTCGCGGCCATGGCGACCTAAGCGCAGGTATTCGCCGCTTTCCATATCGCCACTTTTAAGGCGTGCCCAAAAGTCGGCATAGGCTGGACTTTTGACATCAATGGGGCAGCAAAACGTGGCGTGCTTTTGGCCTTGCACTTCGGCCAGCGTGTAGCCCAGCAATGACAGAAAATTCTCATTGGCCGTGACCACGCATTCTTCTAAGTCAAATTCCACCACCGCCATCGCACGGTTGATGGCGTGGACGGTGCCCTCAAACTCGGCATTGCGTGCCTTGATCAAAGTGTTGTCAAAAATCACGCCGTCAATCCACTGCATCTGGCCGGTCGCATCGCATGCGCCGCGCCCTCTTTCGGACAGCCAGCGCATCTCGCCATCGCGGCGGCGCAGGCGGTAGTTGATGTGGTAAGGCAACTGGTGCTCTAGCGCCTGCGACACTTCGTGCCAGATGCGCTCGCGGTCATCGGGGTGTACCAGTGCCGCCATAGAGATGCGCCCGTCAGAAAAATCGGCAGCGCTCCAGCCGGTGAGCTGCTCCACCGCGTCGCTGATGAATAGTATTGGACAGTTGTTGGGGCTGCGACGGCTGCGAAAAGTAACGCCGGGCAGGTTGCCAATCAGCGAACGAAAGCGCTCTTCGCTGGCGCGCAGCGATTCTTCGATGGCACAGCGTTGGCTGATATCGGTGATGAAGCCGACAAACAGCGGCTCGCCCGGCAGCTCGACCCGGCCAACGGCCAAGCGAATCGGCAGCAGACTGCCGTCTTTGCGCATGGCGGTGACTTCGCGCGCTTTGCCGATGATGCGTTTCTCACCAGTGCTCAGGTGGTGGTGCAAATAGCCGTCGTGCTCGTCTTGGTAAGGATTGGGCATCAGCATTTTGACGTTGCGCCCTATTACCTCGTCGGCCTGCCAGCCCAGCATGGTCTCGGCGGCGCCGTTAAACGACTGGATGAGGCCGTGGCCGTCGATCATGATGATGGCGTCCACGGCGGTATCGACCACCGCGCGCAATTGCGATTCGCTCTTTTGGCTGTGTTTCAGCATCTGCCTATAGCGCAGACTGACCCAGATGGCGATAGCCAACAAGCCGGCAAAGACGGCGGCAAAAACGACGGCGGCAGTCACACTCAGCCAGCTGCCCGGTTCGGTGTTGAAAAAAGAATCGAGCATAAAAAGGCTGAAAAAGTGGTTTTAGTGTCTGGTATTTTTACCGCCAGACAAACCTCACCCGCACCATAGTGTTTTTGCAATAATTGGCAGTTGTTGTTTCTTAAATGGGTAAATAGTTTGGGCAGCGAGTAACTGCCGTGTAAAAACTGTGCGCTCGCCCTCTATGCCCCAAAACTGGCTGGCCTTAGCGCTCGTACCAGCTTTTTGGCAACCCCCCGGCCCTTGCCATTCTTAGAAAGCCCAAATGACATCACTTTTTCAATCTGCTCCGCGTGGCATGCGCATCCAGACCCGCTTGACCTTGGGTTTTGGATTGTTGATTGCCATGATGCTGGTGATGGTGGTCGTCGGCTTTGTCGGCCTGACCAACGTCTCCAATAGCAATAAACACCTGATTGAAAAAGACTGGGTCAAGGCCGACGCGGCCAATACGCTGAGCTCGATTGCGCTGGCCAATGGACGGCGCACGGTAGAAATTCTCACCGCGCCGAGCGCTGAGCACCGCGCCAAGATGCGCGCCGAAATTTCGGGTGGGCGTGATGCCTTCATCACAGCGTTTAAAACCCTGCAAGAAATGGTTGAGTTGCCCGAAGCACGCGCGCTACTCAAGCAGGCCGAAGACGCGCGCGGGCGCTACGTGATTTCGCAGGCCAAATTCAACCGCTTGGTGGATGAGTCCCGCATGGAAGAGGCCGCCACTGAGCTAAATGAGCACACGCTGCGTGAGCTCAACGCAGTGCAAGTGAGCGTCGATGCTTTGGCCGAGATTGAGCACCGCATAGTGGTCGAAAACGGCGTCAAAGCCGCCGCCGATGCGCACATGGCGCGGCTGATTTTGCTGGCCATGGGCGCTGGCGGACTGTTGTGCGGCGTGGTGCTGGCCATCAGCATCACCCGCTCCATCGTTGTGCCGTTGATGTCGGCGGTGCAAGTCGCCCAAGCCGTGGCGGCCGGCGACTTGAGCAGTCGCGTCGAGGTGCGCACCAGCGACGAAACTGGTTTGCTGATGCAAGCGCTTAAAGACATGAACCATAGCCTGTCAGGCATCGTTGGCGAGGTGCGCCACAGCAGCGACGCCATTGCCACCGCCACCAGCCAGATTGCCGCTGGCAACCTCGATTTGTCCTCGCGCACCGAAGAGCAAGCCAGCGCGCTGGAGCAAACCTCGGCCTCGATGCAAGAGCTGGCCGGCACCGTCAAGCAAAACTTTGACAGCGGCAAGCACGCCAACGAGCTGGCCGAATCGGCCTCGAAAGTAGCAGTCAAGGGCGGCGCGGTAGTGGCCGAGGTGGTGCACACCATGGAAGCGATCAACACCTCGTCGCGCAAGATTGCCGACATCATTGGCGTCATCGACTCCATCGCTTTTCAGACCAACATCTTGGCCTTGAACGCCGCTGTCGAAGCCGCCCGCGCCGGCGAACAAGGCCGGGGCTTTGCGGTGGTGGCATCTGAAGTGCGCAGCTTGGCCGGACGCTCGGCCACAGCGGCCAAAGAGATCAAGGGCTTGATTGACGCCTCGGTCGATAACGTCAGCCAAGGCTGCACCTTGGTCGAACAGGCCGGCAGCACTATGGACGAAATCGTTGTCAGCGTG
Organism: Giesbergeria sp.; assembly: GCA_041798325.1. Classification (GTDB taxonomy): domain Bacteria; phylum Pseudomonadota; class Gammaproteobacteria; order Burkholderiales; family Burkholderiaceae_C; genus Simplicispira. Next base: position 27,210 of record JBHCAP010000004.1, read on the forward strand.
CGCCGCGTCGCCGACATCATGGGCGAGATCAGCTTGGCCAGCCAAGACCAAACCCAAGGCATCGAACAAATCAACCAAGCGATGGTGCAGATGGATCAGGTCACGCAGCAAAACGCCGCGCTGGTCGAAGAGGCCGCCGCTGCTGCGCAGTCACTCGAAGCGCAAGCGCAGGCGCTGGTGCAAACCACCAGCGTGTTCCGCTTGGAGTCGCAGGGGTCTCACAGTTTGCAACTGGGCCATTCGGGCTAAGTGCTAACTGTTAAGCAGTCGGATCGTCCAATTAGTCGAATGAAAAGGAAAATGAACGATGGCTTATTTTGAGTGGGCACAAGACATGGTTATCGACAACGGCCCGATCGATGACGATCACCGCCAACTGATCAATCAGGTCAATACCTTGCACACCGCCACCACCCAAGGGCGTGGTCAAGACGTGGTGGCGCAATTGCTCGCTGCGGTCATTGCCGATACGCAAGATCACTTGCGCCGTGAAGAGCAGTTGATGGAGCAGGCCAAGTTTCCCGACCTAGAGCGGCACAAACACGGCCACGTGCTGTTTGTTGAAAAGCTGCACGATTTGCAGCAAAAACACCACGCCGGCAGCATTACCGTGGCCTCGCAGTTGTCCACGCTGCTGCGCGACTGGCTGTCGCTGCACATTCGCCGGGGCGACAAAGAGTTGCAGCGCTTTTTGCAGCAGCAACAGCGCGAACAGCGCCGCCCGGCGCTGAAATAAGCGGTTGGGTTGGGGCGGTGTCAGGTGACGCCGCGCTCCAGCATGAAGGGCACATACACCTTGTCGGTGCGCATGATGTGCTCAATCAGCCAGTGCTTCAAAAATTCCAGCACATCGTGTGAGACGTTTTTGCCGTCCTCGTGCTCGGTCAGCGCGTTCATGATGGTGCCGGTAAATTTGTTGTGCTGCGCCTTGTGCGCCACGATGTCGGGGTAGGCGTGGCGTTCAAACAGCTCTTCTTCCATGATGAAGTGGTTCATGGTGTAGTCCATCAGCTCTTCGAGTACGTCGGCAATCACGTTCGAGCGCGGCGCGGTCTCCGAGAGCTCGGAGTGCAGCTGGTTGATGCGATCGACCAACCAGCGGTGCTGCTCATCGACATCGCTCAAACCGACTGCGATCTCGCTACTCCATGGCATAAATGTCATTTGCTTCCCTCACCTTTTTTATTGGACAAATCAGCGCTGCAAAACGCTGTTGATCCATCCTAAGCGTTAGTCATCAAGCAAATAGCTAATGTCCGATGAGCGTTTTTACCGATGACAACCGCGCCATTTGCCCGCTGTGCTGTGGGTTTTGCGCGGCCAGTTTAATCCTGTAAATACAGCAGCTTGAGGCGTTGTTGCGCGGCGGTGTTCAGCCCCAGCACGCGCTCCAGATACGGCGCTATGCCGCCATATTCGGCCTCGACGCCGTGCAGCGCGGCGTTCAAAAAATCCTCTTGCACCCGCCACAGCACCTGCAGTCCAGCTGGCGTGCTGGCGGCGTCACCCCAGTGGCTGGGCGGGCGGTACAGCGTGTTGGTCAGCAGATAGTCCTGCATCACCACTGCGCGTGGCACGCCCAGCGCCAACAAAATCAGCGCCGCCGCAAAACCGGTGCGGTCTTTGCCCGCAGTGCAGTGAAAGACCAGCGGCGCATCGCTGTCGAGCAGCAGCTCAAACAACTGCGCAAAACGCGGTGCGTTGTCGGTGACAAAACTGCGGTAGGTGTCGTGCATCAGGCGCACGGCCTGCGCGGTGGTCAGGCTCTTGCCCTGCTCAATCAGCGCTTGTTGGATCAGCGTGGGTTCGATGTCCAGCGTGTACGTGGCGACGCCGGGCAGGGCGTAGGTCTGCGCGGCGCGCTCGGTGGCGCCGCGAAAATCGGCGCTGCGGGTGATGCCCAACTCGCCCAGCCGCGCCACGTCACTCGGTGTCAGCGCCGCCAAATGGTCGGCGCGGAACAAATGCCGCCACTTCAGCGCCCGCCCGCCGTGGCCGCTGTAGCCGCCCAAGTCCCGAAAATTGCTGGCACCGCTCAGGGCAATGGTGCGCTGGGGCAGGTCGATGGCGGAGGTGGTTTGCGGCATTTTGCGGTGTTGCAGAGCTTGTTTTTTGAATGAAATTGGCCTCTAGCCCTTTAGATACGTGCGCTAGTAGCTATTATTTTAATAGTGATTCGCTGGCCGCTGGCTTCTTCGGCGTATAGCCCAGCGCGGCCAGCAGACTGCTGGGGCGCTGGCGCTGCGCCAACAAAGTCAGCTGTTGGCGCGCGCGCGTGATGCCGACGTAGAGCAGGTTCTGTTCTTCGCCCGGCTCGGTGTCGGGTGCCGGAAACACGCCGCGCTCCAGATACGGAATCACCACCTGCGCAAACTCCAGCCCTTTGACCTGCGCGATGCTGGCCAGCACCAAACTGTCGCTGCTTTTGCGCTGGCGCTGTTGCTGCTCGGCCAAGTTGAGGTGCAAAAAATAATCGTGCGCTGAATCAAAACGCGCCGCCGCCCGGCACAGCCCGGCCAAGCTGCCCTGCACGTCCTGGCGGCGTTGGCGCGACACCAGCACGTCGCGCGTCGTGGCCTCGATGTCGAGCGCTTGCAGCAGGCGCTCTAGCGTGTCGGGCGCAGCCGTTTCGCCGGCGACGCGCAGCGCCTTGGCCAAGCGCTTTTGCATCGCGGGCGATGAATTAGCGACGATTTGGTGGTCAAAAAAGTGCTGCAAAAACAGCGGGTTCTCGTTGACGCTGCGGATTGCATCGGCCAGTAGCACCGCTTGCGATTCTTCCTCGCGCCCGGCGACGACGATGCGCGCGCCGCAAAAAAACACCAGCGCCTCCATCAGCTTTTGCCGGGTGCGCGGCTCGGTGATGCTGTCAAAGTTGTCGGTGGCCACGGCCAGCAGCGCGCGCACCAGCAGCACTTCGGGGCGCAGCAAATAGCTGTCAAAGCCGCTGGTGGTGTAGGGCAGGTCAGCGGCCAGCAGGCGGTTTTCGATATCGACCGACTGGTGTGGGTGGCGCAGCAGCACGGCAAACTCGGCCATTTTGCTGCGCGGCTGCGCGCTCCACGCCTGCGCTTGCGCCACCACCAAATCAGCGCATTCGTCCGCTGTGTCATAGGCCAGCAGCGTGACGCGGGTGTCGTGCGCCGCCAGCGAGCTGTAGTCCTTGTGCGCCAGCCGCCCGGCTTTGACCGCCAGCTTGGCACCAAAGCGGTGGCTGGGCGTTAGCGGCAAGCGCTGCACGCTGCGGCCAGTTTTTTGTTCGATGGCCTCGCCCATGAAGGCGCTGTCGGCGCCGCTGGCGCTGTAAATCACTTGGTCGCGGTCGCCGACGCCGCAGAAGAAGGTTTTGGTGGTGGTCAGCAACTCTTGCAGCACGCGAAACGCGGCTTGGTTGACATCGTGCATTTCATCGACCAGCAGCACCCGCAGCGCACGCGGCCACAGGCGCAGCTGCTGCACCGCGCCGCCTTGCTCCAGCCACAGTGCGAGGTCGTAAGTCGCATCGCCCACGCCCTGAAACTGCGGCTGGTCGGTCAGCTCACGCCAGCGGATGCGCTCGAACGCCAAAAAGACTTTCAGCTGGGTGTAGTCGATGCCCAGCGCGCCGGCGTAGTCGGGCGAGGGGCTAGCACCATCGCGCTCCAGCGTGTCTTTCATCGTGCCTTTGAGCCACGCGGCGCGCTGCAAAAAAGCTTCAACAAAGCTGCTGTCGCCGAGGCTGGGCAGCGCCAAATCCTCCGGCCAGCGCTCGCCTTCGCTGCTTTGCACGCGCTGCACCGCCTCCCAAACAAAGGGCTGCAGCTCTTCCAGCGTGCTGTAGCTGGTGGCGGGGCGGTCTAGCGTCTCTGCCAGCAGCTGGGCGCAAAAATCTTCAAACCGTGTGATGCGAAAGCGCTGCGCCACCGGCGCTGGCACCCCCACTTTGAGCAGCGCAGCGCGCAGCGCTTGGCAGGCGCTCGCTGTGTGCGTCAGCGCCAAAAAATCCTCGGGGCGGATGCCGCGCGCCCAGCCCTCGGCCATGCGCAGCGCCAGCGTGGTGGTCTTGGCCGCGCCGGCGTTGGCTTCAATCAGCAGCGTTTGCACGCTGGCGGTTTGCACCGCCAGTTGCTCCGGTGTCGGCGTGATGCTTTTGGCGGTGAATTGCGGGCTAGGTGACATGGCTATCTATCGGCAAGAGGTGGGTTAAGGCCTGCTGCACCCAGCCAAAGCCGATGCGCTCTTGTTCCAGTCGCAGTTGCACTTGCGGTTGTGTTTGCCATTGGTGCTGGCGCAGGCCGTCGAACAGCGCGGCCTCTGCCGCTGTTAAGCGCGGCAAGTCGTGCAGCACGGGCGTCGGCTCTTGTCCCCAGTGGGCGCGGTGCGCCAGCAGGGTGGCCTCGTCCATCAGCAGCGATTGGGCGTGGGGCAGGCTGGCGCGCAGTTGGTCAAGGATGGCCAGCCCGTGCGTGTCGATGTCCCCCCAGTAATGCACGGCGCAGCGCTGCAGCCAGTGCGCCCCGGCCAGAGCGGCAAAACCGTAGCCCGCGCCAAACACCACCAAGCTGCCCGGCACCGGCGGAAAGGCCAGAAAGTTGATCTCGTTCTCGGTGATAAACACCCGGCGCACGGCGGGCGCCAGCGCAGCAAAAGCGCTGTGCGTGATGCTGATGTCCGCGCCCAGCGGTTGCAAACCGTCCGGCGGCGCATCCAGCCAACGCAAGCGCACCCGCAGCGGTTTGTCTTGAAAGCCGTAGCGCCGGGCAAATTGGCCGATGCCGCTGGCGCTGGTGTCGATGGACTTAGCTGGCAGGGCGATGTCCAGCCACTCGGTCAGCACGCTGAGGTGGGATTCGATGAATTTGCTGTCCACGCCGGCAATGTCCACTTGGCGCAGGTAGATGCCGGGGCGCGGGTGCGTTTGCAGCCAAGCGACTACTGCCAGCAACTGCGGCCAGACGGCAGCCAGTGACAGCGCCGCCAGCGGTCGCCGCGCTAGCCACGGCAACAGCGCGGGCTGTGCGCTGCGGGTGGCCGCGACCAAACCGGAAAACTGCTGCGCGTCGCGGCTTTTGCCCAGCCATGCAATGGCGGCGCCCAGCGAGTCCAGCCACACCGCCTCGGGCAGGCTTTGCTGGCCGACTTCGCGGTGGCGCAGTTCGCGCTCTTGCAGACGGTAGGGGCCGGCGTGTTGGCGCAGCTCTGCCGCCCATTGGCGCACTTCAGCAAAGCGCGGACTGAGGTCGCTGGAGCTGGGCGCGGCCAACTTCAAGCGCAGCGGCCAGCCGGGTGGCTCGGCTGTGGCGGCGGCATCTTCCAGCGCCACCAAGGGCGTGAGCAGCGCGCCTTTGTCCCACAGCTTGCGCACTTGGGCGCGCAGCGCGGCCGAGTCAGTCCACGCCGTTGCCATCGCCATCGTTCTTATCGGCCACCTGCAGCGCCTGCGCCACGCTGCTCAGGCGTTCGCGCTCGGTGCGGTAGTCCTCGATTTGCAACATCCGCAGTTGCGAGTCCTGCCCCTGCGGGTTGGAGACAAAGCCGACGCTGGACACAAACGGCTCAATGATGTGGATTTTTTGCAGGGGCGTGATGATCAGCAGTTGCAAATTGAGCTTGCGAAACAGCTCCAGCCCGTATTGCGCCGACTCGTCCGAGCCGCGGCCAAACGCCTCGTCAATGACGACAAAGCGAAAGCTGCGCGAGCGGGTTTCGCCCCACGCCAAGCCAAATTGGTAGGCCAAACTGGCGGCGAGGATGGTGTAGGCCAGTTTTTCTTTCTGCCCGCCCGACTTGCCGCCCGAGTCGGAGTAGTGCTCGTGCTCGCGGCCATCGTCGCGCCAGCGCTCGCTGGCTGAAAACACAAAGGCGTTGCGCACGTCGGTGACTTTGGCTGTCCAGCGCTTGTCGTGTTCGGTGAAGCCTTCGCGCCCGCGCAGGCGTTCGATGATGGCTTTGACCTGCAAAAACTTGGCTTCGGAATACTGGCCGTCGCCCGCCGTTGCATCCCCCGATACGCCTGAAGTCCCCGACATCTCGCCCGATAAGCAGGCGCGCAGTTGTGAGACAAAGTCGCGCACCTCGGCATCGGTGCTGGGTTGGGCTTCCAGCACGATGAAGCGCCCGGGGGTGTAGTCAATCTGCACCAGCGATTGGTTGATGCGCTCGATGCGCTCTTTAATCGTCTCGCGCTCGCGGTTGAGCTGTGAGTTGAACTGCGCCACTTCGTTGATGGTGTTCTCGTTCAGCAGCGCTTTGAACTGCTCATCAAAGCGCGGCAAGTCGTCGGCGTTGAGCTGGCGCAGCAGACTGCGGTACTCGTCCGCCGAGGCGACTGCTACGTCGATTTCTTGCGTTTTCAGCGGATAGCGCGTGTTGAAGACGCGCATGGCCGCGATGATTTTTTCGAGCAGGCGGTTGCTGCGCGCGTTCTCATTCTGGATGCTGCTGTTGAGTTGGAGGTTGAGTTCGCGCTCGCGGGCATCACAGTTTTCAATCGACAGCGCCGGGCCGGTGCGCGCCTTTTGTAGCGTCGCCAGTTGCCGGGTAATGCGCGGGTCGGGCGTGGTTGGGATGTCTGTTGCTGTGAGTGCCTGCGTTTGCTGTTGCAGCGTTTTCATGTCGCTGATTTTTTGCTCCGTTTTGGAGCGTTGATCGCGGTGCTGGTCGCAGCGGGCTTCGGTCGTTGTTAGCTCTTGCTCAAGGTTTTTCAGCCGCTCGGTCAGCGCTTGCAGCAGATTGGACGATGCTTGCAACTGCTGGCGCTCGTCGTCCAAGTGTTTGATTTCTAGCGCCAGCGTGCGCCAGTCCAGCTCGCGCCAGTCGCGAAACTCGACCAACTTGTCCAGCGCGCTCAGGCGCTCTTGGGCTTTTTCTTGGCTGCGCTGCAGCTCGGCCACCTTGGCGTCCATCTCGCCCAAACGGGCTTCGAGCACGCGCGCTTGCGCTTCCAGCGCGGCCAGTTTGGCGCTGTTGCTCCAGCCCAGCACGTAGCGGCGGCGGTCGTCCAAGCGGTGGCGGTCGTCTTTTTCGTGGCGCTCGCCGCCGTAGCCGCCTTTGCTTTGGCCGGTGCGGGTGATGGCGGCGGTTTCGCGGCGAAACTGCTCTTGGCTGCTGCAGCAAACGACGTTAAAGCGCTGCCACAGCGCCTGCTCCAGCCAGGGGTAAAACGGCGATTCGGGCTGCAGGGTGAGTTTGTGGACTAGCGCGTCGGGGTGCGACTCGGGCAGTTGCCCAGTGTTGCTGGCACTGCTGGCGTTGCCGCCCTTTTTCAGGCGCACTTTGAAATACACCAGTCGGCCTTGCAGCTTGGTGCTGTCCACCCACTCTGCCACGCGAGCGTAGTGCGCCTCGGGCACCAGCAGCGCTAGCGCAAAGCCGCGCATCAGCCGCTCGGCGGCACCTTCCCAGTCGCGCTCGCTGCTGCGCACTTCAATCAATTCGCCGGCGAATGGCATCGCCGCTTCGTTCAAATCCAGCGCTTGGCACAGCGCTGCGCGGATGGCAATTTGCTGTGTGTCGATGTTGCTGCGCCGCCCGCGCAGGCTGGTGATATCCGCGGCCAGCGCTGTGTGCGTGCGCCGGCTCTCCAGCAGCGCGGCGCTTTCTTCGACCAAATCGTTTTGCAGCTCGCTGCTGGTGTTTTTGGCCTGTTCGCGCAGGTCTAAGCAGACTTGCTGCTGCGCCAGCAGGTCTTCGGCGCTGCCCACTTGCAGCAGGCTGAGCTGTTGGCGCAGTTCGTCATAGCGCGCAGCGTTGCGTTGGCGGCGGGTTTGCTCGGTTTGCTGGCGCTGGATTTGCTGTTCTAGCTGCGCCAGACGGTTGCCGCCGTTCTGCGCTATGGCCAAGTTCAGCTCTTGCGCTTGGCCGCGTTGCAGGTTGCGCTGCGCTTCCCATTTTTGGACTTTGGCTTCTTCGTTGGCCAGCGACTCGCTCAGGCTGAGCAGGCGCGCGGCAATCAGCCCGTGCTTTAACTCAGCAAAGTGCGGCCGCAGCGCCTCGCGGCAGGCGCGCAGCAGGGCGGTGCTGTCTTGCAATTGCGCGTGCTGGTCGCAGTCCGCCACCAGCGGTGCCAGCAGGGTGACTTGCTCTTTGGCGTCCAGCACGGCAGCGTGGGCGCGGCTCAAGTCGTCAAAGTGCGCAATCAGCGCCTGAATGCGCGGCGCGACGTCAAACGGCTCCAACATATGGCGGCGCACAAAGTCGGTCAGGTTGCCAACCGATTTCATCGACACGGTTTGGTGGAACAGCTCCAGCGCTTGCTCGCCCTCGATGCCAAAGCGGCGGCGAAAGTGCGCGCTGTAGGGCGGAAAGCTGTCAAACAGCACCGCACCGCCTTTGCGCAGCCGCGTGCGCAGGGCGGTGACGGTGGTGCCAAAGTTGGCAAAGTCAGCAGTAATCGACAAAGCTTTGTCGCTGGCCACGTACAGGCGCTCGGGCTGGCCGAGTGCGTCTTTCAGCGCAAACACCTGCGCCAGCGTGACAGTTTGGTCAAACCCGGCGTTGTGGAACACACCCAAGATGACCGAGTAGCTGCTGGCATCGCGCAGCGCCACCGGTTTGGCGTTGCCGCCAGCGGCGTTGCGCTCTGATTTGTAGTGCCCCAGCACATAGGAGCGCAGCGTGCGCTCTTTGGCATCCGCTCCGGCTGCCTTGTTGTAGGCGACGCGATGCGCTGGCACCAGCAGCGTGGTCAGCGCATCGACCAGCGTCGATTTGCCCGAGCCGATATCACCGGTCAGCAGGCTGTTGCGCCCTTGCAGGTCGAGCGACCACACCCGCTGGTGGAAGGTGCCCCAGTTGAGCACCTCCAACCGCTGCAGCCGAAAACCGGCCAGCGCGGTGGGTTCATCCGTTGTCGTCGTTGGCATCGTCGGCCTCGCCTTTCTTGCTGCTGGATGCAGTTGTGGTCACTGGTGCCGCCACTTGCGCTTGGTATTCCTGCAAGCGCTGGTCAAAGTCGGCCAGCCACTGCGCATCGACAAAGGCTTTCAAAATGCGGCGCACTTCAAACGCCGCTTCTTGGCCGGCGCTGCTGGGTTTCAAGCGGCGGACAAAGCCCAGCTCGACCACTTTGTTTAGGTGCGTGTCCATCTGGTCGATGAGGCGTGATTCGTTTGAGCCAGCGGGCAGAAAAATCCGCATCAGCTCGATCACCTGACCGCGCGACAGCACCAGCCGCGTCTCGCCGCCGCTGGCATCAAACTCGGCCAGCTTTTTGCGCAGCAGCGCCAGCAGCAGGCTGATCGGAAAGCTCAACTGCTGGCGGCGCACCAAGCGCGGTAGCTTGGGTGCGCTGTCGCTGTTGCCGTCGCTGTTGGCCTCAGCCTCGTCCTCTTTATCGCTGTCGGGGCGGGAGCGCAAAAAGGCATAGCCCTCGGCCTCGTCGATGTGCAGCTCCAGCGCCAGCACCGCCACGTAGTCCATCACGCGGGCGCGCTGTTGCAGCAGAACAGTCCACAGCGCAGGGTCGTCTTCGCGGTAGACCACGCCTTTGAGCAGCGGCACCACGGCGGCGCTCAGTGCGTACTCGGGTGCGGGTGCGGGTGCGGGTGCGGGTGCATGCTGCGCGCTGGGAGCGTCGAGCGTATCGTTGTCTAGGTCATCTAAGAGTGGCAAGAGTGGCATTTATGGCCTCACAAAAAGAATGCGTGCCACGGTGGCGCTGCGCGGCGTGCCATCAGCGCTGACCCAGTGGATGGTTTCTTGTACTGACTCATCGAGCGCCGTTTGCACCGCGCCGCTGCTGGCCAGTTGCAAATACGCCACCAGCTCGCCCAGTCCGTGTTGCAGCGGGCGCAGTTGCAGCAACTCGCCCAAGCTGATGTGCGCGCGCGTTTGCAGCGACTGGCGAATGTGCTGCGCCAGCGCGGCTTTGTCGATGCGCACTTGCTCAAACAGCGCCTGCGCGTCGCCCTCGGCGTGGCCGGCTGCTAGCTTGGTAGCGGTTAGCGCAGTTTTGGTTGGGGCGCGGTACAGCGGGCGCTCCAGCGGCAAATCAACCTCGGGGTGCAGCGCGTCGATGGCGTGGATGGCACCCGTGGGCGGCGCGCTGCGCAGCGCCAGCGCCCGCACCTCAATGCCCCGCAGCAAATCCATGATGCGGCGGTTTTCTAGCCACGCTTGGTCGTCCAAAAACCGCCGCAATTGCTGCGACAGTTGCGCCACGGTGCGCTGCGCGTGTTCGCCTGCGTCCAGCCAGTCGTAGTGCACGCGGCGCAGCCGGGGGTTGGGCTCCAGCGCGGCCACCGGCTCCAGCGCCAGCACGCGGTCAAGCAAATGGCTCAGCTCGTCTTGGCGCGACTGCGACATCAAAAAACCCCAAAACGCCCGAAAGCTCTTGCCTTGGTCGGAGTCGGTGATGGCATCGCGCTCGCCCAAAATATCGCCCAGCAGCGTGCCCTTGGCGCCGTCCCACAGCGCGATGCGCTCGCGCATATTGCGGTCCAGCGTGCGAAAGTTTTGCTCGACTTCCCGAAAATCCGCCAACAACTCCCGCGCCAATCCCGAGAACTGCTGAAAGCGCTCTTTCAGCGCCGTGTCGTCCAGCAGCGGCATTTGGCCGCTTTCGACCAGCGCGATGTCGGCATCCATCTCGGCGCGGCGTTTGTGCAGCTCGGCCAAGCGGGTTTGCGGGTTGGTGTCGCTGCCCTCGCTCATTTGCTGTAGCAGGCTAAACAGCGTCAGCAGGCGCGATTCGGTGCCGACAAAGGCGCGCTCGGACAGGCTGACCAGCCACGCCAGCGCCCGCTCGGTGGCGGGGGTCAGGTCAAAGTGTGGCTCGTCTGAGCCGGGTGGGTAAAACTTGCGCAACCAACCGGCGTCGTTGGCCGCCCAGTCGTTTAGATACTCGTTGGCGGGTTTGGGCGGCGCGTCGCCCCCCAAGCGCTCGCGCAGCGCGTACAGCGTGTCGTTCAGCGCCTCGACCAAGTCCGACTGCGCCAGCACCCGCTGGTTGGGCGTGATGAATACCCGGTGCAAAAAGCTGGCCACCAGCGGCGCATTTTTCGCCCGCAGCAAGCGCCACGCCGGGTGCTGCAGGCGCAGGGCTTCAAGGTCAAAGTAGTCCAGCGCCATAGCGGGGCTGCCGTGCTGTCGTTTCGTTGCGCTTTAGGTCAAGTTAAGCCAAGTGTTTGCCGACGATGCCGGCCAGCTCAAACATGGTGATTTGCGGCTTGCCAAACACCGCCAGCAGCTTGGCATCGGCGTTGATGGCGCGCTTGTTGGCGCTGTCTTGCAAGCCGTGGGCTTTGACGTAGTCCCAGACTTTTTTGATGACTTCGGTGTGCGCTACCGGTTCGTTGCCAATCACGGCGGCCAGCTCGGCGCTGGGCTGCTTGCCGGCGGCGGGTTTGCGCGGCGCTTTGGCCGCCACGGTTTTCACCGCTTTGGCGACGGCAGTTTTAGTGCCTTTTTGGGCTGCAGCCTTAGTGCCACGTGCGCTAGCAGCTTCTTTTTTGGTAGCAGTTTTGGCGGTGGTGGCGGCTGGCTTGCGCGGGGGGAATTTGCTGGGGGCAAATTCAAAGCCGACTTTGCCGGCCTCGGCATCCCACGCCAAATGCGCCTTGAAGGCGCGGCGCGTGCGCAGGCTGACAAACTTGTCCAGCAAGTCGGTTTTGCCGGTTTCCAGCAGCTTGGTGACTTGCTCGCGCTCGACCGGTTGTTGCAGGATGACTTTGCCGGTTTTGAACTTGCAGCTTGGCGTGGGCTGCTCGTGGGTTGGCACGGCTTTGCTGCAGACGTAGTTGCTGCCGTGCTCATGCACCGGCGCGCCGCAGGCCGGGCAAGCGCCCAAACTGGCATCGGTGAACTCAACAATTTCGCCGGATTCTTCGGCTTTTTTGTCGTCGCCAAAGTCAAATTCGAGCTTGTAGTTGTGCGCTTCCTCGTCGTACTTGAGCACGATGTCGGACGTAAATGGCCAGCCGGCTTTGGAGCGGAAACCTTCCAGCGGGCCAATTTTGTGCGTAGCGAGCAGCGCTTCGGCCTCGTGCGGCTCAAAGGTGCGCCCGGCGGGCGATTTGCCAAACGAGAAGCCGCAGGCTTCAGCGCCGTCTTTGCCAATGCAGGCGTAGCGGCGGTAGTTTTCTTTGACTACACCGCCGCAGTTCGGGCAGGGCGCTTCAAGGCGCGCGTAGTCGCCGGGGATGGTGTCGCGGTCGTACTCTTTGGCTTTTTTGACCATGCGCTCGGTCATGGCGGCAATTTCTTGCATGAAGGTCTCGCGCGGCAGCAGGCCTTTTTCCATCTGCGACAGCTTGTATTCCCACTCGCCGGTCAGGTCAGCGCGCGCCAGCTCTTTGATTTCCAAGCCGCGCAGCAGCGTCATCAGCTGCACCGCTTTGGCGGTGGGGATGATTTCGCGGCCTTCGCGCAGCATGTATTTTTCCGCCAGCAGCCCCTCGATGGTGGCCGCGCGCGTGGCGGGCGTGCCCAAGCCTTTTTCTTGCATCGCTTGGCGCATGGTTTCGTCTTCAATCTGCTTGCCGGCGCTTTCCATCGCGCCCAGCAGCGTGGCCTCGGAGTAGCGCGCCGGCGGCTTGGTTTTGAGCGCTTTGGCATCGACTTCGCTGGCCAGCGGGCGCTCGCCCGGTTGCACCGGCACCAAGTTTTGACCCTTGTCGCCTTCTTTGGCATCAGGCACTTCACTGGCAATTTCTTTGCCGTAAATCGCCAGCCATCCCGGCTTGACCAGCACCTTGCCTTCGGTCTTGAAATGCTGGGTTTGACCCGCTTGTTCGACCTTGCTGATGCGCGTCGTCACCAAATATTCGGCGCTGGGGAAGAACACCGACATAAAGCGGCGCACCACCAAGTCGTAGAGCTTTTGCTCGGCCTCGGACAGCTCGCCGGGCGCTTGCAGCGTCGGGATGATGGCAAAGTGGTCGGACACTTTGGCGTTGTCAAAAATGCGTTTGCTGGGGCGAACGTAGCCGTGGGTGAGCGCCGTTTGCGCGTGCGGTGCCAAGTGCGCCATGCCGCTTGCGGCCAGCATCTCAAAGGTCTGCTGCGCGACTGGCACATAGTCCTCGGGCAGCGCGCGCGAGTCGGTGCGCGGATAGGTCAGCGCTTTGTGGCGCTCGTACAAAGCCTGCGCCAGCGACAGCGTGGTTTTGGCGGAAAAGCCAAACTTGCTGTTTGCTTCGCGCTGCAAGCTGGTCAGGTCAAACAACTGGCCCGGCGCTTGGGTGGTCGGCTTGCTCTCTTCGGTCACGGTGGCGGCTTGGCCGCGTGCGGCGTCGGCTATTGAAGCGGCTTGTTCGGCTGACCAAACGCGGTCAGCGCGCTGCTCGGGGTCTTCGGGGTTTTTCTTCCACGCCGGGTCAAACCATTTGCCGGGGTAGTGGCCGGCCTGCGCCGCAAAACTAGCGTGGATTTCCCAGTAATTGCGGCTGACGAATTTGCGGATTTTTTCTTCGCGCTCGACCACCAGCGACAGCGTCGGCGTCTGCACCCGGCCGACGGTGGTCAAAAAGAAGCCGCCGCCCTGCGAGTTAAACGCCGTCATCGCCCGCGTGCCGTTGATGCCGACCAGCCAGTCGGCCTCAGAGCGGCTGCGCGCGGCGTCGGCCAAGCCTTGCATTTGCGCATTGCTGCGCAGCTGGTTAAAGCCGTCGCGAATGGCTTGCGGCGTCATCGACTGCAGCCACAGCCGCTGCACGGGTTTGCCCAGCGGCTTGGCACCGCCAGCGTATTGCTCAATCAAGCGAAAAATCAACTCGCCCTCGCGCCCGGCGTCGCAGGCGTTGATGAGGGCGCTGACGTCTTTGCGCTTGGCTTGCTTGACGACGGCGTTGAGGCGCGACTTGGTTTTTTCGACCGGCTTTAAGTCAAAGCGCGGCGGAATCACCGGCAGGTTGGCAAAACTCCACTTGCCGCGTTTGACGTCGAATTCTTCGGGTGCCTGAATTTCCACCAAATGGCCGACGGCGCTGGTGACAACGTAGCGCTCGTTTTCAAAATGGTCGTCGTGTTTGTCGAACTTGCCGGCAATGGGGGTCAGGGCGCGCACGATGTCTTGTGCGACGGAAGGTTTTTCTGCAATTACCAGGGTCTTGGTCATGATGGGTTCTCGCCATACGGCTACTACCGGAGAGATGCTCCGGCCGCTATCTACAATCTGGGCCTCTCGCGCGTGCCTGCGCACGCACATGTGTGCTCATTTAAGTTAACAGAGTTTTGCCATGTCCCGCACCGCCTTGCGCGCCAGCACCGGCCGCCGTATCCAAATTCGCACCTCGGGCGTTCACGGCAAGGGTGTTTTTGCCGTGCAAGACATCGCCGAGGGCGAGGTGCTGATCGAGTACACCGGCCAAATCATCAGCTGGCAAGCCGCGCAAGACCGCCACCCGCACGATCCGCTGCAACCCAACCACACCTTCTACTTTCACGTCGATGAAGACCGGGTGATTGATGCCAACTTTGGCGGCAACTCCTCGCGTTGGATTAACCACAGCTGCGCGCCCAACTGCTTTGCCGATGAGCAAGGCGGCCGCATCTTCATCACCGCGCTGCGCAACATTGCCACCGGCGAAGAGCTGAACTACGACTACGGCCTGATGCTGGACGAGCGCTATACCAAAAAACTCAAGGCCGAGTACCCGTGCTATTGCGGCGCAGCCAGTTGCCGGGGCACGCTGCTGGCGCCTAAGCGAGGCGCGGCGGCACCCAAGCCAATAAAGCCGATCAAGCCACCCAAAAAATCATGAAACCCACCATCCGCTGGCCGGTAGAGGCCATCCGCGCCGCCATAGAGCCGCAGTTGCCGGGCTTTACGGTGGAGATACTGCCCAGCATCGACTCGACCAACAGCGAGCTGATGCGCCGCGCCCGCGCTGGCCGCTGCGCTGCGACCTTGCTGGTGGCCGAGCAGCAAACCGCTGGCCGTGGCCGCTTGGGGCGCGATTGGCACAGCGGCGCGCAGGCCGAGTCGCTGACCTTTTCGCTCGGTCTGCCGCTGTCTCCCGTGGACTGGTCGGGTCTGTCGCTGGCCGTGGGGGTCAGCGTGGCCGAAAGCCTGCAGCCGGTGCTGCCCAAGGCTAGCAGCGCCAGCCCGCGCATCGGCCTGAAGTGGCCCAATGATTTGTGGTTGGGCGGTGCCGCTGGCGAGCGTAAATTGGGCGGCATCTTGGTCGAGACGGCCAGCTTTGTCGCGCCCAACGCGACCGCTTCAGCGCGCTACGTCGTCGTCGGCATCGGCCTGAACGTGCTGGCGCGCAATGCTGTCGGCCTGTCGATTCCGGCCGGCTGTTTGCAAGAAGTCGATGCCGCCTTGGACGCTCCCGCCGCGCTGGCACTGGTTGCCGCGCCGCTGGTCAACCTGCTGCAATCCTTCGAGGCCTACGGCTTTGCGCCGATGCAGCCGCGTTTTGCGCTGCGTGATGTGCTGCAAGAGCGGCTGGTAACTTTAAGCGACGGCAATAGCGGCACGGCGCACGGTGTCGGCACCGATGGCGCGCTGCACGTCATGACCGCGCAAGGAATGCAAACCGTGACCAGCTCTGAAGTCAGCGTGCGCCCGGTGCGCGCGCGGGAGCACTGACCATGCTGCGCCTTGTGGCTATTTTTCTGCTGCTGGCCAATATGGGCTATTACGCATGGTCAGCTGGCTTGCTGCGCGCGTGGGGTATGGCACCAACAGAGCAGTCAGAGCCGCAACATCTGGCGCAGCAAATTGCCCCGCAAGCGCTGCGCATCATCTCTGCGACTGGCGTGGCTGCGCAGGCTCAAGCGCCCCAGCCAGCGCCCGAAACCACCGCACCAGCCACACCGCTGGCCGAACCTGAGTCCGCCGCTCCTGCCCCTGTAGCGCCCGCCCAAGCCGTGGTGCTGGTGCCCACCGTCACGCCCGAGCCGGTCGCGGCGACGCGCGGCGAGTGTTTGCAGGCCGGCCCGTTCAGCCCTGAGCAAGCCGACGTTTGGCGCCAAGCTGCCGCTACCGCGCTGCCCCAAGGCAGTTGGCAGCTAGAGAGCACGCCAATTCCTGCACGCTGGATGATTTATATGGGCCGGTTTGAAAGCACCGATATGTTGGCCAAAAAGCGCATCGAACTGCGCATCCGCAAAGTCTCGTTTGACCGCCCCAACAACCCCGAGCTAGAGCCGGGTCTGTCGCTGGGACGCTTTGCTACCGAAGAGGCTGCCGAGCGCGGTTTGGCCAACTTGGGCAACCAAGGCGTGCGTACCGCCCGCGTCATCTTGGAGCGCCCCGAGTCGGAAATCTTCAACCTGCGCCTGCCATTGGTCGATGCGGCACTGCAAGCCAAGCTCAGCCGGATGCAGTCGGCCTTGTCCGGCAAGCCTCTGCGCTCGTGCTTTGAAGTTAAATAGGCCTCTAGCCCAATAAATACTTGCGCTAGAAGCTATTAAATTAATAGCATTTTTCAGCGCGCGCGCCGTTAATCATCCACCGGTCGCGCTGGCAGGCGCAGCGTAAAACAGGCACCCGGCGGGTTATGGCCGGGGTGGGCATCATCGACCGACAGCTGCGCGCCGTGCTGGCGGGCAATTTCTTGCACAATAGGCAGGCCTAGCCCTGAGCCGTCTGCGCCGCTGCCCAGCGCACGGTAAAACGGCTGAAAAATCAAATCGCGCTCGGACTCGGGCACGCCCGGGCCAGAGTCTTCCACCTGCAGCACCAGCATCCGGCCAAACGGATCGGCCAGCACGCGCGCGGTGATCACGCCGGGTTTGTCGACGCTGGACGGCGTGTAGTTCATGGCGTTGTCCAGCAGGTTGCGCACCAGCTCTTTGAGCAGCGTCGGGTTGCCATCGACCCACACGCCCGGATCGCCCGGCTGCGCGCCGTCGTAGCCCAAGTCGATGTGCTTTTCCAGCGCACGCGGCACCGAGTCGCGCACCGCCTCCATCGTCAGGTGCGCCACGTCGCAAGGGGCAAAGGCTTGCAGCGTGCTGCTGCTCTCGGCGCGCGCCAGCGCCAGCAGTTGGTTGACGGTGTGCGTGGCGCGGATGCTGGAGTGCTCGATTTGCTGCAGCGAGCGCTTCAATTCTTCGGTGCTGGTGCCCTCGCGCTGGGCCAAGTCGGCCTGCATGCGCAGCCCCGCCAGCGGGGTTTTGAGCTGGTGGGCGGCGTCGGTCAAAAAGCGCTTTTGCGTCGCCAGCGAGTCGTTCAGCCGCGTTAATAAATCGTTGACCGAGGCCACCAGCGGTGCCACCTCCAGCGGCACGGTGCGGTGGTCGAGCGGGCTCAAGTCGTCTGAGCTGCGCGCGCGGATGCGCTCTTCAAGCTGGTTGAGCGGCTGGATGCCGCGCGCCAGCGCCAGCCACACCAGCAGCACCGCCAGCGGCAAGATGACGAACTGCGGCAGCATCACGCCTTTGATGATTTCGGTGGCCAGCACGCTGCGCTTTTCGCGCGTTTCGGCCACCTGCACCAGCGCTTGGCGCGCTTCGCGTCCCGGCAGGCGCACCCAGATGTAGGCCATGCGGATGTCGATGCCGCGCAGCTCGGCATCGCGCAGCAGCACTTCGCCGGGGAAGTGGGTCTCGTTGGGCGGCGGCAGCGGCAGCGCGCGCTCGCCCGAGAGCAGCTCGCCACTCGGCCCAGTGACTTGGTAATAAACCATGTCGGAGTCGTCGGCGCGCAAAATTTCGCTGGCCGGCTGGGGCAAGTTGAACTGCGCTTTGCCCTTGTGGACGGTGATTAGCTGCGCCAGCGCGTGGGCGTTGTATTCCAGCGCCCGGTCAAACGGCTTGTTGGCAATGCCTTGGGCCACCAGCCACGTCAGCGCCAAGCTGATCGGCCACAGCAGCAGCAGCGGCGTGAGCATCCAGTCGAGAATTTCGCCGAACAGTGAGCGCTGTTCGCGCTGGAAAATCTTCACAGTAACCGCCGTGTTTTGAGAGTGAAAAGTGCTTGAAACCTATAGGGCGCCAGCGGTTGCAGCTATTTTTTTAATAGTCGTACACCGCTGACCCTAAGCGTTCAGTCGGGGATTTTTTCGAGGCAATAACCCAGCCCGCGCACGGTGGCGATGCGGATCGGGTCTTTTTCAATCTTTTTGCGCAGGCGGTGGATATAGACCTCGATGGCGTTGTTGCTGACCTCTTCGCCCCACTCGCACAGGCGCTCGACCAGCTGGTCTTTGCTGACCAAGCGGCCAGCGCGCTGCAGCAGCACCTCCAGCAGCCCCAGCTCGCGCGCTGAGAGCTCGACCATCTTGCCGTCGATGGTGGCCACCCGCCCGGCTTGGTCGTACACCAGCGGGCCGTGTTTGATGGTGGCGCTGGTGGTGCCCATGCCCCGGCGCGTCAGGGCGCGCACGCGCGCCTCCAACTCTTGCAGCGAGAACGGCTTGGCCATGTAGTCGTCGGCGCCAAAGTCCAGCCCTTTGACGCGCTCTTCGACGCTGTCGGCCGCCGTCAAAATCAGCACCGGCAGCGCCGAGCCGCGGCTGCGCAGCTTTTTCAGCACTTCGAGGCCGTGCATTTTCGGCAGGCCCAAATCCAAAATCAGCAGATCAAACTCGTTGTTGGTCAGCAGGGCGGTATCGGCTTCGCTGCCGCTGGAGACGTGATCGACCACCGCGCCCGAGCTGCGCAGCGTGCGCAGCAGGCCATCGGCCAGCACTTGATCGTCTTCGGCAATGAGGATGCGCATTCGAATTTTTCCTTTGGCAAAGGCCGCCAGCAGCATGGTGCTGCGCGGTCAGGGCTGATTCTAGGAGGCTGGCACGCCTGGTTTTTTAAAACGCCGCCCCGCTGGCATAAGCCTCTAGCCCAAGGGCGACGACCACCGCCACGTCGTCGCCGACTTCGGCGCGAAATTCGGCCTCGGCCTGCGCCACGGCTTCGCGAAACGCCTGCAGCCACGCCAAGCCGGTGGGGGTAAAGCACACGCGCCGCGCGCGCGCATCCAGCGGGTCGGGCTGGCGCGTCACCAAGCCCCACGCGCTGCACTGATCGACCAAATTGGCCATCGCTTGCTTGCTCATGCCGGCGCGCTGCGCCAAGTCAGTCACGCGGTCGCCATTCAACGACAAATGCCGGGTGATGTGGATGTGCGCGGCGCTGACTTGGTCGCGCGCGGCCAAGTTGGACAGCGCCAGCGGCACCTCGACATTGCGCGCCATCAATTGCAGCACGCGCGCGTCAAAGCGGCGCAGCGCGTCGCCCATCAGCCGCCCCAAGTGGGTTTGGCGCCAGCCGTGGTCGGGAATCAAAAAGGATGAATCGGTCATGCGCTATGGTCAGGCAAACTGACTAAAAATCAAAGCTTTTCATTTCAATCCCCGCCTAAACTACGCTCCATGCCCGCTGCCGCCCATCAGCCAGCCGGCAAAAAAATGTTTTATCTTGTTGATTCATAAGGAAATTACCATGAGCGCTCCCATCAACCGTGCCATCGCCGTCGATAGCGAAAAATCCAAAGCCTTGGCTGCCGCGCTGGCGCAAATCGAGAAGCAGTTTGGCAAAGGCACCGTCATGCGCTTGGACGAAGGCGAGGTGATTGAGGACATTCAGGTTGTCTCCACCGGCTCGCTGGGGCTGGACGTGGCGCTGGGCGTGGGCGGCCTGCCGCGTGGCCGGGTGATTGAGATTTATGGCCCCGAGTCGTCGGGCAAAACCACGCTGTCGCTGCAAGTGATCTCTGAAATGCAAAAGCTCGGTGGCCAATGCGCCTTTGTCGATGCCGAGCACGCGCTGGACATCCAGTACGCGCAAAACTTGGGCATCAACCTGCAAGACCTGCTGATTAGCCAGCCCGACACCGGCGAGCAGGCGCTGGAAATTGTTGACAGCTTGGTGCGCTCGGGCGCGGTCGATTTGATTGTGGTGGACTCGGTGGCGGCGCTCACGCCCAAGGCCGAAATCGAAGGCGATATGGGCGACAGCCTGCCCGGCCTGCAAGCGCGCCTGATGAGCCAAGCGCTGCGCAAGCTGACCGGCAGCATCAAAAGAACCAACTGCACCGTCATCTTCATCAACCAAATCCGCATGAAGATTGGCGTGATGTTTGGTTCGCCCGAGACGACCACCGGCGGCAATGCGCTGAAGTTTTACGCCTCGGTGCGTTTGGACATTCGCCGCATCGGCTCGCTGAAAAAGGGCGATGTGGTGATTGGCAACGAAACCCGCGTCAAGGTGGTGAAGAACAAAGTGTCGCCGCCGTTCAAAACCGCTGAATTCGACATCTTGTTTGGCGAAGGCATCTCGCGCGAGGGCGAAATTATCGACATGGGCGTGCTTGCCAAAGTGGTGGAGAAATCTGGCGCTTGGTATGCCTATAACGGCGAAAAAATCGGCCAAGGCCGCGACAACGCCCGTGAATTTCTGCGCGAAAACCCAGCGCTGGCGCACGAGATTGAAAACAAGGTGCGCGACAGCTTGGGCATTGCCGCCTTGCCGGCAGCCGTCGGCGCGGCAGTGACGGATGGCGATGGCGCTGCCGCACCCGCCGCGGCCAAAGCCCGCAAGGCCGAGGCCAAAACCGAGCCGAAACCCGAATAATTTGAATGAAATTGGCCTCTAGCCCAATAGATACGGGCGCTAGTAGCTATTAAATCAGTAGTGTTTTACGGACGATGGCGACTGCTCCCATTTCTTTGAAAGGCCGCGCCCTGCGCTATTTGGCGGGGCGCGAGCATTCGCGCGCTGAGTTAATCCGCAAGCTGGCGCCGCACGAAGAGGAGCCGGGGCAAATCGAGCGCGTACTGGACGATTTGCAGGCCAAAGACTTCATTAGCGAGGCGCGGGTGGTGGCTTCGGTCATCAACCGCCGCGCCGCTGGTTTGGGCGGCGCGCGCCTGCGCCAAGAGCTGCAAGCCAAAGGCATCGATCCCGAGCGGGTGCGCGATGCGGTGGCGCAGTTGAAGGACAGTGAGTTGGAGCGCGCCCAAGCGGTCTGGCGCAAGCGCTTTGGCGGCGCTGGTGATGACGTTGAGGCGGGCGCGCCACTGGACACCAAGCAGTGGGCGCGCCAAGTGCGTTTTTTGATGGCGCGGGGCTTTTCTGCCGACGTGGTGCGCCGCGTGGTGCCGCCGATAGCGCGTTAATTTTCAGTCGTTGTTTTCGCGCACGATGGTGCGCAGTATCTGCAGCTCGCGCACCACTTCGCTGGAGTGCTGGGAGAACTGCATCTCTAAAATTTTTCCGGCCTCGTCAATCTTTCCCGCTTGCGCCAGTGCCACTACGTTGGAGGCGGCGTAATGGAACATTTTGTGGTGCCCCATCAGCGCGGTAAACCCCGGAAAAGTGCCCAGTTGCGAGCGCCCAGCGCTGTAGATCCATTTGCCCAGATCGCAGCGGTCATCAAAGCAAATTTCTTCGGCAATAAACTTTTCGCTGGAAGTGCCCGCTAAAAAAGAGCGCAACCGCAGCTTCCAGTTTTCGTGGGCGGCAATGGCCATCTCAAAGTCTAAGTTGCTGGCTGAACGGGCGACTTTTTTGGCCAGCTCTTTTTTGTCTTCCGAACCGAGGCCAAAAAAATTCTTCAAAATGTTTTCGATGAACATAGCAATCAGACCTCTTGATGGTGGTGCCTTAGATGGCTTGATTTAACCATACTCACCAAGGGGTTAAATCCCCAGCATCAATTGCAGGTTTTGCACCGCTGCACCGCTGGCGCCTTTGCCCAAATTGTCCAGACGCGCAATCAGCACCGCTTGGCGGTAGGTCTCGTTGCCAAAGACGCGCAACTCCAACTGGTTGGTGCCGGCCAAGGTGTCGGCGGCCAGTTTGCCGTCGTCGGTGGCGGGCAGCACTTTGACCCATTGCTCGGGCGTGTTGGTGGCGGTGTAGTGCGCGGCCAGCGCGTGGTGCAGGTCAGCGGCCGTCGGCGCACCGGGCAGCAAGTCCAAATGCAGCGGCAATTGCACCAACATGCCTTGGGCAAAGTTGGCCACCGCCGGAATAAAAATCGGCCGGCGCGTCAGGCCGGTGTAGTGCAGGATTTCGGGGATGTGCTTGTGCGCCAAACCCAGTGCGTAGGCTTCGTAAGGCGCAGCGTTGCCAGCTTCGTAGGCTTCCATCATTGGCCGCCCGCCGCCGCTGTAGCCGCTGACCGAGGGCAGTGACAGCCCAAAGTCTTTCGGCACCAAACCGGCATCGACCAGCGGGCGCAGCAGCGCAATCGCGCCAGTGGCGTAGCAGCCGGGGTTGGAGACGCGGCTGGCGCTGCGCACGGCATCCAATTGGCCGGCGCACAGCTCAGGGAAACCAAACACCCAGCCCGGCGCGGTGCGGTGAGCGGTGCTGGCATCAATCACTTTGATGGTGCGGCCGGTGGCCTTTTCAATCTCATCGACCATGGCCACGGTGTCGCGCGCCGCGTCGTCGTGCAGGCACAGGATGACGACATCAACTTCGGCAATCAGCGCGCGTTTGGCAGCGGGGTCTTTGCGCTGCTCGGGCGCAATACTGACCAGTTGCACTTGCGCCATGTTTTGCAGGCGTTCGCGAATTTGCAGGCCAGTGGTGCCGGCTTCGCCGTCGATAAAAATTTTGAACATGAATTACTCCAGCTACTTCAGCGCAGGGCGGGCTGTCAACGTACAAAAGGCGTAAGTTTTTCACAAGGTGCGATGCGCCGCCGCATGATACATTCGACGGCTGCTATGCCCCCTGCCCGCCGCCAGACATTTCAACTATGGTAGCCGGGTGAAATCCAGTTCCTGAGAGAGACCTCATGAAGATTCACGAATACCAAGCCAAGGAAATCTTGCGCAATTTTGGCGTGCCCGTTCCACGTGGCATTCCTGCTTTCACCGTTCAAGAAGCTGTCGAAGCTGCCCAGAAATTGGGCGGCCCGGTTTGGGTTGTTAAAGCCCAAATCCACGCCGGTGGCCGCGGCAAAGGCGGTGGTGTCAAGGTTGCAAAAACCATTGACGACGTCAAGCGCATGGCTGGCGACATTTTGGGCATGCAGCTCAAAACCCACCAAACTGGCCCTGAAGGCCAGAAGGTGCGTCGCCTGTACATCGAAGACGGTGCCGACATCCAGAAGGAATACTACGTTTCGCTGGTGACCGACCGTGCGACGCAAAAAGTCGCTTTCATCGCGTCCAGCGAAGGCGGCATGGACATCGAGGAAGTGGCCCATTCCACCCCCGAAAAAATCGTCACCGAATTCATCGACCCGCTGACCGGTCTGGGTGCCGAGCAAGCCACCAAGATTGCTAACGCGATCGGCCTGCCCGCCGAGTCCACCGCGCAAGCCGTCGATATCTTCCAAAAGCTGTACCAGTGCTACATGGACACCGACGCTTCGTTGGTCGAAATCAACCCACTGAACCGCAATAGCAAGAATGAGCTGATGGCGCTGGACGCCAAGTTCAACTTTGACCCGAACGCGCTGTTCCGCCACGCCGATATCGTGGCCTACCGCGACTTGGATGAAGAAGATCCAGCGGAAGTGGAAGCTTCTAAGTTCGATCTGGCTTACATCAGCTTGGACGGCAACATTGGTTGTTTGGTCAACGGCGCTGGTTTAGCGATGGCCACCATGGACACCATCAAGCTGTTTGGCGGCGAACCAGCCAACTTCTTGGACGTCGGCGGCGGCGCAACCGCTGAGAAGGTCACCGAAGCCTTCAAGATCATGCTGGCCAACCCCAAGGTTGAAGGCATTTTGGTCAACATCTTTGGCGGCATCATGAAGTGCGACACCATTGCCGCCGGCGTTATCGCTGCCTGCAAGGCCGTCAACCTGTCGGTGCCATTGGTGGTGCGGATGAAGGGTACCAACGACGAGCTGGGCAAGAAATTGCTGGCCGATTCGGGTCTGCCCATCATCTCGGCCGACACCATGGCCGAAGCGGCCACCCAGATCGTTGCTGCTGTCAAGTAAGCCCGGAGAACATATATGTCGATCTACATCAATAAAGACACCAAGGTCATCACCCAAGGTATCACGGGCAAGACGGGCCAGTTCCACACGGAAAAGTGCCAAGAATACGCCAACGGCAAGAACGCTTTTGTTGCTGGCGTGAACCCAAAGAAGGCCGGCGAGTCGATCTTCAACATCCCAATCTACGCTTCGGTCAAAGAAGCCGCGCACCAAACTGGCGCTACCGTGTCGGTGATTTACGTGCCACCGGCTGGCGCTGCTGCCGCGATTTGGGAAGCAGTTGAAGCAGACCTGGACATGGCCATTTGCATCACCGAAGGCATCCCGGTGCGCGACATGTTGGAAGTGCGCAACAAAATGCGCGCCAAAGAAGCCGCTGGCGGCAAGCGCACGCTGCTGCTCGGCCCAAACTGCCCCGGCATCATCACGCCTGACGAAATCAAAATCGGCATCATGCCCGGTCACATCCACCGCAAGGGCCGCATTGGTGTGGTCTCGCGCTCGGGCACGTTGACCTACGAAGCCGTGGCGATGCTGACCGAAGTTGGTTTGGGCCAGTCCACTGCCGTCGGCATTGGTGGCGACCCGATCAACGGTTTGAAGCACATCGACGTGATGCGCGCCTTCAACGACGACCCCGATACCGACGCCGTCATCATGATTGGCGAAATCGGTGGCCCGGACGAAGCCGAAGCCGCTATGTGGTGCAAGGCCAACATGAAGAAGCCTATCGTTGGCTTTATCGCTGGCGTGACCGCTCCTGCTGGCAAACGCATGGGCCATGCCGGTGCGCTGATTTCTGGCGGTGCCGACACGGCTGATGCCAAGCTGGCTGTCATGGAAGAGTGCGGCTTTATCGTGACGCGCAATCCGTCTGAGCTGGGACACCTGCTCAAGGCGCAACTGAAGTAAAAGCAGCGCGCGCTTGCGTGTCTTTATCAGCGCCTGCGGCTTCGGCTACAGGCGCTTTTTTATTGTGGCGTGCCTTGAACGGGCGCTTCAACCCGCGCAAGCCCTCGTCTATGATGCAGGCCGCAACGTCAACGAGCACTCCTACATGGCTGATTTTTCTCATGCGGCGATGGATATTGCAGCGCTGTTGGCTCTTATCGACACCCCCGAACCGGGTTCCCCGGCGGTATTGAGTGCCACGCCATGAAGTACGAATTTTTTGCCCGCACCGATACCGGTCGCGTCCGCACCAATAACGAAGACGCAGTCTGTGTTGATGCCGAGGCCAATATCGCCGTATTAGCGGATGGCATGGGTGGCTACAGTGCGGGCGAAGTAGCCTCTAGCATGGCCACCGACTTCATCCGCACCGAAATGTCCCGTTGGCTAGGCCAGTCCACCGTGCCGCCATCGGGCTCAGACATTCGCCGTGCGCTGGAAATTTGTGTCGATAACGCCAATCAGGCGATTTATGACGCTGCTTTGACCAATTTTGATTACGCTGGCATGGGCACTACCTTGGTGGTCGGCGTATTGAGTGGCGAGCGGCTGGTGCTGGGGCACGTCGGCGACTCACGTTGCTACCGCTGGCGTGCGGGCGTGCTCAAGCAAATCACGCGCGACCATTCTTGGCTGCAAGAACAAATCGACGCAGGCCTGATGACGCCCCAGCAAGCGGCGGTGTCGTCGAGTCGCAATTTGGTGACACGCGCTCTCGGTGTCGAGCCGGTAGTCGAGGTGGAAATCAATGAATTCAAAATGGAGTCGTATGACTTGTTGCTGCTGTGCTCGGACGGCTTGAGCGAAATGCTCAAGGCTGATGAAATCGCGGCGGTGCTGGGCAGTAACGAGACACTCGAAGAAAAAGCCAACCGCTTGATTGCGGCGGCCAATGCCAATGGCGGGCGCGACAACATCAGCGTGCTGCTGGTTCAAGCCGGCCAAGCCGAGCGCAAGCCCGGTCTTATCTCGCGCTGGTTGCAAGCGGCCTAAGCGCCCCGAACCCAGCGAATTGAGCGAGATTTCCCACCATGCATGACAAAAATTACAAATTCAGGAGTTGGCTGTGCCCAAAATGATCGTTTCGATTGACGGCGTCGTCATCAAAGAAGTTGAAATCAGCCAAGAGCGCACCACCCTTGGGCGTCGGCCTTACAACGACATCGTCATTGACAACCTTGCCGTCAGCGGCGAGCACGCCGTGGTGCATTTGCACGCGGCCAGCGGCATCGTCGAAGTCGAAGACATTGGCAGCACCAACGGCACTTATGTCAACGGCAAGGCCGTGCAGCGCCAAGCGCTGCGCAACGGCGACACCATTGAAATTGGCAAATACAAGGTGCGCTTTTTGAGCGATGGCGACGGCCAAGATTACGAAAAAACCATGGTTTTCAAGCCCGGCATGGTGCCGCCTCGATCCGCTGCGGCTGCGGCGCAGATGCCGACGTCGGCACCCATGCCCATGCCGCCGACACCCATGCCGCCACATGCGACGCCGCCGCAAATGGCGGCGATTCGCGTGCTCTCGGGCGCTGCGGCTGGGCGCGAGGTGCTGCTGACCAAAGTGGTCACCACCATTGGCAAACCCGGTGTGGCGGTCGCCTCGATCACCCGGCGCCACCACGGCTTTGTGCTGGCGCATATCGAAGGCCCGGAGATGCCGGCGCTCAACGGCAGCGCCATTGGCAGCGAGCCGGTGCAGCTCAAAAACGGCGATCACTTGGCGCTGGCTGGCACCACCATGCAGTTTGTGCAGGGTTGATACTGCTGATAGCCATTAAATTACTCCTAATTTAATAGCTAATAGCGCACGTATCTAAAGGGCTAGAGGCCATTTTGACCATTATTTTGGATCAAAGACGGCCTTATTTCAGCCAGCCGCGCTTTCTGAAGTACCACATCGGCCCGAGCGCGCTGGCCAGCATGATGCCCAGCGCATACGGGTAGCCCATCGCCCAGTCCAGCTCGGGCATGAACTTGAAGTTCATGCCGTAGATGCTGGCAATCAAGGTCGGCGGCAGCAGCGCCACGCTGGCCACCGAGAAAATCTTGATGATTTTGTTCTGGTTGATGTTGATGAAGCCGACGGTGGCATCCATCAAAAAGTTGATCTTGTCGAACAAAAATGCCGTGTGGCTGTCGAGCGATTCGATGTCACGCA
Source organism: Giesbergeria sp. (assembly GCA_041798325.1). Lineage (GTDB taxonomy): Bacteria > Pseudomonadota > Gammaproteobacteria > Burkholderiales > Burkholderiaceae_C > Simplicispira. The sequence continues at coordinate 54,101 of JBHCAP010000004.1, forward strand.
GAATTTGCCGCGCTTCTTCAAACTGCTCGGCGTTGAGCATTTTGCTGCGCATCATGAAGCTGACGGCGCGGCGCGTGTCCATGACGTTGCGGCGGATGCGGCCGTTCAAGTCCTCTTGGCGGGCGATGGCGCCCAGCACCTCGCCGGCGCGCGCGTCGGTGACGTCGCCCGAGAGCACTTGGGTGCTGACTTTTTCTAAATCGTCGTAAATGCCTTCGAGCGTGTCGGCGGAATATTCGGCGTCGGCGTCAAACAGTTTGAGCAGCACTTCGCGCGCATCCTCGATCAGCCCCGGCGCGCGGCGCGCGCGCAGGCGCAGCAGGCGAAACACCGGCACGTCTTCATCGTGGATGGAAAACAGCACGCCTTTGCTGCGCAGATCGGGGTTGGTCAGGTTCAGGATGAAGGCGACGCGCACCGAGCGCGGCTGGTCGTGGTCGTCAATCAGAAAGTCGCTGCGAATGTGCAGTTCGCCGTTGTCTTCTTCGTAAAAACGCGCGGATTCCTCGATGTCCTCGTCCATCGCGTCTTCGGGGATAGAGAGGCCGTAGTACTGGGTTACCCAGCGCTTTTCGTCCACCGTCGGCGATTCGAGGTCAACCCAAATGGGCTGAAATTGGGACAGCTCTTCTAGGGATTCGATCTCTTCTTGAAAGAGTCGCCCATTGGCAAGCGTAAAGATATTGAGCATGGCTCACTCCCTGATTGGAACGGTCGGTAGCGGGGGGATGGTGTGGCGCGCTTTCAACCCCCGACGACGGTTCTGGGAGCTGAAAGCTACCGACTGGGGTAGGTTTCCATGGCTTTCTTGGGCAAAAACGTGAACTGTGAATTATCGCACTGCCCCGGGCAAACCCTTGTGCCGCAGTGCATTGCCGCTCAGGGGGACGGCGGCTGCGCCAGCGCTTTGGCGCGGCACAGGTCGTCCCACGTAGCAGCTTTGGCAGCGGGCGCGCGCAGCAGGTAGGGCGCGTCGTACGTTACTACCGCTGGCAAGTTGGCGACGCGGTGGGATAGCAGGCGCAACTGGCCGAGTGGCTCGCTGCGGCCCAGCACGGCGCGCGCGGCACGGCCCATCAGCAGCAAGACGGTAGGTTGTAAATCGGCGGCAGCTTCGGCTAGCACTTGGTTATAGGAGCTGGTGGTGGATGAGGCATCCGCCGCCACGGGTGTCAGCAGGCAGATGAAGATGCGCGGCTGCTGGCGCAGGCCCAGTGCGTGCAGCATGTTGTCCAGCAACCTGCCGGCATCACCGGCCAGCGGATCCACGCCGGCGACGCCTTCGGCCACCAACAGCCAGCAAGGGGCGGCGTCGGCAGCGGCGGCTGGGGCGTTAGGGTACAGCGGCTGGGGCGCTTGCAGTACCCAGTTCAACTGCGCGTTGAGAGCGGCTGCAGCCACGGGCGCGGCGGCGGGTGTCGGTGCCGCGGCGCGGGGAGCGGCTGGGGCGATGGGGAGCGCCGGGCGCGAGGCACTCGCAGGCGCGGCGCGCGGCGCTATGACCGGCGCGGCGGCTGGAGCCGTTACCACGAGCGCAGGCTTGGGCGACCAAATCTGCACGCCCATTTCTTGCAGCATTGCGCGTTGGCGCGCATCGAGGTTCAGGCTCACAGGGCGTAACTCATCACGATGGCATCTTCGCGTTCTGCGCTGGCACTGGGGTAGTAGCGCTTGCGCTCGCCGACGCGCTGAAAACCGTATTTTTCATAGACTTGGCGCGCGCGCAGGTTGCTGACGCGCACTTCCAGCCACAGCCACTGCGCGCCGCGCCCGCGCGCCCACAGCGCCAGCGCGTCCAGCAGCACTACTGACCAGCCTTGCTGCTGAAACTCGGGTGCAACAGTGATATTGAGCAGATGCGCTTCTTCCACGCCGGGCATGGCGACAAAGTAGCCAATCAGCTGATCGCCGCCCAGCAGCAGCTCAATTTGGTAGCCACTGGCCAGCGAATCGACAAAATTGCCGCGCGACCACGGGTGCGAATACGCCCGCTGTTCGATGGCTATCAATGCATCCAGCGGTTCTGGCCGCGCCAATGTGAGCAGCTCCAGTCGCGCCTGCGGGGCGCTGGCGTATCGGCTGGGCAAGGTAGCGCTGTTCATGCTGCACCGGTTGCGGCCAGTAACTCGATAGCGGCGCGTTCATCGGCACGCTCTTGGGTAGTTTTGGCGACTTTGTTGCGGATGTAGCGCGGCAAAGCCTCTGCTGCGGGCACTGCACCGCCGGCGGCCAGTAGCGCTGGTGCCAAGCGCAATAGGGCGCTGGCGTCGGGCAGGGCGTGCAAATGGAGGGTGCCGGGTGCCAAGCGCTCGCCATACGCCGCTTGCGCATTGCCGACCACGCTCCAGCCGGGCGGTACCTGCAAAGCTTCGGGCGCGCACAGGCCAAAGTCGCCGTCATCGCCTGCGCTGTTGTCGCCAACTTTGCCGTCTCCGATGCCCAGCCAAGCACCGTCTTGCCATTGGTAGCGCGCCCAATACACCTCGTTCATGCGCGCATCCAGCACCGCAATGACTTCGGTGCAGCCATATTGCTGGCGTGCCGCTTCGGCCACGGCAGCCAAGGTATCAATCGGTAGCACCGGCACGCCGCGCCCGCCACCTGCGCCAAAGGCCAGTCCTTGCGCCACAGCGCAGGCGGTGCGCAGCCCGGTAAATGAGCCCGGGCCGCGGCCAAAAGCGATGGCATCCAAGTCGCCCAGCGCCAGCCCCGCCTCAGCCATCAGGCGGCTGATGGCGGGCAGCAGCGTCGCTGAAGCCTGCGCGCCACCGGGGCTGCTGTGCAGCCACTGCGCCGCACCGCGCACCACGGCAATGGACAGGGTGTCGGTGCTGGTGTCAAAGGCAAGCAGGTTCATGGCAGAAAAAGGAGATGATTTCAAAAGGCAAGCTGGCGATTATCGGCGCGCCTACACTCGCCGCCATGTCTTTGTCCCTTGTCCTTGTTTCTGTTTCCCCCGTTTCGCTTTTGCGTCGCACAGTACTGGCAGGTATTGGCTGGGCGCTGCTCAGTGCAGCTGGCGCTGTGGCGGCGCAAACCACTGCGGCGCTACCACCAGCGGTCGAAGCGGCACTCGCCCGCGCCAAAGTGCCGCGCGAGGCCGTCTCCATGCTGGTGTTGCCCGCCCAAGGCACTGGCGCGCCGCGTTTGGCTTATCGCACGCAAGAGGCCATGAACCCTGCCTCGGTGATGAAGCTGGTCACAACTTTTGCGGGGCTAGAGCTGCTTGGCCCGGCCTATGTTTGGCAAACCCCGGTGTATATCGACGGCAAGGTGCAAGACGGCACCTTGCGCGGCAACGTCTATCTGCGCGGCCAAGGCGACCCCAAACTGGTGATGGAGCGGCTGTGGCTATTGCTACGCCGCTTGCAAGGTCAAGGCATTGAGGACATCCACGGCGACATCGTGCTCGACCGCTCCGCTTTTAGCGTCCCCGGCCACGATGCGGCGCAGTTTGATGGCGAGCCGCTGCGTCCCTACAACGCTGCGCCCGATGCACTGCTGCTGAACTTCAAATCGGTGGTGATGGGCTGGGTGCCCGACACCGCCGCCGGTATAGCGCGCGTGCAGTGGGATCCACCGCTGGCCGGCGTGCAGCTGCCGCGCAGCGTGCCACTGGCACCGGCGGGCACGGCGTGTGGCGACTGGCGCGCCAGTCTGCGCGCTGAACTGGCTGACCCAGCGCGCTTTACTTTTGCCGGCGTTTACCCCGCCAGCTGCGGCGAGCGCCAATGGGCAATTGCCTATGCCGACCCCGGTGCCTACGCCGCCCGTGCTGTCGCCGGAATGTGGGGGCACATGGGCGGCACGCTGACCGGCACGGTGCGCAACGGCACGGTTCCAGCGGGTTTGTCGCCGATTTTTAGCAGCAGCTCGCCCGCGCTGGCCGAGGTGGTGCGCGACATCAACAAATACAGCAACAACGTGATGGTGCAGCAGCTGTTTTTGACTTTTAGCCTGCAGCAAAACGGCATTGGCAGCATGGACGCTTCGCGCGCACTGCTACAGCAGTGGTGGCGCAAGCGTTTTGGCGAGGCAGAAATGCCCATCGTCGATAACGGTGCCGGCCTGAGCCGCGAGGCGCGCATCAGCGCCCAGTCGCTGGGTCGGATGCTGCAGGCGGCGTGGGCCTCGCCGGTGATGCCTGAGCTGGTGGCCTCGCTGCCGGTGGTCGGCGTGGACGGCACCCTGCGGCGCAGCCAAAGCAGCGCCACGGGCAGCGCCCACCTGAAAACCGGTAGCCTGCGCGACGTGACCGCAGTGGCCGGTTATGTGCATAGCGCTGATGGCCAGCGCTATGTGCTGGTGGCAATGGTCAACCACGCCAATGCCACCGCAGCACGCCCGGCGCTGGATGCGCTGATCGATTGGACGGCGCGTCTGCCCAGCGTGGTGCAAAAGTAACCGCCTTAGCGTTTGCTGCTTTTTTAAATATTTTGGAGAAAATTTTGATCCCTCACCCTAAAGCTGCTTTATCAGCGTTATTGGCTGCATGTTTGTTGGTCGCTTGTGGCGGCTCCGACCCCGAGCCGATGGACAAAGTCACGGGTGTCAAAGTGGTGGGCGATAGCCTGTCTGACAGCGGCACCTACGGCTTTAAATTTACCGTGCAAGGCAGCGCGCCCACTGGCCCTGGCTCTGTGGCGATTTGGCCCGAGCTGGTTGCCGCCGACTACGGCCAAACGCTGTGCGCGCACTATGCGTCGTCTAACGGCATCACTTACACCCGCAACGCCGCTTGCGGCAACTACGCCGTGGCCACGGGGCGTATCAACAACTTCACTGCGCCCACCTCGCCGGTGTCGATTCTCCAGCAGCTGAAAGACGCGGGCAGTGCGGGCTTTAGCCGTGGCGATTTGCTGTTGATTGACGGCGGCGCTAATGACTTGGCCGACTTGATAGGCGCTTATTTGGCAGCGCCCAGCGACAACGCCCAAGCCTATGGCGGCTTGCTCACGACCGCGATCGACCCCGTTACCGTGCGCACCGCGCTGGGTGCCGGGGCCGCCGGCATGGCGCAAATTGGTGGCCTTTACGCCAAGGTTTTGGCGGTGCAATTGGCCAGCACCATTGACGCCCACGCGCTGGCCAAGGGTGCCATGCGGGTCGCGGTACTGAACGCGCCCGCCATTACCAAAACGCCGAAATTGCAGACGGTGCTCAGCTCGGTCGCCCAAGCCCGTGGCATCGAGGCCGCCGCCCAAGCCGAAGCGCTGTTTGATAACTGGGTGCAGCTCTTCAATGCCCAACTAGCGCAGAGTTTGGCTGGTGATGCCCGGGTGGTGGTGGTTGACTTCTACAGCTCGATGAAAGACCAAGTCGCCCATCCTGCCAAGTACCAAATCACCAACGCCACCACGCCGGCTTGCCCTGTCACGGGTATCGATGGGCAGGGCTTGCCCAATTACACCTTTGTCACTTGCACTGCCACTGGCTTGTCGGCCATGACGCCCCCTGAGGGGGCCACTGGGGGTGCCAACTGGTGGAAGAGCTATGGTTTTGCCGACAGCTTTCACCCCACGCCGTATTTCCACCAGCTGATGGGCGATTTGGTGTCGCGCTCGTTGGCGCAGGCCGGCTGGCGCTAAGCCCCGGCGCTAGGGCCGCACCACAAAAAAACCGACCCACGGGTCGGTCTTTTTTGTGGGGTGTGCTGTGGTGCTTGATTTACCAGCGCGCGTGCAAGCGGTCGTAAGCGTAAACGCCAAACAAGCGCTGTGCCGTGGGGGTGAAATACAGCGCATCCGCAAAAATATATTTGCTGCTGTCAGCGCCCGCCAGCAGCGTGCTGGGGGTACACAGCGCCGAGTTCAGTTGACCCGCACCAATGCCAACACCGGGGCCAGCATCGACAGCGGTGCATACCGGCTGGCTGGCGTTGTCGTTGTCAAACGAGTAGCTGCTGGGCGATGCGGTCACCAAATTGAAGTAGTAGGCCGCATCGACATACAGCACCTTGTCGCCTTGGTCAACGACGCTGACCAAAAAGGCTTCGTTGAATTTGCTGCTGGCTTGCTCCAGCAGGCTTTCTTTATCGATGGCTTTGGCCCAAGGCGAGCGGCCAAGGTTGTAGGTGCCGGCCACCACCACATATTTGGCGCCCGCCGCAATCGTGCGGATCACCTGTGCGCCCAAGTCGCGTCCAGCTTGCTGCGCGTTCGCCAGCAGTTGCTCGGGCGTTTGCGTGCCCGCAGTGACCGCGGCCATGTGGGCGACGATGTCGCTGGCACCGGCACCCATCAGCACTACGTCAGATTCTTTAAAGCTGTCAGTGGTCAGAAATTTATCAATCTGCTGCACCACCGTTGGCGTGCTGGCGCTGCCGGCTGCGTCGGGCTTGGCTTGCACGCGCGCATTGCCTTGGGCGTAGCTGGTGCCGCCCGCCGAAGCGGCGCTCAAAGTAATGCCGTAGATGCGTGCCAGCTCTTGCGTCCAGATGTTTGCCGTGCCGTCGTTGATGGTGTAGCGCGCGCCATTGACCTGACCGACGTCGCTGAAGCCGTCGCCAAACGCAATAAAGCGCTCGGGCTTGAGGGCCGATTCGATGGTGCTAGAGCCGCACCCCGCCAGCAGCAGTGCCGCCGATACCCCCGCTGCCGCCAAGACGCTGCGGCGCAACCAATGAACTGCCATGTGTTTCTTCTCCAAAAGGTGGGTGGGTAGTTTAACTAGCGCTGCTTGTCTTGACATCCTCCCCGCCCTAAAGGACGGGGATTCCTGCTGCCAGACGGCAATGTCCCGCCGCGAGAATGTTTTTGGCCGCGTTCGTGTCCCGGTCGTGCGCCGCGCCACATTCGCTGCAAACCCATTCTCTTATTCGCAAACCCGCTCTACCTTTCGGACTGCTGGCGGGAATGCTCCCGCAGCACGAGCAAGTTTGGGTGGTGTAGCTCTCGTTCACTACCTCAAAGACGATACCGGCCTGATGGCTCTTGTATTCCAACATCGTCTTTAGCATGGCCCAGCCCGCATCCAGCGTGCTTTTGGCCATCTTGGTTTTGACCAGTTTGGCACTGGCCACGTCGCCGACAAAGATGGCAGCGTTTTGTCTTACCAGCCGTGTACTGAACTGGTGCAGCAGGTCTTTGCGCTGGTGGGCAATTTTTGCGTGGATGGCTTTGACCCGCTGCTTCTTTTTCGCCCGCTGTGCAATACCGAGTTGGCATTCAAGCTTGCGATAGAAACGCCCTTCAATGCGTTCTCCGGTAGAGGTTACCGCCGCTTCTTTCAAGCCCAAATCAATGCCAACAGCCGCAGTTGCAGCGTTGGTTTTGGCCTGCACCTTGACCACCACATTCAAGTACCAGCGACCCCGGCTGTCTTGGCTGAAGCTGCCCGCACGCAATTCGTAGTCGGATAGGCCGTAGCTGTCCCTGTAATGGTATGGACTTGGCCGCGCAACCATCCCTAGTCAGCCCCCGTGCAGTCACAGGAACCTCGGCACCGCCCCTTCTGTAGCCAGCATACGCAGCTTGGTGACGACGCCGCCGTGCGCTGAAAAACCGCACGGTTTGCCCGCCGCGCCCAGCACGCGGTGGCAGGGAACTATGGGCGCAAACGGGTTCAGGCCGAGTGCATGGCCGACGGCGCGGGCGCTGTTTTTGTTGCCCAGCTCGGTCGCCAGCTCGCCATAGGTGCGCGTTTGGCCGGGGGGAATGCGGCGCGTGGCGGCATAAACGCGGCGCTGAAAGTCAGTGATGCGCTGCATGTCCAGCGCGACGTTTTCCATGCAGCCATCAGCACCTAAATCACTCAACTGCCCAGCCAGCAACGCTTGCACAGCAGCAATAGCGCGCGCCACTGCAGGTGGCGGTGCGGCCAGCGCCAGCACGCCACTGGCTTTGAACAGCCGCGCTTGCGTCGCCGCCGCATCCACCTCGGGCAGTTGCATGGCGAGGATGCCGTTCGCCCCCCAAGCCACGGCGCAGCAGCCCAAAGCGCTGTCAAACGCTGCCCAACCTTGGACGGGAGATGGTGTTGGTATTTTGGCCATAATTACTCCTATTTTAATAGCTGCTAGCGCCCATATCTAAAGGGCTAGAGTGCTTTTTGACTCATATTATCGCGGTAACGCATCGCCCAGCGCTCTAGCGTGTAAAACGACAGCGCCGCCAGCGCGCTCGATAGCGCCAGCCCAGCCACCACCACCACCGGCCACGCAAATTCAGCGCGCAGGTAGCGCACCACCGGGTAGTGCCACAAATAAATGCCATACGACAGCGTGCCCAGCCGCACCAAAATCGGCAGGTTCAGCATCTGGAACACCAGCCCGTCGCGCTGCTGCGTCGCCACCAACAGCACCACCGTACCCAGCTCAACGACGGTTAAGCCCCAAACCATCGCGCCTTGGTTGTCCCACGCCAGCTGCAGCAGCAGCGCAATCGCCAGCGGCAGCCACATGGCGTACGGCATGTGCGCGCGCAGCCAGTCAATGCATTGCGGCTTTTCAACCATCAGCGCCGCCAGCAGCGCGCCGGCCAGCAAGCCCGAGACGCGGGTATCGAAGCGAAAAAAGATTTCATAAAACTGCTGACCCTGCACCACCCAAAAAATGCGCCACACCCAACTGAGCAGGTACAGCAGCGCAATTGGCCGCCACACGGCACCCCGGCAGTAGCGCAGCAACAGCGCCAGCAGCGGCGGCCAAATCAAATAGAAATGCTCCTCCACCGACAGCGACCACATGTGCAGCAAAGTATTAGGGCTGTCAAAAAAAGCGATGCCGTAGTCAGCCAGATACAGCAGCGACACCACAGCGTCTTGGTACACATCGTCCAGCCCCGGCCAAATCAGCGGTGCCAACAGGCAATACACCGCCAAAAACAGCGCCAGCGCTGGCATCAGCCGAAAAAAGCGGCGGCGGTAAAAGCGCCAATATTGAAAGCGCCCGTTGGTGCGGTGCTCAATCAGCAGCAGCGAAGTAATCAAAAACCCGCTGAGGACAAAAAACAAATCCACGCCAAAAAATGCCCCACTGAACAGGGGCGCGTGCGCGTGCGACAACAGCACCAGCAAGATGGCCACACCGCGCAAGCCGTCAAGGGCTGGGTTGTAGTCGAGTTTGAAATGCTGCAAAGCCAAAACGGAAAACCTTTTTCTGTGCCTGCGTGCGGCAGGCCGCGCCACCTTGCCCGCTGCGCACACAGAAAGAGGCAGTCAAGGGTTTTCCCTATCATGCCGGGGAACAAAATCCTAAGTGCCGCTCGTGGAATTGAGCGCTCACCCTCACACCTCAAGCCACTCTTGGCGCACAGCTTGGTCGGCGCGCAATTTGGCAGGTGTGCCATCAAAGACGATGCGGCCATGCCCCATCACCAACACGCGGTCAGAGACCGTCAGCGCGATGGTGAGTTTTTGCTCAATCAGCAGCACCGCAATGCCGCGCGCCTTGAGCGCTTGCAAATACACCCCCACCAGCTCGACCAGCTTGGGCGCGAGGCCCTCAGTCGGCTCATCAATCAACATCAGCTGCGGGTCGCCCATCAGCGTGCGGCACAGCGTCAGCATTTGCTGCTCGCCGCCCGAGAGCACGCCCGCAGCGGTGTGCTGGCGCTCGTGCAGGCGCGGGAACATTTGGTACATGTCGGCCAGCGTCCAGCGGCTGTTTTTGTGGCGGCTCTTTTGCCCCAGCAGCAGGTTTTGTTCGACGGTGAGCCGGGGAAACACGTCGCGGCTCTCGGGCACATAGCCGATGCCGAGGTGGGCGATGTCACAGGTCTGTTTGCCTTGCAGGCTGTGGCCCTGCCAGCGCAGCCCGCCTTGCCAAGCCACCAGCCCCATAACCGCTTTGGCCAGCGTCGAGCGCCCCGAGCCGTTGCGCCCCAGCAGGGCGACGATTTCGCCCTGCTGCACCATGCAGTTGACGCCGTGCAACACGCGGCTTTGGCCATAACCGGCGCATAAGCCTTCAATCTCTAACATGTAAGTCACTTTCAATGGCAATGGCAGTGCCCAAATAAGCCTCTTGTACGCGCGGGTTGGCGCGCACTTTGTCAGGCGTATCAAAGGCAATGATCTGGCCGTAAACCAGCACGGCAATTTTGTCGGCCAGCCCGAACACCACGCCCATGTCGTGCTCCACCGTCAGCAGGGTGCGGCCTTCAGTGACTTCTTTGATCAGCTGGACAAAGCGCGTGGTTTCGCTGCGGCCCATGCCGGCGGTCGGCTCGTCCAGCAGGATGACAGGAGCGTTTCCGGCGATGGTCACGCCGATTTCTAGCGCACGCTGCTCGGCGTAGGTCAGGTTGGCGGCCAGCACGTCACGCCGGGTATCGAGGTGAATTTGCGCCATCACCTCGCGGGCGCGGGCGTTGACGTCGTGCAAGTTGGCCAAAAAGCGCCAGAAGCTGTAGCGGTAACCCAAGCTCCACAGAATGGCGCAGCGCAGGTTATCGAACACGCTCAGGCCAGAGAACAGATGCGTGATTTGGAAGCTGCGCGATAAGCCAAGGCGGTTGATTTCAAACGGCTTTTTTCCGTCGATGCGCTGGCCGTTGAGCCAAATTTCGCCACTGCTGGGCGCAAAGCGGCCGCTGATCAGATTGAACAGCGTTGACTTGCCCGCACCATTCGGGCCAATCAGCGCCACACGCTCGCCGGGCGCGATGGCCAAGTCGGTGCCGCGAATGATGTCAGTTTGGCCAAAGCGCTTGTGGACATTGCGCAGTTCCAGCGCCAGCGGTGTTGTTGTTGGGTGCGTCACGCTTTATCCACCCAGCGCCGTCCCAGCACAAACAGCCCCAAGCCGGTCAACGTCAACCCAGCCGCACCCCACCAACTGGCCAGCGCGCTGGCATCCAAGGTGACGCCAAGAAATTGCAGCTCAGAGCCGACAGCAGCGTTGCGTTGCAGGTGGTAGGTCATCTCCACCAAACACACGGCGCCCAGCAGCGCCAGCAACAGTGCCGCTGCCAGCGCCCAAGTGGCAGGCCGGTGCAGCGCGCGCAGCGACGGTGCCAGCAAACTAGCCACGCCGCCGGGCGCATACATCACCATGCACAAAAACACCAAACCGAGGTAAAGCAACCACGCCTGCGTCCACTCCGACAGCAGCACGCCACTGAGCACCAGCAGCGCCGCCCCCACCCACGGCCCCCAAAAAAAGGTGGCACCGCCCAAAAAGGTGAATAACAAAAAGCTGCCCGAGCGCGCCATGCTGAAGCCGTCCGCGCCGGTGACGATTTCAAAATTGATAGCTGCTAACGCACCACCCACGCCAGCAAAGCCACCGGCGATGGTGAAAGCGGCGTAGCGCACGCGCTGCGGGTTGTAGCCGATGAAAGCGACGCGCTCAGGGTTGTCGCGCACGGCATTGAGCAAGCGCCCCAGCGGCGTGCCGGTGAAGGCAAACAGGGCGACGGTGCAGGCGAAGGCATAAGCGGCAATCAAGTAGTACACCTGCAAGGCGGGGCCAAAGCGAAAGCCGAAAAAGCCGTCGCCATAAACCCGGTTGGCACTGATGCCGCCTTCGCCGCCAAACACTTGCGGAAACATCAGCGCCATCGCCGCCACCAGCTCGCCCAGCCCCAAGGTAATCATGGCAAAGGTGGTGCCGGATTTGCGGGTGCTGACAAAACCCAGCAGTGCCGCGCACAGCAAGCCGGCCAGCCCGCCGACCAGCGGCACCCACACCAGCGGAATCACCAGCGCGCCTTGCCCCGCCCAGTTCATCGCATGGATGGCCATGAAAGAGCCGAGGCCGGTATAGACCGCGTGGCCAAAACTGAGCATGCCGCCTTGGCCGAGCAAGAGGTTGTAGCTCAGGCAAATGATGCCGAGGTAGCCGATCTGCGCCAAGATGCTGCGCGCCAAACTGCTGGGGAACAGCAGTGGCGCGGCAATCAACCACAGCGCAAAGCCGCTCCAGACCAGCCAGCGCCGCCAATCAATCTGCTTTTCAGTCATCGCGCGCCCCGAGCAAGCCTTGGGGGCGAAAAATCAGCATCAAAACCAACAGCAGGTACGGCAGGATGGGCGCCACTTGCGCGGCAATGCCATCCATCGCCACGGCAAAGGTTTGCACCAGCCCAATCAGCAGCGAGGCCAAAAATGCCCCCGCCAGCGAGCCAATGCCGCCGACCACCACCACGACAAAAATGATCGAGCCGACCGAGCCGGCCATCGCTGGCTCAGTGATATAGGTGTTGCCGCCAATCACGCCGGCCAGCGCCGCCAGCGCGCAGCCGCCGCCAAACACGCCCATAAACACACGCGGCACGTTATGGCCCAGCGCTTGCACCATGTCGGGGTGGTGCAGCGCGGCTTGTATGACCAGACCGATGCGCGTGCGCGTCAGCAGCCACCAGACCGCAGCCAGCATAGCCAGCGCCACCAGCATGATGAAAGCGCGCGACTTGGGAAACTGCGTGCCATACAGCGTAAACAGCGGCCCTTGCAACTGCACCGGCAGGCCATAGGGCACAGTGCCACGCCCCCAGACCAGCTGCACCACTTCCAAAATCAGGTAGGACAGGCCAAACGTCACCAGCAACTCGGGCACGTGGCCAAACTTGTGGACGCGGCGCAGGCTGTAGCACTCAAACAGCGCGCCTAAAGCGCCGACAGCCAGCGGCGCCAGCACCAGCGCCAGCCAAAAACTGACGGCTTCGGACAGGCTGTAGGCCACATACGCGCCCAACATATAAAAGCTGGTGTGCGCAAAATTGAGCACGCCCATCATGCTGAAAATCAGCGTCAGCCCCGCGCTGAGCATGAACAGCAGCAGCCCATAGCTAACGCCGTTCAGCAGCGCGATGACAAAAAACTCAGCGTTCATGAAAGCGGGGGGTTACAGCATTAAAAAAGCCCGATGGGTATCGGGCTTGGTGAGGAGCACAGTCCATCAAATCAATTAATTTAATTAAAAATGATAGCTGCTAGCGCACGTGTTTATTGGGCTAGAGGCCTAAAACACTATTAATTTGTCGCCGATTGGGTTGGATTAACCGGATTAGCCTGATAGTTCAGCGCTTGGATATCGTCATGCAAGATATGGTTAACCACCCACTCGCTGACCAAAGTCACCAGCTCGGCTTTGTTGAAAACGCCCCGCCCCACCTCAGCGCTCAACGCGTTGAGGCGACTGAGCAAGCGGTTGTGCCCGTCAATGTGCCCCGCCAAGCCCGGACAACCTTTGCTGCGCATCAGCTCTTCTTCTTGCTGAAAATGCTCGCGCGTGTGTTTATACAAACGCATCAACAACGGCTTGAGCTCGTCAGTCGTTTGCACCGAAATAATCAGATTGACCAGCTCAAACAGGTGGCGATGCTGGCCATCCACCTCGGCATTGCCAGTCTCATAACTATCGCTCCATACCATTGTCATTTGCGGCTCCAGTTGTAATGTGCAGGTGTTTTGTCGGCACTTAGCGCACCATGATGCCCGACAGCTGCAGCATGATTTCACGGGCAATAGCGCTCAGAGGCACCATCTTTTCGACGCCGCCGCGCTTGAGAGCTTCTTTGGGCATACCGTAAACCACGCAGCTGGCTTCGTCTTGCGCCACGGTGCGCGCGCCGGCTTGGCGCATTTCTAGCAAACCGACCGCACCGTCGTCGCCCATGCCGGTCATGATGACGCCCAGCGCATTGGCTCCAGCACACTTGGCGACTGAGCGAAACAGCACATCCACCGAGGGGCGATGGCGGTTGACCAACGGCCCGTCAATCACCTCGACGTGGTACTGCGCACCGTTGCGCTTGAGCAGCATGTGCTTGCCACCTGGCGCAATCAGCGCCCGGCTGTTGCTGACGCGGTCGTTGTTTTGCGCCTCTTTGACTTCGATTTGGCACAGGCTGTTGAGGCGCTGCGCAAAAGCAGCCGTAAATTTTTCAGGCATGTGCTGCACGATAACGATGCCGGGCGTGACCCTTGGCAGCGCGGTCAACACAGCCTCTAGCGCCTGCGTGCCGCCGGTGGAGGTGCCCAGCGCCACCACGCGGTCGGTGGTCTGGATCAGCGACAAGGGTTTGTCAGAGGCTGCCGGCAAAATCACATCGGCGGTATGCCGCGCCGTAGCGCCGCGCAGCACCGCCACATTGGCACGCGCTGCAGCTTTGACGGCAGAGACCAAATCGTCTGACGCATCTTCTAAAAACTGCTTTAGCCCCAGCTTGGGCTTGGTGATGATGGCCACCGCGCCGGCGGCCAAGGCGGCCATCGAGGTTTCAGCGCCCTTCTCGGCCAAGGTCGAGCAAATCACCACCGGCGTTGGCCGCTCGGCCATGATTTTTTTCAGGAAGGTGATGCCGTCCATGCGCGGCATTTCGATGTCCAGAACAATCACATCGGGCCATTGCACGTTCATGCGAGCGATGGCCAAAATCGGGTCAGCCACGGCAGCGATGACTTCAATACCGGGGTCGCGCCCCAACAGGGCGGCGACCACTTGCCGCACAACGGCAGAGTCGTCCACCACCAAGACTTTGATTCGACTCACGAGATCGCTCCTTGTGCATTGGCTTCGGCCGCCAACTCCAGCGCCGATGGCCTGACTTGGCGCGACCAAACATCGCCTTTGCTGATATCAAAAATAATTTGCCGATAGCCGTTGCCAAACAGACTCTCGCTGGTCAGCGGGATGCCGTTTTGCAGCAGCAGCTCGCGGGCGGCTTCGCCGTTGCGTCGGCCAACGTGCGCGCCCTCATTGCGCACGCGCCCCGGAAACATATTGCCGCCGCCAAACAGTTTGGCTTGGCAGTGGCGCACGTCCACGCCCAGCGCCTGCAGGTCTCGGCGCATCAGCTCAAGCACTTCGTCACCATAGTGGCCGTTCAATTGAGCGCTGGCAGTGCTCGACAGCCCGCGCGTCGGCAGTAAAAAGTGACACATCCCGCCAACACGCGCCGTCGGGTGCCACAGCGTGATCGACACGCACGAACCCAACATGGTGCGCACCTGAAAATTAGCATCACCGACAAAATACTCACCGGGTAGCAAAAAAATGTCCATCAACGGCATGTCCCGCATAGCTTTAGGCGGGCTTTCGGTAAATGGACGGGGCGATGCTTTCCAGCGCTTGGGTGATGTCGTTCAGGCTCTCTGAATGGCCGACACACAAGTAGCCCCCCGGTTTGAGGGTGCCCAGCACACGCGCCACCACTTCACGCTTGGTTTCTAGGTTGAAATAAATCATGACATTGCGCAAAAACACCATGTCAAATTTACCTAAATCAGGCAGCGCTTCATTCAAATTAGCGTGCAAAAAAATGACACGGCTGCGCAAGCTCTGATCCACCAGCAAATAGCCGTCGTACTCTTGAATGCCTTTGCGGCAAAAGCGCTGCAAATACTCGCGCGGAATGTTGCGCCCGCGCTCTAAGCTGTACAGCCCACGGCGTGCGCCCTCGATCACGCGGGTGCTGATGTCGGTGCCGACGATTTCCCACGGCAAACCCGGCATCACATCGGCCAAGATCATGGCCATGGTGTAGGCCTCTTCGCCGCTGGAGCTGGCAGCGCTCCACACCCGATAGGTTTGGTGGCGACCGCGTGCAGCCAACGCTTGGGCACGCAAAAAGTCGAAGTGCTTGTTCTCGCGAAAAAAATAGGTCTCGTTGGTAGTCAACAAATCGACTGCCATCTGCACCTCGTCCGGGTAGCGCCCCGAGGCGAGCAACTGAAAGTACGCGCCAAAGCTGTCGAGGTCGTAATGCACCAAACGCTTGCTCAACCGCCCCATGACCAATGTTTTCTTAGCATCGGCCATCGAGATGCCCGCCGCCTCAAAGATAAACCGCTGAAATTGGGCGAACTCGGCGTCGGTAATTTGCGTTATGGACATGGATAACAACAGAGCGCAGTCACATCAGGTGAGCGCGGCAGGCACATCCGCCGATGCAGCCACACGACCCATTTGGCTAATTTCTTCGGTGGACATCACATTGTTCACGTTCAGCAAAATCACAAACTTGCCATTCACTTTGGCAATGCCTTCAATGAAATCCGGGCGGATTTTGGCACCAAAGGTAGGCGCAGGTTCAATTTCAGCCGCAGCAATCTCCAGCACGGCTTGGACTGAATCGACCACCACGCCCATGTGCGGCTGGTCACCCTCGTCATCCATCGGCATTTCGATGATGACGATGCAGGTACTTTTGGTGACCGGTGTCGGCGGCTTGCCAAAGCGCGCCGACAAGTCCATCACCGGCACCACCGCGCCGCGCAGGTTGATAACTCCGCGGATACAGGCGGGCATCATCGGCACGTCAGTCAAGTTGGCGTACCAAATGATTTCTTTGATGGCCAAGATGCTGAGGGAGAACATCTCCCCCCCCAACATAAAGGTCAGGTACTGCTTGTTGTCGTGACCCGACTGGGCCGCTACCGCCTTGAGGACGGAGAGCGATTTTTTGTCGCTATTTACCAGTGCAGACATGGCTCAGTCTTTCAGAACTTGGTGAACTTGGTTTCGTCCAATTCCAGCGCAGAGACATGCGCCATCGCTGGCGCAGCTACTTTAGAAAAACCACGGGGCGAGGGCATTTCAGCCGAATGGAAAGCGGCCTTAGGCTTGCGCGACAACATGGTCATCGGCGAGCCACCGGACGAGCGCCCATGGTTGTCCAGCTTGAAGAAGGACATGGTTTGTTGCAGTTGCTCGGCCTGGCCGCTCATCTCTTCCGCCGTCGCTGCCAACTCTTCCGAGCTAGAAGCGTTTTGCTGCGTGGTTTGGTTCAGCTGGTTGACGGCAGCGTTGATTTGACCGACACCCGAGGATTGCTCGGTGGAGGCCGCCGTAATCTCTTGCACCAAGTCAGAGGTTTTGCGGATGTTGGGCACAATTTCAGCCAGCAACTTGCCTGCTTTTTCGGCCAATTCGACGCTGCTGCTGGCGACTTCGCCAATCTCTTGCGCGGCCACTTGGCTGCGCTCGGCCAGCTTGCGCACCTCAGCCGCCACCACAGCAAAGCCTTTGCCATGTTCACCGGCACGGGCGGCCTCGATGGCAGCGTTCAGCGCCAGCAGGTTGGTTTGGGCAGCAATGTCGTCGATGATGCCGATTTTTTGGGCAATTTGCTTCATCGCCGTGACCGTGGCCTGAACCGCTTCGCCGCCATCGACCGCATCGCGGGCCGCTTTGCTGGCCATGCCATCGGTGATTTTGGCGTTTTCGGTGTTTTGCGCGATAGAAGAGGTCATCTGCTCGATAGAGGCACTGGTTTCTTCCACACCCGCTGCCTGTTCGCTGGCCGCTTGTGACAGCGACTGCGCCGTAGCACTGACCTCTTCAGAGGCACCGGCCAAAGCCTGTGCGCCGCCGTTAACGTCGGTGACCACTTCGGTCAGCTTGGCCAACATGTTGTTTAGCGCTGATTTGAGTTCATCCCACGTGCCGGCATATGGGCGCGTCATGTGCAAAGTCAGGTCACCGCCCTCGATAGCACCCAGCACATCGCGCAGTTCGGAGACAGGCGTATTGACGGCAATCATCACGTCGTTCAGGCCTTCAACCACCCTGCGGAAGTCGCCTTGGTGGTGGGTGGCATCTGCGCGCAACTCCAAATTGCCATCCACTGCAGCTTTAGACAAGCGATTGGCGTCTGCGACCAGTTCGTTCACAGCCTTGACTACGTCGATCAGTGCCTTGGCCATCACGTCGTTCTCAGAGCGGATCTTGACCACGGCGGTTAAATCACCCATCGAAATGCCTTTGGCGGCAGCGGCTTGCTGATTAGTCGCTTCGATACAGACGTTCAGGTTGTTCTTGATGGTATTGAAATCACCGTTGTAGGCAGCGGTAATCACCGGTGGCATGTCGCCAATCGAGATTTTTGCGACGTACTCAGCGGCCACGTTCAGCGGACCGATCACCGCATCCAGAGTGTCGTTGACACCAGCGACCACCTTGCGGAAATCACCTTGGTGCTTGCTAGCATCAGCGCGGGTTGCCAACTTGCCGTCCACTGCCGCTTGCGACAACAGCACCGCGTCGGCCACCAATGCATTGACAGCGCTAATACAGGTATTCAAGTTGTTCTTGATGATATTGAAGTCACCGTTGTAGCTGTCAGTGATCTTGGCTGGGATATCGCCAATCGATATTTTGGCCACGTACTCAGCGGCCACGTTCAGCGGACCGATCACCGCATCCAGAGTGTCGTTGACACCAGCGACCACCTTGCGGAAGTCACCTTGGTGTTTACTGGCATCAGCGCGGGTGGCCAACTTGCCTTCGACAGCGGCCTTAGACAGCAAGTTGGCATCGGCCACCAAAGCATTCACAGCGGCAATGCAAACGTTGAAGTTGTTCTTCAGACTATTGAAGTCACCGTTGTAGCTGTCGGTGATCGTCGGTGGAATATTACCGACAGAAATTTTGGCAACGTAATCGGCGGCCACATTCAGCGGGCCAATCACTGCGTCCAGCGTGTCGTTGACGCCCTGCACAATTTTGCGGAAGTCGCCTTGGTGCTTGGATGCATCAGCGCGCGTGGCCAGCTTGCCTTCTACAGCAGCTTTGGAGAGCATGTCAGCGTCCGAAATCATGGCTTGTACGGATGCTTGCATAGCGCCCAGTGATTGAGCCAGCGAGCCGATTTCGTCTTTTTGGTTCAAGACCAGTTGATTGCTGAACCCCCCAGATGCCATATGGTTGGCGTGCTCCATTAATTGACGGGTCGGTTCAGTGATGCTGCGCGTAATCAGCCAGCCCAAGCTAGCGCTCAATGCAACAGCCACCACTGCCAGTATCAGCAGCAGTTGCTCAAAGTCGCTAGCGAGGTTTTCAGCCTCTTTGCCGCGCTCTTGGATCAGGGCGGTTTGACCTTCCATTAAGAGCTCTACTGAAGCGATGTAATTGCTCTGGCTTGTGCGCAGCGCGCCAGACAACAGACTGGCAGCTTCTTCGTGTTGGTTTGTCTTGATCAAGTTAATGTATTGGCCCATATCCTGCACGTAGGCAGCACGGACGTCCTTGACCTTTTGCAGCGCCGCTTTGCCAGCGGCGGTGGTAATCATCTGATCGAGCTTGGCTAGGCCTTCAGAGACGATGCGACTTTGCTCTGGCAACCGATCAAGTTCCTTCTGGACTTCAGCGTCCTTAAAGATATAAGCGTTGCGCAAAATACGCGCATTTACGCTAACAGCATTAATCATGCTATTAGCAATCACTGTTTTGGGAAAATCTTGTTGTACCAGCGACCGAATGTCACCGTTGATTTGCTTAATACGGTTTATGCTAATGGCAATCACGATGATCAGCAAAATCAAAGTGATGGAAAAGCCGATGGCCAACCTGATGCCAATTTTCATGTTTTTGAGCATGGGGGTTACTTTCTCTAAAAATTTGGGTTAGGAGCTTTGCGCCAAAATCACTGAAAAACTCAGGTGAGGGTCGAGGCGTCACCGGCTTTGTTGCCAACAAGACTGTGCGATGCGCGCTGTATCAACGAGGGCACATCCAAAATTAAAGCGACATCGCCACTGCCTAAAATGGTAGATCCGCTGACACACTTAACCTGTGAAAACATCTTGCCCAGCGGCTTAATCACCGTCTGAAACTCGCCCAGCAACGTATCGACCACCAAACCCACTCGTTGATTGCCGTGCTTGAGTACCACAATGTTTTCGCAGTGACAGGACTCACCACGTATCCCAAACAGCTGACGCAAACGAATAAACGGCAGCACCTCACCGCGCAAATTGGTGTAATCGTGACTCGGCTCTGCTGAAAAAGCCACGCACTCCTCAATCATGTCCAAGGGGATGGCGTAGACCGCTTTATCTACCCCGACAAGAAAACCATCGATGATGGCTAGCGTCAGGGGTAGCCGCACTGTCACTGTCGTGCCACGCCCTTCTTCGCTGTTCATACTGACCGTGCCGCGCAGCGCGGCAATATTGCGTTTGACCACATCCATGCCCACGCCACGGCCTGACAGGTTAGACACCTTGTCCGCCGTTGAAAACCCCGGCTCCAGCACCAAGCCATACACCTCAGTATCGGTCAGGCTGTGCCCCGCCTCGACCAAACCACGCTCGATGGCTTTGGCCAAAATGCGATCGCGCTTGAAGCCGCCGCCATCGTCTTGCACCGTAATGACGATGGATCCAGAGTCGTGAAACGCATTCAGGCGCACCGTGCCTTGCTCGGGCTTGCCGTTGGCGCGGCGCACCTCAGCCGACTCAATACCGTGGTCCATGCAATTGCGAATCAAATGCATCAGCGGGTCGCCAATTTTTTCGACCACAGTTTTATCCAGCTCAGTTTCTTCCCCATCAATCACCAACGCAATGTCTTTACCCAGCTCACGCGAGACGTCATGCACCACGCGCTGAAAACGGTTGAAGGTGGCACCAATTTTGACCATGCGCAGCTGCAAAGCGCTGTCGCGCACCTCTTCAACCAAAGTGGAAAGCTTGGAGGTACTTTCTTCCAGCTCCACCACCTTGGCGCGGTGCGCAATCATGTTGACGTTGGCACCGGCAATGATCAGCTCGCCCACCAAGTTGATGAGCTGATCGAGCTTGTCGGCATCGACGCGGATTGAGCGGCTTTCGGCCACCACGGTCTCTTTGACATGCTTTTGTTTTTGCAACGCCGCTTCGACCACTTCGGGTTGCACCGAACCTTGCGCAACCAAAATGCTGCCAATCAGCGCAGCAGGCACATCGGCCTGCTGATGCAGTGCAAGGTCTAACTCTTGCTGCGTCAGCGTGCCGCAGCGCACCAGCATCTGACCCAGTTGCACGGCATCGCCCTGCTGCTCTAACAGCTGCACGTAATCCGAAGCTTGGCTGCGTGGCGGCAAGATAAACAACCGACTGTCTTCGCGGACAAACTCGAATACCTGCTCGATAGCGGCTTTGTCCACATGGCCTTTAAAGGCAATCTCAAAACCTAAATAGCAAGTCTCCGGATCCATTAATTCCACATCGGGCAGCGCATCAGCCACCGTGGCAATAGCGGTAATTTGTCCCAGCGTGCCCAAATAGCGGATGAAGGACAACGGATCCATACCGTTGCGCAGTACGTCTGCGCCAAAACGCACTGAGATATGCCAGTGGTCAGCGCCGACTTGGGTGCCACTCAAAGGGCGCTGGGTAGCGTCAACTGTCGCCGCTGTCGCTAACGCCTCAACCGCTTTAGGCGCAACCGCTCCAGCATCTAAATAAGCACGCAAGCCGACAGTCAGCGGCTCACCGGCTTGCGCCAGTTCGGGCGAGCCCGACTGCTGACCGCTGGCCACACCATCCACTAAGGCGCGTATGTGATCACCGCAACCCAGCAGCAGCGCCACCAACTTTCCGTCCAACACCAATTTACCGCTGCGCACCCGGTCGAGCACGCTTTCGACCACATGGGTAAAAGCAACGATGTGGTCCAAGCTAAACAGACCGGACGAGCCTTTGATGGTGTGCGCAGCGCGGAACACCGCGTTGATGATTTCGCTTTTCTCTTGTGCCGTCTCTACCGCGAGCAAGCCAGCTTCCATGTCTTCGAGCAGCTCACGGCACTCGACGATGAACAGCTCCAGAGCTTCATCAAGATCCATCAGAACTCCTTACCGCGACATTTGCACCCAAACGAATGGTCAACGGATCATCAAAATATCCGGCTACGCCGAGCAACTCAAACACCTCGACAACGACCGGACTGCACCCCACCAAAACGAGAACCCGCCCCTGAGCCACTGCCGTTTTTTTCGCCAGCATCAACAATTGCAAGCCCGAGCTGTCAAATTCAGTCACACCCGACAAATCAATCTCTGTCACTGGCGGCTGGGCAAACAGCGCTGGCTTGAGTTCCATCGCCCGATAAATTGTGAACTCGCCCTCAATGCGCAGCATCTGGCCAGTTGTCATGGCAAGCACAGCCGCTGCACAGCGCCGATAAGTTGATCCGGCTGAAACGGTTTAACCACCCACGCTTTGGCACCAGCAGCCTGACCTTCGCGCTTTTTAGACTCTTCTGATTCAGTGGTCAGCATAATCACCGGCGTAAAGCGATAGGCCGGTAGCTGCTTAACAGCTTTAAGAAACGTGATGCCGTCCATATTGGGCATATTCACGTCACTGATGATGAGGTGCACCTTCTGGCCTGTGAGCTTGGACAGCGCATCGCGCCCGTCACTGCCCTCCATGACGGTGTAACCCGCCCCCTTGAGTGCAATACCTACCACACGGCGCACCGAGGCCGAATCGTCAACGATCATCACCGTTTTGCTCATGTCAAACCCTTAAAAAAAACTGATATTGGAGGCTGCTTGCTGTGCCACCTTGCCACCTTGGTGGATCACGTGCTGGTCGGCCATGACATAGGTTTTTTGCAGCTCACTCAGCACCCGCTGCGGGTCAGCAACCTCCAACACACCTGTATCAACATACGCCTGCTGCGCCTCGCTTAACACTGTCGGCATCAGCTCCATGTTTTTAATCACTTGCACCAAAATTTGGCTGACCCGGTCTTGAAACTGAAACGCCACCAAGGCCTGATTGATCTGATCTTGAATGCCAATGCTTTCGTCCTTGAGCACATCAGTCGAGTGCTGAAAGATGTCAATCACCGCCTTGAAGTCGGCCAGCACCTTGGCAATCGTGGCCTGAGAGGTCGCCAGTGAACTTTCTTCTTGCGTGACCGAGCCGGTGACCATGTCGCAGGTCTCAACAATGTCGGCACTGATGACGGTGACTTTTTCGGCAATGCGTCGCCCAGTTTCGCCTGATTGGTTCGACAACATGCGGAACTCTTTGGCCACCACGGCAAAACCACGGCCCATTTCACCGGCGCGGGCAGCTTCGATGGCAGCGTTCAGCGCCAGCAGATTGGTTTGCTGCGCGATGCGATCCACGTCGGTTGCCATTTCTTGCAGCTCGGCAATAAAGCGATTCAACCCTTGCACCTTGGTCACCATAGCGTCCATGCGAGCAGTAGCGTCGTTTTGCACCGCCACCAAAGCACTGAGCTGCGCTTCGTTGCGGCCAAACACTGCAGCCAAGCTGTTTTCACCACTGGCCAAGCCACTGGTCTCCATAGACGTGGCTTGTACGGTGGCGTCAATTTTGTCAACGATGCCGCCAAACTGCTCAGACAGCGCATTGACGGCCGTCTCCATCTGCTCGCGCGAAGCCTCGATATGCCCCTTCCAGATCGGCACCACCTCGGCAGTGAACTCGGCCTGAGCGGCCACATAAGCTTGCATCTCGTCGAGCAACTGTGCCTGCCCCCGCGCCAGCCACAAACCCACAGCGACGCCAGCGACGCCCAGCACAGCAGCCACGCCCAGAGCCGGCACGCTAAAGCCGGCGATCAGCAGCACCGCCATCACCCCCAACAACCCCAAACCAGTGCAGGCCAGAAACGGCTGTTTAAAACGTTGAATCGTATTCATGAAAAATAAAAGCAAGCAATGAACTGGCAAGCACCAACAAGGCAAAAATTCACCTCCATGCGGGTACTTTTAGAGAGATATTTGGGGGATTTTTGTGGTGCAATGAATTTACTTTGATTTACAAAATGTCTATCAATAGTATGGCTTTTACGCTTGACTTTTACGAACACGATAAGAATAAAACGTGTGTGCGTTTTAAGCCGTTGGTAAAACGTAATCTTTCAGCTGCTCACGCAAGCGCACCTTGAGCATTTTACCGGTGGCACCAATCGGAATGGCATCGACAAACACTACGTCATCGGGGACTTGCCACTTGGCCAGCTTGCCGTCGTAAAACGCCAACAGCTCCTCGCGCGTGACTTGCGCGCCGGCTTTGAGTGCCACCGCCACGATGGGGCGCTCGTCCCATTTAGGGTGCGGCATACCAATGCAGGCCGCCATCGCCACCGCCGGGTGACCCATCGCGATGTTTTCAATGTCGATGGAGCTGATCCACTCGCCGCCCGACTTAATAACGTCTTTGGTGCGGTCGGTGATTTGCATAAAACCATCGGCATCAATCGTCGCCACGTCGCCGGTCGGAAACCAGCGCTGGCCGTTTTCGTCGGCCAGCAGCGGGCTGGAGCCTTTGTAATAGCTGTCGAGCACCCACGGCCCTTTGACCATCAGGTCGCCATAGGTTTTGCCGTCCCACGGCTGCTCTTTGCCTTCGCCGTTCACGATTTTCATGTCCACGCCATACAAACAGCGGCCTTGGCGTTGCAGCACGCGCATTTGCTGGTCTTTGGGCCAGTCCAACTGCTTTCGCTTGAGCGTGCAGACAGTGCCCAGCGGACTGACCTCGGTCATGCCCCACGCGTGCAGCACCTCAACACCGTAGTCGTCTTGGAAGGCATCAATCATGGCCGGCGGGCAGGCTGCGCCGCCAATCACCGTGCGCTTGAGGCTAGAAAACTGCAGCTTATTGGGCGCAACGTGGCTGAGCAGCATTTGCCAAATGGTGGGCACACCAGCGGCAAAGGTCACCTGCTCGGCTTCGATCAGCTC
>JBHCAP010000005.1:0-16142 GCA_041798325.1 Giesbergeria sp.
AGGAAGTTCCAAGGTTTTGACCCCATCGTCTAGAGGCCTAGGACACTACCCTTTCACGGTAGGTACCGGGGTTCGAATCCCCGTGGGGTCGCCAAGTTGTAGCGCTTGGTTTGCATGAAGATGCAAGCAAAAGCTGCCTATCAGGAGTGGTAGTTCAGTTGGTTAGAATACCGGCCTGTCACGCCGGGGGTCGCGGGTTCGAGTCCCGTCCACTCCGCCATATTAAAAAAGCCTGCGCTACCGCAGGCTTTTTTTCGTTTGTACGTTTGGTAGGTTGATGGACATCCTTGTTGATACACAAGGATGTCCGCTGGTGCTTACCAGCCCCAAGTTAGGCTGCGCGCAACCCAGCCTTTTTGGCCGCTTTCACGCTGGACATGCGCCCAGCGCTCGGATTTTTTCAGTGTGCGCACCACTTCGTGCTGTTCCAGTTGGGCGATTTTTTTGTGCTGCGTACCGGGGCCGCTGCGCATATTGGCGGTCGGTGCGGTGACGATTAAATGCGCCTTCTTACTGGTCAGCGGCGCGTGTACCCAGCCCAGCGTGCTCTCAAAGTCGCGCACTTGCAGCCAATTGCCCTTGCGCTGGCGCACTTGCAGCGGGTAGCCGCTGCCCAATTCCCACAGCGTGGCCGAGCGGGTGTTGGGCTGTTCGCGCACCTTGACTTTATTGCCTTGGATGCTGACAAAATTTTGCGCTTGCGCAGTGGCCGGAGCACTCAACAAGGCGGTGGCGGCCATGCCCACAGCGAGCAAGGACATTGAAAGGCGGCGAGACAAAGACAACACAGCGACAGCACTCCTTAAAAAAAATGAACGGTAAACCAA
Organism: Giesbergeria sp.; assembly: GCA_041798325.1. Lineage (GTDB taxonomy): Bacteria > Pseudomonadota > Gammaproteobacteria > Burkholderiales > Burkholderiaceae_C > Simplicispira. The sequence continues at coordinate 828 of JBHCAP010000005.1, forward strand.
TGTAATGGGTTGCCCGTCCGACAGAGTGCCACGAGTGAAGTTCCAACAAATGATGAAAAAGCTATCAAAAAAGTGAGCTGCTAGCGCACGTATTTAATCGAATTGACAGAGTTATCTATCGCAAAGCCTTTAAATACGTGCGCTAGCAGCTCACTTTTTAATAGTTAAAAAATATTCTTTTAAGGCTTGGCTGCAGGCCGGGTGGCATAGGCCAGCACAAAGCACAGCGCCAGCGTTGGCAAGGCCGCGCCCAGCACCGGCGCAAAACTCGGCACCAAGTGATAAAAAGCGATGCCGCCCAGCCACAGTGCCACCGGCACCGCGTGGATTTGGCGCGCGCTGTGCGCGGGAGGCAGCAGCACGGTTCCCGGCGGCATAAACGCCAGCCGCCCCAAAATCACGCCAAACAGCGGCAAAAAGATGGAGCTGAGCAGCAGCAAAAACGGCTCCAGCTGGTGGATCGGCAGTACCAACGCCAGCAACGTACACGCCACCGCCATCACCAAGCCCCAGCGGCGCACGCTCCAGCGCGGCTGCAGCGCGTGCGCCGAGACCGCGCCCGAGTAAGCATCGCCATACGCGTTATCGACTTCGTCAATCAAAATCAGCGACAGCGCAATCAGCCCGCCTTGCGCCAGCAGCAGCGCGGTGACCAAATCTTGGCTCGGCAGCACCAGCGCAATCAGCACGCCCAGCGCATAGCACCAGATATTGGCCAGCGCAAAACCCAGCCACGTGCCGCGAAATGCCGATTTACCGCTGATGCCGTGGCGCGCATAGTCCGCCACCAGCGGCAGCCACGACATTGGCATGGCAATCACCAAATCCAGCGCCGACATCACGCCCATGCCGCCTTCGCCGCGCCGCTGCCACAGCTGCGCCAGCCCTTGCGTGTGCGCCAGCACCAAAAATTGCCACGACAACCACAGCAGCGACAGCACCACCAGCGGCAACGCCACGCGCGAAATAATCCGCCGCACCAGCTGCACCATCGAGCCGCTGATCAGCAGAACAATCACGCCGCCCCACAGCAGCGTGGCCAGCATCGGCCACAGGCTGTCGGCCATGCTGCCGGACTGGCGGCCAATGGCGACGGTGGCGTCGCGCATCACCACCAGCTCAAACGTGCCCCAGCCGAGCAGTTGCACGATGTTGAGCAGAATCGGCAGCCGCGCAAACGAGCGGCCATAGACCGCGTGCATCAGCCCGGCGCTGGCCAAACCGCTGTCGCAACTGATTTTGGCGACCCAGCCCAGCAGCGCCGCGCCCAGCACCGAGCCACAGGCGATGGCCAGCAGCGCATCGCGCGTGCCCATTGCCGGCATCAAGTAAGCGCCGACCTGCATCACCAGCAAGCCAACCCCCAAGCTGAACCACAGCGAGGCGTGGTCGTGCCACTGGAATACGCGCAAATGGGGCGCGACCGGGGTGAGCGCTTCGTTGGCGCTGTGATTCGTTGAATTCATAGTCAAATTGGCCTCTAGGCCAATGGATACGTGCGCTAGTAGCTATTATTTTTGATGTTTTTTGACTGACTTTGGTCAGAGTTTGCGCAACCGCTCTAGCGCGGCGTGCAAGGTGGCGTCTTGTTTTGCAAAGCAAAAGCGCACCACGCGCTGATCCAAGCCGTCGCCGTAAAACGCCGACAGCGGAATCGCGGCCACGCCGACTTCGCGCGCCAGCCATTGGCAAAAGTCGGCTTCGTTCAAATCACTGACGGCAGAAATGTCCGCGCACTGAAAGTAGGTGCCGTTGCTGGGCAGCAAGCGCAGGCGCGAGCCTTCCAAACCGCTGCGAAACAGGTCGCGCTTGGCTTGGTAGAAGGCCGGCAGTTGCAGATACGGCGCCGGGTCGGCCAAATACTGCGCCAAGCCGTACTGCATCGGCGTGTTGACGCTGAAGACGTTGAACTGGTGGACTTTGCGAAACTCCGCCGTCAACGGCGCCGGCGCGGCGACGGTGCCGATTTTCCAGCCGGTGACGTGGAAGGTTTTGCCAAAGCTCGACACGATGAAAGCACGCGCGGCCAGACCGGCAAAGCGCGCGGCGCTGTGGTGAGGCTGGCCGTCAAACACCATGTGCTCGTACACCTCGTCGCTGATCAGCAGCACGTCGGTGGGGGCTAGCAGCGCTTGCAGCGCCAACATATCGGCCTCGCTCCAGACGCTGCCGGTGGGGTTGTGCGGGCTGTTGACGATGATGGCCCGGGTGCGCGGCGACAGCGCGGCGGCGATTTTGTCGAAGTCGGGCCGGAACGTGCCGGGCGTGAGCGGCACGCGCACCGCCGTGCCGCCGGCCAGTGCGATGTTGGGCACGTAGCTGTCGTAGCAGGGGTCGAGCACGATGACTTCGTCGCCCGGATGCACTATGGCCAAGATGGCCGTCAAGATGGCTTGCGTTGCGCCAGCGGTGATGGTGATTTCGCTGTCCGGGCAATAGGCACGGGCGTGAAGCGCTTCGATTTTTGCAGCGACGGCGCGGCGCAGCAGCGGCACGCCGGGCATCGGTGCGTACTGGTTGTGGCCGGCGTGCATCGCGTCGTTGACGGCGTCCAGCAGACGGGGGTCACAGTCAAAGTCGGGGAAGCCTTGTCCCAGATTGACAGCGCCGCATTCAGCCGCCAGCGCCGACATCACGCTAAAAATGGTGGTGCCGACTTGGGGCAGGCGGCTGGTCAGGGTGGGGGTGCGTTCGGGCATTTTTAGAGTTCGTAGTCGTTGACTTGCCCGGTCATGGCGCGGGCGACGAGGTCACGGCTGAGGCGGTCGCTGACCAGTTCGGCAAATTTATAGACAAAATTGCGCAAATACGCGCCGCGCTTGAAGGCGACGCGCGCCACGCTTTGGCCAAACAAATGGCCGACCGGGCGCACCACCAAGTCGCCAATCGGGTCGTCGCGCATCGCCATTTCCGCGACGATGCCAATGCCCAGCCCCAAGCGCACATAGGTTTTGATGACGTCGGAATCGATGGCTTCTAGCGCAATGCGCGGCTGCAGGCGGCGGGCGGCAAAGGCGGCGTCGATCTTGCCGCGCCCGGTGAACGACGGGTGGTAGGTAATCAAAGGCTCGTGGGCAATGTCGTCGAGGCCGATGCGCTCTTTTTGCGCCAGCGGGTGGTTTGGCGGCAGCACCAAAACGTGCTCCCACTCGTAGCAGGGCAGGGTCACCAGTTCGGGGTAATCAGCCAGCGATTCGGTGGCCATGCCGATTTCGGCCACCTCGTCGATCACCATGCGCGCCACTTGGTCGGGCGTGGTTTGGTGCAGGCTGACGTTGACTTTGGGGTAGGCCTCGCGCAGGCGTGCCACCGGCAGCGGCAGCACGTAGCGTGCTTGGGTGTGGGTGGTGGCAATACTCAGCGTGCCGCTGTCTTGGGCGCTGTACTGCTCGCCAATGCGCTTTAAGTTGCTGACCTCGCGCATGATCAATTCAATGCTTTTGAGCACGTGTTGCCCCGGCTCGGTCACGCGCTTGAGGCGTTTGCCGTGGCGGGCAAAAATCTCAATGCCCAGCTCGCCCTCCAGCTCAATGATGGCTTTGGACACGCCGGGCTGCGAAGTGTGCAGCGCTTTGGCCGCCTCGGTCAGGTTGAGGTTGCGGCGCACGGCCTCTTGAACAAAGCGAAATTGGTGCAGGTTCATATCTAATGCAAGCTAAAAAGTCGCTGCATTATGCTGCAATCGTCTAAAGAGTCGGTGGAATCTAAATTGCGCTGGCGATTTCGGCCATCAGTGCCGTCATGCGGGGGTCTTCGCCAATCGCTGGCTGAACGTGAAATTGCACGCTGGGGTGGGCGCTGCGCAGCGCTTGCACCAGCACCGGCAGGTCTTCGCGCGCGTGTTTGCCGGTGCCTAAAAACATCGGCACCACGGTGATGTGGGTGATGTGGCCGGCGCCTTCAGTGACCAACTCTTGCACCGCGTCGGGCAGGCTGGGGGCGCACAGCTCTAGATAAGCGCAGCGCACGGCGGTAGCGTTTGAGGTGGATGGCTGGGGTTGCGCCTCAATGCGCTGGCGCACGGCTTCCATGGGCGCGCGCCACAACGGGTCACGCGAGCCGTGGGCGAACAGGATGATGCCGTGGCTGTTTTTGGGTTCTTGCATAAATTAGAGGAAAAAAATGGGTCAGCGCCTGAGCACCAGCCAGCCAAACGCGCCCAGCGACAGCAGCGAATAAATCATGCCGGGCGCGGCCGCTGTCAGCCACGGCGACCAGTTTTGCAAATTGCCGGCGTAGCCAAACACGTTGTTGAGCAAAAAGAAGCTGATGCCGGCCATCACGCCGCCAAACACATAGGTGGTGACGCTGCCCGAGCGAAAGTGCAAATAGGCAAACGGCAAGGCCAGCACCACCATCACCAAGCAACTGAGCGGGTAGAACACTTTGCGCCAGAACTCGATTTCGTAGCGCTGGGCGGCTTGGCCGTTGGCCTCCAAGTGGCGGATGTACTGGAACAGGTCGATGGTCGCCATGCGGTCGGGTTTCAGTACGGCGGCGGCGACCATGTCGCTAGTGATGCTGGTCGGCCAGCGCAGCATGGGAAGTTGCTGGTGCTCGACGCGGGCTTCGTCCGCCCCACGGGTGTGAAAATTGCTGCGCCGCACTTGTTGCAGCGTCCAAGTGTTGTCCGCGCCAAATTGCGCGCTGCTGGCGTGAATTTGCTCAATCAGGCGGCTGGCGGCATCAAAGCCAAAGATGCGCACGTTGTCCATTTGGCCGTCGGCACCAATAGCGCGCACGTTGACGGCGTAGGAATGCTCGCCTTGGCGCTCTTTGAGCCACGCGCCGGTGGAGCCGGTGGTAATTTTGCCCAGCGAGCGTGCTTTGACCAGTTGCGCGGCGCGGTCAGTCCAAGGCGCGACGTAGTCACCGACGGCAAAAGTGATTAAGACAAACGCTGCGCCCAGCGTCAGCAGCATCCCCAGCGCCTTTCCTGGCCCCAAGCCGCTGGTGCGCAAAATAGTGAATTCAGAACTTTGCGCTAGGCGCGCCATGACGTAGATGGTGCCAATCAGCACCGTAATCGGCAGTAATTCGTACAAGTGGCTGGGAATCACCAGCGCCACAAACAGCAGCGCGTGCGAGGCTTGGTAGGTGCCGCCGCTGCGCCCGACCCAGCGCAGCTCGTCAACCAAGTCAAAAAAGAAAAACAGCGCCAAAAAACCCAGCGTGACAAACAGCACTGCCGAGGCGATTTCGAGGTAAATAAAGCGGCGAATAGTGCTCATGCGGCTCTCCGGCGTTGCCACCACGGGCGCAGCGACCAATGGTTATGCCGTGCTGCCAGCAGCAGGACAGAAAAAGCCAAGATACCGCCGTGCAGCATCAGTAAAAACGGCAGCAATTGCATTTTTCCCGCGCCAATCCAGCTTTGTCCCAACACCATAAAGTTGTAATAAACGATGAAGGCAAACAGGGCGAACACCAAGTTAGCGCTGCGACTGGCACGCGGGTTGACGCTCGACAGTGCCAGCGCCAGTACAACAAAGTTAAACGCCGCTAAAGCCAAGCCCACGCGCCAGCCCAGCTCGGCTTGGTGCATAGGGTCAGGTTGCGCCAGCAATTGCGCAGTGCTGCTGGTTTTGACGTTGACGGCATCACCGCCCAGACTGCTGCCAGACGATTGGCCCAATAGCGCGCCGTATTCGGCAAATTCGCTGATTTTTAGGCCGGGTTTGTCGCTGGAAGATTCGACGCGCTGGCCGTTGTTCAAAATCACAAAACGCTCGCCTTGGCGCACTTCCAGCCGCGCGCTGCGGGCAGAGGTGACGGATTCGCCCGTCGGCTGGGTCGCGGCAATAAAGACGTTGTTGGCCGCTTGTGGGTCAGGGCTTTCTTTGTCGATGAAAAATACCCGGCTGCCGTTGGCCGACTCTTGAAATTCGCCCGGCGCAATGCGCTCGATGTCGCCGCGCTGCTCGTATTGGGCGCGCATGCCTTGGATTTGCTGGTTTGCCCACGGCCAGACCACCAACGATAACGCGGCCACCACCACCAACACCGGCCATGCAAAGCGAAGTAGCGGTGCGAGCAAACTGGCCAAGCCTTGGCCGCTGGCAAACCAAATCACCATTTCGCTGTCGCGGTACATGCGCGATAGTGCGGCGACGATGGCGATAAACAGGCTCAGGCACAAAATAGTCGGCAACTGGCCGAGCACGGTAAAGCCCATCACCAAAATAATGTCGGATGGGTTGACGTTGCCACGGGCAGCCTGACCCAAGGTGCGAATCAGCATCATGGTCATCACCACGGTGACCAGCACCACCAGCGTGGCACCAAAGCCGCGCGCCAGCTCTTTGCGAACAGATGAATCGAATAACATGGGCGCGAAAGAAAAAGGTACTAATTATGAACTTTGATTTAAAGACGCTGGAGCTGCCCAAGGCAGCCGCTGAAAAATGTGACTTGCTGGTGCTGCTGGTAGCCGATGGCTTTGCGCCCGGCACCGATGCTTTATCTACCGTCGTAGCGCAGGCGCTCAAGAGTGCTGATTTGACGACCAAAGCCGGTCAAAGTTTGTCGCTGTACCAAGCGGCCGGCGTGGCGGCGCGCCGTTTGGTGTTGGTGGGCGTGGGCTCTGGCGATGCGCGCGGTGTGCGCGCTGGCGTGCAGGCGGCAGCGGCGCTGTTGCGTGCGCCCGCAGTAAAGCGTGCAGTGCTGTGCTTTGCTGGCGCAGCCTCGGCTGATGCGGTGACCGCAGCGGTGCAAACCGTGGCGCAGGCCAGCTACGTGTACACCACCACCAAGCCCAAGGCCGAAGCCTCGGTGCTGAACCGCGTGGTGATTGGCGTAACCGATACCGCTGCCGTCACACAAGCGTTTGAGCACAGCGTTGCTGTCAGCGTTGGTGTGGAGTTTGCGCGCGAATGGGGCAATCGCCCCGGCAACTACGCCACGCCAACCCTGCTGGCCGATGCTGCCAAAGGGCTGGCCAAGCACACCGGTATCCAGTGCAAAGTGATGGGGCCGGCGGAAGTGGCCAAGCTGGGCATGGGCTCGTTCATGGCCGTGGCGCAAGGCTCCAAAGAGCCGCTGCGCTTTATTGAGCTGCGCTACACCGGTGCTGCCAAAACCCAAGCGCCTATCGTGCTGGTGGGCAAGGGCATCACGTTTGACTCGGGCGGCATCTCGCTCAAGCCGGGCGCGGAGATGGACGAGATGAAGTTCGATATGTGCGGCGCTGCCAGCGTGCTAGGCGTGTTCCGCGCACTGGCCGAGCTGCAGCCGACCATCAACGTCGTCGGCCTGATTCCGGCGTGCGAAAACATGCCCGATGGCCGCGCCCTCAAACCCGGCGACGTAGTGACCAGCATGAGCGGTCAAACCATCGAAATTTTGAACACCGACGCCGAAGGCCGACTGGTGCTGTGCGATGCGCTGACCTACGCTGCTGGCCTCAAGCCGGCTGCGGTGGTCGATATTGCTACGCTGACTGGTGCTTGCGTGATTGCCTTGGGCGGCGTGCGCAGTGGCTTGTTCTCCAGCGATGAGACTTTGGCCCAAGCACTGCTGGCGGCGGGCGAAAGCGCGCAAGACCCGTGCTGGCGTATGCCGTTGGACGATGAGTACGCCGAAGGCCTGAAGACCAACTTTGCTGACGTCGCCAACGTGGCGGGTCGCCCAGCGGGTTCCATCACGGCAGCCAAGTTTTTGCAGCGCTTTGTCGGTGAATTTCCGTGGGCGCATTTGGACATTGCTGGTACGGCATGGAAAGGTGGCGCTGCCAAAGGCGCGACGGGTCGCCCGGTTGGTTTGCTGATGCATTACTTGCTACAAGCTGGCGCTGGTGTGCCGGCCAAGCTGTCGCCAGCGAAGGTCAAGATCCAGGCTGCGCCCAAAGTGGCTGCCAAGATGCCAGTTGCCAAAAAAGCAGGCGCTCGCAAAACGAGCGCCAAGTAAGCCGCTGGCAGTGATGACCGAGGTTGCTTTTCACTTCAATGCGCCGGACAAGCTGGCCTACGCCTGCCGCTTTGCCCGAAAAATGCTGCGCAGTGGGCATCCCTTGGTCATTACTGCAGCTGCACCGACGCTTGATGCGTTGAGCACGCGGCTGTGGGCGCTGGCGCCGCAAGAGTTTCTCGCCCACGCCCGCGCTGACAGCCCAGCGCAAGTGCTAGAGGTTTCGCCGATATGGCTGCTGCCTGATCCCAGTCAAGCCCCGCAGCAAAGGCGGCAGGTGTTGCTCAATTTAGGCGATCAAGTCCCCGTCGGTTTTGAGTATTTTGCCCGCCTTATTGAAGTGGTCAGTGCCCATGACGAGATGGATCGTCAGCAAGCGCGCAGCCGCTGGCGCGACTATATCCAGCGCGGCTATGCCATCGTGCGCCATGATTTGGTTTTAAAAAGCTGAAAATTGCCCTCTATGTCCACGCCTATGCCGCCCAGAAATCCACCGCGCTTCGTGCCCACACTGACCGAGGTGGTGCCCGATACCAGCGCTGTGCCATTGCCACCAGTACTGGAGGCTGCGCCTGCGCCTGTACCGCCTCAGTGGGTCATTCCTGATGGCTTTGAGGAGATGTTGGTTCACCGCGTCATGCAGCGTGTCGATGTGGGATTGGAGCAGCGCTTGCGCGATGCGATTGCGACGGTGGTACAAGAGCAAACCCGCTCAATCTTGCCCCGGTTGCGCGAAGAAGTCGAGTCTGTGGTACGCCAAGTGGTGTATGAGGCGGTAGCCGATGAGCTGCTGAGTAAAGGCTCAGCCCCTTTTTTTAAAATGTGATGCGCCAGTTTTTTTGTGTCGATTAGTGCTTATGTTTGCAGCACTTCTGGATTGACGATATTAGTCGGCGAGCCATTAATAAAATTAATAACGTTATCAAACGCCGAGCCGAAATAAATTTCGTAATTATTTTGCTCTACATAACCGATATGTGGCGTGCAAATACAGTTTTCTAGCCGCAGCAGCGCGTGACCTTGCAAAATCGGCTCGGTTTCAAATACATCAATCGCCGCCATACCGGGGCGGCCGCGGTTGAGGGCGGCGATCAGCGCATCGGGTTCAATCAGTTCGGCGCGCGAGGTATTGACTAGCAGCGCTGTCTCTTTCATGCGCGATAAATCTTCGAGGGTGATGATGCCGCGCGCATCTTCGTGCAAGCGCAGGTGCAGCGACAACACATCGCACTGCGAAAAAAACTCTTCGCGCGTCTTAGCTACTTGAAAGCCGTCTCTGAGCGCCTGTGCGCGCGATGCTTCGCGTCCCCAGATGCGTACATCCATGCCAAAAGCGCGGCCATAACCGGCGACGATTTGCCCCACACGGCCATAGCCCCAAATGCCCAGCGTCTTGCCGCGCAGCGCACTGCCAATGCCGAAATTGGGCGGCATGGAGACGGATTTGAGCCCGGACTGCTGCCAAGTGCCATGCTTCAAATTAGCAATATATTGCGGCAGGCGTCGCATAGCGGCCATGATCAGCGCCCATGTCAACTCGGCTGGCGCTACGGGCGAACCAGCCCCCTCAGAGACGGCAATGCCGCGCTGGGTGCAGGCGGCTATGTCAATATGGCTGCCGACTTTTCCGGTTTGCGCGATGAATTGGAGGCGGGGCAATTTCTCAATCAGCTGGCGCGTGATGTGGGTGCGCTCGCGCGTCAGCACAATGATGTCGGCATCTTTGAGGCGCACTGACAATTGCCCGACACCTTTGACGGTGTTGGTGTAGACCTTGGCGTGATAGGCATCGAGGCGTGCGGCGCAATGGAGCTTGCGAACCGCATCTTGGTAGTCGTCCAAGATTACGATATTCATCTTTGAAGCCGTCTTCATCAGTGTTTGGGTTTAAATAAGTAACGGTTGTAAAGCATTTATTTCAAGTCCACTTTTGCACTGCGATAAAAATTTTACGCAGGCAAAAATAATACTTTTTGTGAAGCAGCGAAGTATAGGCAATGGAGGTGGGCACTGGATTTTGTATTTTCCCTAATGGCGCCAAGCAACTGGTGCTTGCCACTGCGCTGCCCACTCCATAAAGGCTGTTAGCGGCATTGGGCGCGCTACGCAATAGCCTTGTGCCAGCGGGCAGCCCATTTGCAGCAGCATTTGGCCTTGCTCTTCGGTTTCAACCCCTTCGGCGATGACGTTGTAGCCAAAGGAGCCGGCCAAACCGACCACGCCCTGCACGATGGCGCGGTCGCCCGCGTCGCTCATCATGCCTTTTACAAAACTTTGGTCGATTTTGAGTGTGCTCAGCGGCAGGCGGCGCAGATAGGTCAGCGATGAGTAGCCGGTGCCAAAGTCATCCAGCGATGTTTTGATGCCCAGCTCACCGAGTTGGCGCAAGGTGTCTGATACTGGATCCAAGTTGTAGAGCGCGGCGGTTTCGGTGATTTCGATTTCTAGCAGCTGTGGCGGGATGCACGGGTGGTGCGCCAGTTGCTGCGCCATCCACTCAGCAAAGTCGGGCTGTTGCAGGTGCGGCGCGGCGATGTTGACGCTGACTGGCAGGCGCAGGCCGTTGTCCATCAGCGTTTTGATCATCTCCAATGCAGTATTGACCGCCCAGGTACCAAACGGAAACTCCAAATCGGTGCTCTCTAACAGTGGCAAAAAAGCGGCGGGCGAGAGGATGCCTTTTTCCGGGTGTTGCCAGCGCGCCAAGGCCTCTGCGCCGACCACGGTGCCCAAGCGCATGTCCACCTTGGGCTGCAAAAACAGCACAAACTGCCCGTCGGCCAGTGCGGCGCGCAGGTGGGTCAGTTGTTCGCGTGTTTGTTGCGTGGCGCGTTCTTGAGCAGCATCAAACTGGTGAAAGCGGTTGCGCCCGGCTTGCTTGGCGGCGTACATGGCTTGGTCGGCGTGGCGCAGCAGCGTATCGGCATCGGCCGCGTCTTGTGGGTACAGCGTGTAGCCGATGCTAGCGGTGACGGTGACGGTGGCGCGCTCGGTGCTCAGTACATATGGGCTGGCAATGCTTTGCATCACGGTGCGCAGTGCCGCCTCGCTATCGCAGACGTTGGTCAAATCGGGTAGCAGAATGACAAATTCATCACCGCCTAAGCGCGCTACGCAGTCGCATGAGCGCAGCGCCCGCGTCAGGCGCTTAGCCACCATCACCAGCAACTGGTCACCGGTTTCGTGGCCAAAACGGTCGTTGACGGGTTTGAATCCATCCAAATCAAGGTAGGCCACGCCCAGCAGCTTGTGGCTGTGCTTGACGTTGGCCATTGCCTCTTCTAGTTTTTGCGCCAGCAGCACGCGGTTGGGCAGGCCGGTCAAGGCATCGTAGTGCGCCATTTTTTGCAAGCGCTCTTCTTGCCTGCGCTGCGAGGTCACGTCGATGCTGGCACCGAGCATTCGCAATGGCTGCCCGTCCGCATCGACGCTGACGATCTTGCCCAAGTTGCGGATCCAGCGCTCGCCATCTTCGGGGTGGGTGATGCGCCATGTGGTATCAAACGGCGCATCGGGGTGTGCGTGATAGCGGGCGGCCACTTCGGTGCTGATGTGGGGCAGATTCATGGCACCAGTCCAATGCAAAGCCGATGCCGGCTGGGGCATCTCGGCGCTGCTGCCATGCATGTCGTGCCAGCGCTGGTCGCCGGTGATGATGCCGGTTTGCAAGTTCCAGTCCCACAAGCCCAGCTCTGCTGCCGAGATGGTCAGCGAGAGCAGCTCCTCGCGCTCGCGCACCAACTCTTCGCTGCGTTTGCGCTCGGTGATGTCGTGCATGCCAAACAGCCAGCAGGCCTCGCCGTCGAAATTGGTGGTGCGGATGGATTGCAGCATGGTGCGCTCTTCACCGCTGCGGGTGGTGAGCACGGTTTCGTAGCTGTTCAAGTGGCCATCGATTTGTACGGCTGCCATCAGCTCGGCGCGCTGTGCCGGCGTGTAGAGACCCAGCGCGATGGCCGATTGGCCCACCGCTTCGGCGCGGCTAAAGCCTATGGTTTGTTCCCACGCGGTGTTGACGTCTAAGTGGCTGCCATCGCTGCAGCGCGTTAGGCCCATCGGGTACGGCAGCAGCTGGAAGATGCGCAAAAAACGCTCCTCTGACTGGCGCAGGCGTTGTTCGGTGCGCTTTGCTTGGTCGATGTCGAGAATGACGCCGCGAATGCGGGTGACCCGGCCGTTTTCTATGACTGGCTCACCGCGCACACGTACCCACGTCAAAGCGCCATCAGCACGCACAATTTCAATCTCGGCACTCCATTCCACCTGCTGCAAGATGCATTGGCGTGCTTGCTCGCGCATGGTCTCTTGCCATGCAGGTGCCACGTGCTCGGCGATGTAGTTGCGCGGCAGCGGCGCGCCCGCTGGCAGAGCGTGGATGTCGTAGCAAACGTCTGACCAATAGACGATGCCCCGGCCACGCACATCTTCCCAAGCGCCCAGCCGCGCCAAGCGACCGGCTTGCTGCAGCAGGCTGTTGCGCGCTTGCAGCTCATTGTTGGTGTGCTTTTCTTGGGTGATGTCGCGAAACACAAACACCATGCAGGCTTGGCCGTCTATTTGCACTGGCTGGGCCGACATCAGCCCCGGAATACGCCCGTTTTTGCCCTGAGCCAACAGTTCTAAGTGCTCGACTTTGCCGTCGCGCTCCAGCGTCTCTAACAATTTGGCGCGCTCATGCTCGGTGGCCCAAATGCCTAGTTGTTTCGAGGTGCGACCAATGATGTCTTCGCGTGCCAAGCCCAGCAGGTTGCAAAACGTGGCGTTGACTTCTAAATAAATGCCATCGAGCAGCCGCGTAATGCCAGCAGCGTCAGGCATCGCGTCGTAGATAGCAGCGTATTTGGCTTGCGCGGTGCGCAGCGCTTGCACCGAGCGCGCACGCCCCAGAACCAGCTCAATGCCACTGCCCAGCAGCAGCGTGCCCAGCCCAAAACGCCATGTCAGCGGGTGCAGCCACTCTGTCGCCGCTGCGCTGCTCCACAGCTGCAGGCACAGGTGCAGCAGCGGCGGTAGCGTCAAAGACAGGCCGGCCAAGGCCACGATGACGTTGAGATGGCTGCGCTGGCGCACTTGGTGCCAGCCGTAGGCCAAGCTCGCCGTCGCAGCCAAGCTGGCGAGGCCCAGCGCGACCGGCGATGGGTGCAGCACCAAGTGAAACAGCACCACGGTGGCCGCACTCGTCAGGCCAGCGACAGGGCCAAAAATCAGCATGGCGATGGCCGTGCTCACCGGTGGCGCATTGAACGGTGCAATGACCTGTTGCAGAGCCGGCAGCGCCATATTGGCACCCGCTGCCAGCCCAGCGGCCAAGCCCACCATCACCCGAAAGCGCCATGAGTTGCGTAACAGGGTATGGACAGGAATCGTTGCCGTTGCCAACGTTAACAGCGCCAACAAGCCCGCAGCCAAAAAGAGATCACGCAGCATGGACGGGCACGCTGGTGTCGTGTGGGTTGGTGGGTGTGGGTTGAAGGGGCGCTAAAACCATGGCGGCAGTTTAGGGCGGATTTTTGTACGCGCTTGCTGTAGCGTTACGAAAGTTGCCATTAAATGCGAAATTGACCTCTAAGGCATACAGGGTAAGCGCTGATAGCTATGGATTTAATAGTTACGGCAAGGGCGCATCTGACAGTGCTGCCTACAATGCAGCCGGTTTTTAAGCATCACTAGAAAGAACGTCCGTGCAGCTCACTTCCTCGATTTTTAAGGCTTATGACATTCGCGGCATCGTGCCCGCCACCGTGAACGAAGCCGTCGCCCGTGGCCTTGGCCGCGCTTTTGCCAAAGCCGCCCGCGCTGAAGGCCAAACCACCGTCGCCGTCGGGCGCGATGGGCGCTTGTCGGGCGCCAAGCTGGCATCGGCCTTGATGCTGGGTTTGGCCGAATCGGGCTTGGAGGTGATTGATGTTGGCCTGTGTACCACGCCGATGCTGTACTTTGCCGCCAGCACGCTGTGCAAGAGCGGCATCCAAGTCACCGGCAGCCACAACCCCAAGGACTACAACGGCTTCAAGATGGTGCTCAACGGCCGCGCCATTTTTGGCGACGAAATTCAAGCGCTGCGCCAAACCATGCAGGACGAGAGCTGGCACATCGTCCCCGGTGCCAGCATCAGCCAAGCCAACGTGCTGGCGGCCTACACCGAGCGCATCGTCGGCGACATCAAATTAGCGCGCCCGATGAAAATCGTTATCGACAGCGGCAACGGCATTGCCGGCGCTTCCGCTCCGGGCATCTTCCGCGCGCTGGGCTGCGAGGTGATTGAGCTGTTTTCTGAGGTGGATGGCAACTTTCCCAACCACCACCCCGACCCGAGCAAGCCGGAGAACCTGCGCGATTTGATTGCCGCTTTGAAGGACAGCGATGCCGAGTTGGGCTTGGCCTTTGATGGCGATGGCGACCGTCTCGGCATCGTCACCAAAGAGGGCAACAACATCTTCCCGGATCGGCAAATGATGCTGTTTGCGCAAGACGTGCTCACGCGCGTGCCGGGCGGCAAAATTTTGTTTGACGTGAAATGCACCCAGCGCCTAGCGCCCGCCATCACCGCTGCCGGCGGCGAGCCGGTGATGTACAAAACCGGCCATTCGCTGATTAAAGCGCGCATGAAAGAGCTGGATTCGCCCCTCGGTGGCGAGATGAGCGGCCACATCTTCTTTAAAGAGCGCTGGTTCGGCTTTGACGACGGCACTTACGCCGGTGCCCGATTGCTCGAAATTGTCAGCCGCAGCAGCGACCCGAGCGCGCTGCTCAACGCCCTGCCGACCAGCTTCAGCACGCCCGAGTTGAACGTCACCTGCGCTGAGGGCGAGCCGCACCAACTCACCGCCCAGCTGCAAGAGCTGGCCGCCAGCACCTTCGCCGCGCCCGCGCAGATCAACACCATCGACGGCCTGCGGGTGGATTGGACGGACGGTTTTGGCCTGATTCGCGCCAGCAACACCACGCCGGTGCTGGTGCTGCGCTTTGAGGGTCACACGCCCGAGGCGCTGGCGCGCATCACGCACGACATGCTGGCGCTGCTGCACCGCGTCAAGCCGGACGCGGTGGTGGGCGACGCGGCGCATTGAGCTTTTGTTGACATCAATGCCCCTAATGCCCGGCGCTGCACTGTGGCTGTATTCGGCGCTGACGTGGGCAGTGCAGCCGCTGCTGCGCCGCAAGCTGCGCCGCCGCGCCGTCGCCGAGCCGGGGTATGGCGAGCACATCGAGGAGCGCTTTGGTCGCTATGGCAACGACACGGCGTCGCCCCACAGCGCCGCGCCGCTGGTGTGGCTGCACGCCGTCTCGCTGGGCGAAACCCGCGCCGCTGCCATTTTGCTGACCGCGCTGCGCCAACAACTGCCGGGAATGCGCCTGCTGCTGACCCACGGCACCGCCACCGGGCGCGCCAGCCACGCCAGCCGCTGC
>JBHCAP010000006.1:0-14655 GCA_041798325.1 Giesbergeria sp.
CACAGCACGCGCGTTCAGGCGCTGATCGCCCAGCTCCAGGGTCTTGAATTCTTCTTGTGCCCAGCTCATGGAAGGTCTGCGTGGTTATGAAAAAGCGCCTATTGGAGCGCATGGGGGGACTTGTGTGTAATGGGATGGGTTTTGCCACCCATCCGGCAGCTGCAAAAGCCATTCGGAAATATGGAGATGCGGGGTGGCAGCAAGCGGTAGAGGAGTTCCATCGCGATCAACCGACATTGGCTTCTAGGCTCAGCAGAGTGCGAGATTTGGCTCGCGTGCCCGTGCAGATCAACTCCGAGGTGAAACTGACATTCAGTGCGGGCAAACACAATGATTTGCAGAAAGCGGTTATTGAATCTTTCTTGCCTATTTACGGTCATGGGGCCGAAGTTTTGTATGTGGGGGATACGGCAAAGAAAAATCTGTTTCTTGATGAAAAAGGGCTCAAAAAAATCAATTTCTTTGAGTTGGCCCATGACAAGCTTCCTGATGTGGTCGCCTATTCGGCAAAGGAAAATTGGCTCTACCTGATTGAGGCGGTCACCACCGCCAACCCGATCACCGAATTACGACGCAGTGTTTTGCTGCACTCTGCTGCGGAATGCACCGCAGACCTGATTTTTGTAACGGCATTTTTGGATCGAGATACCTATCGGAAATTCGCCAAAGATATTGCATGGGAAACAGAAGTCTGGATCGCTGATGCACCAGAACACATGATCCATTTCAATGGCGACAAATTTCTGGGGCCGCACAAATAGCTCGGTGCAACGCTGTGCCTGTTTGCAACCTAAGCTGCGACCTCTCTACTTATTTTGATAGCTGCTAGCGCCCGTGTTTATTGGGCTAGAGGCCGATTTGACTGCTATTTTGCCGTGCTGGGACGGTGGTTTTTGGCTTGCGGCAAGGGCGCGGAAGTGTCTGGCGAGTGCAGCAAACGCGCGTCCATCCAGCGCAGCAGGTCACTCCACATCGAGCGCACTTCGGCCTCGCGCGGCATGTTCAGCGCGTGGTCAAGTTCGATGGTGACCACCGGCATCCCCTGCTGCACGCCGCCATAGTGCCCGAGCGAGCCGGGAAACACACCCACCCGGTCAAGGCGCAATTTGCCCAAGCGCTGGGGCGGCTCGTGCGGGCCGTCAAAGTCGAGCACGCCATACGGTGCGTGGATGCTGACCACCAATTGCGGCTCAAACTGGTCCATTTGCTGGTGCAAAAACTGCGACTCTGGCTCCGACAACGGTGCCGGGCCGGGCCAGCGGCGCGGGTCTTTGCGGGTGCGCTTTTCCCAGTAAATCGGCGCGTCGCGCTGCCATTGGGGCGTGTTGAAGTTGCGGTTCAAATCCACACCGCGCGCGTTGACGCGGCTGGGTTTTTTCGCCAAAAAGCCGTCCGGGTTGAGCACCGGAATAAAGCGCCAGTGGACGGCTTGAGCGCTGGTGTGGGCTTTTTCGGCCAGCGCAATCCACTGCAGCGCCAGCGAGGCTGAGGTCAGCTCATCGCCGTGGATGGCACCCACTACCAGCACGCGCAGCGGTGCCAGTGTTTTGCTGGCCGGCGTTTGCACGTCGCGCCAAAACAGCGGCCGCCCCTGCTGCGAATGCGCGCCGCTGGGCACCAACTGCGCCGCGCGGCACTGCGGCGCGGCGATGCCGGGCAGGCGCGGCAAAAACAAGCTGCAAGCACTGGGCGGCGCAGTCTGCACCGGCAGGGTGGAGGCCAACAGCGGCGCGGCCAAGGCGGCGCTCGCAGTGAGCACGGCGGCAAAGCGCCAGTGCCCTTTAACGTACTGCGTCAGGCAATTCAATTTTGACTTCGAGCACTTCAAGGTTGTCCTGGCGCTCAAAATTGACGCTGATATCGGTCAAATCAATCGACACGTATTTAGAGATCACCGCCAGCAGCTCGCGTTGCAGTGCCGGCAAATAATCGGGCGTGGTGGCGTGGCGGCCATTGCGCTCGTGCGCCAAGATAATTTGCAGCCGCTCGCGCGCCACATTGGCGGTTTTTTTCTCGCCCAAAAAAAGCGACAGCAACGACATTATTTAGCTCCGCCAAAAATGCGCTTAAAGAAACCGACTTTGTGTGCTTCCGTAAAGCGCATTGGCCGCTCTTCGCCCAAAAAGCGCGCTACCAAATCTTCATACGATTCAGCCACGTCAGTGCCCTTGAGGTGAATGGCCGGCAGGCCTTGGTTGGAGGCTTGCAGCACCGCTTCCGATTCAGGGGTCACGCCAATCAGCTTGATGCGCAAGATGTCTTGGATGTCGCTCAGCGACAGCATGTGCCCCTCATCGACCCGATTGGGGTTGTAGCGGGTGATCAGCAGGTGCTCGATGATGGGCGCGCCGCCCTCAATCGCGCGCTTGGTTTTGGAGCCGAGCATGCCCAAAATGCGGTCTGAGTCGCGCACCGAAGACACCTCGGGGTTGGTCACCACCAGCGCTTCGTCGGCGTAGTGCATGGCCATCAGGGCGCCGCTTTCGATGCCGGCGGGCGAGTCGCAGATGATGAATTCAAAGTCCATCGCCACCAAGTCGTCGAGCACTTTGCCAACGCCTTCGAGGGTCAGCGCATCTTTGTCGCGCGTTTGCGAGGCGGCCAGCACAAACAAGTTGTCGCTGTGCTTGTCTTTGATCAAGGCTTGGCTCAGGTTGGCCTCGCCTTGGATGACGTTGATGATGTCGTAGACCACGCGCCGCTCGCAGCCCATGATGAGGTCAAGGTTGCGCAGACCGACGTCAAAGTCGATGACTGCGGTTTTGTGGCCGCGCAGCGCCAGCCCCGAGGAGAAGGCTGCGCTGGTGGTGGTCTTGCCGACGCCACCTTTGCCAGACGTCACGACGACGATTTTGGCCATGTGTTGCTACTCTTTAATAAAAATGAAAATCAAAGCCGCTCGATCAGCAGCTTCTCGCCATCCAGACGCACTTGGGCCGATTTGCCCAAGACATCTGCAGAAATAGCGACTTCAGTGGTGCGGTAAATGCCGGCAATGGAGACCAGTTGCGGCTCCATGCAGGTGCTAAAAATGCGCGCGTGGATATTGCCGCGCGCGCCAGCAATCGCCCGCCCGCGCAGGGGGGCATACACGTGGATATTGCCGTCGGCAATCACTTCGGCACCAAAGCTGACCATGGCCAACACCACCAAATCCGTGCCGCGCGCATACACCTGCTGGCCCGAGCGCAGCGGCTTGTCAATCACCATCGCGCCGGGAATCACCAAGGGCGGCACGTGCATGTCTGGATACGCCGGCTCGGCATCTGCTGTCTGGGCTGTCTGGGCTGGCTGATTGATGTCATCGATGCGCTCAAGCTGCTCGGCCGTCTCGGCAGCAACTGCTATGGGCGCACGCGTGGGTGTCACCTCAGGCGCAGCAATCAAACCAGCGGCAAAAGCGGCCTGCATTTGCGCCTCGTTGCCGCCGCGCACCGCTACAGGCACCGTGTGGTGATTGCGCAGCATGGACATGATGGTGGCAAAGTCGATGCTGCTGTCTTCTTCGCGCACCGGTGCCAAGTCGATTAACACCGGGTCGTTATCAAAAAAACCAGGCGCTTCCGCCATGCGCAGCGCCAACTCCGCCGTCAGCACTGCGGTGTCGGTGGTCTTGAGAACAACGGCCACCACCGGCAGCGAAGCGCTCTTGAGATCAAAGCTGGTGCGAGCTGTGCGCACAGTTTCAATAGCCATGGGTTTGCGAAATATGAAAGGCACAAAGTGTACCGTGGTGCTGCGTCAAGCGTGTCTCTGAACGTTTTCTTATCTCGCCAGCGTTGGCACACATGTGGCTCAAAGCTTGGGAATGCGCACGCGGCTAATCATGAGCGAGCCTGACAGCGCAAACAGCAGTGCCAGCGGGTGCAGCGCGTGCAGCGCGTGCAGCGTTATGGGCGGGCATCCTAAAGTCGTTGTGCGAAAGCGCCGCCAAAGCGCCGCAGCCGCCACATTATGTGGATGCCCTGCGCTTGCTCCGTTCAAATTACAAGCAAAAAGAGCCTGTAGCCCTTTAAATACGTGCGCTACAAGCTCTTTTTTTAATAGCAATTAAATTAATTGCCGCGGTAGGTCGAGAACCCAAACGGGCTCAGCAGCAGTGGGATGTGGTAGTGCGGCACGGTGCCATCGACCGCAAAAATCACCGGCACTTCGGGGAAGAACGTGGTCTGCTTGTGCGCGGCAAACCACTCGCCCGTTTTGAAGGTGACGCGGTAGTTGCCCTTTTCCAGCGCCTTGCCTTCAGGAAACAGTGCGGTGATGCGGCCTTGCTCGTTGGTGGTGCCGGTGTTGAGTTGCGTCCAGTCTTTGCCGTTTTGCTTTTCCAGCAGCACTTTGACGCCGGGCGAGGGCAGGCCGTCTTGCAGGTTCAGCACGTGCACGCTCAGCGGGTTGCCGGCAGCAAAAGCGATGGCCGAAGCGCCGCACAAAGCAATGCCGGCGCAGAGGGATTTGAAAGTCATGGTCATGGTGAAGAGTCCTTGTCAGTGGTTAGAAAAAAATCGTTAACAAATCAATTCGCTGGCGCAGGTGAGGCCGCCGGCAAAACTTTGGCAATCGCTTTGAGCGCGCAGGCTTCGTCTTGCACTGCACCGCCCGCGCCGCCAACGCCCATCGCGCCAATCACCTCGGTGCCGATGCGCAGTGGCACGCCGCCGCCAATCAGCAGCAGGGAATCGACGGTGTTGAGGTTGTGCGAGTCAGGATTGGCGCGGGCATTGGTGGCCAACTGGCGTGTCAGGCTTTTGGTGGACAGGGCGGTGAAGGCTTTGCGCACCGCTGCATCGGTGTTGTGCGGGCCGACGTTGTCGCCCCGCTGCAGCGCAATCAGGTTGCCACCCCGGTCCACCACCACGGCGACAGCCGAGCGGCCTTCGGCGTGGCAGGCGGCCAGCGTGGCGTTGATCAGCTCGTTGGCCAGCGCCAGCGACACATTGGGTTGCTGCAGCACTTGGGCGGGCAACACCGCAGCGGGCGATGCGGCAGGTGATGCGGCAAAAGCGCTGGTGGCGGCCGTGGCGCACAAAGCAAAAGCTGTCAGGGCAGAGCGGGCAGATAAGCGAGATGGCATGGGCGGATTCCTTGGAGCGGTACGAATGACAGAACCGCAATGGTGCGCCGCCGCCCCCGTCAAAAGCATGGCGATGGGATGACAAAGTTGTAATCCACGCAGCGCCGGTTTGCGCCTACGCTTACCGCCTCTGGAGGCACACGCATATGCGAATCTTGGTGGTGGAAGACGAGGTCAAGGCGGCGGACTATTTGCGCAAAGGCCTGAGCGAGTCGGGCTACGCGGTCGAGGTGGCGCACAACGGCATTGACGGCCAGTTTTTGGCGCAAGAAAGCGAGTTCGACTTGGTGATTTTGGATGTGATGCTGCCCGGCATTGACGGCTGGCAGCTGCTGCAAATCATCCGGCGCAAGAGCCAAGTGCCAGTGCTGTTTTTGACCGCGCGCGATGCGGTGGAAGACCGCGTCAAAGGACTAGAACTTGGCGCTGACGACTATTTGGTCAAGCCGTTTTCTTACGCCGAGCTGCTGGCGCGCGTGCGCACGCTCTTGCGCCGAGGTCCGCCGCGCGAGGTCGAGCAGTTTCAAGTGGCCGATTTGCAGCTGGACGTGCTGCGCCGCCGCGTGCTGCGCGGCACCGAGCGCATCACGCTGACCAACAAAGAATTTGCCCTGCTGCAACTGCTGATGGAGCGCAGCGGCGAGGTGCTCTCGCGCACGCAAATTGCCTCGCAGGTGTGGCAGATGAACTTTGACAGCGACACCAATGTGGTCGATGTCGCCATTCGCCGGCTGCGCGCCAAGGTGGACGATCCGTTTACACCGAAGCTAATCCACACCGTGCGCGGCATGGGCTACACGCTGGAGGCGCCCGAATGAGCAAAGTGCCACTGTCAGGGCTGTGGCCGCGCGGCTTGGCGCTGCGGTTGGCGCTGATGTTTGCGCTGGTCAGCCTGCTGCTGCTGGGGGCGCTGGGGTTTTATCTGTACCAGTCGCTGGCGCGCGAGGTGGCTTGGCGCGACGACGCCGCGTTGGTCGGTCGGGTAGAGAGGATGCGCACGCTGATTGGCGACAGCGACAGCATCGAGGCGCTGCGCCAGCGCCCGCAGCTGTACGCCAACATGCTGGGCAACCAAGGCGACTTGCTGTGGGTGCTGGGCAGCAATAACCAGCCGCTGATTGAAATCAACCCGCTGCAAATGGCGGTGCCGCTGCTGCCCGCCGGCACCGGGGTGCAGCTGCAAGACAGCGCCGGCCATGCGCCGGCGCGGCTGGCGTGGCAACACGTGGTGTACGAGGGCCAGCCGCTGACGCTGGTGGCCGGCAAGCTGCTGGCCGAGCGCACGCAAATGCTGGCCGCCTACCGGCTGAAACTGTGGCTGGCGCTGGGCGCTGGCGCGCTGCTGGCGTTTGGGCTGGGCTGGGCGGTCAGCCAGCGCGGGTTGCGCCCGGTGCGGCGGCTGGCGACGCGGGCGGCGGCGATTGATGTGCAACACCTGCACCTGCGCCTGGACAGCGCCGCGCAAGTCCACGAGCTGCAGCAGTTGGGCGATGCGTTCAATCAAATGCTGGCGCGGTTGGAGGACGGTTTTGGCCGGCTCTCGCGCTTCTCGGAAGACTTGGCGCACGAGATGCGCACGCCGCTGAACAACCTGATGGGGCAAACCGAGTGGGCCTTGCGCAAAAACCGCAGCGCCGAGGACTACCAAGCGCTGCTGGCCTCGAATTTGGAGGAATACCAGCGCCTGGCGCGGATGATTGACAACATGCTGTTTTTGGCGCGCGCCGAGCAGCCCGACGCTGCCGCGCAGCGCGAGGCGATTGACCTGCACGCGCTGGTGGCGCAGCTGTGCGACTACTTTGAAGGCATGGCCGAGGAGCGCGGCATCACGCTGGTCAACGCCGCCCACGGCACGCTGCACGCCGAGCCGCAGCTGCTGCGCCGGGCACTGGCCAATTTGATCGCCAACGCGCTGCGCTACGGCAGCGCCGACAGCCCGGTGCAGATTGATTGCGTGCTGGCGACTGACACCGGCGAAGTCGCGCAAATCAGCGTCAGCAACCACGGCGCGCCGATTGCGGCGGAACATTTGCCGCGCCTGTTTGACCGCTTTTACCGCTGCGACCCGGCGCGCGCGCAGCCGGGCGACTCGGGCGGGCTGGGGCTGGCCATCGTGCGCTCCATCCTGCAAATGCACGGCGGCGCGGTGCGGGTCGAGAGCAGCGCCAGCGGCACGCGCTTTGTGCTGATTTTTAAGCCAAATCAGCCTCTAGCCCTTTAGATACGGGCGCTATTAGCTATTAAAAAAGAAGTGATAATCGCTGCGCCGCGCTGACCAAGCGCCCCACTTTTATCGATACACCAACGGAGAAACATCCATGGCCTTTATGTCTTGGAAAGAGAAAAGCGCCGACGCGCTGCAACACGGCGGCGTGATTGCCCCCGATGAGCGCCTGCCGTGGCCGCAGACCGGCGCGATGGGGATTCAGCACGTGGTGGCCATGTTTGGCTCGACGGTGCTGGCGCCAATCTTGATGGGGTTCGATCCCAACTTGGCGATTTTGATGAGCGGCATTGGCACGCTGATTTTCTTTCTCATCACCGGCGGCAAGGTGCCGAGTTATTTGGGTTCGAGCTTTGCTTTTATTGGCGTGGTGATTGCCGCCACGTCGTATGCCGGCGCGGGGCCTAACGCCAACATCGGGCTGGCGCTGGGCGGCATCATTGCCTGCGGTGCGGTCTATACGCTGGTCGGCTGCATCGTGCAGCTGGTCGGCACGCGCTGGATTGAGCGCTTTATGCCGCCGGTGGTCACCGGCTCGGTCGTCGCCGTGATTGGTCTGAACTTGGCCGGCATTCCGATCAAAAACATGGCCGCCAGCAACTTTGACAGCTGGATGCAGGTGCTGACCTTTGTCAGCGTCGGCTTGGTGGCGGTGCTGACGCGCGGCATGTGGCAGCGGCTGCTGATTTTGGTCGGCCTGATTTTGTCGAGCCTGCTGTATGCGCTGCTAACCAACGGCTTGGGACTGGGCAAGCCGGTGGATGTCTCGGGCGTGCTGGCCGCGCCGTGGCTGGGGCTGCCGGGCTTTGCCGCGCCGGTGTTCAGCGCGCCGGCGATGCTGCTGATCGTGCCGGTGGTGATTATTTTGGTGGCGGAGAACCTCGGCCACATCAAAGCCGTCACCGCCATGACCGGCAAAAACCTCGACCAGTACATGGGGCGCGCCTTCATTGGCGATGGCATTGCCACCATGGTCAGTGGCAGTGCCGGCGGCACCGGCGTGACCACCTACGCCGAAAACATCGGCGTGATGGCGGCGACCAAAATCTATTCCACCGCCGTGTTTTTTGTCGCCGCGCTGATTGCGGTGCTGCTGGGTTTTTCGCCCAAGTTTGGCGCGGTGATTCAGGCGATTCCGCTGCCGGTGATGGGCGGCGTGTCCATCGTGGTGTTTGGCCTGATTGCCGTTGCCGGAGCGCGCATTTGGGTCGATAACAAGGTCGATTTTTCGCTCAACAAAAACCTCATCGTCGCCGCCATCACTTTGATTTTGGGCACGGGCGACTTCACGCTGAAGTTTGGCCAGTTTGCGCTGGGCGGCATCGGCACCGCCACTTTTGGCGCCATCTTGTTGTACGCGCTGCTCAACCGCAAAAACTGAGCGCTGCGCACGACAGACAGAACGGTGTAAGGGTTTACCCTTAGATTTACGCCCCGCCCGACTAAGATTCGGGCTTGTCTGGCCGCAGCGCTGCTGCGCCGCCCTGTTTTGTTGCTGGAGTTCCACCATGTCCCTCGCTGATCGGGTTTTGCACCCTGCCCTTCTTGACCGTGTCATGTCCGCCGACCAAGCCGCTGCACTGATTCCTGCGGGAGCCAACGTCGGCATGAGCGGCTTCACTGGCGCTGGCTATCCCAAAGCCGTGCCGCTGGCACTGGCGCGGCGCATTGAGAGCGAGCACGCCCAAGGCAAGCCGTTCAAGATTGGCCTGTGGACGGGTGCATCCACCGCACCCGAGTTGGACGGCGCGCTGGCCAAAGTCGGCGGCATCGATATGCGTATGCCCTACCAGTCCGACCCGGCGTGCCGCGAGCGCATCAACGCCGGCACCATGCAGTACATGGACATCCACCTGTCGCACATGGCGCAGTTTGTGTGGTTTGGCTTTTTGGGGCATTTGGACGTGGCGCTGGTCGAAGTCGCTGGCGTGCTGCCGGACGGCCGCTTGATTCCGTCGTCCTCGGTCGGCAACAACAAAACGTGGCTGGAGCAGGCCGACAAAATCATCTTGGAAGTCAACGACCTGCAAAGCTTGGCGCTGGAGGGAATGCACGACATTTACTACGGCACCGACCGCCCGCCGCACCGCAAGCCAATTCCGCTGACCGAGCCGAACGAGCGCATTGGCGAGCCGTATTTGCGCTGCGACCTGAGCAAGGTGATTGCCGTCGTCCACACCAGCCAGAGCGACCGCAACTCGCGCTTTGCTGCGCCGGACGAGGTGTCGTCGCAGATTGCCGGCCACATCATCGAATTTATGCAGCGCGAAGTGAAGCTTGGCCGCTTGCCGGCGAATCTGCTGCCGCTGCAATCGGGCGTGGGCAACATCGCCAACGCGGTGCTCGACGGCCTGAACCAAGGCCCGTTTAACAACCTGAGCGCCTTCACCGAAGTGCTGCAAGACGGGATGCTAGAGATGCTGCGCAGCGGCAAGCTGTCCAGCGCGTCGGCGACGGCGCTGTCGCTCAGCCCGCAAGCGCTGGAAGAATTCACCCAAAACATTGATTTTTACCGCCAGCGCATCGTCTTGCGCCCGCAAGAAATCAGCAACCACCCCGAGCTGATCCGCCGCTTGGGCGTGATTGCCATGAACGCGATGATCGAAGCCGACATCTACGGCAACGTCAACTCGACGCACATCATGGGCACCAGCATCATGAACGGCATTGGCGGCTCGGGCGACTTTGCGCGCAATGGCTATTTGTCGTTCTTTATGACGCCGTCGGTCGCCAAGGGCGGGGCGATTTCGTGCATCGTGCCTATGGTCTCGCACGTCGATCACACCGAGCACGACGTGCAAATCATCGTCACCGAGCAGGGCTTGGCCGACTTGCGCGGCCACTCGCCGACGCAGCGCGCCAAGCTGATCATTGACAACTGCGCGCACCCGGATTTCCGGCCGATGCTGCGCGACTATCTGGCGCGCTCAGAAGCCGGCCCCGGCGGCAAACACACGCCGCACCTGCTGAACGAGGCACTGAGCTGGCACCAGCGCTTTGTCGAGACCGGCACCATGCGCGCTTGAGATAAAGCTATCAAAAATAATAGCTACTAGCGCCCGTATTTAAAGGGCTAGAGGCCAAAAACAGTATAAATTTGTACGGTTTTAGCCGATAAAGCGACCGGTACTGCCCAGCACGCCCAAGTCGATAAAGCGCGAGCCGACGTAGGGCGGCTGGCTGCTGTAATCGACGACAAAATCGCCCAGATTCCATTTGCGGATGCTCGCTATGCTGCTGCGCAGCTTGTCTGGTGTCACGTCACGGCCAGCGCGCTCTAGGCCCTCGGCCAGCACGCGCATGTTGATATAGGCGTCCAAGCTGCCGGGGCTGAAGTCCATTTGGCCGACGGCGCGCATCGCAGTTTGGTAGTCGCGCACCACACCGGTGCGGGTATTGAACGGATTGGGCACGATCAGCGACAGGGCAATGCCACTGGCGGCCTCGCCCAGCTTTTTCGGCGCATCGCCCATCAAGGTCGAGCTGATGCCGGTCAGCAGCACGCCGGGCAAGCTTTTCTTCAGGCCACGCGCTACGCCAATCGAGGCCAGGCCCGCCGTGGCCAATAGCACGGCGGAGGGGCGCGAGGCGGTCACTTTGGTCAACACTTCGGCCAAGTTGCTGCTGTCGGTGGCCAGAGGGGCTTGGATGACCAAGGAGATGCCGTTTTTCTCCAGCTCGTGGATGGCATCGTCGAGCATCTCGCGGCCATAGGGGTTGTCCAGATAGACCACGCCAATGCTTTTGATGTTCATCTCCACCAAGCGTTGCATCAGGCGGTGGACTTCAGCGGTGTAGCTGGCGCGCACATGGAACACGCTGCGCGCGCCTTTGCGCAGCGACGTTGCGCCAGTGACGGGCCCGACATGCACCATGCCGGCTCCTTCGGTCAGCGGCAAGATGGCTTGGTTGTTGGCCGTGCCAACACACGACAGCAAGGCCAAGGTATTGCCGCCAGCCAGCATCTGCTTGATGTTGCTGACTGAGCGCACTGGGTCATAGGTATCGTCCATGATGTTCAGCTCCAGCGTGCGCCCGTGGATGCCGCCCTTGCCGTTGATGTGCGCCAGCGCGGCGCCAGCGCCTTGGCGAATGTCCTCGCCAAACGCGGCCAGCGGCCCGGTGACGTCGGCCGAGCAGCCAATGGTGATGCTCTTGGCGCCCACGCCCGCCGCTTCCTGCGCATACGCACTGCGCATCAGCGCTGGTGCGCCGGCCAGTGCCATAGCACCAGAAACCAAAGAGACAAACTGACGACGTTGCATGGCAAAAATTCCCCACGAAAAACAAACAAAACACTGAGAGCGTCCACCATCGGCTTTGCAGCGCGCGCTCAGGAACGGGTTGCTGATCTTAGAGCCGACACCTTGTGTTTGGCTTGCAAGTGGGCGATAGCGCAATGGTTTTGCCGCGTTTTACGGCGCTTTGTCCTCAGGAAAACCCTAGGTCAAGCAGGCATGGATGGCTGCGTTGCGGTGCCAACGTGCCATGCCATGCCATGCCTGAGCCTCTTGAATGCCGGTGCTTTAGCGGGTGTAGGCCGTCTCGCCGTGCGAGGTGATATCCAGACCCTCGCGCTCGGCCTCTTCCGAGACGCGCAGACCAACCAACAAATCGGCGATTTTGTAGGCGACAAAAGCCACCACCGCTGACCACAACATCGTAATCAGCACACCTTTGAGCTGAATCCACACTTGTGCGCCCATGGAGAAAGTCTCAGGTGTCAGGCCGCCAGTGCCGCCCAAACTTTGCGAGGCAAACACACCCGTCAGCAGCGCACCCACAATGCCGCCGACACCATGCACACCAAAGACATCAAACGCATCGTCGGCACCAAGCATTCTTTTTAAGCCGCCCACACCCCACACGCCCAACGGGCCGGCGACCAAACCCATTGCGATAGAGCCCATGGGGCCAACAAAGCCCGCTGCTGGAGTGATGCACACCAAACCGGCCACTGCACCCGAAGCGGCACCCAGCATCGAGGCCTTGCCCTTGTGCAGCGACTCCGTCACCAACCATGCCAAGGTGGCCGCACCAGTAGCCAAAATGGTGTTGATAAAGGCCAAACCAGCCACCCCGTTGGCAGCACCAGCAGAGCCGGCGTTAAAGCCAAACCAGCCGACCCACAGCAGCGAGGCACCCACCATCGTCAGCGTCAGGCTGTGCGGGGTCAGCGCCTCTTTGCCAAAGCCGATGCGCTTGCCCACCATGTAAGCACCCACCAGCGCAGCCACACCGGCGTTGATATGCACCACAGTGCCGCCAGCAAAATCGAGCGCGCCGTCTTTGCCAAGCAAGCCACCACCCCACACCATGTGGGCTACAGGGATGTAGCTGAAAGTAAACCAAAGCACCGAAAAAATCAGCACCGCAGAGAACTTGATGCGCTCGGCAAACGAGCCAACAACCAGCGCGACGGTGATAGCGGCAAAAGTGGACTGAAAGGCCACGAACACGTATTCGGGAATAGTTGGCAGCAGGCTAGACAAAGTCTCGGGCGCAATGCCTTTGAGAAACAAGTTGTCAAAGCCACCAAAGAACTCGCCCTTGCCCGAAAACGCAAGGCTGTAGCCGTACACCGCCCACAGCAGCGTAATCAGGGCAAAGATGACAAACACTTGTACCAACACCGACAACATGTTTTTGGCGCGCGCCAAGCCGCCGTAAAACAGTGCCAAGCCAGGAATGACCATCAAAACCACCAACAAAGTGGAGGTCAGCATCCAAGCGGTGTCACCTGAATCGAGTAGGGGCATGGGCGCAGGTGCGGGTGCGGGCGCGCTTTGCGCCAAGGCCAGCGCGCTCGCGCCCAGCAAGCCCAGTCCCATCACAAAGGAAGCAAGCAGTTTTTTCATGGTGTTCTCACGTTTGCAAAGAAAAAAGGGGTTACAAAGCGTCCGCGCCGGCTTCGCCCGTGCGAATACGCACCACCTGCTCTAGTGGTGAGACAAAGATTTTTCCGTCGCCAATCTTGCCGGTGCGTGCGGCCGCTTCGACAGCCTCAATGGCGCGTTCGAGCAACTCATCAGAGAGGGCAACATCTACCTTCACTTTGGGCAAAAAATCGACCACGTATTCAGCACCCCGGTACAACTCGGTATGGCCTTTTTGGCGGCCAAAGCCCTTGACCTCCGTCACCGTAATACCTTGTACGCCGATGTCCGAGAGGGCTTCGCGCACCTCGTCGAGCTTGAATGGCTTGATGATGGCTGTCAGCATTTTCATGGTGTATTTCCAAAGGATAGTGGGTGAAAAACAAAGAGATAAACAAGCAAAAGCACAAACCGTGCCAGCCTTTATTGCTCTGTGTGGCTTAGGCGCGATGCACCGCGCTGGTGCAGTTCACCTATCCTTGGGTCTAAGCGGCGATGGCGGCGCACTTATTTGGGAAGAAATCAATTTATGAGCCTTGCTTTGGTACAAAGCCGCGCCCTGCTCGGTTTGGAAGCCCTGCCCGTCACCGTGGAGGTGCATTTGGCCAACGGCCTGCCCAGCTTCACGCTGGTCGGACTGGCCGATGTGGAAGTGAAAGAGGCGCGCGAGCGGGTGCGCTCGGCGCTGCAAAACGCGGGATTGGAGTTTCCGTACAACAAGCGCATCACCGTCAACTTGGCACCGGCCGATTTGCCCAAAGACTCGGGCCGCTTTGATTTGCCGATTGCGCTGGGCATCTTGGCCGCCAGCGGGCAAATCGACGGCGCGCGGCTGGCCGATTACGAATTTGCCGGCGAGCTGTCGCTGTCGGGCGAGCTGCGCCCGGTGCGCGGCGCGCTCGCCACCAGCTTGGCGCTGCGCACCAGTGGCATCCACGTGCCCTTGGTGTTGCCGCCCGGCAGCGCTGAAGAGGCCGCTTTGGTGCCGGACGCGGTGGTGTACCGGGCGCGCCATTTGCTCGACGTGGTGCGCCAGTTTGCCGTCTCTAGCGCTGAACCCAGCGAAGCGGCCGACGACGACGGCTGGGCGCGCATCAGCAGCGTGCCGTTACCCGCCAGCACGCACTACGCCGACTTGGCCGACGTCAAAGGCCAAGCCGGTGCCAAGCGCGCGCTAGAAATCGCCGCCGCCGGCAGCCACAGCCTGCTGCTGATGGGGCCGCCCGGCTCGGGCAAATCGATGTTGGCGCAGCGCTTTGCCGGCGTGCTGCCGGCGATGACGGTGGACGAAGCGCTGCAAAGCGCGGCGATTGCCAGCCTCGCTGGCCGCTTTGCGCTGGAGCGCTGGGCGCAGCGCCCGACTGGCAGCCCGCACCACACCGCCAGCGCCGTCGCCTTGGTCGGCGGCGGCCCGCCACCGCGCCCGGGCGAAATCTCCCTCCCCCACCACCGCGTCCTGCCTTTGGGCGAGCTGCCCGAATTCC
>JBHCAP010000007.1:0-44898 GCA_041798325.1 Giesbergeria sp.
CACCCCTCCGGTGTTCACCTCAGCTACTACAGCTGATGCAGCTGAAAACCAGAACGTGCTGTACACAGCAATTGCCACTGACAGCAGCACCGTGACCTACACCTTGGGCGGCACTGATGCAGCCCTGCTTAATATCAATCCTGCTACTGGCGTGGTCACCCTCAAGACGGGCGATCTGGACTTTGACGCAGGTGGTGCCAAGATCAGCTACAGCTTTAACGTCATTGCCACTGATACGGCCAGCAACAGCGCCACGCAAGCGGTGGTGGTGACGGTGACCAACGTCACCAGCGATGATGGACCTTTTTCAGTAGAGGTAACGAACGGCGTGGTCACCTTCCGTGGCAGCACCACGGGTGACATCACCGTGACGGAAAACGGCGGCACGCTTACCTTTACGCACGATAGTGTCGCGGCGACAACTACGGCCACGATAGACGGTCTCGCTGATAACACCGGCATTCCGGTGCCGACGAGCGGCAAACTGCTGATGGCCGAGGGAGTCTTTGATGTCGTTAAGGCCAAGTTGGCCGACGGTGCAGCCACGATCAGCGGTGGGGTCACGACCAATCAGGCTGCTGTCGCCTCACACCATGCCAAGATCGCCGCTGGTGGCGTCACGGGCATCACCTATGCTGACGATGCTGCGGTAGAGGCGGCCCAGACGGCCATCGCCAGCGCTGCGGTTGCCGCCAATTCGATCACGCTGACCAACGGTATCATCTCCACGGCCAAGGCCACAGCACTTGCCAGCCTCGACAAGTTCAAAGACGGCCAAATCACCAAGATCACCCTGGGTGCCAGCGAGGTCGCCGCCCACCTGGGCAAAACCGCTCTGCATGACGGCTCGGTGACCATCACCGAGGCGCTGAGTGCTGCTGATGCGAATGCCTTCAGCGCCGTCTTGGGCCACCTCAGCCAGTTTGCAGATGGTGGTATCGAGGCAATCAGTCTTTCCGACGAGCAGATTGTCAATTCCTTCGTCGGCAGCTATCTGGCCAAGCTCAAGGATGGCGCAGTAACCCACATAGGCGGCGGCGGCGGCATCTATGGCGTGACCGACCTTAGTCTTCTGCTCGCCAAATTCGCTTCGGACACGACAGGGCTTGTCATCCAGGGCAATAACGACGTCAGCTTCACGCTCGCCGAAGCCGATCTAGTCAAGTTCAGCAGCCTCCAGGCTACCGGCAGTGGTAAGGTGACGGTGACCGATGCCACAGGCCTGACATGGCTTAACAAGGTCTCAACCAATGGGGGCAGCGGTACCGACGGCATCATCGTCACTGGCAAAGCAGACTCGGATTTGAGCTTCAGTTGGTATAACCTTTTCAAGATCCATAGCCTCACGACGTCGGGCACAGGCAAGATCGACATCAGCGACGCCATGATTTTCCAAGACCAAGAATCCGTGGTGACCGCTCAGCTCAATAAGCTCTCCGCGGGCAGCGGTGGAATCCATGTCTCCAGCAGCGGCCCCGCCTATATCAGCAAGGCCAATCTGGACAAGCTGACAACACTTACAACCACTGGGGCTAACAGTCCCATCACGCTGACCGATGCCGTTCAGGCTGACCTTGCCAAGCTAACCTCTGAAAGTTACCTGAAAATCAAGGGGGCTACCAATGAGAGTTTCTCGATCGCCAACGATTATCTGACCGACATAATCAAAACAAACGGCAGCCTTGAAGCCAGTGGCAACGGCAACATCAACCTGACGGGTGCCACCCTGTCCATGTTGGGGATGATACAAATCAAACAAAACCTCAAGGTCGAAAACGGCAAGATCCATGTGAATTTCAGTACGGCATTAGTGGCGGAGGGAGAGAACATCGATGTCTCGGAGCTTGGCACTGTGAAGTTCGATGGTGCTACGACCGTCGAAGTCAATGGAATCCTGAAGGGCAATGTAGACCAGGTTGCGACTTGGACGGTGACCGATGGTTCGGACGATAACACTCATGGTTGGCTGGTGGTCAAGGGCGCCCAGACAAACACCGACTTCGGCGCTGTCCTCGCCAATGTCACATTCGACCACCCTACGGCCTCCAAGGTCGTCGCCTACTTTGATAGCGGCGTGACGCTCAGCGGCGGCAATCTCAATAAGGTGACGGCCCTGCAGCTTCAAGGCGATGCTGCCGATGTGAAGTTGCCCTTCGACTACACAGGCTTTAGCGGCATCAAGGAAATTAAGGGCAACGATCAAGGGGGAACCTTGGCCAAACTCACGGTGCTGGGTGATACAAGCGGCAATACCATCAACCTGTCCGAAATTTCTGTGTCCAATGTCTTGGTGACACGCCTTACCATTGATGGCGGTTGGGGTAATGACATAATCACCGCCTTTGACGCCGATTCAACCACGATCATAGGTGGCCTAGGTGCCGATACCGTGACCTTCAAGGAGATGAGCAATTCGGTGCTTTTTCAGGCGGCGGCAGGCGATAGTGGTGTTTTTGCGGTTCCAGTAGGGAATCTAATTTCAACAACAACCTTCGACATCATTAACAATTTTAATGCAGGCGATGTGATTCAGTTGAATTCAAGTTACTCTGGTAATGCAGGTGCTGCTAGCGGGTTGATTGCCACAGCGATCGCTGGCATTGCCTTGGGTAGTGACGTGCTGACTCTTGAAGACAACTCAGTGCATATCATTAAAGGCACTTACGAGAACGATACATTCGTTGGAGGTGCTTCCGGTACTGACGCTTTAGTTATTTACGATGCTGATGCTACTACCAGCACTGCCTACGAAGCAGTGGTCATTGTTGGTGGGGGCACTCTCACCGCAACGGGTGGCGATGCTGGCTTGATTACTTTCGCATAAATTTAATCGACCCATCAACCGCAGCCCATCGAGGGCGCAACACTTCCCAAGCCCCCGTCACTCATGCAGTGGCGGGGGCTTTTTAAATGTCGGGGGGAGATTTTAATTAGAGGCCAAAACAGCCTCTAGCCCTTGCTATGCCTGCGGTTGTAGCTATGATTTTTGGACCAGGATAATTGGGGTCAGATTCCAATTAAAGGCCAAAGTGGCCTCTGGCCCTTGTGAACCCAACCCCCCAAGCATCCACAACGCCGCTGAAAGCTAATTCCAATCAAAAATAGCCTCCAGACCAATGAATACGGGCGCTGGTAGCTATGATTTTTGCAGTATCCCATACGATACAATTCATCCATGAAGACGATTCACACCACCGCTGCTTTTGATGGCTGGTTTACTGGCTTGAAAGACCCGCAAGCGGTGCGGCGCATCCAAGTACGGATCGACCGGATAAATCGACACAGCCCAAAGACATTAGGTTTGCGCTTGATATGGCGCGACAGCTTTAGGAGAACACGATGGAAACAGTCAAATTGCGAAAATGGGACAGCGCCGAATACTTGAAGACAGACGAAGATATGGCGCATTATTTAGACGCCTGCCTAGAGGAGGCCGGTGACGATGCCGCGTTTATCGCCAAAGCGCTGGGCAATATCGCCCGCGCCAAGGGCATGACGAAATAAAGAGGACACCCACGTTAGTTACAAGTGGTGGACGAGACTGGTGCTGAACTGCCTAACGGCGACGGCGGCATCTTGGTTATCAAGCGCCCTTGGCCCAGCATGATTCGCAATATCTGGGGTGATCCAGAGCGCTTCAAGAAGAGCTACTTCCCAGAAGAGCTCGGTGGCACCGTGTACCTCGCCGGTGACGGTGCGGTGCGCAGCGCTGACCGTGGCTACTTCCGCATCACCGGCCGCATTGACGACGTGTTGAACGTCTCCGGCCACCGCATGGGCACGATGGAAATCGAGTCGGCGCTGGTAGCCAAGACCGACTTGGTGGCCGAAGCTGCTGTGGTCGGTCGTCCCGACGACGTCACCGGCGAGGCGATTTGCGCCTTTGTGGTGCTCAAGGGCAACCGCCCCACCGGCGAAGAAGCCAAGCGCATTGCCAAAGAGCTGCGCGACTGGGTGGCCAAAGAAATCGGCCCCATCGCCAAGCCCAAGGAAATTCGCTTTGGTGACAACCTGCCCAAAACCCGCAGCGGCAAAATCATGCGCCGCTTGCTGCGCAGCATTGCCAAGGGTGAGCCCATCACCCAAGACATCAGCACGCTGGAAAACCCCGGCATCCTCGACCAGTTGTCCGAGAGCAACTGATAGAGCCTTTGCTGCCAGCGCTGTTTAAGGCGCTGGCAGCATGAAAAAACCCAGCGACGCCGAACGGCGTCGCTGGGTTTTTGTTTTTGCGGTACAACGCTAGCTTGCGTTTTGTGCTGACAAAACTATCAAATTAATAGCTGCTACCGCATGCTAAATAAGGGCTAGAGGCCTGTTTTATATGAATTCAAGAACCCTTGTGCTGCTGCTGATCGTCGCTGCCACGGCTGCGCTGGCCGTGTTGAACTGGACGGCGTTAAGCGAGCCGTCGCCGATTTCGCTCGGCGTGACCACCGTAGATGCGCCCTTGGGCCTGATCATGCTGGGGCTGACGGTGTTGCTGGGCGTGTTCTTTATTGCCTATGTGCTGTCGCTGCAGGGCTCGGTGCTGCTCGACACCCGCCGCCATACCAAAGAGATGCAAGCCCAGCGCGAGCTGGCCGACAAGGCCGAGGCCTCGCGCTTTACGGAACTGCGCGCGTTTTTAGAAAACCAGCACCAGCAGACGCAGAGTCAGCTGATGGCGCGCCTCGATGCGCTGGAGTCGCACTTAGCGGCGCGTGCGCAAGAGTCGGACAACAGCACGGCAGCCTATGTCGGCCAATTGGAGCAGCAGTTGCGCCCGCGTTTGGGCAAAGAGTAAGAGCGAAAATTGAACGGGCAAAAAATTTGGCTGCATCACACAGCGTGTGAGGCAGCCAGATGTTTCAAGGAGGCGCTCTCAGCGCACCTTGAAGGGCAACGGGCAGAATTACTTCTGCGTCATTACCCACGTTGCCAATTTCTTGGCGTCCTCTTCGCTGACTTGTGCGTTTGGTGGCATGGGGATAGGACCCCACACGCCCGAACCGCCCTTGATAATTTTGACGGCCAGCTTTTCGACTGCGTCTTTTTGACCAGCGTATTTGGCGGCGACATCTTTGTAGGAAGGGCCTACCAGTTTTTTATCCACTGCGTGGCAAGCCATGCAATTTTTCGAAGTCGCCAAGGCTTGATCGGCCATGGCGGGAACGGCGACAGACAAAGTCATAGCCAAGGTGATCAGGGTGCGTTTCATCGTAGTACTTCCTGTGGTTGAGTTACATTGTTATCAACCATATTCAGGTGAGTTTGGTTGACACAAAACACTGTATCAGGCCTATATCTTAAGAGGACTTTTTCATGTATTTGCTAGGTATTGGAATTGTTCTGATTCTGCTGAAGTATCTGGAAATAGGCCCTGTCGCCGCCTGGTCGTGGCTGTGGGTGTTGGCGCCGTTTGGCTTGGCGGTGGCGTGGTGGTCTTGGGCTGATGCCACGGGTTACACCAAGCGTAAAGCTATGGATCGGATGGATAAGCGCAAGCAAGAGCGGCTCGATAAAAACCGAGAAGCGCTGGGGTTGGGTATCAAAAAAAGGCGCTGAAGCTGCTGGCAAATATCGGAAAACACCGGAAAGCCGCTTCCGATAGGCTGCGCCAGTAACGTGCCAGCGGGTAGGTTCACAGGGTGCTGGGGGATAATCAAAAATCGATTTTTCCCCTTTACTGCAACCCTTTACACCGACATCACCATGCCCGTTTACCGCTCCAAAACCTCTACCGCTGGTCGCAACATGGCCGGTGCCCGCTCTTTGTGGCGCGCCACCGGCATGAAAGACGGCGACTTCAGCAAGCCCATCATTGCCGTCGTCAACTCGTTCACCCAGTTTGTGCCGGGCCACGTCCACCTGAAAGACATGGGCCAACTGGTGGCGCGCGAGATTGAAGCCGCCGGCGGCGTTGCCAAAGAATTCAACACCATTGCCGTGGATGACGGCATTGCTATGGGCCACGACGGCATGCTGTATTCGCTGCCCAGCCGCGACATCATTGCCGACTCGGTCGAGTACATGGTCAACGCCCACTGCGCTGACGCGATGGTCTGCATCTCCAACTGCGACAAGATCACGCCCGGCATGTTGATGGCGGCGATGCGCCTGAATATTCCGGTGGTATTCGTCTCCGGTGGCCCGATGGAAGCCGGCAAGGTCAACAAAACCGATCCCAACACCCACGCCATTACCTTCAAAAAGCTCGACCTGATTGACGCGATGGTCATGGCGGCGGATGACAAAGTCTCGGACGCTGATTTGGCCGAAATTGAGCGCTCGGCCTGCCCGACCTGCGGCTCCTGCTCGGGCATGTTTACCGCCAACTCGATGAACTGCTTGACCGAGGCGCTGGGTTTGTCGCTGCCGGGCAACGGCACGGTGGTGGCCACGCACGCCGACCGCGAGCAGTTGTTTAAGCGTGCGGGTCGCTTGGTGGTGGATTTGTGCCAGCGTTATTACGAGCAGGACGACACCAGCGTGCTGCCGCGCTCCATGGGCTTTAAAGCGCTGGAAAACGCCATGACGCTGGACATTGCTATGGGCGGCTCGACCAACACCATCTTGCACATCTTGGCGATTGCCCAAGAGGCCGAGATTGACTTCACCATGGCCGACATCGACCGCCTCTCGCGCGTGGTGCCGCAGCTGTGCAAAGTCGCGCCCAACACCGACAAATACCATATCGAAGACGTACACCGCGCCGGCGGCATCATGGGCATCTTGGGCGAGCTGGACCGCGCCGGCAAGCTGCACACCGACACGCCCACCGTGTACGCCAAGACGATGAAGGACGCGCTCGATGAGTGGGACATTGCCCGCAACCCGTCCGAAGCCGTCAAAACCTTCTACATGGCGGCTCCCGGTGGCGTGCCGACGCAGGTGGCCTTCAGCCAAAGCGAGCGCTGGCCAAGTTTGGACATCGACCGCCAAGACGGCTGCATCCGCGCTTATGAGCACGCTTTCTCGCAAGAAGGCGGCTTGGCGGTGCTGACCGGCAACATCGCCCTGAACGGCTGCGTCGTCAAAACCGCTGGCGTCGATGACGAGCTGCTGGTGTTTGAAGGCCCGGCCCACGTGGTCGAGTCGCAAGACGAAGCCGTCGCCAACATCTTGGATGACAAGGTCAAGGCCGGTGACGTGGTCATCGTGCGCTACGAAGGCCCCAAAGGCGGCCCCGGGATGCAAGAAATGCTGTACCCGACCAGCTACATCAAATCCAAAGGCTTGGGCAAGGCCTGCGCGCTGCTGACCGATGGCCGCTTCTCCGGCGGCACTTCCGGCCTGTCGATTGGCCACGCCTCGCCCGAAGCGGCTGCTGGCGGTGCGATTGGTTTGGTGCGCACGGGCGACCGCATCCGCATCGACATTCCGAACCGCACCATCAACGTGCTGGTGTCGGACGAAGAATTGGCCACGCGCCGCGCCGAGCAAGATGCCAAAGGCTGGAAGCCCGCCCAGCCGCGCCCGCGCAAAGTCTCCAGCGCGCTCAAGGCCTACGCCAAGCTGGTGATGTCGGCCGACAAGGGCGCGGTGCGCGACGTCTCGCTGCTGGACGACTGAGCGGTTAAACGCTTGTAGATGCGCTGGCAGCGCTCAATAACTACTAAATTGATAGCTGCTAGCGCCCGTGTTTAAAGGGCTAGAGGCCGATTTCTCTTGTATTTTTACGATGAAACCCGGCTTTAGCGGGCACAATAGCGCTCACTATGCTGATTTATCCCCACATTGACCCGGTCGCTTTGCAGATTGGCCCGCTGGCCATCCACTGGTATGGCCTGACCTATCTGGCCGCGTTTGGGCTGTTTATGTTCTTGGGCACGCTGCGCCTGCGCCATCCGCCGTTTGCCGCCATCCAAGGCACTGGCGCATGGACGCGCCGCGATGTCGAAGATATTTTGTTTCTCGGCGTGATGGGTGTGGTGCTGGGCGGGCGGCTGGGCTACTGCCTGTTTTACAAGCCCGGCTACTACGCCGCGCATCCGCTGGAGATTTTTGCCGTCTGGCAAGGCGGTATGAGCTTTCATGGTGGCCTGCTGGGTGTGGTTGCCGCGATGCTGTGGTTTGCGCATTCGCGTCAGCGCCCGTGGTTGCAGGTGGCCGATTTTGTCGCGCCCTGTGTGCCTACCGGGTTGGCAGCGGGGCGCATCGGCAACTTTATCAATGGCGAGTTGTGGGGGCGTTTTGCCAGCCCTGATTTGCCGTGGGGCATGGTGTTTGCGCACAGCGGCGCTATGCAGCCGCGCCATCCGTCGCAGGCGTATCAGTTTTTGCTGGAAGGGCTGCTGCTGTTTGTGGTGCTGTGGCTGTACGCACGCAAAGAGCGAAAGCAAGGCCAAGTTGCCGCCATGTTTTTGCTGGGTTATGGCGTGTTTCGCTTTATCGCCGAATTTTTCCGCGAGCCAGACAGCTTTTTGGGCCTGCTGCCGCTGGGCATGAGCATGGGCCAGTGGCTGTGCCTGCCGATGGTTGGCGGCGGCATCGCCCTGTGGCTGTGGGCGCAGCGCCAAACCGGGCGCTGATTTTTGAGACAACGGTAAGACGA
Organism: Giesbergeria sp.; assembly: GCA_041798325.1. Taxonomy (GTDB): domain Bacteria; phylum Pseudomonadota; class Gammaproteobacteria; order Burkholderiales; family Burkholderiaceae_C; genus Simplicispira. The sequence goes on from JBHCAP010000007.1 coordinate 8,537, forward strand.
TAAGAAGGAGCAGTTCGATGACCAGCACCCCTGAATGGATTTCACGCAGCGTTTCTCGCCTGCGTTCTTCGACGAATAAAAAGGCGCAGAAAGCAACCGACAGCGCCGATAGCGCCGATAGCGCCGACAGCACCGAAAAAACCGCTGAAAAAAATACAGACAAAGCGCTGGACAAAGCTGCCAAGCCAACCCCGCCACGCACTACCCACGAGCGCCTGCAAGCCACGCTGCGCCGTGGTCAAGAAGCGCTGGCGCCGCGCACTTTGCGCCGGGTGCTGGCCGATTTGCAAGCCGTCATCCAACCGCGCACCAGTGAGCTGGAGGGCGGTCGCCGCGCCAAAGAAGTCGCCGACTGGTATGCCCAAGCCCAGCCCGAAGAGCGCCGCGATATGTGGCTGCTGATGTGCGAGCAATTTGCCCCGGACGCCACGCGCTTTGAGTCAGCCCAAAAGCGCTATTCCGCCGCCGCCGGCACCGAGGACGAAGGCCAAGCCGAAATCGGCCTGCGCCGCGCGCTGGTGTCGCCGCGCACGCGTTTGCTGCAGCGCTTTGCCGCATTTAACGGCGGGATGCGCTTTTTGGTCGATATGCGCGCCGAACTGCTGCCGCTGCTGAAAAGCGACAAACGCCTGCTGTCGCTGGATGCCGAGCTGGAGCATTTGTTTTCCACGTGGTTTGACGTGGCGTTTTTGGAGCTGCGCCGCCTGTCGTGGGATTCGCCCGCGTCGCTGATTGAAAAGCTCATCAAATACGAAGCGGTGCACGACATTCGCAGCTGGGCAGATTTGAAAAACCGCCTCGACAGCGACCGGCGTTGCTACGGCTTTTTTCACCCCAGCTTGCCGCAAGAGCCTTTGATTTTTGTCGAAGTGGCGCTGGTCAGCAGCCTGTCCGACAGCATCACGCCGCTGTTGGACGAAGCAGCGGCGACCACCGATATCGCTAAGGCGACGACGGCGATTTTTTACTCCATCAGCAACACGCAAACCGGCCTGCGCGGCGTGAGTTTTGGCGATTCGCTCATCAAGCATGTGGTCGATACGCTGTGCGCCGAGTTTCCGCGCCTGCGCACCTTTGCCACGCTCTCGCCCATTCCGGGGCTGCGCACGTGGCTGGGCAAAAACGCGGGCGCCATGCTCGACAAGCTGACCGACAAACAGCGCGCTGAACTTGGCCGCGCCATCGGTGCCGAGCCACTGCAAGCGGCGCCATTGCTGGCGGCGTTTGACAAGTCGCAAGCGCTGGATGCCAAGTCGCCGGTGCGCCAAATGCTGATGCGCTGCGCTGCCTCTTACCTTGCGCGCGAGTTGAACAACGGCAAGCCGGCTGACCCGGTGGCGCGTTTTCACTTGGGCAACGGCGCACGCGTCGAACAGCTCAACTGGGCGGGTGACCCCTCCAGCAAGGGGCATAAACAGTCGTATGGGCTGATGGTCAATTATTTGTACGACTTAAAACGCATCGACAAGCACCGCAGCCTGTTGGCCGAAGGCAAGGTGGCGGCGTCCAAAGCCATTGACAGCCTGTGCTTGCCGCGCTGAGAGCGTTTGTTATTGATAGAAAAAGGATGGAGTGATGTCTGGAGAAGTTGTTGCCGCACTGGCAGAGGGAGCCGCTGGCGCTGCTGGCGTGCTGCAAGTCACGCTGCGCCACGAGGGGCGGCTCAACGCCATGTCGCGCGCTATGTGGCAGCAATTGCGCACGGTGTTTGAGGGCGTGCAGCGCAGCACTGAGGTGCGCTGTGTGCTGATTCAGGGTGCGGGCGAAGCGTTTTGTGCCGGTGGCGATATTTCAGAATATCCGGCGTTTCGCTTCGATGCGGCGCTGCTGCGCGACTTTCACGAAAACGACGTTTGGGGCGGCTTGCAGGCGATGCTCGACTGCGACGTGCCTATCGTCGCGCAGATTGCCGGCGCTTGCATGGGCGCGGGGGTCGAAATGGCCAGTTGCTGCGACCTGCGCATTGCTGGTGCCTCAGCGCGTTTTGGTGCGCCGATTGCCAAGCTGGGTTTTCCGATGGCGCCGCGCGAAGCGCAGTTGGTGGCCGGCGCGGTGGGCGACGTCACTGCGCGCCAAATGCTGCTTGAAGCCAGCACCTTTACTGCTGCCGAGATGGAGGCGCGTGGCTTTTTGAGTCGCGTGGTGGCCGACGATTTGCTGGCCGTCAACGCGCTGGCCAGCGCTTGTCGCATTGCTGCGCTGGCACCAGCGGCGGCGCGGATGAATAAACAGACGTTTAGAGCACTAAAAGTGCCTCCAGCCCAATCAGGCCGTGCGCTAGCAGCTATCAATAATGAAGATGCTGTGCTGGCGGCTGACCCGTATGCCTACGCCAACAGCGCAGAGCACCGCGAAGGCATTACGGCCTTTTTAGCCAAACGCGCGCCTATATTTTGATAGCTGCTAGCGCCCGTGTTTAAAGGGCTAGAGCCGTATTTGACCTGATATTTGGCGCTAAAACTAGCGCAACACCAGCACCGGCACGTTGGCGTGCGTCAGTACGTGCTGGGTTTCGCTGCCCAGCAGTAGGCGCTGAATGCCTTTGCGGCCGTGCGAGGCCATAACAATCAGGTCGCAATGGTGGTTTTGCGCGGTTTCAATCACCGCTTCGGCCACTAAATCGGACTTCATCACTACCGGCGTGACCGCTACTTTTTGCGCGTCGCCTTGGTTTTTGATGGCGTTGACCAAGCTGTGGGCAGCATCGCTCCACTGCTGCTCGATGCGCTTCATGTCGTTGGTGTCGGTGGCCAAGCCGCCTTCAAAGTAGCTGCGCGGGTAGTGCGGCACCACCTTCAGCGCCACCACCGCCGCGCCTGACAAAGCCGCTAAAGACAGCCCCGCTTCGACCGCTTTGTCGGACAAGGGCGAGCCATCGGTGGCGATCAAAATGCATCGATACATGAAAAATTCCTTTATGGGGTGGTGGATATCTATCCTGAGCATTGTTTTTCAGAATTGATGCAAGTCAAGTTTGCAAGAGTGCAAAAAGACTAAGCTTGAGCCATGTCAATAAATACCAGCGCTAATTCGGTTTTGCAGCAAATGGATTCTGCCCCAGCGCAGCCCTTCGCTGCTAGGGAGGCCGAGGCGCTGCTAGACGATCCGCAGGAGTGGGCCGCGTTTGGTCGGCCCTGCACTGAGGCGGGTCGCCAAGATGCCTCGCCCTCGTCAGCCAACAACACCGCGTGGGAGTCGCACGTGGTGATTGGCGGTATGCATTGCGCTGCGTGTGCCTTGACCATTGAAGACGCGCTGCGCGCGGTGCCGGGTGTGGCGCGGGCTGATGTCAGCGCTGCCACCCAGCGCGCGCGCGTGGTGTGGCAGCCGGGACAGGTGCAGCCGTCGCAGTGGCTGGGGGCAGTGCGCCAAGCCGGTTACAGCGCTTTACCCGCTATGGACGCTCTCGCCCGCGAGCAACGCCAGCGCGAGCACCGCAAGGCTTTGTGGCGCTGGCTGCTGTCGGGCTTTTGCATGATGCAAGTGATGATGTACGCGTGGCCGGCCTACATCGCCGAGCCGGGCGACCTGACACTAGAAATGGAAACGCTGCTGCGCTGGGCTTCGTGGGTCATTACGCTGCCGATGGTGCTCTTTGCCTGCGGGCCGTTTTTTAGCAGCGCGCTGCGCGATATTCGCCAGCGCCGTGTCAGCATGGATTTGCCCGTCGCCTTAGGCATGGCGATTACGTTTGTCGTCAGCACCGCCGGCACCTTCGAGCCAGCTGGCGTGTTTGGCCGCGAAGTGTTTTTTGATTCGCTGTCGATGTTTGTGTTTTTCTTGCTGACAGGCCGCTGGCTTGAGCTGCGCCTGCGCGACCGCACTGCCGGCTCGCTAGAAGCGGTGATGAACCGCCTGCCCGAGAGCGTCGAGCGGCGCACCGCCAGCGGCGATTTTGAGCGCGTGGCGGTGCGGCGGCTGGCGCTGGGCGACATCGTCAAAGTGCTGCCGGGCGAGGCGTTTCCGGCTGATGGCTGCGTCGTTCGGGGCGATACCTTGGCCGATGAGGCGCTGCTGACTGGCGAGTCCACGCCTGTGCCGCGTCCGCTGGGCAGCCAAGTCACTGCGGGCAGTTACAACCTGCAGTCGGTGGTTGAGGTGCGGGTCGATGAAATCGGCCAAAGCACCCGCTTTGCCCAAATCGTTGCGCTGATGGAGAGCGCCTCGCTGCAAAAGCCGCGTTTGGCGCAATTGGCCGATAAAGTGGCGCGGCCGTTTTTGGTGTTGGTGCTGTTGGCGGCGTTGTTGGCCGCCGTTTGGTGGTGGCCGACTGATCCGGGGCACGCGCTGATGGTGGCGGTGTCAGTGCTGATCGTCACTTGCCCGTGCGCGCTGTCGTTGGCAACGCCGGTAGCGATGTTGTCGGCGGCGGGCACGTTGGCGCGCAGCGGCGTGCTGGTGCGCAATTTGCAGGGATTAGAGGCTTTGGCCGAAATAGACACGGTGGTGTTTGACAAAACCGGCACCTTGACGCGCGACGGCATGGTGGTGCGCGGCGTGCATACGCAAGGCGCGCTGACGTCAGCGGATGCGCTGGCGCTGGCATCGGTATTGGCGCGCCAGTCGCTGCACCCGGTGTCGCGGGCTTTGGTCAGTGCGGCGCAGGCTGCGCAAACTGATGCAGCGCAGTCGCGTTGGCAGGTGAGCGATATCCAAGAAGTCAGCGGCTATGGCTTGACCGCGCAGGTGCGCGATACCCAAGGCGTGTTGCCAGCATGTCAGGTGCTGCTGGGTTCGCCGCGCCATGCGCAGCAGGCGGCTACTGAGATTGATATGGCTGACCCCGCAGCGCCGAGTCAGCAAGTGGTGTTGGCTTCGCAAGTGGGCACGGCTGCACCGATCGAATGGGCACGCTTTGATTTGACCGAGGATTTGCGCTCTGACGCAGCGGCTGCGGTGCAGGTGTTGCGCGAATCTGGCGTGGTGGTGCAGTTGCTCTCGGGCGACCGGGCGCAGGCCGCTGCCCGGATTGCAGCGCAAGCGGGCATCGACCAATGGCGCGGTGATTGCACGCCACAAGACAAATTGGCAGCGCTGCAGGCGTTGCAAGCTAAGGGGCAGCGCGTGGCGATGGTGGGCGATGGATTGAACGATGGCCCCGTGTTGGCGGGTGCCCATGTGTCGTTTGCGTTTGGCCGAGCCGTTCCACTGGCACAATCGCGCTCTGATTTTGTTGTACTTGGAAGCAATTTGTCACTGATTGCCCAGTCTGTCGTGCTGGCTCGTCGCACCTTACGTATCGTGCGTCAAAACTTGTGGTGGGCTGCTGGCTATAACGCGCTGAGTGTGCCACTGGCGATTGCGGGCTACATGCCGGCGTGGTTGGCGGGTTTGGGTATGGCGCTCAGTTCGTTGCTGGTCGTGCTGAATGCGGCTCGTCTATCACGCCCGTTGCCATCGCTGGGGCTTGAAGTTCATACTACCGCTGGGCAGAGCGACGCAGTGCGCGCTGTACCATTGGCGGTCTGATTCTTGGAGCTTTTGCATGGACATTCTTTATCTACTGATTCCATTGTCCGTCGTGCTTGTTCTGCTCATTATTGTGGGTCTGTGGTGGGCGGTGGACGGCGGGCAGTTTGAGAATGTGGAGCAAGAAGGCGAGCGCATTCTTCGAGACTGATTGACGTTCATCAAAATCCCTATTAGTAGTCTGGTTAATACTTTCGCTCAAATTAAGAGGTGCCCGATGGATATATCCAAAAAAGCAGATGCTGCGCATTACAACGACACCGTTGTACGCCAGTTTTCTATCATGGCGGTGGTGTGGGGAGTGGTAGGTATGTTGGTGGGCGTCTTTGTCGCCTCCCAGCTTGCTTGGCCCGAACTCAACTTCGGTATTCCGTGGCTCAGTTATGGCCGTTTACGACCACTGCATACCAATGCAGTGATTTTTGCCTTTGGCGGCAGCGCATTGATGGGTACCAGCTACTACGTGGTGCAGCGCACTTGCCAAGTGCGTTTGTTTGCTGGCAAATTGGCTTCGTTTACCTTTTGGGGTTGGCAGGCTGTCATCGTGGCTGCGGCAATCAGCTTGCCTATGGGTTTTACCCAAGGTAAAGAGTATGCCGAGCTAGAGTGGCCCATTGACATCCTGATCGCCTTGGTCTGGGTGGCTTACGCGATTGTGTTCTTTGGCACCATCGGCACCCGTAAGGTGCGCCATATTTATGTGGCCAACTGGTTTTATGGCGCGTTCATTTTGGCGGTGGCCTTGCTGCACATCGTTAACAGCGCTGCCATCCCCGCTGATTACATGAAGAGCTACTCTGCCTACGCCGGCGTGCAAGACGCGATGGTGCAGTGGTGGTATGGCCACAACGCCGTGGGCTTCTTTTTGACAGCAGGCTTCTTGGGCATGATGTATTACTTCATCCCTAAGCAAGCAGGTCGTCCGGTCTACAGCTATCGCTTGTCTATCGTTCACTTTTGGGCGCTGATTTTCACCTACATGTGGGCGGGTCCACACCACCTGCACTACACCGCGCTGCCTGACTGGACGCAATCGGTGGGTATGGTGTTCTCGCTGATTTTGTTGGCACCTAGCTGGGGCGGCATGATTAACGGCGTGATGACCTTGTCGGGCGCTTGGCACAAACTGCGCGACGATCCGATCTTGCGCTTCTTGATTGTCTCGCTGTCGTTCTACGGTATGTCCACGTTTGAAGGCCCAATGATGGCTATCAAAACTGTGAACGCCTTGAGCCATTACACCGACTGGACTGTCGGTCACGTACACGCAGGTGCTTTGGGTTGGGTCGGTTTAATCACCATGGGTTCTTTGTATTACCTGATTCCACGTTTATTTGGCAAAGAAAAAATGCATTCGATTAAAGCGATTGAGCTGCATTTCTGGCTGGCCACGATTGGTATCGTGTTGTACATCGCCGCGATGTGGATTGCTGGTGTGATGCAAGGCCTGATGTGGCGCGCTGTTAACGATGACGGCACCCTCACCTACACCTTTGTTGAAAGCGTGAAAGCTACCTATCCGTTCTACGTGATTCGCGTAACCGGTGGTGCTCTCTATCTGACAGGTATGTTGATCATGGCTTGGAACGTGGCTGTGACGGCTCTGTCGGGTCGTTCGGTCAACGTGGCCATTCCTGCCCTGAAGCCGGCACACGCCTGATAGCAAAGGAATTGATGTATGTCACAAGAAAATAAAACGCCTGGCTTTAGCCACGAAACCATTGAAACCAATAACTTTTTGATGATCGTTTTGATCGTCATGGTGATTGCAGTGGGTGGATTGGTTGAAATTGTTCCGCTGTTTTTCCAGAAATCCACGACGCAGCCGATCCAAGGCGTTGAGCCTTACGGCCCGCTTCAGTTGGTTGGACGCGATATTTATCTGCGTGAAGGCTGCTACAACTGCCACTCACAAATGATTCGCCCCTTCCGTGCTGAAACCCTGCGTTATGGTCACTACTCGGTAGCGGGTGAATTTGTTTATGACCACCCATTTCAATGGGGTAGCAAGCGCACTGGTCCTGACTTGCACCGCGTGGGAGGTAAATACAGCGATGAATGGCATCGCATTCACCTGAATAACCCACGTGACGTAGTGCCTGAGTCGAATATGCCTGCGTATCCATGGCTTGAAAAATCGACTTTGGATCCGGCAGGTGTCGCACCGCGCATGAAGGCTTTGCGCACTGTGGGCGTGCCTTACACCGACGAGCAAATTTCTGCAGCTCCTGATCTGGTTAAAGATAAGACCGAGATGGATGCACTAGTTGCTTATCTGCAAGTATTAGGCCGTGCGCTTAAGTAAACGGAGACTATGAACATGGATATCACCACTATGCGTGTCCTAGTCACGCTGACTTCATTTGCTTGTTTTGCTGGTATTTGGATTTGGGCTTACTCGCGCCGTAATCAGGCACGATTTGACGAAGCTGCCCAACTTCCATTCCAGCAAGATTAACCTCCAGAACGAGAACACCCCATGAGTGACTTCACTAGTAATTTCTGGTCGGTTTATGTAGCCGGAATTTCAGTTGCTGGCATTTTTGCCTGCTTGCTTCTGCTTTGGATGACAGCACGTAAAAAAGTCGCCTCAGCCAGCGACAACACCACGGGCCACGTCTGGGACGGAGACTTGACCGAAATGAACAACCCCATGCCCCGCTGGTGGATGTGGATGTTTGTTATCACGATAATCTTTGCTCTGGGTTATTTGGTTGCTTATCCTGGTATGGGTAAATACCAAGGAATGTTGGGCTGGAGCCAGTACGGCGCTTATGACGCGGAAGTGGCTAAAGCCAATGCGGAGTTGGAGCCGCTGTATGCACGCTTTAGCTCAATGAAGCCAGAAGAAGTGGCCGCAGATGCTCAAGCCATGGCGATTGGTGAGCGTTTGTTCATGAACAACTGCGCGCAGTGCCATGGCTCGGATGCCCGTGGCAGCAAAGGCTTTCCTAATTTGACCGATAGCGACTGGATCCACGGCGGCGACCCCGCGACAATTCATACAACCCTTGTCAAAGGACGCATCGGCAATATGCCGCCTATGGCTGCTGCTGTTGGTACCCCAGAAGATGTGCGTAATTTGTCGCACTACGTGTTGAGCCTTTCTGGTAGTCCCCATGACTCGCTGCGTGCCTCGTTGGGTAAAGCTAACTTTGCCTCTTGCGCAGCATGTCACGGTCAAGATGGTAAGGGCAATTACGCTCTGGGTGCGCCTAATTTGACCGACGACATCTGGCTACATGGCTGGGGCGAAGAAGCTATCACTGCCATGATTAACAATGGCAAGGTCAATGAGATGCCGGCTCAAGAAGGCAAGCTGACACCTGCGCAAATTGATGTGTTGGCAGCCTATGTTTGGAATTTCTCCAACCAAAAAGTCGCAGCAAAGTAAGTTGCTCTGACAAGAGATGGCGCATGGTTCATGCGCCATCTCTTTTTTTGTTATGGTGTGTGTTTCTCTCGAAGGCTGTTAACTCATGACATCTCCATCCGGGAAGCCACGCAAGGTCATTCCCATTACTCCCGTAGCCTCTGAGCCTAGCTTGCAAGGAGAGTCTGTAGCCTCGTTGTATGAGGCGCAAAAAAAAATATACCCCCGCTCGATCAGCGGGGTTTTTGCGCGCTGGCGTTGGGTAATGGTGTTTATCACGCAGCTTGTCTTTTACGGGTTGCCGTGGATTGAGTGGGGACAGCGCCAAATGGTGTTGTTCGATTTGGGTGCAAGACGCTTTTATATATTTGGTCTGGTTTTATATCCCCAAGATTTTATTTACCTTACCGCATTATTAATCATTTCAGCGTTGTCGCTGTTTTTATTTACGGCTGTGGCGGGGCGTTTGTGGTGCGGTTTTGCTTGTCCGCAAACGGTATATACCGAAATTTTTATGTGGATCGAGCACAAGGTCCAAGGCGATCGCAGCGCGCGCGTTCGCCTAGATTCGGGGTCTTGGAATTTTGAGAAAGTTTGGAAGAAAACAGTAACCCAAAGCCTTTGGGTGGCGTTTTCAGTTTGGACGGGCTTTACCTTTGTCGGCTATTTTGTGCCGATTCGGCAACTTGGTGTCGAGTTGCTGTCGCTCCAAGGCAATTGGCAGATGTTCTGGGTGCTGTTTTATGGTTTTGCTACTTACGGTAATGCCGGGTTTCTGCGTGAGCAGGTTTGCAAATACATGTGCCCTTATGCGCGCTTTCAAAGCGCCATGTTTGACAAAGATACATTAATTGTTACCTATGATGAGGCCCGAGGCGAGCCACGCGGGCCGCGTATTAAAACAGTAGATTACAAAGCCAAAGGCTTGGGCGACTGTATTGATTGCACCTTGTGCGTGCAAGTCTGCCCGGTGGGTATTGATATCCGCGATGGCCTGCAATATGAATGCATTGGTTGCGGATTATGTGTGGATGCGTGTAACAACGTCATGGATAAAATGAGCTACCCGCGTGGGTTGATTAAATTTTCGACACAAAACGGTGTAGCTAAAGGCTGGACACAATCGCAGATATTGCGCCGTGTGATGCGCCCTCGGGTGCTAATTTATAGTAGCGTGTTGATTGCTTTGTGTGCCACTATGCTGGTCAGCATCGTTTCGCGCACACCGCTCAAGGTGGACGTGGAGCGCGACCGTTCTGCGCTATCGCGGATTGTGGCGGGCGGCAAGCTCGAAAATATCTACCGAATGCAGATTATGAATGCGACCGAAGTGCCGCAGCGTTACCGTGTCAGCGCTACGGGCTTGTCTGATTTGGTGGTGGCTTCAGAGCCTGAGATTGAAATCGACGCCACCAAGTCGCGCTGGATGGTGATTCGCCTGCAAATTCCTTATGGCTCGGTGCCGACAGGCACGCATCCGGTATATTTTGAAATTAATGCGATTGGCACCAGCCATACTGTCATCGAGAAATCTATATTCTTAGTTCCTCGCTGATTATGAATGTTGATAAGCGATATAAATTTTCAGGAGTTAATTTTATGGCCTTAGCTAATACGCTAGAAAAAGACACCAAGCCGTGGTGGAAGTATGGTTATCTCTGGTTGGTGATTTCTGGTCCCGCTGTGGTGGTGGTTGCAGGGTTTTATACTTTGTGGATTGCGATTGAGTCACCCAACACTGTGTTAACCGATAAAGAAAACCGCGCTGAAGTCAGCCAAAGTGGTGGTGAAGTGGACAAAGTCAAAGAGGCGCTGGATGTTTTGATGCCAGCGATGAAAGGCCGAAACCATGCGGCAACACCGGTTGTCGATAGACCCGCTGATTAACCACACTGTTTATTTATGAACTCCGCTGAATTATCCACTGCCGCATTTAGCACCTGTGATTTTTGTGACGTACACAAAGCAGATACCAGCGGTGCGTTTCGCGTGTTGCCGCCGGTGTTTCAGCACTTTGGCGGTGCCGCTGTTTTCAGCGGCGCTGTCAACACGGTGCAATGCCACGAGGACAACTCGTTGGTGAAAGCCGCTGTTGATTCGCCCGGCAATGGCCGCGTGTTGGTGGTCGATGGCGGCGCGTCGCTGCGCTATGCCTTGGTTGGGGGCAATTTGGCCGCCGCTGCGGCGCGCAATGGCTGGGCGGGGTTGCTGGTTGACGGTTGTGTGCGCGATGTGGCTGAGCTGAACGCCACGCCGATTGGCATTCGCGCGCTGGCGTTGATGCCGTTGCCGACCGAAAAGCGCAACCAAGGCCAGCGCGATGTGGCGGTGCGCATCCAAGGCGTTTGGGTGCGTCCCGGTGACTGGCTGTACGCCGATGCAGACGGCATCGTTATCAGCGCACAGCCTTTGCTTTGAGTTTCATGCGCTAAACCGCTAAACGCAGTCGCAAAAAAAGGGGAGCTAGCAATCGTTGCTAGCTCCCCTTTTGCGTATGTTTTGAGCCGCAAACGCACTGTTGACGTGCGTTAGCAGCTATCAAATTATTTCTTTTCTCCCTCAACGGCCTCCTGCATGGCTTTCAACGGGTCGTTTTCAGCACCTTCTGGCGCGTCTGGCGTGGCCGGCGGCGCATCCCCTGCATCCGGCGCGGCGCTGCCGTTGTCCTCTTCATTGGCGAATGGGTTGTCCTGCTCTGCTTCGGGGACGGGCATGAAGATATCGGACTCCATTTGCCGGCGAATTTCCTCCATGTCATACACCTCGGGTTTGTCTAGGCCGCTCGACACAATGCCCGGGAAGCCAATGATCAGGCCGACCATGACGATTTGGATCACCACAAATGGAATTGCGCCCCAGTAAATCTGCAAAGTAGTGACGGGTTGGATCAGCTTTTTCGTCACCCGGTCGGTGTAGGCCACCACCGGCGCAACACTGCGCAAATAGAACAGCGCAAAGCCAAACGGTGGGTGCATGAACGAGGTTTGCATGTTGACCGCCAGCAGCACGCCAAACCAGACCAAGTCGATGCCCAGCTTCTCGGCCACCGGTGCCAAGAGCGGCACGACGATGAAGGACAGCTCAAAGAAGTCCAAGAAGAACGCCAAGAAGAACACCATGACGTTCACCAAAATCAAAAACCCCAACTGGCCGCCCGGCAGGTTGCCCAGCAGGTGCTCAACCCAGCGCGGACCATCGACTCCTTGGAACACTAAGCTGAAAATGGTCGAGCCGATCAAGATAAACACCACAAAGCACGACAGCTTGGTGGTGGTGTTGAGCGCCTGCTTGAGCAGCGAAAAGCTCAGTCGCCCGCGCACCATCGCCATGATGAAAGCACCCAGCGCGCCCATCGCGCCGCCCTCGGTCGGTGTCGCTACGCCCAAAAAGATGGTGCCCAGCACCAAGAAAATCAGCAAGAGCGGCGGAATCAGCACAAAGGTGACGCGCTCGGCCATGCGCGAGAGCAGGCCCATGCGCGTGATTTTGTTGACCATCGCCAGCACAAACGCCAGAAAGACGCCGACGCACATCGACACCACAATGGTTTCGTCTTTGGCGACTTTCTCTACGGCGACACCAGTCCACCAGCTGTGTACGTCAACGATGTGGTGGGCAAAAAACAGCGATGCGCCAACCGAGACGATGGTCAAAACCAGCAGCGAGGGCAGGCCGCTGTTGCCGTTGTCTTCGCGGATGGTGCGCGCCTCGGGCGGCAGCGCCGGCACCCACGCGGGCTTGAAAATCGCCAGCAAAAAGATGTAGCACGCATAAAAACCGGTCAGGATGAAGCCGGGCAAAAATGCGCCCTTGTACATATCACCGACGCTGCGGCCCAACTGGTCGGCCAAGATGATCAGCACCAGCGACGGCGGAATAATCTGCGCCAGCGTGCCCGATGCGGCAATCACCCCGGTGGCAATGCGCCGGTCATAGCCGTAGCGCATCATGATGGGCAGCGAGATCAAACCCATCGAAATCACCGAAGCCGCCACCACGCCGGTGGTCGCCGCCAGCAGCGCGCCAACGAAGATGACCGCCAGCGCCAAGCCGCCGCGCACCGGGCCAAACAGCTGGCCGATGGTGTCGAGCAGGTCTTCGGCCATGCCGCTGCGCTCCAAAATCAGCCCCATCAGCGTAAAGAACGGAATCGCCAGCAGCGTGTCGTTTTGCATGATGCCGAAGATGCGCAGCGGCAGCGCTTGCAGCAGCGCTTGGGGCAGCACCCCCAGCTCAATGCCGATAAAGCCAAAAAACAGGCCGCAAGCGCCCAAGCTGAACGCCACCGGAAAGCCCAGCAGCAAAAACAGCATCAGCCCGCCGAACATGATCGGCGCGAGGTTGGTGGTCAGAAATTCCATGGTGTGTGACTCCGCGCGGCTTAGTTGGCTTTAGTGGCTTTGCCGGCTTCGGCCAAGCGGCGGATGGCTTCGGCCAGTTCTTCTTCGGCCGATTTTTCTGCTTTTTTGGCAGTCGGGTCTTCAATCAGTCCTTGCAGAAAAGCGATGCGCTTGATGAATTCAGACAAGCCTTGCAGCAGCAGCAGGCCAAAGCCCAGCGGCATCATCAGGTACACCGGCCAGCGGATCAGGCCGCCGGCATTGCTGGACATCTCGTTGGAGGTAAAGCCTTGCATAAAAAATGGAATGCCGTACCAAAGAATCACCAAGCACACCGGCGTGAGAAAAAAGACAAAGCCAAACACGTCAATCCACATCTGCGTGCGTTTGGACAGACGACTGGCCACCACATCGACCTTGACGTGCTCGCCTTGCAGCAGCGTGTAGCCGGCGGCCAGCAAAAAGGCGGCGGCAAACAAATACCACTGCACCTCTAAAAAACCGTTGGAGCTGTAATTGAACACCTTGCGCACCACCGCATTAACGCCGCTGATGACGGTGGAGGCGAGGATCAGCCAAATGACATATTTGCCGATTTGGGTGTTAAGCCAATCAACACCTCGTGAAAATTTGAGCAAGGCTTGCATGTTGTGGTCTCCAAAAAACCTTGTGGGCACAAAAAAAAGCGGCCTTCGCCGCCTGTTTGCCGTGGGTAGGGCAGGATGGCCGCAATTGTGCTACATCGCACGCAGCCGACGACCCACTCAACTGACCGGAACAAAAAAATCTGATGAACACTGTGCCCATCTCCCCCACCGTTTTACGCATCCATCAGCTGCACTTTAGCTACCCGCAGCGGCGGTTATTTCAAGGCCTGAGCGCCCACATTCCTGCGGGCGTGGGCTTGATTTGCGGCGGCGATGGCAGTGGCAAAACCACGCTGCTGCGCTTGCTGGCCGGCGAGCTGGCCGCGCACCACGGCGACGCTGCCTTGGCCGGCACTTCGCTGGCCGATGCGCGCGAGGCCTATTGCGCGCAGGTTTTTTGGCACGACCCGCGCTCGCCCGCGCTGCACGCCATCAGCGCGCGCGACTGGTGGGCGACGTTGTCCGTGCGCTACAGCGGCTGGGATGCGTTGCAGCTGGCCGCGCACATTGACGGCTTGGATTTGGCGGCGCACGCGGATAAGCCGATGTACCAGCTCTCCAGTGGCAGCCAGCGCAAGGTGATTTTGGCGGCCGGCTTGGCCAGCGGCGCGGCGCTGACGCTGCTTGACGAGCCGCTGGCGGCGCTGGACTTCGCGTCGATTGCCTACTTGCAGCGCGCGCTGTCTGGGCTGGCCGCCGCCCCCAATGGCCGCGCCGTGCTGGTGGCGCATTACGAGGCCTTGCCCGGCGTAGCCTGCGCTGCGGTGCTAAATTTGCCCGACGCGGTAGATTAAATTGATAGCTGCTAGCGCCCGTATCCATTAGCTTTAAGCACAAAAACTATCTGAAACTCAATAGATACGTGCGCTAGCAGCTCATTTATTGATAGTTGGTGATTGCGCCGCCATGGCGGGCGCGGATAATGGCGCGCTTTCATCGACATCAATCAGAGGTAAGCGTGGATATTGTTTTGCTGGTCAAGGCCGCCATCATGGGCGTGGTCGAAGGGCTGACCGAGTTTTTGCCGATTTCCTCCACTGGGCACTTGATTTTGGCCGGCTCGCTGCTGGGCTTTGTCGATGCCAAGGCCAAGGTGTTTGACATCGCCATCCAAACCGGTGCCATCTTTGCCGTCATCTTGGTGTATTGGCAAAAAATCCGCGCCACGCTGGTGGCGCTGCCCACCGAGCGCCAAGCGCAGCGTTTTGTGCTGAATGTCTTGATTGGCTTTTTGCCTGCCGTGGTGCTGGGGCTGTTGTTTGGCAAAGCCATCAAAGCGCATTTGTTTACGCCGACGGTGGTGGCCAGTGCCTTCATTCTTGGCGGCTTCATTATTTTGTGGGCCGAGCGTCGTCCAACCACCGCCGTGCGCGTGCAGCAGGTGGACGACATGACGCCGCTGGATGCGCTCAAAGTTGGCTTGGTGCAGTGCTTGGCGATGGTGCCGGGCACCAGCCGCAGCGGTGCCACCATCATCGGTGGCATGGTGCTGGGCTTGTCACGCAAAGCGGCCACCGACTATTCGTTCTTTCTAGCGATTCCCACGCTGATTGGTGCCGGCGTTTACAGCCTGTACAAAGAGCGCGCGCTGCTCGAAATGGCTGATGCGCCGATGTTTGCGGTGGGGTTGCTGTTTTCGTTTATCAGCGCTTGGCTGTGCGTGCGCTGGTTGCTGCGCTACATCAGCACGCACAGCTTTGCCGTGTTTGCCTATTACCGCATTGCCTTTGGCGTGCTGGTGTTGCTGACGACGTGGTCGGGCGTGGTACGCTGGTCTCAATAATGGATAAATAACAGTAAAAAAGGCCTCTAGCCCTTTGTTTACGTGCGTTAGCAGCTATCAATTTAATAAGAGAGTCTATGAGAAACCATTGCCACCTCCTTTGTCACCTGCCCAAGCGAGCCGCTGGTTTCGACACAGGCGCTGCCCGCTGTGCTGCGGTGTTGTTGGGCTTGGCACTGGCTTGGCCTTTGCAGGCGCAAGCGCAAGCGCAAGAAAAATGGGTGGCTGTTGCGCCACCGCCGGCACCCTCGGTAGCCGCCGAGGCGAAGGCTGCTGCCGACCGGCCGCTGCAATACGTGCTGGGCATGGCGTATGGCTGGAACCCGACCTACACCGGCAGCGACCGGCACCAATCGAGCTTTAGCCCGGTGCTGTCGGTGCAGTACGGGCGCTTTCGGCTCAGTTCGTCGCGTGGCAATGCGGTGCTAAACCACGGTTTTGACGACCGTGGCTCGGGCGCTAGCGCGACGCTGGTCGAGCGTGAGCGCTTTAACCTGAGTGCTTCGCTGCGCATTGACCGGGGGCGCGATGCCTCGGATGATTTGATGTTGCAGGGTTTGCCCGAGATTCGCGCCACCCTGCGCGGGCGCATCAGCACCGGCTATGTGCTTAGTGAGCGTTGGTCGGTCAATGCCGGCCTGTCACACGACCTGCTGGGGCGCGAGGGCGGTGCGCAGCTCAACACCAGCCTGCGCTACGCCTTCAACCTCACGCCCGACACCAAAATTGGCATGGGTGTGGGCGCGGCGTTTGGTGATGGCACCTATATGCGCAGCCATTTTGGCGTGCCGGTCTCGGCCGCTAGCAGCAGTCCGTTGCCAGCGTTTAAGCCCAGCGCTGGCTTGTATGGCGTGGACATGGGTGTGGACGTCATGACCGCGCTGAACCGGCGTTGGGTGGTGTTTGGCAGCGCGGGTGTGTCGCAACTGCAGGGCGACGCCAAGCGCAGTCCGCTGACGCAGCGCGCCAGCAACTACGGCGTCTCCATCGGCGTGGCCTACCGCTACGGCCGCTGAGCGGTCATTCAATGGTTGGTGTTGTCAGCGCCAACAGGTTGAGCAAAGACGCTTCCATCGCCGCCGCCGTGGCGCGCGGTTGCTCCATCGGAAACAGGTGCGTGCCGTCGAGCATCATGATGCGCCCGCCGGTGACGCGCTGCGTCAGCGCCATGCCAATGCGGCGCATCTCCATCGAGGCGCGCCCGCCAATAAAGCTGACTGGGCAGCGCAGCGGGTTTTGCCGCAGCAATGCGCCCAAGTTGTGCGGCAGCGTGTTGTAAATCGCGGTCTCGATGGCGCGGTCAAAGCGCAGCACGCAGCGCTCGCCTTGGACTTGCAGGCCATGGGTGATGTAGTCGCGCAGCACTTGCGGCTCCCAGCGGGCAAATGCCTTCTTTTTGCGAAAGTGCTCTAGCGCCTCATCGGCACTGGCCCAGCTCATGCGCCGCTGGCGACTGACGCGCCCCGGCGAGAACGCGCTGACGATGTGGGTGCTTTTGGCCACGCCCACCGTAGTGGCGCGCCAGCCGCTGACCAGCGGCGAGTCCAGCAGCAGCACCCCGCGCACACCTTGCGGGTGCTGCGCCGCCGCCATCAAGCTGAGCACACCGCCGAGCGAATGGCCAGCCAAAAACACCGGCTCGCCCGTCTCTTGCACCTGCTGGCGGGTGAAGTCAGCCAGCTGCTGCACCAAGTGCGGCCAGTTGCTGGTGACGGGGTATTGCGGCGCGTGGCCAAAGCGGTCCACTGCGCTGACCGTAAAGCCGCGCTGGTGCAGGTGCTCAAACAATACGCTGTAGGTGGCACCGGGAAAGCTGTTGCCGTGCGCAAAGACGATTGGGGTCATTTTTGGGGGATATGGGTGCGAGGTGCCGGATGCCAGATGCCGGATGTGCGAGAGGGCGCGCCAGTATGCCTTTGCGCCTTCACTATCATCAGCTTCTCTTATTGGAGGTATTTATTGTGCAGAAATTTTCATCCCGTTACGCCCAATGGACTGGTGCCGCCGTGCTTACCGTGGCGCTGGCCGCTTGCGGTGGCGGCAACTCGGACGACAACGACAACGCTGGCAACGGCAATGGAGGCGGCACGCCGGTGCAGCCGGCAGACCCCAGCACTTTGGGCCAATTGCAGGCGGCCACGCTGCTTGGCACCGTGCCTTTGGCCGAGATCAACGAGGCGCTGGCCGATAAAGAATCGCGCCTTGAAAATTTGCAGCCGCGCTACGCCGTCACCTCCTACCGCATCGAATACCTGACCGTGGATGCCAAAGGGCAGTCGGTGCAGGCCTCGGGCTTGGTCAGCGTGCCCGACAAGCCAGCGGGCGCTAAAAGCCCAGTGCTGTCGTACCAGCACGGCACCATCTTTCGCGATGCAGAAGCGCCGAGCAACAACGCCGTGGCCTCTGAAATCTCGGTGGTAATGGCTTCGCTGGGCTACATCGTGTTGGCACCGGACTATGTTGGCTATGGTGTCAGCAAGGGCGTGCCGCACCCCTACCTGCAAGCGGCACCGATGGCCGCGTCGGTCAACGACTTTTTGACCGCCGCCAAAACCTGGCGCCAACAAGCCGGCGTGTATGACAACCAGCAGCTGTTTTTGACCGGCTACTCAGAAGGCGGCTATGCCACTATGGCGGCGCACCGCGCTTTGCAAGCGGGCAACTCGCCGCACTTGCAGCAGCTGCGCGTGGTAGTGCCCGGCGCCGGCCCCTACAACGTGCAAGCCACGCTGGACAGCCTGATTGACATCGTGCGCGACAAAAACAAAGTGCTCGGCGCAATAATCCAGCCCGGATTTTTGGACAAATTGGGTGGCAGCGCGCAACGTGAAGTACGCCGCGCCTTGCTGAAAGAGCTGATTCCTGACGATGCTGACACCACCATCGACGCACTGTTTTTGGACAACTTTTTGTCTGACGACGTCAAAGCTACCGACCGCTTGAGCAACGTCCACGACTGGCGTCCGCAGGTGCCCGTGTATCTGTACCACGGCCGCGATGACCAGACGGTGCCTTACGCCAGCTCAACCAGCACGCTGGCCGCGATGCAAGCGCAAGGGGCTGGTGGTTTGGTCAGCCTGACCGATTGTCCGGCCGCACCATCGAGCCACTTGGGCTGTGTCGCGCCGTTTTTGGGCTTTATGCTGGGTAAGCTGGCGCCGGTAGCGCAGGACTTGTAATCAAAAATAATAGCTGCTAGCGCTTGCTGTATAAGGGCTAGCGGCTGTTTTGATATAAATTTAATGCGGCAGCACCGAGCGGATAGTCGCAGCCAAGTCTTCCGCGACGAACTTGGCCACGTAAGCATCAGCGCCGACGCTGCGCACATGGTCTTCGTTGGCCGAGCCTGACAAAGACGAGTGAATCACCACCGGAATTTGGCTAAAGCGCGGGTCTTGTTTGATTTTGCGCGTCAGGGTGAAGCCGTCCATCTCGGGCATTTCTAGGTCGGTCAGCACCAAGCAGACTTTGTCCATGATGGTTTTGCCTTCGGCCTCAGCGGCGTTGGCGATGGCGTTGAGCCGGTCCCACGCTTCTTTGCCCGACTTGGTCATCTCAAACGGCGCGTGCATGGCTTTGAGGCCGCGCTCAATCAGCGAGCGGGCAACGAAAGAGTCGTCCGCCGCCAAAATAATCGTGCCGGGTTTGAGTTTCAGCTCATTGCCTGTTTTGGGTTCTACATCCATGTTGGGTGCGGACGACGGCGAGACCATTTGCAAGATGGCTTCAACATCGAGCACCTGCGCCAAGCGCGTGCCATCGGCATTGCCGTCGAGCCGGGCAATGCTGGTGACCATATTGCGCCCCGCGCCGCTGTGGTCGGCCGAGAGCACCTGCTTCCAATCAAGGCGCACGATGTCTTCGACCGACTCGACCGCAAACGCTTGCGTGCTGCGTGCGTATTCGGTCACCAGCATGATGTTCAGCCCGGTTTTGGGCGTGCAGCCGACGATGCCGGGCAGGTCAAACACCGGAATCACCTGACCGCGCAGGTTGACGATGCCCAGCGAGTGCGGCGTGGCGCCCACGATGGGCGTGATGCTGGGCATGGCGACGATTTCGCGGATTTTGAAGACGTTGATGCCAAACAATTCTGATTGGCCCAAAGCGCTGTCGGTGCCCAGACGAAACAACAAGAGCTCGAACTTGTTCGAGTTGGTGAGGTTGGTGCGTTCGTCTATTTCGTGCTGGACATTGGTCATACAAGTTACTCTTTGACGCAGAAATTGCGTTATTGAATTTTAGAAGCAGAAAGGCCGCATCGGCGAACTGTTTGCAGGCCTCTGAGTCTGCCAGAGCCTTGCCGCAACAGACTGGGTTACGCCAGATCGCCGCTTTCTGCACCGTCGATAGAAATTGAAACCCATGAATCGCCCTGACAAATCAAGCACATCTTCCCCGTTCGCTAGCCCCAGTGCCGACTTTGCCGGCCACACGCCGATGATGGCGCAGTATTTGCGTCTGAAGGCCGACCATCCCGACACCCTGCTGCTCTACCGCATGGGCGATTTTTATGAGCTGTTCTACGGTGACGCGGAAAAAGCGGCGCAGCTGCTGGACATCACGCTGACGCAGCGCGGCCAGTCTGCCGGGCAGCCGGTGGCGATGGCCGGCGTGCCGTTCCATGCACTCGAAACGTACTTGGCGCGCCTCATCAAGCTGGGCGAATCGGTGGCGATTTGTGAGCAAATCGGCGAAGTCGGTGCCAGCAAAGGGCCCGTGGAGCGCAAGGTGGTGCGCGTGGTCACGCCCGGCACGCTGACCGATGCCGAGCTGCTGTCCGACAAAACCGAAGCGCTGCTGCTGGCCGTACACCAAGGCGCGCGCGCGCGCTGCGGGCTGGCGTGGATGAGCGTGACGCAAGGCGTAGTGCATCTGGCCGAATGCGCGCCCGATGCTTTGGGCGCGTGGCTGGCGCGCATCGCCCCGAGCGAATTGATTTACAGCGCCGGCGTCACCGAGCGCTTTGAGCTGCAACTGCTGGCGCTGCGCCAAGCCGGCGCGTTCAACTGCCCGGTCAGCCCGCGCCCTGATTGGCAATTTGACAGCCCGCTGGGCGCGCGCAAGCTGCTGGAACACCTGAAAGCCGCCAGCCTGCAAGCCTGGGGCGCAGGCGATGCACCGCAAGCCCACGCCGCCGCCGCCGCGCTGCTGCAATACGCCGAGCACACCCAAGGCCGCGCGCTGACCCACGTCGCCAGCGTGCAAGTGCAGCGCGAGGGCGACTTAATTGACCTGCCCGCCAGCACGCGGCGCAATCTGGAGCTGGTCAAAACCCTGCGCGGCGAAGATGCGCCAACGCTGTTTTCGCTGCTCGACACCTGCATGACGGGTATGGGCAGCCGACTGCTGAAAAACTGGCTGCTGACACCGCAGCGCGAGCGCACGGCGGCGCGCGCGCGCCTGTCGGCCACTGCTGCGCTGCGCGGCGACGGTGGCGCTGGACAGTGGCAGTCGCTGCGCGGCGCGCTAAAAGGTGTGGCCGACGTTGAGCGCATCACCGCGCGCATTGCGCTGCGCCAAGTGCGCCCGCGTGAGTTGGTATCGTTGGCTCAAACGCTACAAAAATCAGAGCTACTAGCGCGCGTATATATTGGGCTAGAGCCGTATTTGACTCAAATATTCGCTGATTTACAGCCGCCTGCCGCCTGCACCGCACTGCTGCAAAGCGCCATCGCCCCTGAACCGGCGGCCTTGGTGCGCGACGGCGGCGTGATTGCGCCCGGCTTCGATGCCGAACTGGATGCGCTGCGCGCCATCCAAACCGACTGCGACAGCTTTTTGCTCGACTTAGAGACGCGCGAAAAAGCCCGCACCGGCATCAGCAACCTGCGCGTGCAGTTCAACAAAGTCCACGGCTTCTATATTGAAGTGACGCAAGGCCAAGCCAGCAAAGTGCCCGCCGACTACCGCCGCCGCCAAACGCTGAAAAACGCCGAGCGCTTCACCACACCCGAACTCAAAACCTTTGAAGACCAAGCCCTGTCGGCCAACGAACGCGCGCTGGCGCGGGAGAAATGGCTGTACGAGCAGGTGCTGGACGCGCTGCAAGCGCATGTGCCGGCCCTCACCCGCTTGGCACAGGCGCTGGCGGCGCTGGACGTGCTGGCCTGCTTTGCCGAGCGCTCGCTGACCTTGAACTGGTGCGCGCCGCAGTTTGTGCCCGAGCCGTGCATCGACATCGACGCCGGTCGCCACCCGGTGGTCGAAGCGCGGCTGGCTGAAACATCCAGCGGCGCCTTCATCGCCAACCACACGCGGCTCAACGCCAACACGCGCCTGCAAATCATCACCGGCCCCAACATGGGCGGCAAATCGACCTATATGCGGCAAGTGGCGCTGATTGTGTTGCTGGCCAGCATCGGTAGCCACGTGCCGGCCAGCGCGTGCCGCCTTGGCCCCATCGACGCCATCCACACCCGCATTGGCGCGGCGGACGATTTGGCCAATGCCCAATCGACCTTCATGCTAGAGATGACCGAAGCGGCGCAAATTTTGCATTCGGCCACGGCGCACAGTCTGGTGTTGATGGACGAGATTGGCCGCGGCACCAGCACTTTTGACGGCTTGGCGTTGGCCAGCGGCATTGCCACGCATTTGCACGACAAGACCAAAGCCTTCACGCTGTTTGCTACCCACTACTTTGAGCTGACCGAGCTGCCAGCCACGGCGCGCCACGCTGTCAATCTGCACGTGGCGGCGGCCGAGTCGGGCGCGGACATTGTGTTTCTGCATGAAATTCAACCCGGCCCGGCCAGCCGCAGCTATGGCATTCAGGTGGCCAAATTGGCCGGTGTGCCGGCTGCGGTGCTGCACCACGCGCGCCACGCGCTGGCGGCGCTGGAAGAGCGCGCCAGCGCTGGCGACACGCAGGTGGATTTGTTCGCCGCGCCGCCCGCGCCCGAATCGACCGGTGCCAGCCCGTTGCAAGCTGCGCTGGCCAGCCTGCAACCCGACACCCTCAGCCCGCGCGAGGCGCTGGAGGCGCTGTATCAGCTGAAAAAATTGGCGCAAAGGGACAAGGATGGCGCTTAAGGCGCTGCTGCGCTGCAGGCCAAAGCGGCCATTTTTTGTGATAAACAAATTTCACTAAATGAAATTTGTTTATCACATGGCGAGAAATAAAGTTTGCTATAGGTGCATTTAATTTTCTTGATATGAAAAATTTTTGCACAATAAGAAATAATTTTTGTAAGTGGTTGAATTTAAATGCGAAAAATAAGTCTTGTATAAGACATAAGAGCTTGCCCAAGTGCGGCAGAAGAACTACAGTATCTCCATCGCCCAGCGCCCTGCTGGGCAGCCAATTTCAACTAACTGATGGAGTGACCTAAATGTCCAAAGCCCCCCAACTGACCCGCGAACAACAAATCGCCGCCCTTGAGCACGACTGGGCAACTAACCCCCGCTGGAAGGGTGTCAAGCGTGGTTACAGCGCTGCTGACGTGGTGCGTTTGCGCGGTTCGCTGCCGATTGAGCACACTTTGGCCAAGCGCGGTGCCGAAAACCTCTGGGCCAAAATCAACGGTGAGTCAAAGAAAGGCTACGTCAACGCTTTTGGCGCTATCTCTGCCGGCCAAGCCATGCAGCAGGCCAAAGCCGGCCTCGAAGCTGTGTACCTGTCGGGCTGGCAAGTCGCCGCTGACGGCAACACGTCGGAAACCATGTACCCCGACCAGTCGCTGTACGCCTACGACTCGGTGCCAACCATGGTTCGCCGCATCAACAACACGTTCAAGCGGGCTGACGAAATCCAGTGGGGCCGTGGCATCAACCCCGGTGACGAAGGTTTCATCGACTACTTCCTGCCTATCGTGGCTGACGCAGAAGCCGGCTTCGGCGGCGTGTTGAACGCGTTTGAGTTGATGAAGAACATGATTGCCGCTGGCGCATCCGGTGTTCACTTCGAAGACCAATTGGCTGCAGTGAAGAAGTGCGGCCACATGGGCGGCAAAGTCTTGGTGCCGACGCAAGAAGCCTGCGAGAAGCTGATTTCGGCCCGTTTTGCAGCTGACGTGATGGGTGTGCCCACCATCATCTTGGCGCGCACCGATGCGGAAGCTGCCAACCTGATCACCAGCAACCACGATGCCAACGACCAAGCTTTCCTGACCGGCGAGCGCACGCAAGAAGGCTTCTACCGCGTCAAAAACGGTCTGGAGCAGTCCATCAGCCGTGGTGTCGCTTACGCTCCTTACGCCGACTTGGTGTGGTGCGAAACCGGCGTGCCAGACATCGGCTTTGCGCGTGAATTCGCTCAAGCGGTGTTGGCTGCCAATCCCGGAAAGCTGTTGTCGTACAACTGCTCGCCATCGTTCAACTGGAAGAAAAACCTCAACGACTCGCAAATCGCATCGTTCCAGGAAGATCTGTCGGCATTGGGCTACAAGTTCCAGTTCATCACACTGGCCGGCATCCATATCAACTGGTACAACAGCTTCCAGTTTGCCCACGCCTACGCCCGTGGCGAAGGCATGAAGCACTACACCGAAATGGTGCAAGAGCCGGAATTTGCAGCGCGCGAAAAGGGTTACACCTTCGTGTCGCACCAGCAAGAAGTGGGTGCAGGCTACTTTGACGACGTGACCACCGTGATCCAAGGCGGCTCCTCCTCGGTGAAAGCACTGACCGGCTCGACCGAAGAAGAGCAGTTCCACTGATAAACGTTGTGCGCCACTAAGGCGCACGCGCAGTGACAAAAGAGCCCAACGCGTTTGCTTTGGGCTCTTTTTATTGGCAGTGCAGTAAAATGCGCGCCTATTTAAAGCTGAAAGTACAAGGTCAAAGCGCGGTGGTTGTCCGCGCTTTTTGCTTTCAGGCTGCTGCCCGCAAGGTTTGACAAAGATTGACAAGGTTTTCCATGATTCACATAACGCTCCCTGACGGTTCTCAACGCGAATATCCCGGTTCGGTCACAGTGGCCGAGGTGGCTGCTTCGATTGGCACAGGACTGGCCAAAGCCGCTTTGGCCGGAAAAATTGGCGATACGGTGGTCGATACCAGCTTTCAGATCACGCAGGACAGCGCGCTATCTATCGTCACCGCCAAAGATGCCGATGGCTTGGAGGTGATTCGCCACTCGACCGCCCACCTGTTGGCCTACGCCGTCAAAGAGCTGTTTCCCGATGCGCAAGTGACGATTGGCCCGGTGATTGACAACGGCTTCTTCTACGATTTCTCGTACAAGCGCCCGTTTACACCCGAGGATTTGACCGCCATCGAAAAGCGCATGGCCGAGTTGGTCGCCAAAGATGAACCCGTTTCCCGCCGCGTACTGCCACGCGACGAGGCCGTCGCCTATTTCAAAGGCTTGGGCGAGCACTACAAGGCCGAAATCATTGCCAGCATCCCCAGCAATGAAGATGTCAGCCTATACCGCGAAGGCAATTTTGAAGACCTGTGCCGTGGCCCACACGTGCCCAGCACCGGCAAGCTGAAATTCTTTAAATTGATGAAGGTGGCCGGCGCTTATTGGCGCGGCGACCATCGCAATGAAATGCTGCAGCGCATTTACGGCACGGCGTGGGCCACCAAAGACGAGTTGCAGCAGTACCTGACCATGCTGGAAGAGGCCGAAAAGCGCGACCACCGCAAGCTGGGGCGCGAGCTGGATTTGTTCCACATCGACGAGCACTCGCCCGGTACGGTGTTTTGGCACCCCAAGGGCTGGACGCTGTGGCAAGAGGTTGAGCAGTACATGCGCCGCGTGTACCAAACCAATGGCTACCAAGAGGTCAAAGGCCCGCAGATTTTGGATCGCACGCTGTGGGAGAAAACCGGCCACTGGGACAAGTACCGCGACAACATGTTCACGACCGATAGCGAGAAGCGTGACTATGCCTTGAAGCCGATGAATTGCCCCGGACACATTCTGATTTTTAACCAAGGCATCAAAAGCTACCGTGACCTGCCATTGCGCTACGGTGAGTTCGGCCAGTGCCACCGCAACGAGCCGACCGGCGGCTTGCACGGCATCATGCGCGTGCGTGGTTTTACGCAAGATGACGGCCACATTTTCTGCACCGAAGCGCAAATCCAGTCAGAAGTGCTGGCGTTTACAACGCTGCTGCAAAAGGTGTATGCCGATTTTGGCTTCACTGACATCATCTACAAAGTTGCCACCCGCCCCGAAGCGCGCATTGGCAGCGATGAGAGCTGGGATGTTGCTGAAAAAGCGCTGATTGACAGTTTGGAGGCTTCTGGCTGTGCCTACGAAATCACTCCGGGCGAAGGTGCGTTTTACGGCCCGAAGATTGAATACACCTTAAAAGACGCTATCGGCCGTCAATGGCAGTGCGGCACGATCCAGGTGGACTTCTCGATGCCCGAGCGCCTGGGCGCTGAGTACGTCGGTGAGGATGGCAACCGCCATCGCCCCGTGATGCTGCACCGCGCCATTGTCGGTAGCTTGGAGCGCTTTATTGGCATCTTGATTGAGCAACACGCTGGCGCTTTGCCGACGTGGTTGGCGCCGGTGCAGGTGGCAGTGCTCAACATCACCGATGGTCAGGCCGATTACTGTCGCGAAATTGCCGCAAAACTGCAAAAAGCCTTGCCGCATCACCCGCTGCGGGTGGCGCTTGATCTTCGCAACGAAAAGATTACGTATAAAATACGCGAGCATTCCATGCAAAAGTTGCCGTTTATTCTTGTCGCAGGCGACAAAGAGCGTGCAGCCGGTGCTGTTGCAGTGCGCGCCCGGGGCAATAAAGACCTCGGTGTTATGTCCTTTGATGCATTCATTGAACTCATCAGCCAAGCCATAGCAGCTAAGGCGTAGTTTTTAAAATACGCCAAAGTTTGGTGCGCATTCATGCAAAAAATGCGCACCAAAGAAGCTACACTTTTTGTAGCATTTAGAACCAAGGGTGATAGCCATAGCTACTGAATTTCGTGATCGTCGCCACCGCGAAGAGCGCAAACATCGTTTGAACCGTGAAATCATGGCGCCTGAAGTGCGCCTGTCTGGACCTGATAACGAGCCGCTCGGCGTGGTCAGTTTGATGGACGCACTGCGCATGGCCGGTGAGTTGGATGTGGACTTGGTAGAAATTGCCGCCACTGCAGTCCCACCTGTCTGCCGCTTGATGGACTACGGCAAGTTCAAATACCTTGAGCAAAAACGTGCTGCAGAAGCTAAGGCCAAGCAGACGGTCATCGAAATCAAGGAAATCAAGTTCCGCCCGGGTACGGACGATGGTGACTACAACATCAAGATGCGCAATATCCGCCGCTTCTTGGCCGACGGCGACAAGTGCAAAATTACTTTGCGCTTTCGTGGTCGCGAAATTACGCACCAAGAATTGGGCTTGGCCTTGCTCAATCGCATCCGCGATGATTTGGCCGACATCATTTTGGTGGAGCAGTTTCCGCGCCTTGAAGGCCGCCAGATGATCATGATGATCGCTCCGGCGCGCAAAAAGCCCGCAGCGGCCAAGCCAGCAGCAGACGCTGCACCGGCATCTAACGACTAAGTTAGTAAAAATTGAATGGCTTAACGCAGCCGGTATTAACTTTACTGGCTGCGTTATTCATCGGGTGTGCTTATGCGCATTCAGCGGCTGGCAGCAATGCTGGCCGATAAAAGTGGCTCGGGGCCAACAAGTTTGCAAAACGGTTTGCAAACGCCTCACGAGCACAACTAAAAGGAGCATTGACATGCCCAAAATGAAGACCAAGAGCAGCGCCAAAAAGCGCTTTCGCGTTCGTCCGGGTGGTACCGTCAAGCGCGGTCACGCCTTCAAACGTCACATCTTGACCAAGAAGACCACCAAGAATAAGCGCCAACTGCGTGGTATCACTTCTGTGCATGAGACCAATCTGGGCTCTATTGCACAAATGTTGCCCGGTTGTGGCTTGTAATTCACTGACGAACAAGGAGTAAATACATGCCTCGCGTCAAACGTGGTGTAACGGCTCACGCCCGCCACAAAAAAGTTCTCGCCCTCGCAAAGGGTTTTCGCGGTCGCCGCGGTAACGTCTATCGCATCGCTAAACAAGCGGTGATGAAGGCTGGGCAATACGCCTACCGTGACCGTCGTAACCGCAAGCGCGTCTTCCGCCAGTTGTGGATTGCCCGTATCAATGCCGGTGCCCGTGAATTGGGCCTGACGTACAGCCAATTCGCCAACGGCCTGAAGAAAGCTTGCATCGAAATCGACCGCAAGATGCTGGCTGATCTGGCAGTGCACGACAAGGCTGCTTTCGGCAGCATCGTGGAACAAGTCAAGGCCAAGCTGGCCGCTTAAGTTCTCAGCTTTCAACTATCTTTTTGATAGCTGTTAGCGCACATACAGCAAGGGCTAGCGCTTGAAAAGGCACTAGCCCTTGTTTCTTTTTCAGAGCGAAATAAGACACGAAGTAAGAGCGAATAATGAACGAGTTGGACTCCTTGGTTGAAAGCGCGCAGCAGTTGTTTGCCAGCAGCGCCACCCCTGCCGATCTGGAAAATGCAAAAGCCCAGTTTCTGGGCAAGTCCGGTCGTGTGACCGAGCTGATGAAAGGCATGGCGCAGCTTTCCGTGGAGGAGAAAAAATCCCGCGGCGCGGCCATCAACGTCGCCAAGCAGGCCATCGAAGCCGCTTTGACCGCCCGCCGCCAAGCGCTGGCCGATGCCGAGCTGCAATTGCAGCTCAAAGCCGAGGCGCTGGATGTCAGCCTGCCCGGTCGCCAGCGCGGCCAAGGCGGTTTGCACCCGGTGTCGCTCACCTTGGAGCGCATTGAGGGCATCTTTGGCTCTATGGGTTTTGACGTCGCCGAAGGCCCAGAGATTGAAACCGACTGGTTCAACTTCACCGCGCTGAATACGCCCGAAGACCACCCGGCGCGCTCGATGCACGACACGTTTTATGTCGAAGGTGGCACCGAAAACGCGCCCAACCTGCTGCGCACCCACACCAGCCCGGTGCAAGTGCGCTACGCCGTGCAGCACGTTAAAAAGCACCGCGCCGCGATTGATGCCGGCGCTGGGATGCCCGAAATCCGCGTCATCGTGCCCGGCCGCACTTACCGCGTCGATAGCGATGCGACGCACTCGCCGATGTTTCACCAGTGCGAGGGCCTGTGGATTGGCGAAAATGTCAGCTTTAAAGACCTGAAGGTGGTGTTTACTGATTTTTGCCGTACCTTTTTTGAGTCCGATGACTTGGTGCTGCGTTTCCGCCCGAGCTTTTTCCCCTTCACCGAGCCGAGTGCCGAGATTGACATTCAGTTCCAAGCCGGCCCGCTGGCGGGTCGCTGGCTGGAGGTGGCCGGTTCTGGCCAAGTACACCCGAACGTGGTGCGCAACATGGGCCTCGACCCCGAAAAATACATTGGCTTTGCCTTTGGCATGGGCCCCGACCGCCTGACCATGCTGCGCTACGGCGTCAACGACCTGCGCCTGTTTTTTGACGGTGACATCCGTTTCCTCTCGCAGTTTCAATAATATAAAAAGTGAGCTGCTACCGCACGTATCTATTGGCTTTCAAGCTGTTTTGATGCTGAAACCGTTTAAACACGTGCGCTAGTAGCTCTTTTTTTAAGAGCACGCCAAAGAAGTCTGACTATGCAATTTCCTGAATCCTGGTTGCGCGAGTTTTGCAACCCACCCTTGAGCACCGCCGAATTGGCCGAGACCCTGACGATGGGTGGCCTCGAAGTCGAAGAGCTGGCGCCGGTTGCGCCGCCGTTCACGCGCATCGTTGTTGGCGAAATCAAAGATGCGCAGCAACACCCCAACGCCGACCGCCTGCGTGTGTGCCAAGTCGATGCCGGCCAAGGCGAGCTGCTGACCATTGTTTGCGGCGCGCCCAACGCCCGCGTCGGCATCAAAGTGCCGTGCGCGCTGGTGGGAGCCGAGCTGCCACCGGGCGCAGACGGCAAGCCTTTTTTGATCAAAGTCGGCAAGCTGCGCGGCGTCGAGAGCCAAGGCATGTTGTGCTCGGCGCGCGAGCTGAAAATTGCCGACGATGACGGCGGTTTGCTCGAATTAGCCGCTGATGCACCCATCGGCCAAGACATTCGCGTGCATTTGAATTTGGATGACACGCTGCTGACGCTGAAACTTACGCCCAATTTGGCGCACGCTTTGAGCGTTTATGGCGTGGCGCGCGAGCTGTCGGCCTTGACCGGCGCGCCGCTCAAGGCGCTGGAATTCCCGTCCGTAACTGCTGGGCACAGCGACACGTTGCCCGTCACCCTCAGCGCGCCGGATTTGTGCGGGCGCTTTTCGGGTCGCATCGTGCGCGGTGTCAATCCGCGTGCTGCTACGCCGCAGTGGATGGTCGATCGCTTGGCGCGTTGCGGGCAGCGCAGCGTCGCGCCGCTGGTGGATATTTCCAACTACGTGATGTTTGAGCTGGGTCGGCCATCGCATATTTTTGACCTCGACAAAATCCACGGCGGCCTCGATGTGCGCTGGGGCGTGGCGGGCGAGCAGCTGAAGTTGCTCAACGGCACCACCGTCACCGTCGATGCTCAAGTCGGCGTGATTGCCGATGAGCGCCAAATCGAGTCGCTGGCCGGCATCATGGGCGGCGATGCCACTGCCGTCACCGACGACACGCAAAACGTCTATATCGAAGCGGCGTTTTGGTGGCCCAAGGCGATTGCTGGGCGCTCGCGCCGCTACAACTTCTCCACCGATGCCGGCCACCGCTTTGAGCGCGGCGTCGATCCTCAGCACACCATCGAGCACATCGAGCGCATCACCGCTTTGGTGCAAAGCATTTGCGGTGGTAGCGCTGGCCCGATCAGCGATGTGCAGAGCGATTTGCCCGCCGCCCGCCCGGTCACGCTGCGCGTTGCCCGCGCCGCCCGCGTGATTGGTATGCCGCTGACGCAGGCGCAGTGCGCCGATGCGCTGGGTCGCCTCGGCCTGCCGCTGGTGCAGGATGAAGCCCAAGGCACGCTGACGGTGACGCCGCCGTCGTACCGCTTTGACATCAACATCGAAGAAGATTTGATTGAAGAAGTGGCGCGCATGGTCGGCTACAACCAGCTGCCGACCACGCCGCCGCTGGCACCGATCACGCCCAAGTTGCGCGCTGAGAACCAGCGCAGCACGTTTGCCGTGCGCCGCCAGCTGGCCGCTTTGGGCTACCAAGAAACCATCAACTTCAGCTTTGTTGACGAGCGCTGGGAGCACGAGCTGGCGGGCAACGCCCAGCCGATCAAGCTGCTCAACCCGATTGCCAGCCAAATGGGCGTGATGCGCTCGTCGCTGCTGGGTTCGTTGCTACAGGTTTTGAAGTTCAACCTCGACCGACGCGCCGACAGCGTGCGCGTGTTTGAGCTGGGGCGGGCGTTTTTGCGCGACGCTTCGGTGCGCAACACCGACACCACCGTCGAAGGCTTTGACCAGCCGATGCGCGTGGCCGGCTTGGCTTGCGGCCCAGCCGACCAGTTGCAGTGGGGTCGCAAAGAGCAGGGCGTGGATTTCTTTGACATCAAAGGCGATGTCGAAGCGCTGTTGGCACCGTTGCAAGCGCAGTTTGAGCCGGCCACGCACCCAGCAATGCACCCCGGCCGCTGCGCGCGCGTGCTGCTCGATGGCCGCGCCATTGGTTTTATCGGCGAGCTGCACCCGCAGTGGCGCCAGTCGTGGGAGCTGCCGCTGGCGCCGGTGATGTTTGAATTGGAATTGGATGCCGTGCTGCAACGCGCCGTGCCGCAGTTCAAAACCGTGCCCAAGCACCAAAGCGTCGAGCGCGATTTGGCGGTGGTGGTGGCGGAAAGCGTCACCTACTCTCAGGTGCTGGCGGCGGTCACGGCTGCGGTGCCCGCTACGCTGCTGCGCAAAACCGTGTTGTTTGACGTTTACCGCGCTAAACCAGTGAAAGCCGGCGAAGCCGCGCCCACCACGGGCTTGGCCGCCGGCGAAAAGAGCTTGGCGGTGCGCCTGACGCTGGGCAGCGACGCGGCGACTTTGACCGATGCCGACATCGACACCGCCATGCAAGCGGTGATGGCGCAAGTTATCGCGCAAACCGGCGCCCGCGTGCGGGTGTAAAGCGCTAGCGCAAACGAAAGCGGAAACCACGACGTGATTGAATTTGCCGTAGAAAGTCTGGAAACCCCAGCCCTGACCAAAGCCCAATTGGCCGATTTGCTGTTCGAGCAAATTGGCCTGAACAAGCGCGAGTCGAAAGAGATGATTGATGCGTTTTTTGACCTGATGGCGCAAAAACTCATCGACGGGACGGATGTGAAGTTGTCGGGCTTTGGCAATTTTCAGATCCGCACCAAAGCGCCGCGTCCGGGGCGCAATCCGCGTACCGGCGAGGCGATTCCGATCAAGGCGCGCCGGGTGGTCACCTTTCATGCCAGCAGCAAGCTCAAAGAGCAGATTCAAAACGCCCCCGCCGGCTGAAGTGGAATATAGGCCGTACGGGTCAGCAAACTGCAAACTGCAAACTGCAGCTGCTATAAGCGCCATTGCTTTGCAGTTTTGTACCCACTTTTAATGTGCCGCCCTTGCTATGCAGCTTCCGCTTATTCCTGCCAAACGCTACTTCACCATTGGTGAAGTAGCGCAGTTGTGCGGTGTCAAACCGCATGTGCTGCGCTATTGGGAGCAAGAATTTACCCAGCTGCGGCCGATGAAGCGGCGCGGCAACCGGCGCTACTACCAGCACCATGAGGTGCTGATGATTCGCCGCATCCGCGATCTGCTGTACGACGAGGGCTTCACCATCGTCGGCGCGCGCAATAAGCTGCGCGAAGCGTCCACCCTGTCGCCAGCGCAAGAAGGCGCATTGGATGGCAAAGTGGTCGCAGAAAACTTTGATGCCGATGCGATGGAGGAATACGTGCCGCTGCCAGCGCTGTTGGGCACGGCCGATAGCAGCTGCGTGGTGCTGACTTTGGCACCGGTGTTGGGTGATATGGCTGCGCTGCGCCAAGAATTGTTGGACATCCGCGCCTTACTGGCCGGAGATGGGTGATTTGCGGCTTATAATCGCAGGCTTGTCGGTGTGTGGCGCAGCCTGGTAGCGCACTTGCATGGGGTGCAAGGGGTCGAAGGTTCGAATCCTTTCACACCGACCATTAATCTAAAAACGGTTTTGAAGAACATCTTCAAAACCGTTTTTTTTTTGCCCAGACGATTTCAGTCGTTGCCGACAGGGAGAAGCCATGCGTTTCATTCATGCTGCCGATTTGCACATTGACAGCCCGTTGCGCGGCCTCAGTCGCTATCCCGGCGCGCCGCTGGAGCGTTTGCGCGGCGCTACGCGCCGGGCGCTGGAGCGGCTGGTCGATTTGGCGCTGGCCGAGCAGGTGGACTTTGTCTTGCTGGCCGGCGACCTGTACGACCGCGATTGGCCGGACTTTCACACCGGTTTGTTTGTGCGCGGCCAGATGGTGCGCTTGGGGCAGGCCGGCATTCGGGTGTTTATCGTCCAAGGCAACCACGACGCGCATGGCGTCATCACGCGGCAAGTGAGCTGGCCGGAGAACGTCAAGTTGTTCTCCAGCCGCAGCGCTGAAACCGAGCATTGGGCGGATTTGGGCGTGGCCATCCACGGCCGCAGTTTCCCTGATCGCGCGGTGCCAGAGGACTTGGTGCCGGCCTATCCGCCAGCGGTGCCCGGCTGCTTCAACATCGGCCTGCTGCACACCAGCCTGACCGGCATGGAAGGCCACGACACCTACGCCCCGACCAGTGTTGATGTGCTGCGCACCAAGGGCTACGACTATTGGGCGCTCGGCCATGTCCACCAGCGCCAAGTGGTCAGCCAGCAGCCACGCGTGGTGTTTCCCGGCAATTTGCAAGGCCGCCACGCCCGCGAAACCGGCGCTAAAGGCTGTGAGCTGGTGACGGTGCAGGGCGCAGACATCAGCAGCGAATTTGTGGCACTGGATGTGGTGCGCTGGCACCAGCTGGCGCTGGATATATCTGCCGTCACCGCGTTGGATGATTTGCCCGCTTATCTGACAGCGCAGTTGCAAGCGGCGGCGCAGACCGCCACCAGCGAGGTGCTGCACGCGGTGCGCGTGGTGTTGACCGGCGAGTCGCCCCTGCACGCGCTGGAAGCCGCCCAGCCCGGCACGCTAGAAGCCGCTGTGCAAGCCGCAGCGCAAGACGTGCGCGATGCCGACGTGTGGATTGAGCGCGTGCGCCTAGCGCTGCGCTCGCCCATCGACCGCGCGCAAATTGCCCAAGGCAGCGACGCGCTGGCCGAGCTGGTGCGCGGCGTTGATGCGCTGGCGCAAGACCCGGTCGCGCTGGCCGAGCTGTGCCGCAGCGCC
Source organism: Giesbergeria sp. (assembly GCA_041798325.1). Taxonomy (GTDB): domain Bacteria; phylum Pseudomonadota; class Gammaproteobacteria; order Burkholderiales; family Burkholderiaceae_C; genus Simplicispira. The sequence continues at coordinate 42,380 of JBHCAP010000007.1, forward strand.
TTGTCGGACGTGTTGACCAAAATGCCCGCCGAAGTCAGCAGCACGCTGGCACAAGACGCCGCGCTGGGTGAGCTGCCCCGACTGGATTGCCCGGACGACTTGATCGCCTTGCTGCGCGATGCCGAGGCCACTTTGCTGGCGCGTCTGAATCCCACCAACCCCACAAACACTGCGGAGGCGGCGCGATGAAACTCCAAAAACTGTTTTTGCACGCCTTTGGCCCGTTCACTGGCGCGGCGTTGGACTTCACCGGCGGCAGTGCCAACACCAGTCAGCTGCACCTGATTTATGGCGCCAACGAGGCCGGCAAAACATCGGCGCTGCGGGCAATGGCCGATTTGCGCTATGGCATTCCGGGGCAAAGCACGGACAGCTTTGTCCATGCCTATGGCGCGATGTCGTTGGCTGGCACGTTTATCGATGCTGGCGGCCAGCCGCTGGGCTTGGCGCGGCGCAAAGGAACCAAAGGCACGCTGCTGTTGGCCTGCCCCGACACCGGCACGCCAATTGCCGGCAGCAGCGCCACCCCAGCGATGGAGCAAGCGCTGACCGGCGGCGTCACCCGTGCGCAGTTTGAGACGCTGTACGGCTTGGATGCCGAGCGCTTGCGCCGGGGCGGCCATCTGCTGATCCAAGGCGAAGGCGAATTGGGTGCCGCGCTGTTCGAGGCCAGCACCGGCACCGCTGGCATCCAAGCCATGCTGACCACGCTGGCCAACGATGCCAAGCGCTACCACGCGCCGGGCGGCAAAAATATGCTGCTCAATGAAGCCGCGCGCCAGCTGGACGAAGCGCAGCAGCGCTACAAAAAAGCCATCACCCGCCCCGACCAGTGGAAACAGCTAGAGCGCGCGCGCACCGAGGCGCAAGAGCGGCTCGATGCCTGCCGCACTGACCTCAAGGCGCAGCGCCAGCGCCTTGCGCAATTGACCCACCTGCGCGCTATAGCGCCGCTGCTGCACGACTTGGATGGCGCCACGGACGAATGGCAGCAGGTGCAGGGCTATATCCCTTTGCCCGTCGATGCCCGCGAGCAGCGCTTGGCCGCCCAAGCCCAAGCCCAGCGAGCGCAAGACGACCTGCAAGCCGCCAGCGCCGCCTTGCAGCAGTGCCAGCAAGCATTGCACGGCCTGCAGCCCGAGCCGCTGCTGCTAGCGCACGCCGCTGCCATTGAGCGTCTGCAGACCGATGCTGCGCAGGTGCGCCACACCCGCGCCGACCTTGCACGCCTGCAAGCCAGCACCGAGGCCGATGCCCAGCAACTGCGCGCCCAAGCCCAGCGTTTAGGGCTGCCCAGCAGCGCTACAGGCAGCTTGGCGGCGCTGTCGGCACAACTGCCCTCGGCTGACGAGCACAGCGCTGCCGAGCAAGCGCTGGAGCAGCTGCAAGAGGCTGAAAACAAGCTGCACCACGCCATTGAGCGCCAAAACGAGCTGGCGCAGCGCCAACAACAACTGCAGCAACAAGCGCAGCCGGCGGTGCCAGCGGCGCTGCAACAAGCGCTGACGCTGGCCTTGCAGCGGGCGCAGTCGCTGGGCGATGCGCCGCAGCGCTGCGCAGAACTGCTGCGCACCAGCACTGCCGACGAAAAAAAGCTGCTGCACACCTTGAAAAAAATGGGCTTGTCATCGGCTGACCTGCTGCAAAGCGTCGGCCATTTGGCCAGCGCCAGCATCGACGCGCACGAGCAAGCCGAGGCGGCATGGCAAAGCGCCGCCACACGCTACCAAGACCAATCGCAGGTGCTAGAAAAAGACCTGGCCGTGCAGCAGCGCCGCCTGATCGGCTTGGGCGCGGCGGGCGAGGTCGTCACCGCCAGCACCTTGCAGCAAGTACGCAAGCTGCGTGATCAAAGCTGGTATGGCGTGCGTGCGTCGTGCATTGACGCCTTTCAAGTAGCAGACCTGAGTGCTCGCACCGCGCTGGCGCAAAGTTTTGAACGCGCCCAAAGAGAGGCCGACCGCCAAGCCGACTTGCTGCGTGAAGGTGCCCAGCGCGCTACGCAAATCAGCGAGTGCGAGCAGCGCATTGCCGAAATGCAGCAGGCGCAGCAACAGCTGGCTAGCGCCCAAGCCCAGCGCCACAGCGCAGCAGCGGCCGGCCAAGCGCACTGGCTGCAGACGCTGGCGCAAGCTGCCATTCCCGCCGGCAGTGCCGCCGAAGTGCGCGAATGGCTGCAACTGCACGGCAACGCACTAGAGCAACAAGAGCGCTGGCAACAAAAGCAAGACGAACGCGCCGCCCTGCAAACCAGCATCGACAGCGCCCACGCTGCGCTGTTGGCTGCACTGCGCGCTTTGGCGGCGGACTTACCCGCAGATACGCCAGATTTAGCCGGTCTGATCACCATCGGTGCCACCTTGGAGCGCCAACTGCAACAGCAGCGCGCCCAAAGCGGCCGCGTCGCTGGCCAGCGCGGCGGCGTGGGCTTGCAGCGCGCTGCGCTGCAGCAGTTGCTCGCTGTGCTTGGCATATGCGCCCGTCCAATGGCGCAAGGCTTGCAACTGGACGCGCACGGC
>JBHCAP010000008.1:0-9833 GCA_041798325.1 Giesbergeria sp.
AGGCGCGTTATCGATAGCTGCGTAGTCTTTTGCTTCGCCGCCGAAGGCCTTGGCCAACACGGTAGCAATTGCTGCCGTCAAAGTGGTCTTGCCATGGTCCACGTGACCAATGGTGCCGACGTTGACGTGCGGCTTATTGCGTTCAAATTTACCTTTTGCCATTTTTCAATTCTCCAAAGAGCAATGCCTGTGTTGTGGTTTAACGTCTGCACCCGGTTGCTGATTCACTTTGCACAGAGCAACAAAGTGGCACTGGATCGCAGACTGCAAAATTTGCTATTTATTTTATAGCTATTACCGCACGCATTTAAAGGGCTAGCGGCACTTTTGGCTATAAAAACACCGCCAATTACTTAGCGCGGGCAGCCATGATGGCTTCGGACACGTTACGTGGCGCTTCAGCGTAGTGCTTGAATTCCATTGAGTACGTGGCGCGGCCTTGCGTCGCAGAGCGCAGCGAAGTCGAGTAGCCAAACATTTCCGACAATGGCACTTCGGCCTTGATGGACTTGCCGCCACCAATCATGTCGTCCATGCCTTGGACCATGCCACGGCGTGAGGACAAGTCGCCCATCACGTTGCCGGCGTAGTCTTCTGGCGTTTCCACTTCGACCGACATCATGGGCTCCAAGATGACGGGGTTGGCTTTGCGGCAGCCTTCTTTGAAACCAAAGATGGCGGCCATCTTGAAGGCCAATTCGTTCGAGTCCACGTCGTGGTACGAACCAAAGTGCAGCGTCACTTTGACATCCACCACTGGGTAGCCAGCCAACACGCCTTGGGTGACGGCTTCGTTGATACCTTTTTCGACCGCAGGAATGTATTCACGTGGAACCACACCGCCCTTGATAGCGTCGATAAATTCGATGCCCTTGCCTGGCTCGTTGGGCTCAATCTTGAGCACGACGTGACCGTACTGGCCCTTACCACCGGACTGGCGCACGAACTTGCCTTCGGCTTCTTCGATGGTCTTGCGGATGGTTTCGCGGTAAGCCACTTGGGGCTTACCGACGTTGGCTTCCACACCGAACTCGCGCTTCATGCGGTCAACGATGATTTCTAAGTGCAGCTCGCCCATGCCGGCGATGATGGTCTGGCCCGACTCTTCATCGGTTTTGACGCGGAAAGACGGGTCTTCTGCGGCCAAACGTTGCAGGGCAATACCCATTTTTTCTTGGTCAGCCTTGGTCTTTGGCTCCACGGCTTGTGCAATCACAGGCTCAGGGAAAATCATGCGCTCCAAAATAATCGGAGCAGCGATGTCACACAGGGTCTCACCGGTGGTGACGTCTTTCAGGCCGACGCAAGCAGCGATGTCACCAGCGCGGATTTCGTCCACTTCTTGGCGCTCGTTGGCGTGCATTTGCACGATACGGCCAATGCGCTCTTTCTTGCCCTTGACCGAGTTGAAGACGGTATCTCCCTTTTTCAGCACGCCGGAATAGACGCGCACAAAGGTCAACTGGCCGACAAACGGGTCGGTCATCAACTTGAAGGCCAACGCCGAGAATTTCTCGTTGTCGTCGGCTTTGCGGACGATGGGATTTTCGTCTTCGTCGGTGCCGGCCATAGGTGGAATATCCACTGGCGAAGGCAGCAAGTCGAGCACCGCGTCCAACATACGTTGCACACCCTTGTTCTTGAAGGCAGTGCCGCACAGCATCGGCTGGATTTCGCAAGCGATAGTGCGTGCGCGCAGGCCAGCAACGATTTCCTCTTCGGAGAGAGTGCCCTCTTCGAGGTATTTGTTCATCAGCTCTTCAGACGCTTCAGCAGCCGACTCGACCATCTTCTCGCGCCACTCATTGCACACATCGACCAAGTCGGCGGGAATGTCGCGGTACTCGAACTTCATGCCTTGCGAGGCGTCGTCCCAGTAGATGGCTTTCATCTTGGTCAGATCGACCACGCCTTCAAATTTGTCTTCAGCGCCGATCGGCACCACGATCGGCACCGGGTTGGCCTTCAGGCGCAACTTCATGCCTTCGACGACCTTGAAGAAGTTGGCACCGGTGCGGTCCATCTTGTTCACGAACGCCAAACGCGGCACGCGGTGCTTGTTGGCTTGGCGCCAAACGGTTTCGGACTGGGGCTGTACGCCGCCCACTGCGCAGTACACCATCACGGCGCCGTCCAGCACGCGCATCGAGCGCTCGACTTCAATCGTGAAGTCCACGTGGCCGGGGGTGTCAATGATGTTGATGCGGTGGTCGGGGCGGGACAAGTCCATGCCCTTCCAGAAGCAGGTCACAGCCGACGAAGTGATCGTAATGCCGCGCTCTTGCTCTTGCTCCATCCAGTCGGTGGTGGCTGCGCCGTCATGCACTTCCCCGAGCTTGTGGGTTACGCCGGTATAGAAAAGAATACGCTCGGACGTGGTGGTTTTACCAGCGTCGATGTGGGCCGAGATACCGATATTGCGGTAACGCTCGAGGGGAGTAGTGCGAGCCATGATGGATCCTTGATTGATCGTCTTGAGGTGGGTCGGGGAGCTGCGACAGGCAGCACGCGCGCCCAGCCTTTGTATAGAGAGGCCTGCTAAATCAGCACAAGGCCGCAAGCAAAATTGCTGGCGACCTTGCTGCGATACAGGCTAGTGCTTCAGCTTCAGTTTAGAAACGGAAGTGGCTGAAGGCCTTGTTGGCTTCGGCCATGCGGTGCACTTCGTCACGCTTTTTCATGGCACCGCCACGGCCTTCGGTGGCTTCGAGCAACTCGTTAGCCAGGCGTTGGGCCATAGATTTCTCGCCGCGCTTGCGCGCAGCTTCTTTGAGCCAGCGCATCGACAGGGCGAGGCGACGCACAGGGCGCACTTCGACCGGCACTTGGTAGTTAGCACCACCCACGCGGCGTGACTTGACTTCGACCATCGGCTTGATGTTGTTGATAGCAACAACGAAAGCTTCCAGCGGGTCTTTATCAGGGTGCTTTTTCTCAATCAGTTCGAGCGCGCCATAAATGATGCGCTCAGCGACTGCTTTTTTGCCGCCTTCCATGATCACGTTCATGAATTTGGACAGCTCGACGTTGCCGAACTTTGGATCCGGCAGAATTTCACGTTTGGGGACTTCGCGACGACGTGGCATTGTTTCACCTCATATTGCTTCAGTTGGCGTCTTTTCAGACACCGCGAGAGTTATCAAAAACTCCCACTTACTTGACCCACACAAAACATTTGTGCTTGGGGCCACTTCGTTCGATACCGCCAGCCAGACGAATCAAACACCGATTGTTTTTGGCAGAGCCAGTGCTTACTTAGCCTTGGGCTTCTTAGCGCCGTACTTGGAGCGCGACTGCTTGCGGTCTTTCACGCCTTGCAGGTCGAGCGCACCGCGCACGATGTGGTAGCGCACACCGGGCAAGTCTTTGACACGACCGCCGCGCACCAGCACGACGCTGTGCTCTTGCAGGTTGTGGCCTTCACCGCCGATGTAGGAAATCACCTCAAAACCGTTGGTCAGGCGCACTTTGGCGACTTTACGCAGAGCGGAGTTAGGCTTCTTAGGCGTTGTGGTGTACACACGGGTGCACACGCCGCGGCGCTGCGGCGAGTTTTCCATCGCCGGGCTTTTAGAACTGGTCTTCTCGACCTCGCGCCCATGTCGGATGAGCTGGTTAATGGTTGGCATGAATACTGTCGTCCCTAAACGTAAAAAACGAAAACGTGAACTTTTCGGACATCGTGACAATTTCCGAAAAGCTCTCTAATTTATCAGAGGCGTTGCCCGCTGACAAGAAAAATCACCTTGTCTGTGGTGCCAGCGCAGACAAGGCGCACGAACCAAAAGGGTTATTCCAGCTGCCAATTTTGAATGAAATTGGCCTCTAGCCCTTTAGATACGGGCGCTAGTAGCTATCAAATTAATAAAAATTTATTTAATCCACAAGCGCATCGCATCCCACGCGCGCCCCAGCACTCCGGCTTGCTCGACGCCGTCCAGCGCCACCAGCGGCACGTCGCGCAGCGGTGCATCGCCCAGCGTAACTTTCAGTGCGCCAATCGATTGGCCTTTGCTAAACGGCGCAATCAACGGGTCTTGGTGCGAGATGTGGGTGGCAATTTTGCCGCTGCTGCCGGCGGGCACGGCCACCACGATGGCTTCATTGCGGCCCATCTTGACGGTGCTGCCCTTGCCTTTCCACACTGCCGGCGTGGCGACTGGCTGGTCGGCGTCAAACAACTTGACCGCATCAAACGCGGTGTAACCCCAGTTGAGCAGCTTTTGGCTCTCGTTAGCGCGGGCGTTTTCGCTGGACGCGCCCAGCACAATGGACACCAGCCGGCGCGTGCCGACCTGCGGAAACTCGCGCTTGGCGGTGGCGACCAAGCAGTAACCGGCGGCGGCGGTGTGGCCGGTTTTCAGGCCATCGACGGTCGGGTCACGAAACAGCAGCGCATTGCGGTTGTTGCCGTTGGACGGCGGCGTGCCGGGGTAGCTGTACTGCTTGGTGGCGTAGTAGTGCATGTACTGCGGAAAGTCGTGCATCAAGCGCACCGCCAAGATGCTCAGGTCGCGCGCCGTGGTCAGGTGGCCGGGTTCGGTCAGGCCTTCGGGGTTTTTGTAGCTGGTGCCGGTCATGCCCAGCGCCTTGGCTTGCTCATTCATCAGGTGAACGAACTGCTCGGCGGTGCCGCCGACGCCCTCGGCCAGCGCCATCGTGGCATCGTTGCCCGACTGAACAATCATGCCTTTGATCAGGTCGTCCACTGGCACCTGCATCTTGGGGTCGATGAACATACGCGAGCCGGGCATTTTCCAAGCTTTCACGCTGACGGGCAGTTTTTGCTGCAAATCGACCTTCTTGGCGCGCAAAGCGTCAAACACCAAATAAGCGGTCATCAGCTTGGTCAGCGAGGCTTGCTCGACCGGCGCGTCGATGTCTTTGGCGGCCAAAATTTGGTCGGCGGTCACATCAATCAGCATGTAGGTGCGCGCCGCAATCTCAGGCGGCTGGGGCATGGGGATGCTTTGGGCGGGAGCAGCGGCGGCAGCGGCAGGCGCAGTTTGCGCTGGTGCGACAAAAGCCGCCGAGGTCAGCGCAGCAGCCAGCGCCACGGTGCGAAATACAGAAAAAACAGGTTTCATAGCCAACGGCACCTCAGTCAAACAATAAAAAAGCCCGATCGCCAGCGCAGGGCAATCGGGACGATAAAAAGGCGCTCAAGCGCTCAAGCGCGCGATTGCAGGTGGCGTACCACCAAGTTTTTCAGCAGCGGCAGCTGGCCATGGAAGAAATGGCCGCCGCCGGGCACCACCGTCACCGGCAGCACCTGCGGGCGCGCCCAGTTCAGCACGTCGCTCAGCGCCACGGTGTCGTCTTGCTCGCCGTGGACCACCAAGGTGCGCAGGTGCGCTTCGGGCGGCACAGTGGCGACATCAAAGCGGCTGGCGGCGGTGCCGACCAGCACCACCTGCTCAACATTGCGCTCGTGCCACAGCGCCGCCAGCGCGTGGCTGGTGACAAACGCGCCAAACGAAAAGCCCGCCAGCGCCAGCGCACCGTCGGGGGCGACTTGCTCGACCACCGCCAAAAAGTCTTCCAACTCGCCGCGCCCTTCGTCGTGTGTGCCAGCGCTGGCACCGACGCCGCGAAAGTTAAAACGCACCGCCGTCCAGCCGCACTGCACCAAGGCACGCGCCAGCGTTTGCACCACTTTGTTATCTAGCGTGCCGCCAAACAGCGGGTGCGGGTGGGCGATGACGGCCACGCCGCGCGGCGCTGTGCCAGCGGGCACGGCAGCCGCGTCGCGCACCGCTTCAATCACGCCGGCGGCGCCGAGCAGGCTCAATCGCTCAGTCTGTGCATTCATAGGTAAATATTATTTTGATAGCTGCTAGCGCACGTATTCATTGGGCTAGAGGGGTAAAAGGCTTAAAAAAGCCTTCGTAAAACGCGCAGGCAACGCGCAGGTAACGCTCATAGAGCGCCCATCAGCGGCCAAGTTCCGGCGATGTCAGCAAGCGCTCGACCACTTGGCCATTTTTCAGGTGCGATTCGACGATTTCGTCGATGTCGGCGTTGTCCACGTAGCTGTACCAAACGGCCTCTGGATAGACCACGGCGACCGGGCCGGCGGCGCAGCGGTCGAGGCAGCCGGCCTTGTTGACGCGCACTTGGCCAACGCCAGCCAAACCGGCGTGCTTGACCTGCTGTTTGCAGTGCTCAAACGCCGCCTGCGCACCGTGCTGGGCGCAGCAGTTTTCACCGTTGGCGCGCTCGTTGGTGCAGAAAAAAATGTGGCGCTCAAAGTAACTTGGAGCGGCGCTGGCTTGGGTGGGAGTGGTGGGTGCAGTCATGCGCGCATTTTAAGAACGCTGCTCGCGCCCCGAGGCGCGCAGCAACACATAGCCCAAGGCGGCATACGGCCACAACCAGCCCAACCATTGGCCGATGCCAAAAAAGCGGATGAAGCGCCCCTGCTCCCACGCCTGCAATGTTTGCCCAAAATAAGCGCTGGTGGGCGCGTCGTTGAGCAGGCTCAGGTGTACCACCAGCACCAGCAGCAGCAGCACCACCGCTGCGCGCCGAGACAGCGCCAGCGCCAGCGCCGCCAGCACCACCCCCACCCACAGACCGACATGCACCGGCAGACTGAGCCACTCCCACGCGTGCGCCGGGCCGTAACTGAGCGCCGCCGACAGCGCGGTGACAGCGATGCCAATCGCCGCCGTCGCCAAAGCAAACGCGGCGCGGCGCCCGACATGGCCAATCACGCTATAGGCCAGCAGACACGGCACCAGCAGCCCCAGCGCCACGCACAGCAATTCACCCGCCGGCGAGAGCGGCAGCAGCGCCGCCTCGCGCACCGGCAGCCACGGCAAAAACGGCGTGCCCTCCAGCGCCTGCTGCAGCGCAGCCTCTAGGCGCTCCAGCACTTGACCGAGGCCAAACGGCTCAGCCGCTGGAAACAGCAGCGCCCACGGCCACAGCGCCAGCAGCACCAGCGCGCCGCGCGCATCGGGCACAAACCAGCGGTTGCGCATCTGGTTCCAGCGGTACAGCGCGCCCAAGCGCTCCAGCAGCGCGGCGACCAGCGCGCCACTCAACGCGCCGCCAGCGTTCAGCGCCAAATCGAGGTTGGACGGAACACGCTGGGGCAGGTAAATCTGCAAATACTCCATGCACAGCGACAGCAAGCCACCAGCCAGCGCAGCCACCGGCACGGCGCTGCGCGGCCAGCCGGTGCGCAGCAGCGCCAGCGCCAGCAAAAAGCCCAGCGGCGCATAACCGATGACGTTGATGGTGACGTCAAAGCCAGTCCAGTACGGCGGCGGAATGCGCGCCAGCAAAAACACCAGCGGCGAGATGCCTTGCGCGCGCCAGCCGTCAAACGGAAACAGGCTGGCAAAAACAATCAGCGCCGCATACACCAGCGCCAACGGCCAAGCGGTGGTTTTGTGCATGGATTTATGCAGTGCGGCGGCTCAGCGTGCAGCGCGCCGTTTAAAACGGCTTGACCACCACCAGCACCACGATGGCCAGCAGCAGCAGCACCGGTGCCTCGTTAAACCAGCGAAACCACACATGGCTGCGCTGGCTGGTGCCAGCGGCCAATTTGCGCAGCATCACGCCGCAAGCGTGGTGGTAGCCCAGCGCCAGCAGCACCAGCGTGAGCTTGGCGTGCATCCAAGCATTGCCCGGCCCCCAGCCAATGCCGTAACCCGCCCACAGCCAAATGCCCAGCGCCACCGCTGGCACCGCCAGCAGCGTGGTGAACCTCATCAGCTTGCGCGCCATCAGCAGCAGTCGGTCGCGCTCGGCGGCCGAGCCGGGTGCCACCATTGCCAAATTGACAAAGATGCGCGGCAAATAAAAAAGGCCGGCAAACCAGCTGGCCACGAAGACGATATGAAAAGATTTAACCCACAACATCGCTGCAGTTTAGTGCGGTGGGCTACGGCTCGGCGGAATGGGGCACAATTTTCACCATGCATCTTTCAAGCCCCACCCCTTTTCCGAGCAACCGTCCGCGCCGTTTGCGCCGCGACGCTTTCACCCGCAATTTGGTGCGCGAGCACCAAGTTACGCCGCACGATTTGATCTACCCGGTGTTTGTCCACGAAGGCGAGAACCTGCGCCAAGCCGTGCCATCGATGCCCGGCGTGGACCGCCTGAGTTTGGATTTGCTGCTGCCGGTGGCCGAAGAGTGCGTGCGTTTGGGCATTCCGGTGATGGCGCTGTTTCCGTCGATTGACGCGTCGCTCAAGTCCCCTGACGGCAAAGAGGCGCTCAACCCCGACGGCCTGATTCCGCGCGTGGTGCGGGCGCTGAAAGCCGAGTTCCCCGAGCTGGGCATCATGACCGACGTGGCGCTGGACCCCTACACCAGCCACGGCCAAGACGGCCTGCTCGACGAAACCGGCTACATCCTCAACGACGACACCGTCCAAGTGCTGACCGGCCAAGCCATCAACCATGCCGTCGCCGGCGTCGATATCGTCGCGCCCAGCGACATGATGGACGGGCGCATTGGCTCGATTCGCGCCGCGCTGGAACGCCACGGCTACCTGCACACCCGCATCATGGCCTACAGCGCCAAGTACGCCAGCGCGTTTTATGGCCCGTTCCGCGACGCTGTCGGCACGCGCGGCGCGCTCGGCAAAGCCGATAAAAACGTTTACCAAATGGACCCCGGCAACAGCGACGAAGCGCTGCGCGAAGTGGCGCTCGATATTGCCGAAGGTGCCGACATGGTGATGGTCAAACCCGGTATGCCGTATCTGGACGTGGTGCGCCGCGTCAAGGACGAATTCAAGGTGCCGACGTTTGCCTACCAAGTCTCGGGCGAGTACGCCATGCTCAAAGCCGCCGCACAAAACGGCTGGCTCGACCATGACGCGGTGATGATGGAGAGCCTGCTGGCCTTCAAACGCGCCGGCGCTGATGGCGTGCTGACCTACTTTGCACTCGAAGCGGCACGCCTGCTACGTAAATAATAGCTGCTAGCGCCCGTATCTAAAGGGCTAGAGGCAGTTTTGACTGTTATTTATTCCAATACAGCATCCAAAACGGATGTTTCGCACTAGGGTTTGCACTGAGAAGGAGCCAGGTGGGTGTTAGCGAAAATCATCCGCCGCTGCTCTGCCAAGGGCGAGCCACCCACTCTCTAGCCTTTGCAACCTGGCTGCGTGGAGGGGCACCGCCCCCACCCACCACGCGGCCTTTCCATGAAAACACACGCCGCGCCACCGCCCACTGACAGCGCCCACAGCGCACCGCCGCCGCCGCCCGGCTTTTGGAGCCGAACCCGGGCGCTATGGCAGCATTGGGATTGGGGCTACGGCCTGTTTGCGCAATTTCGCATTGGCACCCGGCTGACAGCCATGATGGTCGTCGCCGCCGTGGTCGCCGCGCTGCTGGCCAGCTTGGGCATCCAAGGCTTGGCGACATCCAACGACAGCCAGCGCCAAGTCTATGAAGAGCGGATGCAACCCATGCGGGCGCTGGCGCACATCTCGCACCTGATGCTGACCAACCGGCTGCAACTGCAAATTGCCCTAAACGAAGCCACCAGCCCTAGCGCGCCCGCCGCCTCCCACGCCGTGGCCGACACCTTGCAGCGCAACATGCAGGAAATCGACCAACTGTGGCAGCGCCACCAAAGCCGCGTCAGCCACCACAGCCCGCAAGAGCGCGCCTTGGCCGAGCGCTTCTCTCAGCGGCGGGCGCAATATGCGCGCGAAGCCATCCAACCGACCATTACGGCCTTGCGCGCCCTCAACTACGAAGCCATCAGCGCCCCAGCCGCGCGCTCCCACGCCCTGTATGAAAGCGCCAACACCGAAATCCAAGCGCTGATTGAGCATCAACTGAGCTCTTCCGCCGCCACC
>JBHCAP010000009.1:0-156822 GCA_041798325.1 Giesbergeria sp.
AATGTCTTGCGCCGCTTCCCACGCTTCTTCAGGGCTGTTGACGACTTGGCCTTCAGGCACTGGCACACCGCAGGCTTTGAGCAGGCTTTTGGTCAGGTCTTTGTCGCTGGCAATGCCTTCGGCGATGGCGCTGGTGAATTCGCTCTCTGCTGTCCAAATGCGCCGCTGCGCTGCGCCGTAGCCGATCTGCACCAAGTTGCCGTCGTTCAGGCGAATATGCGGAATGCCCCGGTCGCCGGCAGCGGTGACGATGCAAGCGGTGCTGGGGCCCAAGTAGCGGTCATCGACCTCGGTGCGCACACGGGCGACGGCAGCTTCGACATCAAACGGTTCGTCATTGATAGCCGCCATGATGAGGCGGTGGCCTTGCTCCAGCGCAGTGCGCGCCACCCGCTCTTCACGCGCGCGAAACACCATGCGGTACACGCCGCGCTGGCTGGTCGAGCGCGTTTGGCCAAAGCCGGTTGGCATCCCCGCCAAATTAAGCAGCTCGATGACGATGTGCTCCAGCACGTGGCCGCACCAAGTGCCTTCTTGCAGGCGCTGCAAAAAACCGCCGCGCTCGCCAACGCCGCAGTGGTGCTCAATCAGCGCGGGCAGCCATGCGGTCAGCCGCTCGTTAAAGCCCGGCAGCTGGTGGGACGGAAAATCTTCCAGCACCCCCAAGTCGAGCCAGACTTCCAGCACAGGGCGGTAGGTCCAGATGTTGGGGCCGCGCAGGTAGTTGATGCGCAGCAGTTCGATATCTTTGATTTTGGCCATGGGTCGCAACAGGTCAGTGAGAGCGTGCAGGGATGAAAAAGGGGAGGAGTGGAATTGTGCGCCCGCTGGCTGTCAGCCGACAGGACGTTTCAAGCGTTAAATGCTGCACGGCACACAGCCGAAGAACTTGGCACCGCCAAGAGTGAGAAAACCAATCCATGCAACATGATTCTGTAAACGCCTCAGGTGTTTTGGCGGACTTTTCAATGTCCGCAGCGCAAGCGGTGCTTGCCCCCCATGAAAACGCACTGGCCACGCTAGAGGTTGACCTGAGCGCCGAGGTGCACTTTGCCAGCGGCCGCGTCATCTTGACCGAACAGCGCCTGCTGGCCTGCGAGCCGGGCACCAGCGCGTGGCGCGAGTGGCCGTTGATCGCTGGCACGCAAACTGGCCTACAACTGCGCCTGCTGGAGCATGGCGGCATCGGCACACTGGAGCTGCACGACAGCGCGCAGCGACTGGCGCTGTGGCGCTTTACGCTCGGAGCGCACGCACCGGCACTGCGGCTGGTGCAGCGCTTTGAGCAGCAATTGGCGCATCTGGCGCACGTCGCCAGCGGCCAGCCGGGTGCCGCCATCGACGAAGACACCGCCCAATGCCCCACCTGCCACGCGGCGCTGCCGCCCGACGCCGAAGAGTGCCCGGTCTGCGCCCGCACCCAGCCGGCGCAAACCTCGACGTGGGTGCTGCTGAGGCTGTGGCGCTTTGCCAAGCCGTACAAAGGCCAGCTGGCCGCCGGCTTTGCGCTGACGCTGGCCTCCACCGCCGCCACGCTGGTGCCGCCGTACCTGACGATTCCGCTGATGGACGACATCCTGATTCCGTTCCAAAACGGCCAGCAGATCGAAACCAGCTTGGTGCTGCTGTACCTGTCGGGCCTGCTGGCTTCGGCCCTGCTGGCGTGGGGACTAGGCTGGGCGCGCACCTACGTGCTAGCGCTGGTGTCTGAGCGCATTGGCGCTGATTTGCGCACCACCACCTACGAGCATTTGCTGCGCCTGTCGCTGGACTACTTTGGTGCCAAACGCACCGGCGACCTGATGGCGCGCATCGGCTCAGAGACCGACCGCATCAACCTGTTTTTGTCGCTGCACGCGCTGGACTTTGTCACCGACGTGCTGATGATTTTGATGACGGCGGTGATTTTGTTCTCCATCAACCCGTGGCTGGCGCTGACGACTCTGGTACCACTGCCGTTTATTGGCTGGATGATCCACACCGTGCGCGATCGCCTGCGCACCGGCTTCGAGAAAATCGACCGCGTTTGGTCGGAAGTCACCAACGTGCTGGCCGACACCATTCCCGGCATCCGCGTCGTCAAAGCTTTTGCGCAAGAAAAGCGCGAGGCCAAGCGTTTTTACGACGCCAACCAGCACAACATGCAGGTCAACGACAAGCTGAACAAAACCTGGGCAATGTTCAGTCCGACGGTATCGTTGTTGACCGAAATTGGTCTGTTGGTGGTCTGGGGCTTTGGCATTTGGCTGGTGTCGCAGAGCCAAATCACCGTCGGTGTGCTGACGGCGTTTATTGCCTACATCGGGCGTTTTTATGGCCGGCTCGACTCGATGAGCCGCATCGTCTCGGTGACGCAAAAGGCCGCTGCCGGCGCCAAGCGCATTTTTGACATCCTCGACCACGTCAGCAACGTGCCCGACCCGGCGCAGCCGGTGAAACTGCCGCCGGTCAAGGGCGCGATTACGCTGCAGCAAGTCGGCTTTCGCTATGGCAGCCGGGCGGTGATTAAAAAGCTGGATTTAGACATTCGCCCCGGCGAGATGATTGGCTTGGTCGGCCACAGCGGCTCAGGCAAAAGCACTTTGGCCAATTTGATTTGCCGTTTTTACGATGTCAGCGACGGCTCGATCCAATTGGACGGTGTCGATATTCGCCGCTTGGCGGTGGCTGACTACCGCAGCAATATCGGCTTGGTGCTGCAAGAGCCTTTCTTATTCTTCGGCACGATTGCCGAGAACATTGCCTACGGCAAACCCGACGCCAGCCGCGCCGAGATCATGGCCGCCGCCCGCGCCGCGCACGCACACGACTTCATTTTGCGTTTGGCGCACGGCTACGACTCACTGGTCGGCGAGCGTGGCCAAGGCTTGTCGGGCGGTGAGCGCCAGCGCATCAGCATTGCGCGCGCGCTCTTGATTGACCCGCGCATCCTGATCCTCGACGAAGCCACCTCAGCCGTGGACACCGAAACCGAGAAAGAAATCCAAAAAGCGCTGGACAACTTGGTGCAAGGCCGCACGACGATTGCGATTGCGCACCGCCTGTCCACGCTGCGCAAAGCCGACCGGCTGGTAGTGATGGACCGGGGCGAAATCGTCGAAGTCGGGCCGCACGATGAGTTGATAGCGCAAAAGGG
The DNA here is from genome assembly GCA_041798325.1 of Giesbergeria sp. Lineage (GTDB taxonomy): Bacteria > Pseudomonadota > Gammaproteobacteria > Burkholderiales > Burkholderiaceae_C > Simplicispira. The sequence goes on from JBHCAP010000009.1 coordinate 3,137, forward strand.
CGCGTATTGGCGCCTCTACGAAGCGCAAGTGCGCCGCGCCGAAGAAGATGCGCAGGCCGCTGGCGTGCTAGTCCATGCCGATGCCGCCGTTCACCCTGCTGAAAGCCAAACACCATGAGCACGATCAACCCACTCTCCGCACTGCAACTGGCGCGCAACGCCCACGGCCGCTTGGTGCTGACGCTGGCTTGCGGCAGCGTCCACAGCGACGTGGTGCCGGTGCGCGCCTTTCCGCTGGCCGCGCCGGACGAGGGCTTGTCGATCATCGGCAGCGACGGTCACGAGCTGCTGTGGATTGAGCGCTTGAGCGATGTCGCGCCGCAAGCGCGTCGCCTGCTGGAAGAAGAACTCGCGCTGCGCGAGTTTGTGCCGGTGATTGAGCGCATTTGCAGCGTGTCGAGCTTTTCCACCCCCAGCACGTGGACGGTGGAGACCGACCGGGGCGCAGCGCAGTTGGTACTCAAGGGCGAAGAAGACATCCGCCGACTGCGCGGCAGCAGCGCCCTGCTGATTGCCGCCAGCGACGGCGTGCAATACAGCGTGCGCGACAGCAACGCGCTGGACAAAGCCTCGCGGCGCTTACTAGAGCGGTTTTTGTGAGCGCGCTGCAATCGCACGGTTGCACCATGATGGTGGCGAAGAAAAATCCTGCTGTCGTGCCTCAATCAGCCGACATGGTTTTTATCAGCGCTGTTTTCAATCTTACGAAACCATCGTGGATTCTTGGTCAGCGCGATGATTTTGCGCCATGACCGACACAGCCCGCACCCCAACTCACTCATCCCCAGATCGATGCGCGCGGCTGCTGTGCCGGACGATGGTTTGTTCTGCACTTGCACCGCCACATTGAAATACCAGCGGCCTCGGCTGTATTCGCTGAACTGCTTGCGCCACGTGGCGTATTCGGCACAAACCACCTGCACGGTGCCGCTGCCTACGCTGACGCCGCCGCACTTGCTAAGGATGTCCTGAATAACTAAATCAGCCGCCCTTGCAGCGATGCGTCCGCCAAAGGCCGCAGGCGAGCGTAGTCCAGCAGTTCGGCCAAGTGCGCGCTTTTGCCTTGCCACTCGTACAACACGTTTTCTGCCAACAGCACGTAATGCCACGGCAGGTGTTGGCGCTGCTCTGGAACCAAGCTGTTGATGCGCGCGCACCAGCCGACAGCGGCTTTGAGTTTGCGTTGCACGTTGGGGTGGATGGCTTGCTCTTGCGCCTTGGTTTCCACCAAGTAAATGGCGCTGGCAGTGCGCACTAAAAAGTCGGGCGAATAAAACGCCGGCAGGCCGTCGTCCTTGACATAGCGCAGCCGGGCAAAGCTGTGGCGGGTTTCGCTGATTTTGCAAAACGCCAGTACCTGCACATCGGCCTGCGCCCAGTGGATGAAGGCGCGCTCCAGACCGCCGCTGCGCGCTGGCCAACCGAGGCGCGTGTAAATGCACTTCGATATTTCGACCGAATGGGCTTCGCGCAGTTTGAGTTGCGGCACCTCGCTCAGCCAGCGTTGGCGCACTTCGGTATGGCCGGTGACTTGCGTTTGCTCCGCGTCCAGCAGCGCCACGGCAAACACCTTGGTGATGTGATCGACCACCGGTTGCAACAGCAATAAGCGCCAATTTTCATCATTGAGGGGATTGAAAGCCTCTGCAAACAGCTGCGTCCAGATGTAGTCGTCCATCCAGCCGGTCAAATCGGCGGTGTTGACTTGCAAATACGGCTTGGCCAAGTGGGTGGCAATTTTGTTGCCCTTGGGCAGCGGCTCGCTCAGGGCTTGGCTGATGCGCCGTGTCAGCCGCGCCAAATAGTCGTTGTAGCCGCCGACGTTCATCACCGCGCCATCGACGCGGTAGTCGCCAAACAGCGTCGCGCTTTGCAGGTCTTGCGAGACGAAGGTGTCGCCCTTGCCCAGCATTTTTGCCAACTCGGCGCGGCCCAGCGCAGTGAAGGCCGGCAGCGCACCTACGTCCAGCGCAGCGTGGTCGCGCAACTCATCGGCTTCTTGCAGGATGAACGGAATGCCGAAATCAAACGCTGCAAACCCGTCACGCAATTCGGCGTTGAGCACGTCGCCGGTGGCGCTGGTGTTGTCCATCGCGTCGCTGGTTTGGCCAGCCAAGCCGTCTTTGATCAGCTCGTCGTAAAACGATTGGAAGGCCGGGTGCTCGACGATGGACAGCACATCAATCAAGCTGCCCGGCTCTTGCCCAGCGTTGATGCGCGCGCGGTTTTCTTCTTTGATGTCGGCGTATTCCGCACCGCGCCACATCAGCCGCAGACCGCGCCCAATGGTTTGCTCCAACAAAATTTGCGCCTGACTGGAGCGCAGCGGCACGATGACGCAAATATTGTTCACGTCAAAGCCCTCGCGCAGCATCAGCACGCTGACGATGACGCGCGGCGTGGCGTGCTGATCCACACTGAACAGACGCTGGCGCACCGGTGCCCAGTCCTTCTCGCCCAGTTCGGCCTTTTTGCCAGAGTCGATGGTCATCACATCGTCCTCATGCAGCCCTTCTTGTTCCTGCAAAAACTTGGCCACCAGCGGCGACACCGTGGTGTCCTCGCACACCACCAGCATCTTCGGAAAGCGCATCGGGTCGAGCTTGGCAAAGTCGGCCTCCAATTTGCGCAGCTTTTGCAGCCCGGCGCGCAGCATCACGCACTGGCCTTCGCTCAGAGCCGGGTTGCCGGCCTCATCGCGCTCGGCTTTGAACTCCAGTGGCAGCACGCCAATCTCTTTGCGCCGATCCAGCACCAGCGATTTCACCAGCCCGGCGCGCATGGCGCTTTTCAAATCAAAGTCGGTGACGATGTGCGGGAAGTAGAGTTTTTTCTTGTTCTTGCCAGTGCCAACGTCGTTGTACGGCGTGGCCGAAAAATCGACCTGCACAAAGCGCCGACCTTTGCTGGCGGCAATGCGGCTCAGGCTTTTTTGCCATTCGACTTCGGTGACTTCGCCCTCACGTTTGAATTCGTGGATGTGGTGCGCCTCGTCGTTAAACACCATCAGCTCGGGCAGACTGGCCAGAAATTCCAGCACATTGCCGCGTGCATAGCGCCGATCGAGCACATCGAGGCTGTTGCCAGTAGCGCGCCCCGGCATTAATGGCAGCACAGCGGCAATCACCTGCTGCGGCTCTAGCGGAGCGCCCAGTGCCTCCACTGCATCGGTGTCGGCATCCGTCACCTCTTCGGGCGTATCGCTCTCGGTCAGCAAATGCCAGTTGGTGATGGCGATCATGCCGTTGCCGGTCGCCTTCAGGCCGATGTCGCCCTTGGCGCAGACGTTGCCGCGCACAAAGGCAAACACCGCATCACGGTGTGCTTCAGGGATGAACAGGTCGGCAAACAGCGCCACATCCGATTGGGCAAAATCCCGCGCCCCGCTTGCGCTGCCAGCTATCAATTTTCCGCAAAACGCGTCCAGCAACCGCTCGTAAACAATCAGCCCCGGTGCGACAACCATGAACTGGCGCGTAAAGCGCGCATCGTCCATGCCCTCGGCCAGCGCAGCCGTTTTGTTCAGCAGTTGCCAAATCATCAGCGCTTGCAGCACCCACGTTTTGCCGGTGCCAGTGGCCATCTTGAAACAGTATTTGGGGTGCGCGTGCTTGGGGTTTGACACCTCGGCCAGCCGCGTGCCGGCCAGCAGCGCCTCGGGGGCAACTTGCTGGTACAGGTCTTGCAGCGTTGCACTTCCCAGCACCTCGTGCGCCACGATGGCGTTCAAGATGGCTTGCTTTTGCCCGGCATGAAAATTCAGCCCGCCGCGCGTGGCTTGCATTTCTTCGCCAAACCACCACAGCAGCAACTCCGCCGTGGTCGGCGTGACCAGCTCCAAAATATCCGCCGCGCCCGATTCAAGACCCAAGCAGAGCTGATTGGTTTTTTTGGTGAGTGCGACTGAAAGGGCGAGGGGATTCTGTGAAGTAGGCATGGAATCGAGTGGAGGGGATTGGGTAAAAAACAGGAGATGGCCTGCACGATATAAACAAAATGTTTATGATTGCGTATGATTGAAAGCTTCGCCAGTGCAGAGACTGAACGGCTGTTTGCCACCGGCAAGTCGCGCCGCTTGCCGCCAGACATCCTCAAACGGGCGGTTATGCGCTTGGCTCAATTGGATGCAGCGACGGAGATAGAAGACCTGCGCCAGCCGCCGTCCAATCGGCTGGAAGCACTGTCTGGCAACCGTGCCGGGCAATGGAGCATTCGCATCAACGACCAATGGCGCGTGTGTTTTCGCTTTGAACACGGCGCGGCGCAAGGCGTTGAAATTGTTGATTACCACTGAGGAGCACGCACCATGAAAACACCCCATAACGGCCTGCACGCCATCCACCCCGGCGAATTTCTGCGTGAGACGTTGGATGAACTCGGCTTGACGCAAGCGGCCTTTGCCGAAGCAATAGGTATTTCGCCCATGCGTGTGTCGCATGTGCTGCGCGGTGAGCGTCCGGTGACTGCCGAATTGGCGCTGCGTTTGGGACTGGCACTGGGGCAAACGCCGCAGTATTGGTTGAACCTGCAAACCACTTATGACCTCAAGCAGGCGCAAATCGAATGGAAAGACAGCCTGCGGCAAGTGCGGGAACTGACAGCGGCGTAATGGCAGCGCCAGCGTCCCACGCACAGGCCGCTTCACGCCGCATCCACCGTCGCCACCACCTCCGCCTCAAAACCAAACACGTCCACCACCCGCACGCACACGCGGCGCGGGTCGGCCTTGGCGGGCACCGTCAGCGCGGCCTGCGTGACCACGCGCAGCGCGTCGCCATCGTTAGCGGTATTGCCCCGGTAGTCCTGCCACACCGAGCGGAACACTTTGCCGTCGTAGTCGGGATCGACTGCCCAGTATTCAATCAGCGCCAGCGGCTCGGCGTTGGCCACTTGTTGCAGCTTGAGGCGGTTGGCATCGTCCAGATTGATGGCTTCGGGCGACAGCAGCACATAGTTGTTCAGGCGCACGGTGATTGATTCTTCGCCGCTTTGTGCGCCCGTGCTGCGCCGCTGCACCGGGTGAATCGTCAGGTATTGCAGGCTGGAAAAGCGCACCTGCCCGCGCAGCTTGTCCACGCCACCCCTCTTTTTCAGCTTGTCCATCAGGTCGGGCGGAATCACCAGCACTTCGAGCCGGCTGTCGTTCAGCGCGGTGATGGTTTCGCCAATCGACGGCTCAAAGTTCCAGCCCAGCACCACCACTTTGTCCCAGCCGCCCAGCAGGTTGTCGCGTTGGGCAATGGCTTTGCGCAGCGTGGCGGTGCCGGTCAGTTTGTTGGGCGAGTCGGCCAGCACCAGCGTTTTGCTGCCGCGCCGTCCGCCAAAGTCCACCGCCGCGATGTGGCCGAGGTTGCGCTGCGGGTTCACGTCGGATGGCAACGGCAGCGCGCCATACAGCGACAGCACGATGTGCGACAAATCGCCGATGCGAAAGTCGCGCCCCAGCGTGGCCTTGGCCGCTTCGACTTGGTAGTCACCGATGGCTTGGTAGAGAAACGGCTTGGCTTCGAGGTCGATCAACCGCTTGCGCATGATCATGCAGGCGGGTTTTCCGAGGTCAGTGGTGATCCAGCGGCGGCCTAGTTTTTCAGCGACGGCTGCGGTGGTGCCAGAGCCGCCATTGAAGTCGGCGACGAGGCCGTTTTCATTTGATGAAGCTTGAATAATCCGCTCTAAAAGAGTTTCAGGTTTTTCGGTGTTGTAGCCCGTGTTTTCCGGATTTTTTGTGACTTCTGCTTGGGCAATCTGCCAAACATCGTCGGCATTTTTTTCGGTGTATGAGTCGTAAATGACCCTTCCGAACTCGTCTCGTGCAGTGTCAAGTTTTTTGGTTTTAGGGTTCCATACCCGTCGATTGATCTTTCGCGCACCGTCAAGCTGAATCTTCACGCCATTCCATGTTGAATTTTTGCTCTTACGGTACGCAAATATGTTGTCGTGATTTTTTGGCAAACCGTTGATGTTGCCTTGCAGCTTGTCTGGATAGTGCCAAACAATTTCATTAAAAAAATTGTTCTTCCCAAATACCTCATCCAACACCAGCTTCACGTAATGCCCCACATGCCAATCCAAATGCACATAAATCGAGCCGGTGTCGGCCAGCAGCTCGCGCATCAGGATCAGGCGCGGGGTGATCATGGCCAGATAGGACGCGGTGCCGTCTGACCACGTGTCCGAATAGGCGAACTGCTCGATCACCGTGGGCTTTTGCTCCAGCTCCACGCCCGGCAGGCTGACCTTGGTGCGGTAGTCGGCCTTGCTGTCAAACGGCGGATCGATGTAGATCAAATCCACTTTGCCGCGCAGTGATGGCTGGTGCTCATCGCCCGCCAACAGCGCGGCCATCGCCAGCAGGTTGTCGCCATAAATCAGGCGGTTTGTCCACGGCTGGCTATCCGCCGGCGCAGCGCCCAGCATCGGTTGGGCGCTGGGCAGCAAACTGCTTTGGCCGGGCGCAAATACCTCGTCTTGCCGCGTGCTGCGCTGCTGCTGGGTGATCCAGTCTTGCGCGGCGCTGTCCTTGGCGGGCAACACCACCTCGCGCGTTTGCAGGCGCACGCGCTGGCGGCTTTCGAGGCTCTCCAAAATGCGTTCGGCTTGTTTGCGCCCGTTGGCGACGATTTCGGGGAGTTGTTCGAGCAGGGATTTGGGCATCGGGCGGCGTTGATATTTCTGACAATTCAGGTGAATCAACGTGACTTGTAGTTACGCAAAGTTCGTGACTATACAAGGCAGTTCCGCAACAGACTCAAGCCGCAAATAGCGTAACCGCATGGAAAACGCAAAAACAATGTTTGCGAACCGGTTACGTGACGCCATGACGGCTGCGGGCTATGAGCCTCGGCCTGCGGTGCTGGAACGGGAGTTCAATACGCGCTATTGGGGCAAGCCCATGACACTGCACGGCGTGCGCCGCTGGCTGCGGGGAGAGACGCTGCCCACGCATGAAAAGCTGTTAGTGCTGGCTGAGTGGTTGTGCGTGCCACCCCAGCAACTGAACTTTGGCGATGAAATTCAGCGCAAAGTCGAACAGCGCCGCGCCCGTTGGGACAGCGGTATCGGCTACCAAGACCGGGATTTGTTCGAGGCGTTTTTGAAGCTGCCGATTCCCCAACGCAAGCTGATCCGCGAAGTCATCCTGACCTTTGCCAAGGTGCATGGCAGTGACGCGCTTGGCGCGCAGGACGCTTAGAGAGCTTTCGCGCTGACTGAGGACAACTGTTGGGTTGGGTACAACCCAACCTACCCATACAGAAAATCAAAAATAATAGCTGCTAGCGCACGTATCTATTGGGCTAGAGGCCATTTTTGCTACTATTTCAGCCCCTAATTAGCCTCTGAGCGCAGGTTTTGCCGCGTGCGCAGACAGCACGGCGCGGCGGGGCTGCACTAAAATTGGCGGTTTTCAATCGGTTCGCTCTACAGCGCGCCGGTTCACCGTGCGGCAGCGCCGCATCGCATGTTGGTTTACCCAAGAAAGCGCCCATGACCTCCCCCCTCACCCCCGCACCAATTTCCCCGGTGCAAGACATCGTGGCCGAGATGCGCGCCGGGCGCATGGTCATCCTGATCGATGAAGAAGACCGCGAGAACGAAGGCGACCTCGTACTGGCGGCCGACCATGTCACGCCCGAAGCCATCAACTTTATGGCCCGCTTTGGCCGTGGCCTGATCTGCCTGACGCTGACGCGCGAGCGCTGCGAGTTCTTGAAGCTGCCGCCGATGGCTGCGCGCAATGGCACCGTCTACAGCACCGCGTTCACCGTGTCGATTGAAGCGGCCGAGGGCGTGACCACCGGCATCTCTGCCGCTGACCGCGCGCGCACCGTGCAAGTGGCCGTGGCCGCTGCCAGCCAAGCGACCGATTTGGTGCAGCCGGGCCACATTTTTCCGCTGCAAGCGGTCGATGGCGGCGTGCTAATGCGCGCTGGCCACACCGAAGCCGGTTGCGATTTGTCGGCGCTGGCCGGCTGCAGCCCCGCGTCGGTGATCTGCGAGATCATGAAAGACGACGGCACCATGGCGCGGCTGCCCGATTTGCAGCTGTTTGCCGCCGAGCACGGTTTGAAGATTGGCACCATTGCCGATTTGATTGAGTACCGCATCAGCACCGAGTCGCTGGTCGAAAAAGTCGGCTCGCGCCCGCTGCACACCGCGTTTGGCGAGTTCACCGCCCACGCTTTCCGCGACGGCCCGAGCCAAGCGGTGCATTTGGCGCTGGTCAAGGGCGCGTGGCAAGCCGACGACTCCATCCCCGTGCGCGTACACGAGCCGCTGTCGGTGCTGGACGCGCTGGAAGTCAACCGCGCCATGCACTCGTGGGGGCTGGACACCAGCTTGCAATACATCGCTGACCACGGCTGCGGCGTGGCGGTGCTGCTCAACTGCGGCGAAAGTGCCAACCAGCTGCTAGAGCAGTTTGAAGGCAAGGCGCGCGCCGCCCAAGCGCCCGAGCGCGGCCGCATGGACTTGCGCACCTACGGCGTGGGCGCGCAAATTTTGCGTGACTGCGGCGTACACAAAATGCAGCTGATGGGCCAACCCCGGCGCATGCCCAGCATGGCCGGCTACGGACTCGAAATCACTGGCTACATCCCGAAAGAATAAGAGGAATCACAAATGTTTGATGCAGAAAAAGGCAGCGCTGAACGCTGCGACGGCAGCGACTTGCACATCGGCATGGTGCAGGCGCGTTTCAACGAAAGCATTACCGACGCCTTGGCCGACGCCTGCCGCAGCCAGCTGCTGGAGCTGGGCGTGCGCGAAGAGCACATCACCCATGTGCTGGTGCCCGGCGCGCTGGAAATCCCCACCGCGCTGCAAGCGCTGGCCGAGCGCGACGAGTTTGACGCGCTGATTGCGCTGGGCTGCATCATTCGCGGCGAGACCTACCACTTTGAGCTGGTGGCCAACGAGTCGGGCGCTGGCGTGACGCGCGTGTCGCTGGACTACCGCCTGCCCGTGGCCAACGCCATCTTGACCACCGAAGACCTCGACCAAGCGGTCGCACGCCAAACCGAAAAAGGCCGCGACGCTGCCTATGTCGCCGTCGAAATGGCCAATCTGCTGAAAGAGCTTTCGTGAGCGACAACACATCCGGTACATCCGGCACACCCGGCACGCCCAGTGCCCCAGCCGCAGCCAAGCACGCCAGCCCACCGGGCGGGCGCAAGTCCGCCTCCAAATCCAGCCGCAGCCGCGCGCGCGAGTTTGTGCTGCAAGCGCTGTACCAACACTTGGTCGGCCGCAACAGCGCAGAGGCGATTGACTCGTTTACGCGCGACTTGTCGGGCTTTCACAAAGCCGACGCGGCGCACTACAACACCGTGCTGCACGGCTGCATTGAAACTGGCACCTATATGGATGCGCTGATCACGCCGCTGCTAGACCGCAAGTTAGAAGAAATTTCGCCGGTAGAACACGCTGCCATGTGGATGGGCGTGTTTGAGTTTCAGCACTGCCCCGACGTGCCGTGGCGCGTGGTGCTCAACGAGTGCATCGAGCTGACCAAAGACTTTGGCGGCACCGACGGCCACAAATACGTCAACGCCGTGCTCGGTGGCTTGGCCCCCCAACTGCGCCCCGCTGAAGTGGCCGCTGACAAAGGCCGCCCTGAGCGTCCCCTGCCTGCCGCATAAAACATAAGCGCATGAAAATCTCCCGCCGCGCTGAGCGCATCGAACCGTTCTATGTGATGGAAGTGGCCAAGGCCGCCCAAGAACTGGCGCGCGAAGTAGCGCACGGCAGCTCGCCGATGATTTTTTTGAACATTGGCGAGCCGGACTTCACTGCGCCGCCACTGGTGCAAGAAGCTGCCACCCGCGCCGTACACAGCGGCGCGACGCAGTACACGCCATCACTCGGCTTGGACGCACTGCGCGAGCGCATCAGCGGTTGGTATGCGCAGCGCTTTGGCGTGCAAGTGCCGGCGCAGCGGATTGTGATTACCGCCGGCGCATCAGCGGCGCTGCAACTGGCGTGCTTGGCGTTGATTGACGCCGGGGACGAAGTGCTGATGCCCGACCCCAGCTACCCGTGCAACCGCCACTTTGTCAGCGCAGCGGAAGGCACGGCAGTGCTCATTCCCACCACCGCCGCCGAGCGCTACCAACTGAGCGCCGATAAAGTGCGCGCCGCTTGGACGGACAAAACGCGCGGCGTGCTGCTGGCCTCGCCGTCGAATCCGACCGGCACCTCGATTGCGCCGGACGAGCTGCGCCGCATCCACCAAGTGGTGCAAGAGCGCGGCGGCGTGACCATCGTCGATGAAATTTATCTGGGCCTGAGCTACGACGAGACCTTTGGCCACACCGCTTTAGACATTGACGACAACATCATCAGCATCAACAGTTTCAGCAAATACTTCAACATGACCGGCTGGCGCTTGGGCTGGATGGTGGTGCCCGAGGCGCTGGTGCCAGTGATTGAACGCTTGGCGCAAAACCTGTTTATCTGCGCCAGCACGGTATCGCAGCACGCCGCGCTGGCCTGCTTTGAGCCGGACAGCTTGGCCGAGTACGAACGCCGCCGCGCCGAGTTCAAAGCGCGGCGCGACTACTTCATTCCGGCGCTACAGGAATTGGGTTTTGAGATTCCGGTGCAGCCCGACGGCGCTTTTTATGCGTGGGCCGATTGCAGCCAGCTGTGCGACAAACTGGGCGTGCAAGGCAGCTGGGACTTTGCGCTGGCGGTGATGCAGCGCGCCCACATTGCCATCACGCCGGGGCGCGACTTTGGCAGCTTTGAAACCGGCAACTTTGTCCGCTTCTCCACTGCCAACTCGATGGAGCAACTGCAAGCAGCCATCGCCCGGCTGCGCCAGTTGCTGGCTTAAACAAGATTGAACCAGAAACGCACCGGTATGGCCTTTGCACTGCCCATCCGCATTTATTGGGAAGACACCGATGCCGGCGGCATCGTGTTTTATGCCAACTACCTGAAATTTTTTGAGCGCGCGCGCACCGAATGGCTGCGCTCGCTGGGCATTGGCCAACAAGCGCTGCGCGAGCAGACCGGCGGCATGTTTGTCGTCACCGACGCCCGTCTGCGCTATCTGCGTCCAGCGCGCTTGGACGATGAACTCTTGGTGACGGCACAGCTCCAACAGGCCGGCCGCGCCTCACTCACCCTCGCCCAACAAGCCTTTATCAACACAGCAGATGCCGCACCCAACACGCTGCTGTGTGAAGGCAGCATCCGCATCGGCTGGGTCAATGCCAGCACCCTGCTCCCGGCCAGAATTCCAAGCCTTCTTCTAGAAAAAATCACATGAATTCCCAAGATATGTCCATTCTGACCCTGGTGCTGCACGCCAGCTGGGTGGTGCAACTCGTCATGCTGATGCTGCTGGGCGTGTCCATCGCCAGCTGGGCGGCGATTTTTCGCAAGCTGTTTGCCTTAAAGCAGGTCAAGGCGCTCAACGAAGATTTTGAGCACGAATTTTGGTCGGGCACCAGCCTGAACGACCTGTACGCCGGTGCCGTCAAAAACGCCAAATACTGCGGCCCAATGGAGCGCATTTTTGCCAGCGGGATGCGCGAGCACCAAAAACTGCGCGAGCGCCGCATCAGCGACCCCGGCACCTTGCTCGACGGCGCGCGCCGCGCCATGCGCGCCAGCTTTCAGCGCGAGATGGACGTGATTGAGTCCAGCTTGTCGTTTCTGGCCTCGGTCGGTTCGGTCTCGCCGTATGTCGGTCTGTTTGGCACGGTGTGGGGCATCATGCACGCCTTCACTGGCTTTGCTGGCATGGAGCAAGTCACCTTGGCTACCGTCGCGCCCGGTATTGCTGAAGCGCTGGTGGCCACCGCTTTAGGCTTGTTCTCCGCCATTCCCGCCGTGATTGCCTACAACCGCTTTGCCCGCGACATTGACCGCGTTGCCATCCACCAAGAAACCTTCATCGAAGAGTTCTCCAACATCTTGCAGCGCAACTTGGGTGCCCAGCCCAGCCCGGTCGGCCCCGCCAGCGCCACGGCTTCCGGCCACTGAAGCCAAGGATTACTGCTATGCCTGCCATGGGATCGCGCGGCCGAGGTCGCCGCACCATCAACGAAATCAACATGGTGCCGTTCATCGACGTGATGCTGGTGCTGCTGATCATCTTCATGGTGACAGCGCCGATGCTGACGCCGGGGATGATCGACGTGCCCAGCGTCGGTAAAGGCAAAAACATGCCCAAAGTGGTCGCCCAAGTCATCGTCGGCCAAGACGGTGCGCTGCAATGGAAAACCGGTGACGCCACGCGCAGCATCAACGTGCGCGAGATTGGCACCGCCGCGCGCGAGTGGCAGCAAAACCAGCCGCCTGATACGCCCGTGATCATCAGCGCCGACAAGGGCGTGTCCTACGACGCTGTCGTCAAAGCGATGGATGCGCTGCAAAAAGCCGGCGTGCAGCGCGTGGGCTTGTCTGTCAAGCAAGGCGGCTAACGCTGCCCCCGACCTTCATGCACCGCACTACGCACCCAGAACGCGACCAGTTTGCCCCGCCCCAGCAGCCCGCCCGCCTGCGCGCGGTGGTGCTGGCCGTACTGGCACACGTGCTGCTGATTGGCGCGCTGACGTGGGGCGTGAACTGGAAAAGCAGCACCGACACCCCCACCGTCGAAGCGCAGCTCTGGGCTGCCGTGCCGCAGCAAGCCGCACCGCGCGCCACTGCGCCGCCAGCGCCAACACCTCCGCCGCCGCCCCCTGCGCCCGTGCCACCGGTGCCGGAAAAACCTGCACCGGTCAAGCCACCACCACCGCCGCCACCGATGCGCGCACCCACACCGCCCACGCCCACGCCTGCGCCCAAGCCGCCGCCACCGCGCCAAGCCGAGCCAGACACCCGCGAAGCTGATTTGGCGATTGAGCGCGAGAAGAAGCGCCTAGAAAAAGAAAAGAAAGAACGCCAGCAACAGCTAGAGCGTGAGAAACGCGAGAAAGAGCGCAAAGAAGCGGAAAAAAAAGAGCGCCTGAACGAAGAGAAAAAAGAACGCCTAGAAAAAGAAAAGCGCGCCCAACAAGACAAAGCCGCGCAGCAAAAAGCCGAGCGCGAAAAAGAAGACAAGGAAAAAGAGAAAGAAGAACGCGCCGAAAAAGCAGAAAAGGCAGAGAAGGCTGAAAAAGCCGAAGAAGCCAAGCGCGAAAAAGAACGCCTCGCCAAACTAGAAAAGCAAAAGCAAGCCGCCGAAGCCAAGAAACAACAAGCCGCTGAAGCAGCCGAGGCCGCCGAAGCCCAGCGTAAGCAAGAAGCGCTAGAAAAAGCCAGCGCCAAAGCCGCCGAAGCGCGCCGCGCTGAAGCCCTGCGCCGTATGCAAGGGCTGGCCGATGCCACTGGCGGTGCCAATGCCACTGGTAAAGACAAAGTCACTGCAGGGTCGTCTGCTCCTTCCAGCGGCTATGGCGGCAAAGTCTCGGCCAAGGTCAAGCCCAACATCGTCTATCCCGACGCGGTCAGCGGCAATCCCCGCGCCGATGTCGAGGTTCGCACCTCCCCCGACGGCACCATCGTCGGCGTGCGTCTCATCAAATCCAGCGGCAACAAAGCGTGGGACGATGCCGTGCTACGCGCGCTAGAAAAAACCGAAACCCTGCCACGCGACGTGGACGGACGCGTCCCCCCATCACTCGTGATTGAATTTCGCCCCAAAGACTGAGCCAAAGCATCCCCCATGACACACCAAGCCCCTGAACTGCTGCTGCCCGCTGGCTCGCTCGACAAAATGCGCGCCGCCTACGACTTTGGCGCCGACGCCGTGTACGCGGGCCAGCCGCGCTACAGCTTGCGCGCGCGCAACAACGAGTTTCGCATCGAGCAAATCCAGCAAGGCATACAAGAGGCCCACGCGCGCGGCAAAAAGTTCTTTTTGACCAGCAACCTGCTGCCGCACAACGACAAGGTGCGCACCTACCTGCGCGACATCGAACCCATCATCGCCATGGGGCCGGACGCCCTCATCATGGCCGACCCCGGCCTGATCATGATGGTGCGCGAGAAGTGGCCACAGGTGCCGATTCACCTGTCGGTGCAGGCCAACACCGTCAACTTCATGGCCGTGAAGTTCTGGCAGAAGGTGGGCGTGACCCGCATCATCCTGTCGCGCGAGTTAAGCCTGGACGAGATCGCCAAAATCCGCCAGGAATGCCCCGACATGGAGCTGGAAGTGTTTGTCCACGGCGCACTGTGCATTGCCTACTCGGGCCGCTGCCTGCTCTCGGGCTACTTCAACCGCCGCGACCCCAACCAAGGCACCTGCACCAACGCCTGCCGCTGGAACTACGCCACGCAAAGCACCGCCACCGACCCCAACACCGGCGAGGCCATTGCCCAGCCCATGGAAGGCGACTTCGACTTTGCCAAGGCCCAAGAAGACGAGCACAGCGCCTTTGCCGCTTGCGGTGGCGGCGCGCGCCACCCGCTGGCCGACCAGGTCTATCTGCTGGAAGAAAAAGAGCGCCCCGGCCAGCTCATGCCCATCATGGAAGACGAGCACGGCACCTACATCATGAACAGCAAAGACCTGCGCGCCGTCGAACACGTGCAGCGTTTGGTCGAAATCGGTGTCGATTCACTAAAGATTGAAGGGCGCACCAAGAGCCAGTACTACGTCTCGCGCACCGCGCAGGTGTACCGCCGCGCCATCGACGACGCGGTGGCCGGTCGCCCGTTCAACCCCGAGCTGATCACCGAGCTGGAAAGCTTGTCCAACCGCGGCTACACCGCTGGCTTCTTAGAGCGCCGCCCGGCCAACGACTACCAAAACTACGAAACCGGCAGCTCCATCGCCCAGCGCAGCCAGTTTGTCGCCGAAGTCAAAACCATGCTGGACAACGGCTGGGCCGAGGTCGAAACCAAAAACCGCTTCGCCGTCGGCGACCTGATCGAAGTGATCCACCCCAGCGGCAACCGCACGCTGCGCCTGACCGAGATGCTCAACCTCGACAACCAGCCGGTCACCGAAGCGCTGGGCAGCCCGCTGCGGGTGCGCATTCCCTTGGGCGCTCCGGCGGAAGGCGCGTTACTAGCGCGTGTTTTTGAGTAAATTAACAGTCAAAATGGCCTCTAGCCCTTTAGATACGGGCGCTAGCAGCTATCATTTTTATGATTTGGCCCGCTCCATAGCAGCCGACAACGCCAACTCACCGAGCTCCTGCAGCGCGTGAATCGTCCCTTCACGGTCACGCAACTCACGGTTTTGTCCGAGTTTGCGCTTGCCCTCCAAACGCGTCACCTCGACCTCGATGCCGACAATCATTTTCAGCATCTGGTCTAGGTAGTCGCGCGGCGCATCGGCCATTTTCCAAGGGCGCTCTTGCGTAGCTTCATGGCGCTGCGTCAGCCGGCCGACGATGGCGCGAAGGGATTTTTCGTCCTCGATCACCCACAACCGACCGTGGGCGTGGACGACCTCGTAGTTCCAAGTCGGCACATGGCGGTGCGTCTCCTGCTTACTCGGATACCAGTTGGGCGAGATGTAGCCCTGCGCGCCCTGAAAAATCACCATGACTTCCACCTCCCGGGAGAGGTCAGACCACAGCGGATTGGCACGCGCAATATGCGCCACCAGCGTGCCGTATTCACCGCGCGTGGCATCCAGCTCAAACGGAATGTGGTTGGCATCCAAGCCTTGGGGCGAATGAGTTACCAGTGCACCGAACGGACAAGCCTGAATCAGGTGGTGAAGCTCGCTGATGTCGGTTTCGGCAAAGTGCGGGGGTAAATACATTTTGGGATCTCTTGATTGGTTCATGCGTGCCACGGCATAAAGTTTATCGGCTTTGGCAGCCGCAGCAGCACGCCCAAATCGGCAGCCAAACGGCTTTCTAAAGCTTAAATAGAGCTACTTTCACCCCCTTGATTCAACTTTCAAGCACATTCGCCGATGATTGAAGTAGGTGCATCCCACACCCAACACCTACTGGAGATCACAAATGGACACTTCTGCGATTGGCAATACCCGCCCAACCACCCCATCGGCCACCGAAACCGCACGCGCCTTGCAGCCGGTCAAGGGCGTAGCGCAGACCGACGAAGCCAAAATGGCCGCAGCACAAAACTCGCCCAGCAATTTGCGCAACCAACAAAACGCGCAAATCCTGCAAGCGTCGATGGATGTGTCGATCAAATCGGCCAACTCTTCGCTGGCTCTGCTGTACCGCACTGCTATTGACCGCATCAACGCAGCGCTGGAACCTGAGTTGGGGCCGAACGCCATAGGCAACGCTGCTGCACCGGTGCAAACGCCCGAGGCCACCGCCGGGCGTATCGTCACTATGACCACCGCGTTTTACGATGCCTACGCCGGGCAGGCGCGCAACAAAGGCAAAGACCCCGATGTCTTGGCGCAAGAGTTTGTCAGCCTGATCCGCGGTGGCTTTGAGAAGGGTTTTGGCGAGGCCAAAGACATCCTCACCGGCTTGGGCGTGATGGGCGAGGACAGCCCGATTGAAAAAGGCATCAACCAAACCTATGCCTTGGTGATGCAGGGATACGACGATTTTCTGGCCAGCAAGCTGGGTGCCAAACCCGCTGCGGACGCTGCGCCCAAAGACACCAGCGCCGCCTGAGAGCGCCACCGAACCCCGCGCGCTGGCGCTACAGCCCTCTGCGCAGCGCAAGCACCTCCGTAACCCCGCCGCCATGAAGCGCTATGAAGTCCTAGCCACTGACATCGAGGCCTCCATCCGCGCGGGCGTGCTACGCCCGGGGGACAAGCTGCCCTCGGTGCGCCACACCTGTGCCAGCCGGGGCATCAGCGCCTCGACCGTATTCCAAGCGTATTACCTGCTGGAGGCGCGTGGCTTGGTACAGGCGCGCGAGCGCTCGGGCTACTTTGTGCGCGCGGGTCTGCGCAGCGCGCCGCCCGAGCCCGAGAAAGCCTCGCAGCCCGCAGGCCAGTCGATTGCCGTCGATGTGAGTGAGCGCGTGTTCGAGGTGCTGGAGTCCAGCATGGCGCAGGAGGTAGTGCCGCTGGGCTCGGCTTTCCCCAGCCCGCTGCTGTACCCGCTGGCACGTTTGGGGCAGGCCTTGGCCGCCAGCGCCAAATTGCTCGACCCTTGGAGCACGGTAGACGACCTGACACCCGGCCACGCCGGCCTGCGCCGCCAAATTGCGCTGCGCTATCTGGCCGCCGGTATGCCAGTGTCCGCGGACGACATCGTCATCACCAACGGCGCGCTCGAAGCACTGAACCTGTGCTTGGCCGCCGTCACCCGGCCGGGCGGCGCGGTAGTCGTTGAATCGCCTACGTTCTACGCCGCCTTGCAGGCGCTAGAACGCATGGGCCTGCACGCCATTGAGGTGCCTACCCACCCGCGCGAAGGCATCGATCTGGCTGCGCTGGAGGCCGCCATCGTGCGCCACCGCCCCCAAGCGTGCTGGCTGATGACCACCTTCCAGAACCCGTTGGGCAGTCTGATGCCCGAGGCCAAAAAAAAAGCACTGGTGGCGCTGATCACCCGCCACGGCCTGCCGTTGATCGAAGACGACGTGTACGCCGAGCTGTATCTGGGCGAACACCGCCCGCCACCCGCCAAGGCCTTTGACACGGAAGGGCTGGTGCTGCATTGCAGCTCCTTCTCCAAATCGCTGGCACCGGGCTACCGCATCGGCTGGGCCACACCGGGACGCTTTACCCGCGCCGTGGCACAGCACAAGCTGACCAGTACATTGAGCGCCTCGGTACCGGTGCAAGCGGCACTGGCGCTGTACCTAGAGCGCGGCGGTTTTGATAAACACCTGCGCAAACTGCGCGCGACACTGGCGGCGCAACAAGCGGTTTTTGCCCAAGCCGTAGGCCATTATTTCCCCGTCGGAACGCGGGCGACGCGGCCCAAGGGCGGCTATTTTTTGTGGGTCGAACTACCCGAGGACTGTGACGCGCTGCACATCCACAGTCAGGCGCTGGCGCAAGGCATCAGCGTGGCACCGGGGCCCATTTTTTCGGCCTCGCACGCCTTTAGCCACTGCTTGCGCCTGAATTACGGCCACACCTGGAATGCGCGCATCGAGCAGGCGCTGGCCACGCTGGGCCAGATCAGCGCAGTAAGGTAAAGCCCCTTAACGCGGCACCAAAAACGTGGTTTTTTCACGTAACTGCACCACTACAGAGCCCATAGCAGCGATGTCCAGCACCACCGGGTGCGGGCCCGTAGCGGCCACGCCAGCCGGCAAGCGCAAGCGCACCACCACCCAGCGCGACCCAGCCGCAGCCACGTCCACTTCGGTGTCCGAGGCCACATACAAGCCCTCCAGCCCGCTGGCAGCCAAGCGGTAGCGCTGCGGCACTTCGGTGGCATTGGCGATTTGCAGGCGGTACACGTTTTCGATCTGCCCGCCTTCTACTTGGCGCGCCAACACGCTGCGATCACGGATCACATCCACCTTGAGCGGCGTACGCAGCATCAGGCTGCTCAGCATGACCACCGTCAGCGCCAACAGTGCGGCGCTGTAGAGCAGCACGCGCGGGCGGGCCACGCGGCGCAGCATCTGGCGCAAGCCCCAGCGCTGGGCCAGTGCGTTGGGCGTGGTGTAGCGAATCAGGCCACGCGGGTACTGCATCTTGTCCATGACGGAGTTGCAGGCGTCCACACACAGGCCGCAACCAATGCACTCGTACTGCAGGCCATCGCGGATATCGATGCCTACTGGGCAGACCTGCACGCATAACGTGCAGTCAATACAGTCGCCCAAGCCCTGCGCCTTGGCGTCCACCGCCTTGGTGCGCGGCCCGCGTGCCTCGCCGCGAGCGCTGTCGTAGGTAACAATAAGCGTATCCGGATCGAACATCGCGCTCTGAAAACGCGCATACGGGCACATGTATTTGCAGACTTGCTCGCGCAGAAAGCCAGCGTTGCCGTAAGTGGCCAGCGCGTAGAACAGCACCCAGAAAATCTGCCAGCCGCCTTGTAGCGCCATCACCTCCACCGCCAGCGTGCGGATCGGCACAAAGTAGCCGACGAAGGTAAACCCCGTCCACAGCGCCACGGCCACCCACAACAGCTGCTTGAGCGATTTCTTGCGCAGTTTCTCCGCCGTCCAAGACGAGGCATCCAAGCGCAGGCGCGCGCTGCGGTCGCCTTCGACCCGGTGCTCAATCCACATAAAAATTTCGGTATAGACCGTCTGCGGGCAGGCAAAACCGCACCACAGCCGCCCTGCCACCGCCGTGAACAAAAACAGCGACAGCGCTGCAATGATCAGCAGCGCCGTGAGGTAGATGAAATCCTGCGGGTAGAGCAGCAGCCCGAACAGGTAAAAGCGCCGCTGCTCCAGATCGAACAGCAGCATTTGCCGATCGTTCCACTGCAGCCAGGGAATCACGTAGAAAAACAACTGCGTGGCCCACACCATGGCCCAGCGCCAGTTCGCGAACACACCCCGAATAGAGCGCGACTGAATCTTGACCTGCGCCTCGTACAGCGAACCAGAATCCACTGGGGTGATGGGAATAATTTTGCGCGGCGTTTTTTCCCGCGGGGGTAAAGATGGGGGAGTGGGGGACATACAAGCCTCAAAACAACAGCCAGCAGGCGCACACAGCGCCCGCAGTGCCAAGGTATTGACTATGGCGCAGCAGGGGCTGCAAGCACAGCAGCAGATGTAGCCATCCGGGGCGTATCAGATGGAATCTGGGTCACCCCATTCGCCCTCAATGGCACCGACTATAGCTATTAAAACAATAGCTACTAGCGCTTTATCTAAGGGGCTTAAAGGCCTATATGAGGCTAAATGGCGCTCTGACCTAGGCGATAGTACGGTTCGGGCGATTTCACCCACAAAAAAAGCCCGGGGCTTAGGGCCCCGGGCTTTTTGTCATGACAAAGTCAATCTAATCAGGCGGTCACGCCCTTGGCAACGTCTGCGTATTCTTCGATCTGGTCAAAGTTCAGGTATTGGTAAATCTTGTCGCCGTTTTGGTTCACGACGCCGATATCAGCCAAGTACTCGGCCTTGGTCGGGATGCGGCCAATTTTGGATGCAATCGCCGACAACTCTGCCGAGCCCAAGTACACATTGGTGTTCTTGCCCAAGCGGTTGGGGAAGTTGCGCGTGCTGGTGGACATCACGGTAGCGCCTTCTTTCACCTGTGCTTGGTTGCCCATGCACAGCGAGCAGCCGGGCATTTCCATGCGCGCACCGGCCGCGCCGAAAACGCCGTAGTGGCCTTCGTCGCTCAACTGCTGCGCGTCCATCTTGGTCGGCGGCGCCATCCACAGCTTGACTGGAATGTCGCGCTTGCCTTCGAGCAGCTTGGATGCGGCGCGAAAGTGACCGATGTTGGTCATGCACGAACCGATAAACACTTCGTCAATCGGCGCGCCTGCCACGTCCGACAGCGTTTTTGCGTCGTCCGGGTCGTTAGGGCAGCAAACGATGGGCTCGGTGATCTCGGCCAAGTCGATTTCGATCACGGCGGCGTACTCAGCGTCGGCATCAGGGCCAAGCAACTGCGGGTTGGCCAGCCAAGCTTCCATCGCTTGGATGCGGCGGCCAATGGTGCGCGCGTCGGCGTAGCCTTGGGCAATCATGTTCTTCAGCAGCACGATGTTGGACTGCAGGTACTCGATGACCGGCGCTTTGTTCAGGTGCACGGTGCAGCCCGCAGCGGAGCGCTCGGCGGAAGCATCGGAAAGCTCAAACGCTTGCTCAACCTTCAGGTCTGGCAGGCCTTCGATTTCGAGGATGCGGCCGGAGAAGATGTTCTTCTTGCCTTGCTTGGCTACCGTCAGATGGCCAGCTTTGATGGCGTACAGCGGAATCGCGTGTACCAAGTCGCGCAGCGTCACGCCGGGCTGCATTTCGCCTTTAAAGCGCACCAACACCGACTCGGGCATGTCCAGCGGCATCACGCCAGTGGCAGCGGCAAATGCCACCAAACCTGAACCTGCGGGAAAGCTGATGCCGACGGGGAAACGCGTGTGGCTGTCGCCGCCGGTACCGACGGTGTCGGGCAGCAACATGCGGTTGAGCCAGCTGTGGATGATGCCGTCGCCGGGCTTGAGCGCGATACCGCCACGGGTGCTGATGAAGTCCGGCAGTTCGTGGTGCATCTTCACGTCCACTGGCTTGGGGTAAGCGGCGGTGTGGCAGAACGATTGCATCACCAAGTCGGAGCTAAAGCCCAGGCAAGCCAAGTCTTTCAGTTCGTCGCGGGTCATCGGGCCGGTGGTGTCTTGCGAGCCGACCGAGGTCATCTTGGGTTCGCAGTAGGTACCGGGCAGCACGCCTTGGCCTTCAGGCAGACCGCAAGCGCGGCCAACCATCTTCTGCGCCAAGGTGAAGCCTTTGCCGTGGCTCTTTGGCACTTGCGGCAGGCGGAACAGAGTGGATGCGGGCAAGCCCAGCGCTTCACGCGCTTTGGCGGTCAGGCCACGGCCAATGATGAGCGGAATGCGGCCACCAGCGCGCACTTCATCAAACAGCACATCGCTCTTGACGGTGAACTCGGCAATCACTTGACCGTTTTTGAGCGCTTTGCCTTCGTAGGGGCGCAGCTCAATGGTGTCACCCATGTTCATTTGGCTGACATCCAGCTCAATCGGCAAAGCGCCAGCGTCTTCCATGGTGTTGTAGAAGATGGGGGCAATTTTGGAGCCAAGGCAAACGCCGCCAAAGCGCTTGTTGGGCACAAATGGGATGTCTTCGCCGGTAAACCACAGCACGCTGTTGGTGGCCGACTTGCGGCTAGAACCGGTGCCGACGACGTCGCCGACGTAGGCGACGAGATTGCCCTTGGCGCGCAGGTCTTCAATGAACTTGATCGGGCCGCGCTTGCCGTCTTCTTCGGGGGTGATGCCGTCGCGCTTGTTTTTCAGCATCGCCAAAGCGTGCAGCGGAATGTCGGGGCGGCTCCATGCGTCAGGGGCGGGCGAGAGGTCGTCGGTGTTGGTTTCGCCGGTGACTTTGAGCACCGTCAGGGTGATGCTTTGTGGCACTTCGGGGCGGCTGGTAAACCACTCAGCGTCGGCCCAGCTTTGCACCACGGCCTTGGCCAAGGCGTTGCCCTTGTCGGCTTTTTCTTTGACATCGTGGAACTGGTCAAACATCAACAGCGTCTTTTTCAGCGCGTCTGCAGCCACAGGGGCGACGACCGCGTCGTCCAGCAGGTCGATCAGCGGCGTCAGGTTGTAGCCGCCGAGCATGGTGCCCAGCAGTTGCGTCGCTTGCTCGCGCGTGATGAGTGCGCATTTTTCCGTACCGTGGGCCACTGCGGCCAAGTAGCTGGCCTTGACCTTGGCCGCGTCGTCCACGCCGGCAGGCACGCGGTGCGTGATCAGCTCGACCAGCGTGGCTTCTTCGCCAGCGGGTGGGTTTTTCAGCAGCTCGATCAGTTCGCCGGTTTGCTGGGCTGTCAGCGGCAGCGGCGGGATACCTTGGGCGGCGCGCTCGGCCACGTGGTCACGGTAGGCTTTCAACATGAATTCTTCTCCTGGGGGTTACGTTCTAAAGTGGGGCGGAGGGACTGCAGAGCTAGGTGCTGCGCCCCTCTCGTTAGTTAGTGCAATGGTTTATTTGGCCGCTGGCAGGGGATCGAACACGCTGGGGGGTGGGTTGCGCTTGATGGCCTCGGCCACCACCACTTGCTCAGAACTCATGCACTCGTCAGCCAGGCGCTGACCGAGGCGCTGGTTCATCAACATCGATTTGTTGGCAATTTGCAGCCAGACGGCACCAGCCTTGGTGTCTTCTAAACGCACCGCACCGGTGCTGGTAGGCACAGGCGACATGTAGTACTTAAAGCCCTTGCCCTCGACATGGAAGTGACCGGGAGCGACCGGGTCAGCCGACACGGTGACGTGCGCGCCCAGTTCGCAGGCAATGCGACCTTGGTGGACACGCTCGGCAATCGCCAGCACATCGTTTGATGCGCCCGATTGAGCAGCTGCTGCGGCCGCGCCCGAAGCCGCTACGACGGCAGCAAGGGCTGGAGCGGCGCTGTACAGGTTCGGCTCGCTGATGGGTCTGGCCTTGGCCACTACCACTTTGGCGGGCGCTTTGGGCTTGGCTTTGGCGACTGAAGCTTTGGCCGTCTTTGGCGCAGCTTTTTTGGCCGTAGTTTTGGCGGGTACTTTGGTTTTAGCGGGTGCTTTGGTTTTGACGGGTGTGGATGCGGTTTGGGCCAGCACCAAACCGGGAATCAAAGCCATCACGGCAGATACAAGCAGCGTTTTCATAGAAGCTCCAACGGCGACAAAAGTCAGGAAATCACAGGGACAAACCAAGGCTCTACAGCACTTGGCAAGGGCTGACCGGTATTGTGCGCGCGCTCTAATACTTGCCAAAAATAACGGTAGCTTGCACGGTCATGCAATACACCATCAAAACTGATGGGAGCCCAATCAATACGGGCGGCAGCAGCTATTATTTTGGAAGCATTCTCAATATCGTCGCGGGTCGGTGCAAAGGCGACCAACAGCGGGCGAATTTGTGCCGGGTGGATGCTCCACATGCGCGTGTAGCCAAACTCGCGTGCGGCGCGGGTCGCAGACGCCTGCAGAGCCGTGCTGTCATTAAATTCAGTGACGACGCAGTGCGATGGCACTTTGCCGTTGGCGTGGCAGGCGGCGGATATTTCAAGCTTGGCGCGCACCACCAAGGGATGCGAAAACTGACCAGCAGAGGTCATGCCCGCCGCCGGAATCGCACCACCGTGGGCCGAGACAAAGTCCATCAGCCCAAAACTCATACTTTGCACACGTGGGTGCGCCGCAATTTCAAAGGCGTGGTGCACCGCAGCCGGAGATTCAATCAAAATATGTAGCGGCAAATGCCCAGCACAGGCGCGCTCTAGCTCTTTTTCAGCCAACAGAACATCATCTACTGACTCGACTTTAGGCAGCATGATGTGGCACAGGCGGTGGCCTGCCTCACCGGCAATGGTGGCCATGTCGTTGGCAAAAGCGGGGTGGTCCACCGGGTGAACGCGGGTGGCAACGCGGGCGCCGGGGGCGGCGTCGCGGGCCAGTTGCGCCACCAATAAAGCGTGTTCGGCTTCGGCACCGACGGGTGCGCCGTCTTCGCAATCGAGGGTG
This sequence comes from Giesbergeria sp., assembly GCA_041798325.1. Lineage (GTDB taxonomy): Bacteria > Pseudomonadota > Gammaproteobacteria > Burkholderiales > Burkholderiaceae_C > Simplicispira. The sequence continues at coordinate 27,157 of JBHCAP010000009.1, forward strand.
ACATCAAAGACACAGGCACCAAACTCTTGCGTCATTTGAGCCTGCAGTTGCAGGCTTTTGAGCATCCGCGCCGGCGCGCCACTGTAGTGGTCGCACACCGGCAGCACAGCTGCGCCGGCTTGCGCCCCGAGCAAAATGTCGCGCGGATGCTTCATGGGCTTACCTTTTCAATGCTTACAGCAGGTGCTTGACGCCGTCTTGCTCGCCTTGCAGCTCTTCCAGCGTCTTGTTGATGCGCTCTTGCGAGAAGGCGTCGATTTCCAAGCCTTCGACGATTTTGTATTCGCCGTTTTCGCAGGTCACGGGAAAGCCGAACATCACGTCCTTGGGGATGCCGTACTGGCCGTCCGAAGGAATGCCCATCGTCACCCACTTGCCGTTGGTGCCCAGCGCCCAGTCGCGCATGTGGTCGATGGCAGCGTTAGCGGCTGAAGCTGCCGACGAGGAGCCGCGTGCGTCAATGATGGCTGCGCCGCGCTTGCCTACCGTTGGCAAGAAGGTGTTGGCGTTCCACTCTTGGTCGTTGATCATTTGGGCGACGCTTTCGCCGTTGATGGTGGCGAAGCGGTAGTCGGCGTACATGGTTGGCGAGTGGTTGCCCCACACCGTCAATTTTTCGATGTCGGCCACGGCTTTGTCGGTTTTGGCAGCGATTTGGCTGGCAGCGCGGTTGTGGTCGAGGCGCAGCATGGCGGTGAAGTTTTTGCGTGGCAGGTCAGGTGCCGACTTCATGGCGATATAGGCGTTGGTGTTGGCGGGGTTACCCACCACCAGCACGCGCACGTCGCGGCTGGCGACGGCATTCAGCGCTGCACCTTGTGCGGTGAAGATCGCACCGTTGACGGCCAACAATTCGGCACGCTCCATGCCAGGGCCACGCGGGCGCGAGCCGACCAACAACGCGTAGTCGGCGTCTTTGAAGGCGGTCATTGGGTCATCGTGGGCGGTCATGCCGACCAGCAGCGGGAACGCGCAGTCGTCCAATTCCATCATCACGCCCTTAAGTGCTTTTTGCGGGCCTTCGACAGGCACTTCGAGCAACTGAAGAATGACCGGCTGGTCTTTGCCCAGCATTTCGCCAGAGGCGATGCGAAACAGCAGGGCGTAACCAATTTGACCTGCGGCACCAGTAACAGCTACGCGGACGGGTTTTTTGCTCATGTAGAAAACTCCAGACAGTGATGGGAATCGAAAAATCGAGGAAAACAAGCGCTAACACAGCGGCTGCCACCTGCACCTGTTATCAGCTACATGTGCCCCGCCAACAGCCGCCGATTTTACCTGAAATCAGTACCTCGTCAATTTGTCTTATGTCTTATATAAGATATGATTAACCGGCTTTTGATGCTGTTTGCGCACTTCGGCAAAGCTCATATTGCGCTGCACCCAATGTCCTCCACACACTCCTCTTCTCCTGCTGCTGACTTTCCTGCATTGCCGCCCGGCGCGACTGGCTTGCCGGTGCCCGCCTTTAGCCCGCTGTACCAACAGATCAAAGGCTTGATTTTGCAAAGCCTGCAATCGGGCGAATGGAAGCCGGGGGAAGCCATCCCGAGTGAAATTGATTTAGCGGCACGTTTCCGCGTCAGCCAAGGTACGGTACGCAAGGCGATTGATGACTTGGCCGCAGAAAACCTGGTGATACGCCGCCAAGGCAAGGGCACATTTGTTGCCACCCACGCTGAAGACCAAGTGCAGTATCGATTTTTGCGCTTGTTGCCCGACAACGGCGACGCTACCGTCGAAGGCCCCGCTGAGCGCCACATCATTAGCTGCAAACAGATGCGCTCCACAGCCGATGTAGCGCGGGTCTTGGGTCTGCGCACGGGCGAATCGGTGATTCAGGCGCACCGCGTGCTGTCGTTTCAAAGCGTGCCAACTATCTTGGAAGAAATTTGGCTGCCAGGCCAAGCCTTCAAAGGCTTAAGCGCAGCCCATATGGCCAACTACCCTGGCCCGACCTACGCAATGCTAGAGATGGACTTTGGCGTACGCATGGTGCGCGCTGAAGAAAAAATTCGCGCAGTATTGCCCGACGCACAACAGGCAGCACTGCTGAATGTGACGCCCGCTACGCCACTACTGAGCGTCGAGCGACTTGCTTATACCTACAACGACGTTCCGATGGAACTGCGCCGGGGCTTGTACCGTACTGACACACATCACTATCGCAACGAGTTAAATTGAAATAGCTATAAACCCTGACAATGCGCTGGCCTAGCCGGCACAAAAAAACGAGAATGTCCCCCGAGTCGCGCGCCGATTTGTTGCGATGCAATAAAATTTTGCATTGCATCGACGCATTAGTTACATAACAGTTACATCCACGAAAGCACTTGCCATGACCGAGATAGCCAAAAAGCGGCCTGAATTTCGCAATATCAACGCATTGTCCGACCTGCCCGGCTACCGATGGCCACTGGCAGCGCTGGTATCGGGAATGCACCGCGCCAGTGGTGTAATTCTGTTTTTATTGCTGCCTTTTATTGTTTGGATGCTCGACACCTCGTTGTCGTCTGAAATATCGTTTGGCACCTTCAAAGCTGCGTTTAACAGCCATTTGGGCATTTTGCCGGGCTGGTTTGTCAAATTAATGACATTGGCGCTGATCTGGGCTTATCTGCACCACTTCGCTGCTGGCATGCGCCACCTGTTCATGGATATGAATCACGCAGCCGTCACCAAAGACTTTGGTCGCAAGTCTGCTGCTACGGTTTACGTTGTGAGTCTGAGCCTGACCTTGGTGCTCGGCCTGAAGCTTTTTGGCGTGTACTGAGCCCTGCTCAGTCTTCATTTTTATTGATTAGGAAAAAACACTATGGCTCAAAATTATGGCTCCGCGCGCCTTGTCGTAGGCGCGCACTATGGTGTGCGTGACTGGCTTAGCCAGCGCGTTACGGCTGCGCTGATGGCGCTGTTTACTATTTTGCTGCTGGCACGCCTACTGCTGTCGAGCGGCCCTATCGGCTACGACTTGTGGGCAAATATTTTTGCACCGCAGTGGATGAAGGCGCTGACCTTTGCCGTCATCGTCTCACTAGCCGTGCACGCTTGGGTCGGTATGCGCAACGTGTGGATGGACTACGTCCAAGCAGTCGGCACCCGTTTGCTGCTGCAAGTTTTCACCATCGTCTGGCTGGTCTGCTGCAGCGGCTGGGCGGTACAGGTCTTGTGGCGCCTGTAATTCCTACTTCACATTTTGCGAACAAAGGTTAATCCATGAGCTACACCAACGCCAATATTTCCAAGCGCAAATTCGACGTCGTCATCATCGGAGCCGGCGGCTCCGGTATGCGCGCTGCTCTCGAATTGTCGCGCGCCGGCCTGAACGTGGCCTCGTTGTCCAAGGTATTCCCCACCCGCTCGCACACCGTGGCAGCGCAAGGTGGTGTCAGTGCCTCGCTGGGCAACATGAGCGAGGACAACTGGCACTACCACTTCTACGACACCATCAAAGGTGGCGACTGGCTGAGCGACCAAGACGCGGTCGAATTCATGTGCCGCGAAGCACCCAAAGTGGTGTATGAGCTGGAACACTTCGGCATGCCATTTGACCGCAACGCCGACGGTACGATTTACCAGCGCCCGTTTGGTGGCCACACCGCCAATTACGGCGAAAAAGCTGTGCAACGTGCCTGTGCCGCCGCTGACCGCACCGGTCACGCCATGCTGCACACGCTGTACCAGCAAAACGTCAAGGCCAAGACAAACTTCTTCGTCGAATGGATGGCACTCGACCTGATCCGCGACGAAGACGGCGACGTCGTTGGCGTGACTGCGCTGGAGATGGAAACCGGCGACCTGTACATCCTCGAAGCCAAAACCGTGCTGCTGGCCACTGGTGGTGCTGGCCGCATTTTTGCCGCCTCGACCAACGCCTTCATCAACACCGGCGACGGCTTGGGCATGGCCGCACGCGCTGGCATTCCGCTGCAAGACATGGAATTCTGGCAATTCCACCCCACCGGCGTAGCCGGCGCAGGCGTGTTGCTGACCGAAGGCTGCCGCGGCGAAGGCGCGATTTTGCTCAACAGCAACGGCGAACGCTTCATGGAGCGCTACGCGCCCACCTTGAAAGACTTGGCACCGCGCGACTTCGTGTCGCGCTCGATGGACCAAGAAATCAAGGAAGGCCGTGGCTGCGGTCCCAACAAAGACTACGTGCTGCTCAAGCTCGACCACTTGGGTGCTGAAACCATCCACAAACGCCTGCCGTCGGTGTACGAAATTGGCGTTAACTTCGCCAACGTCGACATCACCCGCGAGCCGATCCCGGTGGTACCCACCATCCACTACCAAATGGGCGGCGTGCCGACCAACATCCACGGCCAGGTCGTCACCCACGATGGCACCAGCAACCAAGTGGTCAACGGTCTGTATGCCGTCGGCGAATGCTCGGCGGTCAGCGTGCATGGTGCCAACCGTTTGGGCACTAATTCGCTGCTGGACTTGCTGGTGTTTGGCAAGGCCGCCGCCCGCCACATCGTCGAGTTCAACAACAAGAACAAAGAGCACAAGCCGCTGCCCAAAGATGCGGCAGAGCGCACTCTGGAGCGCTTGAACCAACTTGAAAAATCTACTTCTGGCACCTACTCGCAAGATATTGCGGGCGATATCCGCAGCACCATGCAGCAGCACGCCGGCGTGTTCCGCACACAGGCCAGCATGGACGAGGGCGTCACCAAGATTGCCGCCCTGCGCGAGCGCGTCTCCAGCGTCACGCTGAAAGACAAGTCCAAAGTATTCAACACCGCGCGCATTGAAGCGCTGGAAGTGGACAACCTGATCGAAGTGGCGCAGGCCACTATGGTCTCGGCTGCTGCCCGGCGCGAATGCCGCGGTGCGCACACGGTGTACGACTACGAGCACCCGGCTGACCACCCGACCGCACCACTGGGGCGCGATGACGTCAACTGGCTCAAGCACACCCTGTGGCACAGCGCCAACAACAGCCTGACCTACAAGCCAGTGACCCTTAAGCCACTGACGGTGGACAGCATCCCACCCAAAGTCCGGACGTTCTAACCAAGTCGCCCCACGAGAGAAGCCACATGAAACGCACATTCCAAATCTACCGCTACGATCCGGACAAAGACTCCAAGCCTTACATGCAAACCATCGAGGTCGAACTCGACGGCCACGAACGCATGTTGCTGGACGCGCTGGTCAAGCTCAAAGCCCAAGACCCCGCCCTGTCGTTCCGCCGCTCATGCCGCGAAGGTGTTTGCGGCTCGGACGCCATGAACATCAACGGCAAAAATGGTCTGGCTTGCCTGACCAACATGAACACGCTGCCCGGCATCATCACCTTGAAGCCTCTGCCTGGTTTGCCGGTCATTCGCGACTTGATCGTCGATATGACGCAGTTCTTCAAGCAGTACAACTCGATCAAGCCCTACCTGATCAACGACAGCCTGCCGCCCGATACCGAGCGCCTGCAGTCGCCCGAACAGCGCGAAGAGCTGGACGGCTTGTACGAGTGCATCTTGTGCGCCAGCTGCTCCACCTCTTGCCCCAGCTTCTGGTGGAACCCTGACAAGTTCGTCGGCCCCGCTGGCTTGCTGCAAGCCTACCGTTTCTTGGCCGACAGCCGCGACGAGGCCACTGGCGAGCGCTTGGACAACTTGGAAGACCCGTACCGCCTCTTCCGCTGCCACTCGATCATGAACTGTGTGGACGTGTGCCCCAAGGGTCTGAACCCCACACGCGCCATCGGCAAGATCAAAGAGTTGATGGTGCGCCGCACTATCTAGCCCGCAGCGAACGCGCACACCATGGGCAACACCTTGCACCCTGCCGATGCAGCGGCCTCGCCGCTGCTTGATGAGCGCGCACGCGGCAAGCTGCACTGGCGCTGCCGACGCGGCTTGCTGGAAAACGATCTTTTCATTAAAGAATTTTTCGTCCGCTACGAGTCCCAGCTCACCGAGCGCCATGCCAACGCCTTATTGGAGTTGATGGATCTTGGTGACCACGACTTGCTCGACTTGCTGCTGCGGCGCAAGGAGCCGCAAGACGCGCTGGACACCGAAGATGTGCGTGAAATGCTCACTATGCTGCGCCCAGAGGTTGCCCAGGCGCACAGTTCCCCTGAAGACGCAGCCACCCTATCGACCATCGGAAACCTACCCAAGGAAAGTAGCAATGAAGTTAGCTGACAACAAAGCCACCCTCTCATTTAGCAATGGCAGCCCCAGCGTGGAAATGCCGATGTACCACGGCACCATTGGCCCGGATGTCATCGATATCCGCAAGCTCTACGGTCAAACCGGTCTGTTTACCTACGACCCGGGCTTTCTCTCGACGGCCTCGTGCCAGTCGGCCATCACCTACATCGACGGCGACAAAGGCGAGCTGCTCTACCGTGGCTACCCGATTGAGCAATTGGCCACGCAGTGCGACTACCTCGACACCTGCTACCTGCTGCTCAATGGCGAACTGCCCAACGCAGACCAGCGCGGCGAGTTCCACAAAATGGTGCTCAAGCACACCATGGTGAACGAGCAGATGCAGTTCTTCCTGCGCGGCTTTCGCCGTGACGCGCACCCGATGGCTGTGTTGACCGGTCTGGTCGGCGCGATGTCGGCCTTCTACCACGACAGCACGGATATCAACAATCCGCAGCACCGTGAAATCGCCGCCATTCGCTTGATCTCCAAAATGCCGACGCTGGTCGCCATGGCCTACAAGTACGGCAAGGGCGAGCCTTACGTGTACCCACGCAACGACCTGTCGTACGCCGGCAACTTCCTGCGCATGATGTTTGCCACGCCGTGCGAAGAGTACGTGGTCAACCCGGTGCTCGAACGCGCGCTTGACCGCATCTTCGTGCTGCACGCCGACCACGAGCAAAACGCCTCGACCTCCACGGTGCGCCTGTGCGGCTCGTCGGGCACCAACCCGTTTGCAGCGATTGCTGCCGGCGTGGCCTGCCTGTGGGGCCCTGCCCACGGCGGTGCCAACGAAGCCTGCCTGAACATGCTGGAAGAAATCCAAGCCAGCGGCGGCATCGACAAAGTCGGCGAATTCATGGAAAAGGTCAAAGACAAAAACTCCGGCGTCAAGCTGATGGGTTTTGGCCACCGTGTTTACAAAAACTACGACCCCCGCGCCACGCTGATGCAAGAAACCTGCAACGAAGTGCTGGCCGAGTTGGGCTTGGAAAACGACCCGCTGTTCAAGCTGGCCAAGGAAGTCGAGCGCATTGCACTGGAAGACGACTACTTCGTCTCGCGCAAGCTCTACCCCAACGTCGATTTCTACTCTGGCATCGTGCAGCGCGCTATGGGCATCCCCGTGAAACTGTTCACCGGCGTCTTCGCTCTGGCCCGCACCGTCGGCTGGATTGCCCAGCTGAACGAAATGATTGCCGACCCCGAGTACAAAATCGGCCGCCCACGCCAGCTGTTCACCGGCTCCGCAGCCCGCGACGTGCAGCCGCTCGACAAGCGTTAAACCCCTTTCTTGCAGCGGCACCCCACCCGGTGCCCTGTAGCGCAAAGCCCGCCCCTACCCCGGCGGGCTTTTTTATACCCTTGACAAACCCGAAAGGTTACCAATTATGAAATCCCGTGCCGCCGTCGCCTTCAAGGCTGGACAACCCCTGCAAATCGTCGAAATCGACGTGGCGCCGCCGCAAGCCGGCGAAGTGCTGGTCAAAATCACCCACACCGGCGTTTGCCACACCGACGCTTTCACCCTGAGCGGTGACGACCCCGAAGGCGTCTTCCCCGCCGTGCTCGGCCACGAAGGTGCCGGCATCGTCGTCGAAGTCGGCGAGGGCGTGACCAGCGTCCAGCCCGGCGACCACGTGATCCCGCTCTACACCGCCGAATGCGGCGAATGCCTGTTCTGCAAGAGCGGCAAAACCAACCTGTGCGTCGCCGTGCGCGCCACGCAAGGCAAAGGATTGATGCCCGACGGCACCACGCGTTTCAGCTACAACGGCGAGCCGATTTACCACTACATGGGCTGCTCGACGTTTAGCGAATACACCGTGGTCGCTGCCGTCTCGCTGGCCAAAATCAACCCCGATGCCAATCCTGAGCAAGTGTGTTTGCTCGGCTGCGGCGTGACCACCGGACTGGGCGCGGTCAAAAACACCGCCAAGGTGCAAGAGGGCGACAGCGTGGCGGTGTTTGGTTTGGGCGGCATTGGCTTGGCGGTGATTCAAGGCGCCCAACTGGCCAAAGCCGGCCGCATCATCGCCATCGACACCAACCCCGGCAAATTCGATTTGGCCAAAACCTTTGGTGCCACCGACTGCATCAACCCGAAAGACTTCGACCAGCCAATCCAGCAAGTCATCGTCGAGATGACTGGCTGGGGCGTTGACCACAGCTTTGAATGCATCGGCAACACCCAAGTGATGCGCGCCGCGCTGGAATGCGCGCACCGGGGCTGGGGCCAGTCGGTGATCATCGGCGTGGCCGGCGCGGGCCAAGAAATCTCCACCCGCCCATTCCAATTGGTCACTGGCCGCAAATGGCTGGGTTCGGCCTTTGGCGGCGTCAAAGGCCGCAGCGAATTGCCCGGCATGGTCGAAGACGCGATGAGCGGCAAAATCCAACTGGCGCCGTTTGTCACGCACACCATGCCGCTCACCGACATCAACCACGCCTTCGATTTGATGCACGAAGGCAAGTCAATCCGCTCGGTGGTGATTTATTAAGCTAAATAAAAAGTGAGCACGTAGAGCACGTCTTTAAAGGCTTTGCGTATCAAAACAGCTGCAAACGCACTAAACACGTGCGCTAGCAGCTATTTTTTTAGGAGTATCGACAGTTATGGTTATGGTCAACACGACGTTAGAACTGCAAAACGCGCACGCCTGCTTTGGCGGGGCGCAGCGCTTTTACCAACACCATTCGCGCGAAATCGGTCTGCCAATGAAGTTTTCGGTCTATCTGCCGCCGCAAGCGCTGCACGGCAGCAAAGTGCCGGCGCTGGTCTATTTGGCCGGCCTGACTTGCAATGAGGAAACCTTCATGACCAAGGCCGGCGCGCAGCGCTTGGCGGCGCAATTGGGTTTGGCGCTGATTGCGCCCGACACCAGCCCGCGCGGTGCCAACGCCCCCGGCGAGGCTGCAAGCTGGGATTTCGGCGTCGGCGCAGGTTTTTATCTGGACGCGACCCAAGCGCCGTGGGAGCCGCACTGGCGCATGGAGAGCTACCTCACGCGCGAGCTGCTGCCACTGCTGGCGCAAAAGCTGCCGATTGATGGCGAGCGTATCGGCATCTTTGGCCACTCGATGGGCGGGCACGGCGCGCTGACGCTGGCGCTGCGCCATCCGGGCATGTTTAAAAGCCTGTCAGCCTTGGCACCGATTGCCGCGCCGACGCAGTGCCCGTGGGGCCAAAAAGCCTTCGCCGGCTATTTGGGCCGTGATGAGGCGCAGTGGCTGAACCACGACGCCAGCGCGCTGATGGCGGCGCAAACCACCGCGCCTTACCCCGCTGGCATCCTGATCGACCAAGGCATGGCCGATAAGTTTTTGATGGAAAAGCAGCTGCTGCCCGAAGCGTTTGAAGCCGCTTGCGCGCAAGCCGGCCAGCCTTTAAACCTACGCCGCCAGCCCGGCTACGACCACGGCTATTACTTCATCCAAAGCTTTATCGACGACCACCTGCGCCACCACGCCACCCAATTGGAGGCGTGAGCGCAGAGAGCGCACATTTGGCAACGCCACTAACGCGCGCTTAAGGCCCCGTTAAGCGCCAACCCGAAGAATCGCCCGATGCTTTTGCCTCTATCCCGCCTGCCATTTTTTTCCTTCTCTCGTGCTGCCGGGCCTGCCCCACAGGCTACGCCCAGCGCCAGCGCCCTGCATCCGAGCAAGGCGGTGCTGCTGCTCAGCCTGTGGCTCGCTGTCGTCTGCAATGTGCCGCTGTGGCGCGCAGTGGCGGCGCTGCCGGGGCAGGACAGCCTGCGCGGCTGGGGCTTTGCCTTGGCGTTTGCGCTGATCGTCACCGCCGGCAATGCGGCGCTGCTGAGTCTGCTGGCGTGGCGCTGGACGCTGAAACCCGCCGCCACGGTGCTGCTGCTGATGGCGGCGTTTGGCGCTTATTTCATGCTGGCCTACGGCATCGTCATCGACGCCAGCATGTTGACCAACGCGCTGCAAACCGATTTTCGCGAGTCGCGCGACCTGCTCAATTGGCGCCTGCCGGTCACCGTGCTGGCGCTGAGCGCACCGCCGCTGCTGTGGCTGCAGCGCCGCCCGCTGCAACGCCTGAGCGCGCTGCGCCAACTGGGGCACAACGCGCTGCTGCTGGTGCTGGCGCTGGCGACCATCGTCGCCAGCGTGCTGCTGGTGTTTCAGGATTTTTCGTCCACCATGCGCAACCACACCCAGCTGCGCTATTTGATCAACCCGCTCAACAGCGTCTATGCACTGGGCGACATCGCCGCCCACCGCCTCAACCCCGAAAACCACACCCTGCAACCCGTCGGCCGCGACGCCCAACTGGGCGCCAGCTACGCCGGCCAAACCGCTGCCCAAGCGCCGCTGCTGGTCTTGGTGCTGGGCGAGACCGGCCGCAGCGGCAACTTTGGCCTCAACGGCTACACCCGCGCCACGACACCGCTGCTGTCGGCGCGCACTGATATAGCCAGCGCGCGCAACGCGTGGTCGTGCGGCACCAGCACCGCTGCCTCACTGCCGTGCATGTTTTCGCCTTGGGGAAAAACCGAGTTTGAGAGCAAAAGTGGTAACTACGAAACGCTGCTGGACGTGCTGCAACACGCCGGCTTGGCAGTGTTGTGGGTCGATAACCAATCGGGCTGCAAAGGCGTTTGCGACCGGGTGAACTACGCCAACACGGTCAGCGACCGAAAAGACCCGGCGCTGTGCCCCGGCGGCGAATGCCTCGACCCGATCTTGCTCAAAGACTTGGACGCCCGCATTGCCGCCCTACCCGCCGAACAACGCGCACGCGGCACGGTGGTGGTGCTGCACCAAATGGGCAGCCACGGCCCGGCGTACTACAAGCGCTCGGCGCCAGACGCGAAGAAGTTTCTGCCCGAATGCACCTCCAGCGCGCTGCAACAGTGCCCGCAGCAGCACATCGTCAACGCCTATGACAACAGCATTGTGGCCACCGACCAGCTGCTCAATTCAACCATTAATTGGCTGCAAACCCAATCAAATCAAGCGCCATCAGCTATGATTTATGTAGCAGATCATGGCGAGTCGCTGGGTGAAAACAACCTGTATTTGCATGGCCTGCCCTACGCCATCGCCCCCGACGTGCAAAAGCAGGTGCCGTGGATTACGTGGCTGTCGCCGGCGCTGCAAACGCGCAGCGGCATCAGCACCGCCTGCCTACAGCGCGAGCTGACAGAGCGGCGCATTACGCACGACGCTTACTTTCACTCGGTGCTGGGCCTGCTGGACGTGCGCAGCAGCGTCTATCAGCCCGCGCTGGATATCTATGCCAACTGCCGCCAACCAACGCACTCCTGAAACGGTGCGCGATTGGCCGCGCCAAGAACAGCCATCTGGGGGATGGGCTACAGTCAAAGCTGTTTTGAATAGCTTTTGATTTGAGGTAGTTACTGTGTCCAAACCCCCCATCACGTTGTCGTCCCAAGATTTAGACCGCATTGAAGCGCTGCTGGCCGCTTTGCCGTCCAGCGCCTTGGCCGGCAAGGCCGAACTGCAGGCCGAGCTGGATCGGGCGGAAGTGCTGCCCCCCGAGGAAATGCCCGCTACCGTGGTGACGATGAACTCCATCGTCAAGTTCTCCATCTTGGAAACCGGCAAAGAGTTCTGCCTGACGCTGGTCTATCCGCGCGACATGGACGGCAGCGCCGACCGCATCTCCATCTTCGCCCCAGTCGGCTCGGCGCTGCTGGGCTTGTCAATTGGCGACGAGCTGGCCTGGCCCGGCCCCGGTGGCAAGCCGATGACGGTGCGCGTCACCGAAGTGGTCTATCAGCCCGAGCGCGCGGGCGAGCTGCACCGTTAAAAACCAAGGGCGCTGCGGCGCCCTTACTTTTGGGCACCACTGCCCGCTTTAGCCGCTAGATAATGCTTCGCGCGAATAACATTTTTCAAAAAACCTGTGTTTTGACAGAAGAACTCCGGGTTTTTATACTTTTTCGGTGTTTTACAACCTTCCATGAAGGTAATCGTCAGTAAACCCACTTTCCCAACCGCTGGGAATTGCCAATCGGGCCTCGCGCCCCGCCTTCGTTAGACGCACTTCAAGAGTCCTCTGCCCAGACCTCTTTTGAAGCGCTTTCAGGTCACCGCTACGTGTCCACATTTTTTACCGTTCCGCGTGCATCCGCACCATCGGGCGTGGCCGCTGCATCACCTCGGCTTAGTTTTTGTTGATGCGGCGCTGCTCCCACACCGAGGAGACTGCCCCCGTGGCCAAACAAATCACCCTCGAAAACGTCTTTAAAGTTTTCGGCGACACCCCGCAAACCGCGCTGCAACTGGTGCGCGAAGGCGTCAGCAAACAAGACATTTTGGCGCGCACCGGCCAGTCGATTGGCGTGTTCGACGCCAGCTTCACCATTGCTCCGGGCGAGATTTTTGTCGTCATGGGCTTGTCCGGCTCGGGCAAATCGACGCTGGTGAGGATGCTTAACCGGCTGATTGAACCCACGGCCGGGCGCATCTTGGTCGATGGCGTGGACATCAACCAGCTCTCAGACGCGCAAATGCGCACGTTGCGGCGCAAAGACATCAGCATGGTGTTCCAGTCGTTTGCGCTGATGCCGCACATGACGGTGCTGGACAACACCGCCTTTGGCCTAGAGCTGGCCGGCGTGGGCCGCACTGAGCGCCAGCAACTGGCGACCCAAGCGCTGGCGCAAGTCGGGCTGGAGGGCTGGGGTGCCAGCTACCCCGATGAGCTGTCGGGTGGGATGCAGCAGCGCGTCGGTTTGGCGCGGGCGCTGGCGTCTGACCCGTCGATTTTGTTGATGGACGAGGCGTTCTCCGCCCTCGACCCCATCATCCGCACCGAAATGCAAAGCGAGCTAATGAGGCTGCAGCAGGTCAAGCGGCGCACCATCGTTTTCATCTCGCACGACTTGGACGAGGCGATGCGCATTGGCGACCACATCGCCATCATGAAAGACGGCCACGTGGTGCAAGTGGGCACGCCAGACGAGATTTTGCGCAACCCGGCCAACGACTACGTGCGCAGTTTTGTGCGCGGCGTGGATGCTGCTGCCGTGTTCAAGGCCGGCGACATTGCGCGCAAAGCCTTGACCATCGTCTCCGAGCACACCGACCGCGGCAGCCGCGCCGCGCTGCGCTTGATTGAGGGCAGTGACCGCGATTTTGCTTACATCGTCAGCCCGCAAAAACGCTATTTGGGCACGGTGTCGGCGGACTCGCTGCACCGCGTACTCGACGGCCACGAGCGGCCAGTCGGCTTGCAGCACGCCTTTATCGACGGCTTGGAAACCATTGCTTTTGACGCGCCAGTGGCCGATTTATTCGGCCAAGTGGCGCAAGCGCCGTGCGCCGTGCCGGTGGTGCAGGGCGACGGCGCGCTACTGGGCGTGATCAGCAAAACCACGCTGCTGAAATTCCTCGACCGCGACACGCCGCACATCGACCCGACCACATCAACTGCGCCGCCGGCCACCAGCGCCAGCGCGCACTGAATGAAAGCCTGCCCATGAATGAATCAACCGATACCGCTGCCGATACCGCAGCCGCTGCTGCCGACGCTAACCCGTGGGCTGACCAGTTTGGCGCTGCTACCGAACCTAGCGCCGCCCAAGCCCCCAGCGACCCGTGGGCAGCACTGACAACCGCCGATGACGGCGCAGCCGCTGCACTGGGCACCACGGACAGCAGCGGCTTTGCCCTGCACCAGCTGTGGGACGGCTCGCTGCCGATGGAGGCGTGGATTAACCAAGGGCTGGGGTGGGTGGTCGATCATTTCCGCCCCTTCTTTCAAACCGTGCGCGGCCCCATCGACACCACACTGACCGGCGTCGAAAGCCTGCTGCTCAGCACGCCCTCGTGGGCGCTGATTGCCCTGATGGGGCTGTTGGCTTGGCAATTTGCGGGCCGCGTTATCGCGCTGGGCACGGTGGCGTCGCTGCTGCTGGTCACCGTGCTGGGCGTGTGGCCGCAGGCGATGGTGACGCTGTCGCTGGTGCTGACTTCGCTGGTGTTTTGTTTGCTGATTGGCATCCCGCTGGGCATAGGGCTGGCGTCGAGCGACCGGGCGCAAAACCTGATGCGGCCATTTTTGGACGCGATGCAGACCACACCCGCCTTTGTTTATTTGGTGCCGGTGGTGATGCTGTTTGGCATTGGCAACGTGCCCGGCGTGATCGTCACCATCGTCTTTGCCCTGCCGCCGCTGGTGCGCCTGACCAATTTGGGCATTCGCCAAGTGCGCCCGGATTTGATTGAAGCGGGCCGCGCTTATGGCGCATCGCCGCTGCAAATGCTGCTCAAAGTGCAACTGCCGCTGGCCATGCCATCCATCATGGCCGGCGTCAATCAGGCGCTGATGCTGTCGCTGTCGATGGTGGTGATCGCTTCGATGATTGCCGTCGGCGGCCTCGGCCAAATGGTGCTGCGCGGCATTGGCCGGCTGGACATGGGCTTGGCGACGGTGGGCGGCTTAGGCATCGTGCTGCTGGCCATCACGCTCGACCGCATCACCCAATCGCTGGGACAACCGCGCCGGGGCGTGCGCCACTGGTGGCACACCGGGCCGGCGGGGTTTGTGCTGCGGCTGCTGCCACGCTCTGCGCCCGCTGCGGGTGCGGATGTTGGGTTGGGCACCACCCAACCTGCACAGGCAAACCATCAAAATTAATAGCTGCTAGCGCACGTGTTTATTGGGCTAGAGGCCTAAAACACTAAAAATTTACCCCGTTAAAGATTTACCACTCAGGAGACACCCACGATGAAAAAAACCTTCGCCCTCACCCACGTGACGCGCACCCTTTTGGCGACTGGCCTGCTGGCCTTTGGCCTGTCCAGCCCGGCGGCGGCGGCCGACTTGCCCGGCAAAGGCATCACCGTGCAGCCGGTCAAAGGCTCGGTCGCCGAGGAGCTGTTTCAGACGCTGCTGATCTCGCGCGCGATGGAAAAGCTGGGCTACAGCGTCAAGGCGCCGCAAGAGATTGAGTACGCCACCGGCCACTTGGCGATTGCCAACGGCGACGCCACTTTTCTGTCCAGCCACTGGGACCCACTGCACGCCGCCTTCTTCACCAACGCCGGCGGCGAGGCCAAGATGTGGCGCAACAGCACCTACATCAGCAACGCGCTGCAAGGCTATTTGATCGACAAAAAGACCGCCGACCAATACAAAATCACCCACCTGTCGCAGCTGAGCGAGCCAAAAATCGCCGCGCTGTTTGACACCAACGGCGACGGCAAAGCCGACCTGACCGGCTGCAACCCCGGCTGGGGCTGCGAGATGGCGATTGAGTACCACCTCGACACCTATAAATTGCGGGGCAGCATCACGCACAACCAAGGCAGCTACTCGGCGCTGATGGCCGACTCGCTGGCGCGCTACAAGCAAGGCCAGCCGATTTTTTATTACACGTGGACGCCGTATTGGCTCAGCAGCGTGCTGCGTCCGGGCAAAGATGTGGTCTTTTTGCAAGTGCCGTTTTCAGCGCAAAAGGGCGACCCGTCCAAAACCAGCACCCAACTGCCCGATGGCCGTGACTACGGTTTTGTGCCCAACGTGCAGCGCATCGTTGCCAACAAAGCCTTCACCGACAAAAACCCGGCGGCGGCCAAATTGTTTGAGTTGATGGTGCTGCCCGTGGCCGATGTCAACGCGCAAAACCTGCGCATGAACAACGGCGAGAACAAAGAAAAAGACGTGGAGCGCCATGTGGACGGCTGGATCAAAGCCCACCAAAAGACGTTTGATGGCTGGATTGCCCAAGCGCTGGCGGCGGCTGCAGCAGCCAAATAAGCACTAAATTTGAATGAAATAAGGCTCTAGCCCTTTAGATACGGGCGCTAGCAGCTATTGTTTTGATAGTTGTAGCGCCCGTGCAAAACAGACCCTAAGCGCCTTCGCCCTTGGGGTCTCTGTCCATCAGCGCGGCCAGCGCTTCGAGCGGCTGCAACTGGCCGTCCAGCAGCGCGACCACGGCTTGGCTGATCGGCATATCAACGCCCAAATGGCGGGCGCGCTGCACCACGGTGCGGGCGCAATACACGCCCTCGGCCACGTGGCCGAGCGAGGCGACGGCTTGGGCCAGCGTCTGCCCCTGCGCCAACAGCAAGCCCACGCGGCGGTTGCGCGACAAATCGCCGGTGGCGGTCAGCACCAAATCGCCCACGCCCGACAGCCCCATAAACGTCTCCGCGCGCGCGCCCAGCGCTAGGCCAAGGCGCGTCATCTCGGCCAAACCACGGGTGATTAAGGCGGCGCGGGCGTTTAAGCCCAGCTGCAGGCCATCGCACAGGCCGGTGGCAATCGCCAAGACGTTTTTGATAGCACCGCCGGCTTCGACACCGACGATGTCGTCGTTGGCATAAACGCGCAGGCTAGAGCTGTGGAAGGCTTGCACCAGCGCGTTGCGCACGCTGGCGTGCGGGCTGGCCGCGACCAGCGCCGTCGGCTGGGCGCGGGCGACTTCAGCCGCAAAACTGGGGCCGCTGAGCACGCCAGCGGCCAAATCGGGGGCGGCTTGGGCGCAGACCTCGTGCGCCATCAAACCTTCAGCACCGGGGCTTTGGGGGCTTTCAAAACCTTTGCACAACCACGCCACCGGGGCGCGGCAGTCGCGCAATTGCGTCAACACGCTGCGCAGCGCCGCCATCGGCGTGGCGACGATGACCACATCGGCTTGATTGGCCAGCGCGGCCATGTCGCCGCCGACCAGCGCCAGCGTCGGCGGCAGAGCGACACCCGGCAAGTAGCGCGCATTGCTGCGCGTCGCCTGCAAGGTGGCCAGCTGCTGCGCGTCGCGCGTCCACAGCGTCACGTCGTGGCTGGCGGGGTGCGCGGCCGCGCTGACAGCGATGGCGGTGCCAAAAGCACCCGCGCCGATGACTATGATTTTCATAGCTGCTAGCGCACGTATCTAAAGGGCTAGAGGCCTAAAAGACCTTAAATTAACCTGTAAACAGTGCGCTGGGCGGCCTGTTTACTGCTGCAGCGCCGGTGCGGCCACGGCGTTGGCGGCCTGGGCTTGCTGCTCTTCGTACATCGACTGGAAGTTCAGCTCGGCCAAGTGCACTGGCGGAAAACCAGCGCGGTTGACGATGTCGGCCACGTTGCCGCGCAGGTACGGATAGACGATTTGCGGGCAAGCAATGCCCATCACCGGACCCATTTGGTCTTCGGGGATGTTGCGAATCTCAAAGATGCCGGCTTGCTTGGCTTCGACCAAGAACACGGTTTTGTCTTTGATTTTGGTGTGCACGGTGGCAGTGACGGCGACTTCAAAAATGCCATCGGCCACGGGGGTGGCTTCGACGCTCAATTGAATGTCAACGCTGGGCTGCTCTTGCTCCAGCAGGATGCCGGGCGAGTTGGGCTGCTCTAGCGACATATCTTTCAGATAAACGCGCTGGATTTGGAAGACGGGGGTGTCGGTGTTTTCAGTTTGTGCAACGCCATCAGCGTTAACGGAACCTACGGAATTTTCTTGGTCAGCCATGGTCAGGGTCTTTCTTTTTGACAAAACAAAACCCGCTGTAGGGAGTGATTCCGGCAGCGGGCACATGGGGCAGCATTATGCGGCGTTGAGTAGCGGTTGCAGGCCGCCGCTCCTGTCCAGCGCCACCAAATCGTCGTAGCCGCCGACGTGGGTGCTGCCGATAAAAATTTGCGGCACGGTGCGCCGGCCAGTGCTTTGCATCATCTCGCCGCGCGCGGTGGGGTCGGTGTCGATGCGGATTTGCTCAATCTGCGTGACACCTTTGGCGTGCAAAAACTGCTCGGCGCGGGTGCAGTAGGGGCAATACGCCGTGGTGTACATCTTTACGGGTGGCATGGAGGCTCTCCTTGGCTTGGGAAAAAGTAATCAGGGCAGATGGGACAGATAGGGCGGGTTTAGGCTTTTTCCACCGGCATACCTGCCGCTGTCCACGCCTTCATGCCGCCGCTGAGGACTTGGGCGTTGGCGTAGCCCAGCTTTTGCGCCAGTTTGGCCGCGTGCTGTGCCCGGCCACCACTGGCGCAGACGATGACCAGCGGCAGCGCTTTGTTTTTCACCACGGCCGGCAGGCGCGTTTCCAGCTCGTTGAGCGGCACGTTTTTAGCGCCGACAACGTGGCCGGCGGCGTATTCCGCCGCGCCGCACACGTCAATCACCACGGCTTTTTCGCGGTTGATCAGCTGCACCGCCATCGCGGCCGACAAGCCGCCGCTGCCGCCGCCTTGCAGCATCGGCACCAGCAACATGGCGCCGGAAACCAGCGCCAAAAGTATCAAATACCAGTTATTGACAATGAAATTCACGTTATTCCTTGGGTTAGCAAACTGGGCAATTTTAGAATGGCAAGTTTTGACCTGCTTTTTCTGGTGACACCCATGTACAAACTTGTTCTGATCCGCCACGGCGAATCCACTTGGAATCTTGAAAACCGTTTCACGGGCTGGACCGATGTGGACCTGACTCCCACGGGCGTGGCACAAGCCAAATCGGCTGGCCAGCTGCTCAAAGCCGAGGGCTACGAGTTTGACGTCGCCTACACCAGCGTGCTCAAGCGCGCCATCGACACGCTGTGGCTGTGCCTCAATGAGATGGAGCGCACGTGGCTGCCAGTGCAAAAAACCTGGCGCCTGAACGAGCGCCACTACGGCGCGCTGCAAGGCCTGAACAAAGGCGAGACGGCCAAAAAATACGGTGACGAGCAAGTGCTGGTCTGGCGGCGCAGCTACGACACGCCGCCGCCGGCGCTGCAAGTGGGCGACGAGCGCAGCGAACGCAGCGACTTGCGCTACGCCAACCTACCAGCAGAGAACGTGCCGCTGACCGAGTGCCTCAAAGACACCGTCGCGCGCGTGATGCCGTTTTGGAACGAGACGATGGCCCCAGCGATTCGCAGCGGCCAGCGCGTGGTGGTGGCAGCGCACGGCAACTCGATTCGGGCGTTGGTCAAATATCTGGACAACATTTCTGACAACGACATCGTCGGCGTGAATATTCCCAACGGGATTCCACTGGTGTATGAGCTGGACGAAAACTTAAAACCGCTGCGCCACTACTATCTGGGCGATGCCGAAGCGGCAGCGGCTGCGGCGGCCGCCGTGGCCTCGCAAGGCAAAGCATAAGAAGGCAAAAGCTGTAGTAAAGCTGCGGTAAAGCGCCTTTGAAGTCTTTATAAGGCGCTGCTGCGGCACCAACTTAAGTCCCGCTGCGCAACTGCTGCGGGCAACACCCTTCCAAGGTGTCTATTGAACGAATCGGTAAAGGTGTTGTATGGGCCAAAAATTGAAAATTGCAGGCTGGGTTTCCGTCGGGGTACTGGCCGGGGCTATGACCACGGTGTCCCTGCAAACTATGGCGCGCGGCGCTATGGCGCCTTTGCCGCTGGAAGAAATCCAACAACTCTCGGCGGTGTTTGGTTTGGTGAAAACCGACTACGTCGAGCCAGTGGACGACAAAAAACTCATCACCGATGCCATCTCCGGCATGGTGGCCAGCCTCGATCCACACTCGCAGTATTTCGACAAAAAGTCGTTTGCTGAATTTCGCGAAGGCACCACCGGCCGCTTTGTCGGCGTGGGCATCGAAATCACGCAAGAAGACGGTTTGATCAAAGTGGTCTCGCCAATTGAAGGCTCGCCCGCCTTTCGCGCTGGCCTCAAAACCAACGACCTGATCACCAAAATTGACGACACTGCGGTCAAAGGCCTGTCGCTCAACGACGCGGTGAAAAAAATGCGCGGCGAGCCAGCCACCAAGGTCACGCTGACGATTTTGCGCAAAGACGAGAGCCGCACCTTCCCAGTGACCATCACCCGCGAAGAGATCAAAACCCAGTCGGTCAAAGGCAAGATGATTGAGCCGGGCTACGGCTGGATTCGCCTGTCGCAGTTCCAAGAGCGCACCGTGGACGACTTTGTCCGCAAGGCCGAAGAGCTGTACAAGCAAGATCCCAAGCTCAAAGGCTTGGTGCTGGACTTGCGCAACGATCCGGGCGGTTTGCTGGATGCGGCTGTGGCGGTGTCAGCGGCCTTTTTGCCTGAGAACGTCACCGTGGTCTCTACCAACGGCCAGCTGATTGAAAGCAAGGCGGTTTACAAAGCCTCGCCCGAGTTTTATGCCCGCCGCGGCGCGGGCGACCCGCTCAAGCGCCTACCGGCGGCGCTCAAAACCGTACCGCTGGTGGTGCTGGTCAACGAAGGCTCGGCCTCAGCCAGCGAAATTGTTGCCGGCGCACTGCAAGACCACCAACGCGCCACCATCATGGGCAGCCAGACGTTTGGCAAAGGCTCGGTGCAAACCGTGCGTCCCTTGGGGCCAGACACCGGCATCAAACTGACCACGGCGCGCTACTACACGCCCAGCGGCAAATCCATTCAAGCCAAAGGCATCGTGCCCGACGTGATGGTCGATGAAACCGCAGAAGGCAGCCCATTTGCCGCACTGCGGATGCGTGAGGCCGACTTGGAGAAGCACTTGGGCAGCGGCCAAGGCGAAGAAGTGAAAGACGAAGTGCGTGAAAAAGCCCGCGAAGATGCCCGTCAGCGTCTGGAAGAAGAGTCCAAAAAGCCGCTGAGCGAGCGCAAACTGCCCGAGTTCGGTTCGGACAAAGACTTTCAGCTGGCACAAGCCATCAACCAACTCAAGGGCGTGACGGTGCTAGCGAGTAAAACGCAAACCGAGCGCAAGGAAGAAAAGACTGAAAAGAAAGACGAGGCGCAGTAAACCGCACGCGGCCCCATGAACGACCAACAGCTTTTGCGCTACTCGCGCCACATCCTGCTCGACGAAATCGGCATCGAGGGGCAAGAACGCATCTTGGCCGCGCATGTGCTGGTCATTGGTGCCGGCGGGCTTGGCTCGCCGGCAGCGCTGTACTTGGGCTCGGCGGGGGTTGGCCACATCACGCTGGTCGATGACGACGCGGTCGATTTGACCAACTTGCAGCGCCAAATTGCCCACACCCACGAGCGCATCGGCCAGCCCAAGGCGACATCCGCTGCCGAAGCGGTGCTGGCCATCAACCCCGATGCCGCCATCACCTGCATCCAAGCGCGCGCCGATGCGGCGCTGCTCGATGGCTTGGTCGCCACCGCCACCGTAGTGCTGGACTGCACCGACAACTACGCCACGCGCCACGCCATCAACGCCGCCTGCGTGCGCCACACCAAACCGCTGGTGGTGGGCGCAGCGATTCGCTTTGACGGGCAAATCACCGTAATCGACCAGCGCCAGCCCGACGCGCCGTGCTACGCCTGCATTTTTGCGCCGAATGAAGCGTTTGAAGAAGTGCAGTGCTCGACCATGGGCGTGTTTGCGCCGCTGGTGGGCATCGTCGGCGCAATGCAGGCGGCTGAGGCGCTGAAGCTGATTTCAGGCGCTGGCCCGTCGCTGGCGGGGCGTTTGTTGATGCTGGACGCGCGCAGCATGGAGTGGAGCGCGCTGCAGGTGCGCCGCGATGCCCAATGCGTCGTTTGCAGCGCACTGGGCGCGTAGGAACTGGCTGACAGTCGCAAGCTGCTCTGGCTGGCAAAATTTGGACACAACTGCATCTACATTGGCTCTGTAGTGAACCAGCTCTCTTTTGCCCGCCTTGCACTGCATCCACTGAATATCCAGAGTGAAACTCAAAACCTACATCGTTGAAGACAACCCTACGATTCGTGAGAACCTGATCGCCACGTTAGAAGAACTGGCCGGGGTCGAATCTGTAGGCATCGCCGAGACCGAGAACGATGGCACATCTTGGCTCACAGCCCAGCACAGCCAATGGGATTTGGCCATCGTCGATCTATTTTTGCGCCAAGGCAGCGGCCTTGGGGTGCTGGCAGCCTGCCGCGCGCGACTGCCGCACCAATACATGGTGGTGCTGAGCAATTACGCCACGCCCGATGTGCGCCAACGCTGCGCGCAATTGGGTGTCGATGCGGTGTTTGACAAATCCAATGAAATCGACGCGCTGATTGATTACTGCATTGCACGCAACAGTCGGCAGGGCTGAGCGCCACTGCCACCGCCACCTGTGGTGAAAAATTTAAGCAAAATTGGCCTCTAGCCCTTTAAACACGTGCGCTAGCAGCTATCAATTTTGATTAATCAATCAGGCCATTTTTCAGCGCGTAATAGGTCAAATCGCTGTTGGACGACAGTGCCATTTTTTCCATCAAGCGCGTGCGGTAGGTGCTGACGGTTTTGACGCTCAATGACAAAATTTCGGCAATCTCGCCAGCGGTGGCACCTTTGGCCAGTTTTAGAAACACCTGAAATTCGCGCTCAGACAAGTGCTCATGTACCGCTGCATCGTCTTTGCGGTGCAACTGCTGCGCCAGCAGTTCGGCCACCACTGGGGTGATGTAGCGTCGCCCTAAAGCAATAATGCGAATCGCCTCCAAAATCTCTGACGGCTCGCACTCCTTGTTCAGATAGCCGCTGGCACCTTGGCGAATCAGGTTCATGGCGTAGTGCTCTTGCGGGTAGCCGCTCAAAATCAAAATGCCGGTATCGGGCGACTTGGCGCGCAGCATGGCCAAGGCATCCAGCCCGCTTTGGCCGGGCATAGACAAGTCCATGATTAACACATCCACCGCCGTGTTGCGCACCAAATCAATCGCCTCGCGGCCATTGGCGGCTTCGCCCACCACGCGCACATCCACATGCTCAGACAGATACTGGCGCAGACCTGAGCGAACAATGGCGTGGTCATCAACAATGCCAACTTGGATCATGGAGCGGGCTTTCAAAAGACAAGGTGGCGCATTATCCCGAAACCCCCGTATCAGGAGGCGCTATGCGCTGGTTCCCATTAAAAGACTTCACCTTGAGCCTGCCCTTGGCGGTGCTGACAGCCATCGCGCTGATTGGTTTTAGCGAGGCCAGCTACCAGCGCTCCAGCGCAGCCTTGGAAAATATGGCGCGCGTACAGAGCAGCCACTCCCTACTGAGCACGCTGCTGCAAACCATGCTGGACGCTGAGTCCGGGCACCGGGGTTACCTGCTGACCGGCGAGGAGCCGTATTTAGCGCCATACGAGAAGTCCATCGCCACCGTCCACACCCAGCTACAGCAACTGCGTACCGCCTTGGCCAGCGATAGTGCCGATACTGCTGCCTTGTCCGCGCTGACGCAGCAAGTCACGCGCAAATTGTCTGAAATGCAGCTGAGCCTGCAACTGCGCCGCCAAGGCAACGAAGATGCGTGGAAGTTTGTGCTCTCCACCGATGTCGGCAAACAAAACATGGATGCCATTCGCACCCAAGCCAACGCGCTGATTGCTGCCCAAGGCCAGCAAGCGCTGCGCAGCCAGCGCCAAATCGATCGCTCGCTGTGGCTGGCGCGGGTGGGAATTGCCGCCGGTGTCAGCTTGGGGCTGCTGGCGTTTTACGTCTATCTGCGCCAAGCCCATGCTCTGCGCCGCGCCGCCGAGCGCGAGCAAGAAGTGCTCAAAGCCGAGCGCGCGCGGCTGGAAGAGCTGGTGCGCGAGCGCACCGTCTCTCTGTCAGCGCTGGCCAATCACCTGCAAGACGTGCGCGAGGACGAGCGCGGTCACTTGGCGCGCGAGCTGCACGACGAGCTGGGCGCGCTGCTGACCGCCGCCAAACTCGACGTGGCGCGGCTGAAATCCAAAATCGACTTCAACGCGCCCGACATTGCCGAGCGGTTAAACCACTTGGTCGAAATGCTCAACAGCGGCATTGCGCTCAAGCGCCAGATTGTCGAAAACCTGCGCCCCTCCTCACTCACCCACTTGGGGCTGACGGCGGCGCTGGAAATTTTGACGCGCGAATACGCCGACACTGCCGGCGTTCGCATCGATACCCACTTTGAAACCGTCAGCCTGCCCGAGGCCACTGAGCTGACCATCTACCGCATGGTGCAAGAGTCGCTGACCAACATTGGCAAATATGCCAACGCCCAAACCATCGCCATTACCGTACACAAGCACCCGTCGCACGTCGCGGTACAAATCCGCGACGACGGCCAGGGCTTTGATATGGCCAGCATCCAACGCAGCTCGTACGGCTTGGTGGGGATGCGCCAGCGCGTCGAAGCCGCTGGCGGACAATTGACGCTGTCATCGCAGCCGAACCAAGGCACCTTGGTATCAGCCGTGCTACCGCTGTGTGCGCCATCTCCTACACCGCTATAGCCCCAGCGCTGACAAGCTCACGCGCCTGCTACTGGCGCGCCCACCACCGCGCGGCACCTACAGTGGTTGCAACAAATGTTTTATTTGCTACAAAACCAAGCAAGGAGCTTTTTATGTTGCACTACGCCGTTGTTTTTTTAGTGATCGCCTTGGTCGCTGCCATTTTTGGCTTTGGTGGCATTGCGGCGGGAGCCGTCGGCATTGCCAAGCTGCTGTTTTTCGTCTTCATCGTGATGGCAGTAGTGACTTTTGTGGTCGGCCTCGTCAGACGCTGACAGCACCGATGGCACGCGCTGCCTTCACCCAGCTTGTGATGCCGGCGCGACCACTAAAAATCAGTCACACTCACCCACTGCTTGTTATCAGTCAACCCAACAACCCGTGCCACAAAGCACATCACCTAGAAAGAAAAAGAACCATGAAATACGCACGCGCTCTCGCCTTTGCCGCACTGGCTGGCATCACCATCGTCTCTGCCGGCTGCTCGGTGGCCCGCAACCAGCAAACCGTCGGCACCTATATTGATGACGCAGGCATCACCACCGCCGTCAAAGCCAAGATGGCCGAAGACAAATCCGTCTCCGCCGCAGCCATCAGCGTCGAGACGCTGAACGGCACGGTGCAGCTGTCGGGTTTTGCCAAGTCGCAATCGGAAAAAAACCGCGCCGAATCGATTGCGCGCGGCACCAACCAAGTGCGCGAAGTGCGCAACAGCATCGTCGTGCGCCCCTGAGTGCCTGAGCGCTTGATCGCCTGATCGGGCGCTCAAAAACCAAAAGGCCGTGGCCCGCAATGTGCGCGGGCCACGGCCTTTTTTTATGGCAACGCTGATCGCTGATCGCTTACGGCTGCACTTTGGCCACCAAGCGCTGCAGCACCGAGGGCGAAACAAACTGCGCCACATCGCCGCCCAGCGTGGCAATCTCGCGCACCAGCGTGCTGCTGATGAATTGGTACTGGCTGGGCGGCGTCAAAAACACCGTCTCCAGCTCCGGCACCAGCGCGTGGTTCATGCCGGCGAGCTGAAACTCGTAATCAAAGTCGGTGCCCGAGCGCAAGCCGCGCACCATCACGTTGCCATCGCGCGCGGCGGCAAAGGTGGTGACGAGGCCATCAAACGCCTCGACCCGCACTTGCGGGCAGTCGCTCAGCGCCTCGCGCGCCATTTCCATGCGCTCTTCCAAACTGAACAGGGTTTTTTTGTGGTGCGCCATCGCCACGGCGACGATGACTTGGTCAAACATTTGCGCGGCGCGGCGCACCAAGTCTTCGTGGCCCAGCGTCAGCGGGTCAAAGGTGCCGGGGTAAACGGCAAGGACGTTGCGGCTCATAAAAAAGGTCTCCTTAGGGGTGTTTTTGGCGTAAAAATTAGGTCAAATCGGCCTCTAGCCCAATAGATACGGGCGCTAGCAGCTATTAAATTTGATTGTTTAATCTTCAATTTTTCTTTAATCTTTCTTTAATGACAGCAAATGCGCATGCACGGCACCAGCGCGCAGGTGGCGTTGCAGCACCAAGCCCAGCGGTGCCAGCAGCTCATCCGTCCACGCGCTGGCGGCTTCCAGATAGACAAAGCCCTCTGGCTTGAGGGCGCGGGCAGCGGCTTGCAGCGCGGGCGCAAACAAGTCGCTGCCAAACGGCGGGTCAATCAGCACCAAATCGAGGCTGGCCGGCGCGCACTGTCTCAGTTGCGCCACGCCATCGCCCCGGCGCAGTTGCACCGTGGTGGCCTCCAAGCGCTGGCACAGCTTGCCCAGTTGCGTGACCAAGGCGGCTTCGCTCTCGACCAACTGCACCGCCGCCGCACCGCGCGAGGCCGCTTCCAACCCCAGCGCGCCGGTGCCGGCAAAGGCGTCAAAACAGCGCCAGCCGCTCAGGTCTTGGCCGAGCCAGTTGAACAGCGTCTCGCGCACGCGGTCGGGCGTCGGGCGCAGGCCGGGATGCTGCGCCACGGGCAGGCGCGTGCGCTTCCACTGGCCGCCAATGATGCGAATCTGGCCGCCGGTGGGCGCTTTGAAGGCTTTGAGGTGGTTTTTTTTGGGCAGCGGCTTTTTTCGGCTCGGCTACAGCGGCTGCAGCGGGCGGGGCGCGCAGAGCGGCTTCAACTTGGGCGGGTTTCATGCGGGTCATGGCTGTGCTCCCAGCACGATGGTGACCATGCGCTCGGGTTGCAGTTTGCGTTGCATCGCGGCGCGCACTTGGGCGACGGTCAGCGCTTCGACGCGCTCAGTCCAGCCGTCCAAATAGTCCAGCGGCAAGCCGTTTTGCGCGATGTTGACGACGTTGCCCAAGAGCTTCCGGTTGCTGTCAATGCGCAGGGCAAAGCCGCCAATCAGGTTGTCTTTGGCCGCGCGCAGCTCGGTCGGCGTGGGGCCGTCGGCGACGTAGCGGGCCAAAGTCTGGCGCGCCACTTGCAGCGCCTGTGCGGCTTGGTCGGGGCGGGTTTGCAGGCCTATCGCAAACGCGCCAGCGTGCAGACCCGGCGCGAAATGGCTGGTGACACCGTAGGTCAGGCCGCGCTTTTCGCGCACCTCGTTGGTCAAGCGCGCCGTGAAACCGCCGCCGCCCAAAATGTGGTTGCCCACCAGCAGCGCCAGAAAATCCGGGTCACTGCGCTTAAAACCCGGCTGGCCGATCAGCACATAGGCCTGCGCCGAGTCAAAGGCGATTTTTTTCTCGACCGCTGCTGCCAAAGGCGCGACTTCGGCGACTGCCGGCAGCGGCGCGCACTGCGCTGGCGTGCTGGCCGGCAAGCGCGCCAGCAGCTGCGCCACCAGCGTTTGCGCCTGCGCCCGGTCCACGGCGCCGACGATGGCAATACGCGCGCGGCACGCTTGCACATAGCGCGCATAAAACTGCTGCATATCGGCAATGCTGATGCGCGCCAGCGTCTCTGGCGTCACGCGAAAGCCGTACGGGTGGCTGCCATAAACGGCCGCCGCAAAAGCATCGCCCGCCACGGTGCCGGGGCGGGTATTGGATTCGCGGATGGCGGCGCTCCAGCGCTGGCGCTCGCGCTGCCAAATGTCTTCGGGCCACGCCGGCTCGGCCAGTTGGCGCGCGGCCAGTTGCACCGCTTTATCGAGCAAATCAGGCTCGGTCAACGAGCGCAGCGACAGGCTGAAGGCGTCGTTACTGGCCGACAGGTTTAAGCCGGCACCAAGGTCGGCCCACGCCTCACCCAGCTGGTTTTCGTCCAGCGCCGGGGCAGCAAAAGCACCATCGACTGCGCGCACGCCCTTGGGCAGCACCGTGGCCACAGCGCTGGCCAAGCCGGCCTGCGCCGCTGGGTCGCGCCGGTCGCCAGCGTCGAAGTCGATTTGCACATCGACCATCGGAATGCCGGGGCTGTTGACCAGCCAGACCTGCGCGCCGCTAGGCTCGCTCCAGTGCTCAATCGGCAGCAAAGCCCACGCCGATTGGGTATAAAAAAGCACTCCAGCGCTTATGCAGCAAGCGCGAGCAGCTATCTTTTTCAGAGTAAACATCAATAACTTTCTGCGGCTTGGTTCAATGGATGCGCGTGCCGGCGGCTGGTGCAGCTGGGCGTTTGCGGTTTGGATCGAGCGGCTGCGGTGCCAAGGTGGCCACCGTCAGCTGGTCGTCGCCAAAGTAGCGCTGCGCCACCGACTGCACCTGCTCGGGCGTGACGCTGCGCAGCAAAGTCAGGGTGCGCTCCTGCGCGTCCAGCGGCAAACCGAGCACCCAGTTGCTGCCCAACTCGCTGGCTTGGCTGCTGAGCGAGTCGCGCTGATAGACGGTGCTGGCGACCCACTGCGTTTTGACGCGCTCCAGTTCGGCGGGATTAACGCCTTCGCTGGCGACGCGGGTGATTTGGGCGCGCAGCGCGTCTTCGACCTGCTGGGCGGTTTTGCCTTGCGCCGGCACGCCGGTCAAATAAAACAGGCTGGGGCCGCGCCCGAGCACATCGGCGCTGCTGCCCGAGGTGTCGGCCACGCGGCCTTCGCCTTGGCTCAGAGCGCGCTCCAAACGCGCGCCGTCGTAGCCACTCAGCACGGCCGACAGCACCACCAGCGCCAGCGCGTCGTGGTCGGTCTCGCTCAAAACGTCGAGGCGCTGCAAGCTGGGCGCGCGAAACGCCAGCGCCACATACGCTTGCTCAGCCGGCGCTTTGACCGTGATGCGGCGCAGGCCGGGCTGGGCCGGCTCGGTGCGCGGCTTGCGCGTCGGCACAGCGCGGGCGGGGATGCGGCCATAGTATTTTTCGGCCAGCGCGCGCACGCGCTGCACATCCACATCACCGGCGACCACGATGGCGGCGTTGGCCGGCACGTACCAGCGCCGATAAAACTGGCGCACGTCTTCGGGTGTCATCGCGTCCAAGTCGCTCATCCAGCCGACGATGGGGCGGTGATAGGGCGAGGCGGTGAACACTGCCGCGTGCAGTTGCTCCATCAACAGCGCACGCGGCTGGTCTTCGGTGCGCATCCGGCGCTCTTCTTTGACGACTTCCAGCTCTTTGGCAAATTCTTCGTCCGGCCACTGGTTGTGGGCAAAGCGGTCGGACTCCAAACGCATCACCGCTTCGAGCTTGTCAGCGGGGATTTGCTGGTAATAGCCGGTGTAGTCGCGGCTGGTGAAGGCGTTTTCTTGCCCACCCAACGCGGCCACGCGGCGGGAAAATTCGCCGGTTGGCACCTTCTTCGTTCCCTTGAACAGCATGTGCTCCAACACGTGCGCCACGCCCGAAGTGCCATCGACTTCGTCCATAGACCCAACGCGCAACCAGACCATGTGCATGGCAGTCGGCGCGCGCCGGTCGGGCTGTACCAGCAGCGTCATGCCGTTGGACAGCGTGAACTGCTGCACCCCCGAAGCCTGCGCCTTGCTGGGCGAGGCAGCCGCCGCAGCCGCCTCTGGTAGATAAGAAAGCGCCGCAGGCTGGGCTGCGGCGGTGAGGCAGGCCAGCAGGCCCAATAAGGTGATAGCGTGTTTCATAGAATGGCGTGATTCTAAGAACCCCGCAATGTTCAGCTTTTTCAAAAAAAAATCCCCCCCCCCACCGCCCGCTGCCGCCGCGCAGCCAACGCCTGCTGCCGCGCCTGTCAAGGCCGCCGCGCCCGCCACCGTTCAACCACCTGCCGCCGCGAATGGCGCGATGAGCTGGCTGCGCAAGCCGTTTGGCAATAAAGACAAAGCCGCGCCGGAAGAACTACCGGCTGCGCTGGCCACTGCGCCCGATACGACACCGGCCAGCACCCGCAGCGGCTGGCTCGACCGCCTGAAAAACGGCCTGCGCAAGACCGGCTCCAGCATCACCACGGTGTTTACCGGCACCAAGATTGACGATGCGCTCTACGAAGAGCTAGAAGAAGCACTGCTAATGGCCGACACCGGCGTCAAAGCCACGCAGTGGCTGCTCAACGACCTCAAGCGCCGCGTCAAAGAAAGCAAAGCCACCGACCCGGCAGCCGTCAAAGACCTGCTAACCCAAGGCCTGACCGAGCTGCTGTTGCCGCTGGAAAAAGCGCTGGTCATCGGCCAGCACCAGCCCACCGTCGTCATGGTGGCAGGCGTGAATGGCGCGGGCAAAACCACCTCGATTGGCAAGCTGACCAAGCACTTGGCCAACGAAGGCGCCAGCGTGCTACTGGCCGCTGCCGACACCTTCCGCGCCGCCGCGCGCGAGCAGCTCACCGTCTGGGCTGACCGCAATTTGGTCGAAATCGTCAGCCAAGCCGGCGGCGACCCGGCTGCCGTGAGTTTTGACGCGGTGACTGCTGGCAAAGCGCGCGGCAAAGATGTGGTGCTGGTCGATACCGCTGGCCGCCTGCCAACGCAGCTGCACCTGATGGAAGAGCTGAAAAAAATCCGCCGCGTCGTCACCAAGGCCGATGCGACCGCGCCGCACGAAGTGCTGTTGGTGATTGACGGCAACACCGGCCAAAACGCACTAGCCCAAGTGCGCGCCTTTGACGATGCGCTGCAATTGACCGGCCTGATCATCACCAAGCTCGACGGCACCGCCAAAGGCGGCGTGCTGGCAGCGATTGCGCAAGAGCGGCCATTGCCGGTGTATTTCATCGGCGTCGGCGAGAAGCTGGAAGACTTGGAAACCTTCAGCGCGCGCGAATTTGCGCAGGCGTTGTTGGCGTGAAAGTCGGCAAAGTGGCGAATAAAGCAGTTGGCGTCAATCGCGCCAGCCGCGCAGCACCAGCCACTGGCAACTGGCACACGCCAGCACCAGCGCGGCGTAGGTGAGCATCTGGCCATCGCGCCCATCCCACCACAGCCCCACCAGCAGCACCACGCAACCCACTATGAAATTAAGAGCTAGTTGCGCAGGCCACACAAGGGCTACAGGCCGTTTTGACCAAAAAACCAGCGTGCCGGCGCACAGTACCAACGCTACGCCCGCCGCCGGGCTGACAAAGTGCAGCAGGTGATTCAGGGCTAACAATGGGTTCATACAAACTAATGCAGGTCAAGGTTTGTGCGCGCACTAACGGCGCGACACTCCCACAAATTTTATAATTCGAAAATGGCAGTCTGGGCTTTAGGCATTAACCACCACACCGCGCCGATTGATCTGCGCGGTCGTTTTGCGTTTGCGCTCGATCAAATCGCGCCGACGCTGCACGGCCTGCGCCAAGCGCTGGGTCAAGGTGCCGGCGAGGGCAACAGCCCACAGCACAACGTCGAATCGGCCATTATTTCCACCTGCAACCGCACCGAAATCTATTGCGCCGGCGACCACGCCGCGATGGACTACACGCTCGATTGGCTGGCGCGCAGTGGCGGCGTCAGCTCAGACGTGCTGCGCGCCCACTCGTACACGCTGGAAGAAGGCCCCGTCGCCCGCCACGCCTTTCGCGTGGCCAGCGGGCTAGATTCAATGGTGCTGGGCGAGCCGCAAATCCTCGGCCAAATGAAAGACGCGGTGCGCGCTGCCGACAGCGCCGGCGCACTCGGCTCGACGCTGAACCAGTTGTTTCAACGCAGCTTTGCCGTCGCCAAAGAAGTGCGCACCTCGACCGAAATTGGCGCGCACAGCATCAGCATGGCCGCCGCTGCGGTGCGCTTGGCCAGCCAGCTGTTTGAAGATTTAAGCCAAACCCGGGTGCTATTTGTCGGTGCCGGCGAGATGATTGAGCTGACGGCAACGCACTTTGCCGCGCGCACGCCCAAGGCGATTGCCATCGCCAACCGCACGCTGGAACGCGGCGAAAAGCTCGCCACCCGCTTTGGCGGCGAAGTGCTGCGCTTGGCCGACCTGCCCGAGCGCCTGCACGAGTTCGACATCGTCGTCAGCTGCACCGCCAGCACGCTGCCCATCGTCGGCCTCGGCGCCGTCGAGCGCGCGCTGAAAAAGCGCCGCCACCGCCCGATGTTCATGGTCGATTTGGCGGTACCGCGCGATATTGAGCCGGAAGTCAAACAGCTGGAAGACGTGTACCTGTACACCGTGGACGACTTGGCCAGCGTGGTACAAACCGCGCAGGCCAGCCGCCAAGCCGCCGTCGAGCAGGCCGAAGCCATCATCGACGCTGGCGTGCAAAGCTTTTTGCACTGGATGGACCAGCGCGACCCGCAGCACGGCGTGGTGCCTTTGATTTTGCAATTGCAAAGCCAGTCGGATACGTGGCGTGCTACCGAGCTGGCACGCGCCCGCAAACGGCTGGCGCGCGGCGAAGACATCGACGCAGTGCTCGAAGCGCTGTCACGTGGTGTCGCCAAAAAAATGCTGCACGGCACCTTGGCCGAACTGCGCAACGCCGACCCCACGGCGCGCAGCCAAACGGCGCACACCGCCTCGCGCCTGTTTCTGCGCTCGCAGAGCAAAAAAGCCCTCTAGCGCCCACCCAGCGTGCGCTACCAGCTACTGTTTTAGTAGCTAAACCTTTCTATTTTTATGCAACCATTTCTCCAAAACCAGCTGGAGCGCTACGCCCGGCGCTTGGGCGAGCTTGACTTTCTGCTGTCGCGCGAAGACATCATGGCCGACATGGCGCAGTACCGGCTGCTCTCGCGTGAGCACGCCGAAGTGACGCAAATCGCTGGCCGCTACGCCCGCTGGTGCCAGCGCAGCAGCGACTTGGCCGGCGCCAAAGAGATGCTGGCCGACCCGGATATGGCCGAAATGGCCGAGATGGCGCAAGAAGAAATCGACAGCGCACAGGCCGAGCTGCTCACGCTAGAAGACGAGCTGCAACGCCTGCTGCTGCCCAAAGACCCGGATGACGCGCGCAATGCGTTTGTCGAAATCCGCGCCGGCACCGGCGGCGACGAATCGGCGCTGTTTGCCGGCGACTTGGCGCGGATGTATATGCGCTACGCCGACCGCGTCGGCTGGACGGTGGACATCGTCAGCGAGCACGCGGCCGAGTTGGGCGGCTACAAAGAAATCGTGCTGCGCGTGGCCGGTGACGACATTTACGGCCAGCTGCGCTTTGAGTCCGGCGGCCACCGCGTGCAGCGCGTGCCGACCACCGAGACCCAAGGCCGCATCCACACCAGCGCCTGCACCGTCGCCGTGATGCCCGAGCCGGACGCGCAGGAGGCCATCAAGCTCAACCCGGCGGATTTGCGCATCGACACCTTCCGCGCCAGCGGCGCCGGCGGCCAGCACATCAACAAGACCGATTCAGCGGTGCGCGTCGTCCACCTGCCGACCGGCATCGTCGCCGAGTGCCAAGACGGGCGCAGCCAGCACGCCAACAAGGCCAAAGCGCTGCAAGTGCTGCAAGCGCGTATCCAAGAAAAAGAGCGCAGCGAACGCGCCGCCAAAGAAGCCGCCGAGCGCAAGGGTTTGATTGGCAGCGGCGACCGCAGCGACCGCATCCGCACCTACAACTTTCCGCAAGGGCGCCTGACCGACCACCGCATCAACCTGACGCTGTACAAGCTGCTGTACGTAATGGAAGGCGACTTGGGCGAGGTGCTGCAAGCACTGCAACACGCCCGCGAAGCCGAGCTGCTGGCGGAGTTGGAACGCTCTGGGCAGCGGTAAAACAACTCAAAACGGCTAAAAATACAGTCAAATTGGCCTCTAGCCCTTTAGATACCTGCGCTAGCAGCTATCAAAAACAAAGCAAAATGACCGCTATCACCACATTGCGCGATGCCTTGGCGCAAGCCCAAGCACTCGGCCTAGAGCGCATCGACGCCCAGTTGCTGCTGCTGCACGTCCTCAACCGCGAGGGCGCTGGCCGCGCTTGGCTGCTGGCGCACGACACCGACACACTGCCGCCGCCTGAGCAGGCGCGCTTTGCCGCCCTGTGCCAGCGCCGCGCTGCCGGTGAGCCGGTGGCTTATTTGCGCGGCACGAAAGAGTTTTACGGTCTGCAATTGCAGGTCGATGCCCGCGTGCTCGACCCGCGCCCGGACACCGAAACGCTGGTCGATTGGGCGCTAGAAGTGCTGGCACCGCTCGCCGCGCCGCGCCTGCTGGATTTGGGCACCGGCAGCGGCGCTATCGCGCTCGCCCTGCAACACCAGCGCCCGGATGCGCAGGTCAGCGCCGTCGATGCCAGTGCCGACGCTTTGGCAGTGGCACAGGCCAATGCCACGCGGCTGGGCTTGGCGGTGCAGTTTGCGCACGGCGACTGGCTGCGCGGCGTGGCCGGGCAGTTTGACGCCATCGTCTCGAATCCGCCCTACATCGCCGCCGCCGACCCGCATTTGGCCGCGCTGCGCTACGAGCCGCTGCAAGCGCTGGCCAGCGGCGCTGATGGGCTGGACGACATCCGCGCCATCGTCTCCCAAGCGCCGGCGCACCTGCTGCCGGGCGGCTGGCTGCTGCTGGAACACGGCTGGGATCAGGCGGGCGCAGTGCAGGCGCTGCTGCGCGTGGCGGGCTTTGCCGAGGTGCAAAGCCGCAAAGACCTCGCCGGCATCGCGCGTTGCTCGGGCGGGCAATGGCCGAGGGTGAAATAATCACGGCACAGTCACCTTTTTACTTACCGGAGTTTTCATGAGCGACGTCCAAACCACCCAAAAACGCATCGACGATCTCGTCAAATCCAGCGACGTGCTGCTGTTCATGAAAGGCACGGCCAGCTTTCCGATGTGCGGTTTTTCTGGCCGCGCCATCCAAGTGCTCAAGGCTTGCGGCGTTGACCCCAAAGGCATTACCACCGTCAACGTGCTGGAAGATGAAGAAATTCGCCAAGGCATCAAGGACTACAGCAAGTGGCCGACGATTCCGCAGCTCTACATCAAGGGCGAATTCATCGGCGGCTCGGACATCATGATGGAGATGTACGAGTCGGGCGAACTCAAGCAAACGCTGGGCACCTGAGCGTTTATTGGCGCTGCTAGCGCTGACAGCAGCCGCTTTTTGAAGCGGCTTTTTTGTGCCCCTTCGCCGCTACACTGCACCGGCCTATGCTCCAAAACGCTCTTCTCATCGTCGCGCTGATTGCTGCCAGCGCTTTTTTTTCGGTCGCTGAAATTGCCTTAGCCGCCTCGCGCCGCCTGCGCCTGCGCCAATACGCCGACGAGGGCGACAGCCGCGCCGAGCGCGTGCTCAAGCTGCAAGAGCAGCCGGGCGACTATTTCACCGTGGTGCAGGTCAGCCTCAACGCCGTCGCCATCTTGGGCGGCATCGTCGGCGAAGGGGCGCTGAGTCCGTATTTCTTCACGCTGTTCTCGCTGTGGCTGGACACGGCGCAGGCGCAAACCGCCGCCTTTTTGGCATCGTTTTTCATCATTACTTCGCTGTTTATTTTGTTTGCCGATCTGTTCCCCAAGCGCTTGGCCATGACCAACCCCGAGCGTTTGGCGCTGGTGGTGGCGCGGCCGATGGGCTGGAGCATCAACGCGCTGCGCCCGCTGGTGTGGATTTACAGCCGCATGGCGGACGCGCTGTTTCGCCTGCTGGGGCTGCCGATGCTGCGCGACGACAGCATCACCTCGGACGATGTGCTGGCCATGATGGAAGCCGGTGCCCGCGCTGGCGTGCTGCCCGAGCGCGAGCAGCAAGTCATCACCAACGTGTTTGAGCTGGACACGCGCACAGTGAGCAGCGCTATGTCGCACCGCGAGCGCGTCGCTTTCTTTTTGCGCGACGACCCAGACGACGTGATCCGCGTGCGCATTGCCGCCGAGCCGTTTTCGACTTACCCGGTGTGCGAGGGCGATATCGACCATGTGATTGGCTATGTCGCTGCCAAAGACCTGTTTCAGCGGATTTTGAACAGCAAGCCGATTTCGCTGCAGGACGACAGTTTGGTGCGCAAGGCGCTGATCCTGCCGGATCGGCTGACGCTGTCGGAGGTGCTGTCGCAGTTTCGCCAAGCGCAAGAGGACTTTGCCGTCATCGTCAACGAATACAGCCGCGTGGTTGGCGTAGTCACCCTCAACGACGTGATGAGCACCGTCATGGGCGACCTGATTGGCCCCGACGATGAGGAGCGCATCGTGCAGCGCGACGAAAACTCGTGGCTGATTGACGGCATGACACCGATTGAGGAGGTGCTGCACGCCCTGTCGCTGGACGCGCTGCCGCACGAGGACGAGTACGAAACCATCGCTGGCTTTTTGATGGTGATGCTGCGCCGCGTGCCCCGGCGCACCGACAGCGTGACGTGGGGCGGCTACAAATTTGAGGTGCTGGACGTGGACAGCTACCGCATCGATCAGGTGATGGTGTCGCGCTTGTCAGAGGCAGGCATTCCACCAGCCAACACCACTAATTAAAAATGATAGCTGCTAGCGCACGTGTTTAAAGGGCTAGAGGCCTAAAACAGTATAAATAGCGCAGAGCACAACCCAACGCGCTTCTAACCGGTCATGCGCCCATCAAACAGCCAATTGCGCTGGGCGGCAAACACGGCGTTCGGATACGGATCGCGCCCCCGGCTGCCGTTGTAGCGCCCCAGCGTCATGAACAAATCACCGCGCTCACGGTCAAGGTAGTGGCGCAGGATGACGCAGCCAAAGCGCAAGTTGGTCTGCATATGGAACAGCTTGCCGGGGTCGCCGTCGCCAATCACCCGCGTCCAAAACGGCATCACTTGCATATAGCCACGCGCGCCGGCGCTGGAGATGGCGAACTTGCGAAAGGCGCTTTCGACCTGAATCAGGCCGAGCACCAGCGAAACGTCGAGTCCAGCACGCCGGCTTTCGTACCAGACGGTTTGCAGAAAGTCGCGGCGCACTTCCCACTCGGGTTTGCGCTTGCGCAGGCGGTCGCTCATGGTGCCGAGCCAGCGCAAATACACCAGCCGCGCTTCGGTGGTGGCAAATTCTGGCTCCGGCGGCGAGGCGTTGGCAATGGCCGAACTCAGTGCCGAGCGCACCGAGTCAACCAAGGGTTCTTCCAATTGACCCGCGGCGAAGGCCTGCGTCGGTGCGCCCAGCCAAGCGGCAGGTGCCACCGTCAGCGCGCCCAAAGAGGCAATGCAAGCGCGCCGCGAAAGGCCAGAAATACCGGACGCGCTCATGCGGCTAAACGCCCCTTGAGCAGGGCAAAGATGTCAGCCGTCGCCACTTTGGTCGCGGCGCTGTCGCGGCGGTGTTGGTATTCGACCTGACCGTCTTTCAGGCCACGGTCGCCAATGGTGACGCGGTGCGGCACGCCAATCAGCTCCCAGTCGGCAAACATGGCACCCGGGCGCTCGCCACGGTCGTCCAAAATCACATCGACACCGGCTTCGAGCAGTTGGCTGTAGAGCAATTCGGCAGCGGCTTTAACGTCGGGGAAGCGCTCCGGCGTGATCGGGCACAACACCACGGTGAACGGCGCAATCGCGTCCGGCCAAATGATGCCGCGCTCGTCGTGGTTTTGCTCAATCGCTGCGGCGGGCAGGCGGGTGATGCCAATGCCGTAGCAGCCCATTTCAAAGAAGGTCGGCTTGCCGTTTTCACCCAAGAAAGTCGCGTTCATGGCTTGGCTGTATTTGGTGCCCAGATAGAACACGTGGCCGACTTCAATGCCGCGCTCAATCGCCAGCGTGCCTTTGCCGTCGGGCGAAGCGTCGCCCGCGACCACGTTGCGCAGGTCGGCCACCAGCGTGGGCTCGGGCAGGTCGCGCGCCCAGTTGACGCCCGTCAGGTGGAAGTCGGCCTCGTTGGCACCGCAAATCCAATCGGCCATTACCGCTACTTCGCGGTCCACCACCAGATTCACAGGTTTTTGCAGGCCGATGGGACCAAGGTAGCCGGGCTTGCAGCCAAAGTGGTCTTCAATTTCAGCCGGTGTGGCAAAGCGAAACGCCGCCAAGCCGGGCACTTTGCCGACTTTGATTTCGTTCATGTCATGGTCGCCGCGCAACAGCAGCAGCCAGACTTGAGTTTTGATGACTTCGCCGACGTCGTTGATTTCGTCAGTAGCCAGCACCAGCGATTTAACGGTGCTAGCGAGCGGCACGCCCAGCAACTCGGCCACATCGGGGCAGGTGCTTTTGCCGGGGGTGGCAGTTTTGATCAATGACTGGGTGGCAGCGCCGCGCGGTGCGGCTGGTGCCAGCGCTTCGGCCTTTTCCATATTGGCGGCGTAGTCGCTGCTGGGGCAATAGACGATGGCGTCTTCGCCCGTTGCGGCAATCACCTGGAATTCTTCGCTCAAATCGCCGCCGATGGCACCGCTGTCAGCGGCCACGGCGCGGTAGGTCAGGCCAAAGCGGTCAAAAATGCGGCGATACGCATCGGCCATGACTTGGTAGCTGGCCTTGGCGGCCGTTTGGTCGCGGTCAAAGCTGTACGCGTCCTTCATGGTGAACTCGCGCCCACGCATCAAGCCAAAACGCGGACGGCGCTCGTCGCGGAACTTGGTTTGGATTTGGTAGAAGTTTTTGGGCAACTGCTTGTAGCTGCGCAGCTCTTGGCGCGCAATGTCGGTCACTACTTCTTCGCTGGTGGGCTGGATAACAAAGTCGCGGCCGTGGCGGTCTTGGATGCGCAGCAGCTCGGGGCCCATTTTTTCAAACCGACCGGTTTCTTGCCACAGCTCAGCCGGTTGCACTACCGGCATGGTCAGCTCGACCGCGCCAGCGCGGTTCATTTCTTCGCGCACGATGGCTTCGACTTTGCGCACCACGCGCAGACCCATCGGCATGTAGCTGTAAATGCCGGCGCCGAGTTTTTTGATCAGTCCGGCGCGCGTCATCAGCTGGTGGCTGACGATTTCGGCATCTGCCGGGGCCTCTTTGAGGGTGGAAATAAAGAACTGGGAAGCTTTCATCGGGGCAATCTGGGCAATCAAATCAATATCAAGCCAAGGGAAAGGTCTCCCTTGTCGCACGCAAGGGGGCGTGCATAATGGGCGCAATTAAAGATTTTGGGGTTTGATTATGCTTGACCGGGACGGCTTTCGGCCGAACGTCGGCATCATCCTGCTCAACCAGAAGAACCAGGTATTCTGGGGAAAGCGCATACGCACCCACAGCTGGCAGTTTCCGCAAGGTGGCATTGACCGGGGTGAATCCCCCGAACAAGCGATGTTCCGTGAACTGCATGAAGAAGTGGGCTTGCAGCCAACCCATGTACGCGTGGTTGCCCGCACTCGGGACTGGTTGCGCTATGAGGTGCCTGACAGGTATATCCGCCGCGATGCGCGCGGACATTACAAAGGCCAAAAACAAATTTGGTATTTGCTGCAACTGGTCGGCCACGACTGGGATTTGAACCTGCGCGCCACCAGCCATCCAGAGTTTGATGCGTGGCGCTGGCACGAGTATTGGGTGCCGCTAGAAGCCGTGGTCGAATTCAAACGCGGCGTCTATGAAATGGCGCTGGTCGAGCTGGCTCGCTTTTTGCCGCGCCAAGAGCCACGCAACCGCTACCTGCGCAGCGGTATGCGCGGGCGCGACCACGATATGGGCGGCGGGACGTATATGCACCGCACCGGCCAGCTTTTGCTGCACCCCGGCGTCGAGCTGCCGCCCGGTGCCAGCTTCGATCCCGATCCGCAAACCAGTTACGCCGCGCTAGAGCAGGCGCTATCTGCCGATGGTGATGTGGAGCAGCCAAGCACAGTCCCCATACCTAAAGAGTAAATATCGCCTCCACAAAAAAAGCCGGTCAGCATCAATGCTGACCGGCTTTTTTTCATGTGCAGTGCTGCTGCCGGCTCAACCGCCCATCAGCACTAAATTGTCGCGGTGCACCATCTCAGGCTCGGCCATGTAGCCCAGCAGATTTTGGAATTCAGCTGATGGCTTGCGGCACAGCAGCCGCGCCTCGGCGCTGGCGTAATTGGCCAGGCCGCGGGCGATTTCGCTGCCAGCGGCATCGCGCACGGCAATCACATCGCCGCGCGAAAAATCGCCTTCGACAGCGGTCATGCCAATCGGCAGCAGACTTTTGCCTTCAGCGCGCAGCTTGGCGGCGGCGCCGTCATCGACCACCACTGCACCGCGCAATTGCAGATGGTCAGCCATCCACTGTTTGCGCGCCTGGGTTTTGGCGGTTTGCGCCACCAGCAGCGTGCCAATGCTCTCGCCCTGCGCCAAGCGCAACAGCACATCCGGCTCACGCCCCCAAGCGATGACGGTGGAAGCGCCCGAGCCCGCCGCCCGCTTGGCCGCAATGATTTTGGTGATCATGCCGCCGCTGCCAATGCTCGAACCCACGCCGCCGGCCATCGCCTCCAGCGCCACGTCGCCGGCGCGCGCTTCATGGACAAACTCGGCAGCGGGGTCACGGCGCGGATCGGCGGTGTAGAGACCTTTTTGATCGGTCAAGATGATCAACGCATCGGCCTCGATCAAGTTGGCCACCAGCGCAGCCAAGGTGTCGTTGTCGCCAAACTTGATCTCATCGGTGACAACAGTATCGTTCTCGTTGATCACCGGCACCACGCCCAGCTCCAGCAGCGTCAGCAGCGTGCTGCGGGCGTTCAGATAACGCTCGCGGTCGGCCAAATCGGCGTGGGTGAGCAACACCTGCGCACTGCCCATGCCTTGCTCGCGCAGCTTGGTTTCGTACATCTGCGCCAAACCCATTTGGCCGACAGCGGCGGCCGCTTGCAGCTCGTGGATTTGGCGCGGGCGCATGCTCCAGCCAAGGCGCTTCATGCCCTCGGCCACCGCGCCGCTGGACACCATGATGACTTCGCGGTGCTGCGCGCCCTCGGCACGCACCAGCGCGGCCAGCTGGCGGCTCCACTCGCCAATCGCCGTTTCGTCCAAGCCACGGCCTTCGTTAGTGACCAGACTGGAGCCGACCTTGACAACGATACGGCGCGCGTCGCGCAGCACATTTGAACTGTTTTTTTGAGTCATTTTGGCCTCTAGCCCTTTAAATACGTGCGCTAGCAGCTATTAATATAATAGCAAATATCGTTTATTGCGGTGCTGTTGGCTCAACCGGCAAATCTGGCATCTCCGGCAAATCTGGCATATCCGCAAAGCGCGGATCAAACTCGACCACCGGCGCTTGCTCAGCCACTTGCTGCCTTTTGACGTGACCATAAATGGCATGGATTAGCGGCTCGCAACCTTCGCGGGTCAGAGCCGAGATTTGAAACACCGGGCCTTTCCATTTGAAGCGCTTGACGAAATCGGCCACGCGCTCGGCACGCTCCTCCACCGGCACCATGTCCAGCTTGTTGAGTACCAACCAACGCGGCTTGTCGTGCAGCGATTTGTCGTATTTTTTCAGCTCGCCAACGATGGCTTTGGCCTGCGCCACCGGATCGACGCTGTCGTCAAACGGTGCCATATCGATGATGTGCAGCAGCAAACGCGTGCGTTGCAAATGGCGCAAAAACTGGTGTCCAAGGCCCGCGCCTTCCGACGCACCTTCGATCAAGCCGGGAATATCGGCAATCACAAAGCTTTGCTCAGGCGCGACGCGCACCACGCCCAAATTGGGGTGCAAGGTGGTGAAGGGGTAGTCGGCAATTTTGGGGCGCGCATTCGAGACCGCCGTAATAAAGGTCGATTTGCCGGCGTTGGGCATACCCAGCAAACCAACATCGGCCAACACCTTCAGCTCTAGCTTCAGGTTTCTTTTGTCGCCCGGCCAACCGGGGGTTTTTTGGCGTGGCGCACGATTGATGGCGCTTTTGAAGCGCAAGTTGCCAAAGCCACCATCGCCGCCTTTGGCAATGGTGATGACCTCACCGGGTTCGAGCAGCTCGAACAGCACCTCGCCGGTTTCAGCGTCGGTAATGATGGTGCCGACGGGCATTTTCAGCGTGATGTCGCTGCCCGCTGCGCCAAACATATCCGAGCCCATGCCGTGCTCGCCGCGCTTGGCTTCGTGGCGGCGCGAATAGCGGTAGTCCACCAGCGTATTCAGGTTGACATCTGCCACGGCAAACACGTGGCCACCGCGGCCGCCGTCGCCGCCGTTGGGGCCGCCAAATTCTTTGTATTTTTCGTGCCGGAACGACACGCAACCATTGCCGCCGTCACCGGCGGCAATGTCTATATAGGCTTCGTCAACGAATTTCATCAGGTATCCCGTTTATCAAACGGCGGCACGCCCTGCACAGCGCAACCAGCCAAAAAGCACAAAGCCCCGGCAATGCGGGGCAACGGCGTGCGGCGGTGCTACCGGCGCTGCGCGCCCGAAAAAACAAAGCCCCGACCAAGCGGGGCTTCAGGTGCAGATAAAGCGTTAACGCCTTAAGCTGCAGCAGTCACGTTGACCATGTGCTTGGACAACGCGCCTTTGTGGGAGAACGACACGTGGCCGTCAACCAATGCAAACAGCGTGTGGTCCTTGCCCAAGCCGACATTGGTGCCGGGGTGGAACTTGGTACCGCGCTGGCGCACGATGATGGAGCCGGCGCTGATCAGTTCGCCACCGAAAGCCTTCACACCGAGCATTTTGGGCTTGGAATCGCGCCCGTTTCGCGTAGAGCCGCCGCCTTTTTTCTGTGCCATGACTTAGCTCCTGCTTTAACCAGCGATGTCGCCGATTTGCAGTTCGGTGAACTGCTGACGGTGACCTTGGCGTTTTTGATAGTGCTTACGACGGCGCATCTTGAAGATGTGCACTTTTTCGTGTTTACCGTGCGCCACAACAGTGGCTTTCACGGTTGCGCCGGACACCAGGGGCGTACCAACTTTCAGTTCAGCGCCGTTTCCGACGGCCAGAACTTGGTCGATGACGATTTCCTGGCCTACGTCCGCAGCAATCTGTTCTACTTTAATTTTTTCGCCGGAAGCAACGCGATACTGCTTGCCGCCGGTTTTTATGACCGCGTACATGTTGACCTCTTATGACTCTGTGTACTTTAGGTACATTTTGTGAGTTTCTACAGACGAATTTCTGTAGAGCCTGCCATTATATCATTAGCCCAACTACGCAAGCATAGCCGCACTTAAACAGCGGCGCTAGCGAGAGCGCACAGCTTTCTATAATTTGCCACTCTATTTGCGACGATTACCTTGACTGCACCAGCCCCCTCCCCCACCAGCTCGCCCCTCGCCATCATCAGCCGTGATATGCAGGAAGTCGATCGCATCATTGCCCAGCGCTTGGCTTCTGGCGTACCTTTGGTTGGGCAAGTCTC
Organism: Giesbergeria sp.; assembly: GCA_041798325.1. Taxonomy (GTDB): domain Bacteria; phylum Pseudomonadota; class Gammaproteobacteria; order Burkholderiales; family Burkholderiaceae_C; genus Simplicispira. The sequence continues at coordinate 69,853 of JBHCAP010000009.1, forward strand.
CCAATACATCATTGCTGCAGGTGGCAAGCGCTTGCGCCCAGCGATGCTGCTACTGGTAGCAGGCGCGCTGGGCTATAGCGGCCAACAGCGCTTCACGATGGCAGCTGTGGTCGAATTTATCCATACCGCAACGCTGCTGCACGACGACGTGGTTGATGAGTCCACCCTGCGCCGTGGACGCGCCACCGCCAATGAGGTTTTTGGCAATCCAGCCAGTGTCTTGGTGGGCGATTTTTTGTACTCCCGCGCATTTCAAATGATGGTGGAGACGAGCCAAATGCGCATCATGCAAATTCTGGCCGACGCAACCAACGTCATTGCTGAAGGCGAAGTGATGCAACTGATGAATATGCACGACGCCTCGCTCGATGAGGCAGGCTATTTACAGGTGATTCGCTCCAAAACGGCCAAGCTGTTTGAGGCCAGCGCTCGCTTAGCCGCCGTGCTGGCTGGCAGCAACGCGTTGGTTGAAGCCGCCTGCGCCACCTACGGCCAAGCACTGGGCACGGCCTTTCAGATCATTGACGATGTCCTCGACTACGACGGCGACACGGCTGAAATGGGAAAAAATCTGGGCGACGATCTGCGCGAAGGCAAGGCCACACTTCCACTGATAGCGGCCATGCAACGCGGTACAGAGACCGAAGCCAGTACGGTGCGCAAAGCCATCGAAAACGGCAGCACCGAGCAGCTCGACACCATCGCCAACATCGTGCGTAAAACCGGTGCATTAGAAGTCGCCCGCAACGCTGCAGCGGCCGAAGCGCAACGCGCTATCGACGCGCTACAACAGCTGCCAGCTAATCAATTCACAGCCGCGCTACACCAGCTAGCAGCGCAACTGCTGGCTCGGCGCACTTGAGCGCTGTAGTCGCTGGCGCGTAACTGCTGCGGCAAGCATTCATTAGGGTTGATGTCTACCAATAGTGATAGGATGGTTAAATCACCATTTTATTTCTTATCGGTTACATGGCAGCTGTTGATAACACTCAAAAAGAATTGGCAACAGCTGCCCTCCCCGGCTTGGGTAGGGCGCTGATTTCTGCTGGCAAAATTACACAAAAATCGGCCGAAGATACTTACAAAAAATCACAATTAAGCAAAGTCAGTTTTATTGCAGAACTAACAGCTAGTGGTGTAGTTTCTGCCGCAGATTTAGCCCATACAGTATCTTCCGTTTTTGGCGCACCACTACTGGATCTCAATGCTATTGATCCACTGCGCTTACCACGCGATTTACTTGATACTAAAATATGCACGGCTTACAAGGTTGTTGTATTAAGCAAACGTAATAATCGCTTAATTGTTGCGACCGCTGACCCGACCGATCAAGAAGCTGCTGAAAAAATTAAATTTTCTACCCAAATGGGGGTAGATTGGATTATTGCAGAGTACGACAAACTAACTAAGCTAGTCGAAAGCACAGGAAAATCCACAGGTGAATCGCTAGAAAGCATCAACAGCGGCAGTGATGATTTTGAATTTGGCGATGTCCCAATAGAAGACGCACCAGAGGCCGAAGCCAATACCAACGAAGTCGAAGACGCACCAATTGTTCGTTTTCTGCACAAAATGCTGGTAGATGCTTTCAATATGCGTGCTTCTGACTTGCACTTTGAGCCTTACGAACACCATTACCGCGTGCGCTTTCGGGTAGATGGAGAACTACGCGAAATTGCCTCACCACCTATTGCTATTAAAGATAAATTAGCATCGCGCATCAAGGTAATTTCGCGTTTAGATATTTCTGAAAAACGCGTACCTCAAGATGGCAAGATGAAATTAAAAGTCGGCCCTAACCGGGTGATTGATTTTCGTGTCAGCACCTTGCCTACGCTGTTTGGCGAAAAAATTGTTATTCGTATTTTAGATCCCAGTAGTGCCCAAATGGGTATTGATGCGCTGGGTTACGAACCAGCAGAAAAAGCGCACTTACTAGACGCTATTTCTCGGCCTTATGGAATGATTTTAGTAACGGGCCCCACAGGCTCTGGAAAAACAGTATCGCTCTACACCTGCCTCAACCTTCTGAATAAGCCAGGTGTAAATATTGCAACCGCAGAAGATCCATCTGAAATTAACTTGCCAGGCGTTAACCAAGTTAACGTCAACGACAAAGCCGGGCTAACTTTTGCTGTAGCCTTGAAATCTTTTCTGCGTCAAGACCCTGACATCATCATGGTCGGTGAAATTCGCGACCTTGAGACCGCAGATATTTCTATCAAAGCAGCACAAACCGGTCACTTGGTCTTATCGACGCTACATACTAACGATGCACCGACTACGCTAACGCGGATGCGCAATATGGGCATTGCACCTTTTAATATCGCCTCTAGCGTTATTTTAATTACTGCCCAACGATTAGCGCGGCGCTTATGTCCTCAATGTAAAGCGCCAGCAGATATTCCCCATGAAGCGCTTTTAGGCGCTGGCTATTCAGATGAAGAAATAGATGGCTCATGGGTAACCTATAAGCCTGTAGGTTGCAGCGCCTGCAACAATGGCTATAAAGGGCGTGTCGGCATTTATCAGGTAATGCCAATCACTGAAGAGATACAGCGCATTATTTTACGTGATGGCAATGCTCTTGAAATTGCAATCCAAGCCAAACTCGAAGGTGTACGGTCGCTGCGCGATGCTGGCTTGCATAAAGCCAAGCTCGGAATGACTTCTATCGAAGAAGTTCTAGCGGTGACCAACTTATAACTCAAAAGCAACGAGGAAGCACAATGGCCACGGCAAAATCACAAGAAGTCAAAGATTTTGTCTTTGAATGGGAAGGCAAGGATCGCCACGGAAAAATTGTGCGCGGCGAATTGCGTGCCTCTGGAGAAAACCAAGTACAGGCCACTTTGCGTCGTCAAGGGGTCTTTCCAACCAAAATTAAAAAACGGCGGATGCGTGCGGGCAAAGCAATTAAGCCTAAAGACATCGCACTGTTTACACGCCAAATGGCCACCATGATGAAAGCTGGCGTACCGCTGCTACAAGCTTTTGATATTGTCGGACGCGGTAACACCAATCCCAGTGTTGGTAAATTGCTTAACGACATTCGCGCCGATGTCGAAACTGGCACCTCATTAAACGCTGCTTTTCGCAAATATCCACTGTATTTTGATAGTCTGTATTGCAACTTGGTGGGTGCAGGCGAGGCCGCTGGTATCTTGGAGGCCTTGCTAGACCGTCTAGCAGTGTATATGGAGAAAACCGAGGCAATTAAATCAAAAATTAAGTCAGCCTTGATGTATCCCATTTCAGTGATTATTGTCGCCTTTGTCGTCGTCGCGGTGATCATGATTTTTGTGATTCCGGCATTTAAAGAAGTCTTTACCTCTTTTGGCGCTGATTTACCAGCACCCACGCTCTTTGTGATGGGTATCAGCGAAATTTTTGTCCAATGGTGGTGGCTGATTTTTGGCTCTATTGGCGGCAGCTTTTATTTCTTTATGCAGGCGTGGCGCCGCAGCGAAAAAATGCAACAAGTGATGGACCGCATCATGTTGCGCATCCCGGTTTTTGGCATCCTGATTGAAAAATCAGCCATTGCGCGCTGGACGCGTACGCTGTCCACTATGTTTGCTGCGGGCGTTCCGCTGGTGGAAGCGCTCGACTCCGTCGGCGGTGCCGCTGGCAACTCCGTGTTCGCCATGGCGACCGAAAAAATCCAGCAAGAAGTCTCTACCGGCACCAGTCTGACTGCGGCTATGGGCAATGCCAACATCTTTCCATCGATGGTGCTGCAAATGTGTGCCATTGGTGAAGAGTCTGGCTCGATTGACCACATGCTGGGCAAAGCCGCTGATTTCTACGAAGACGAAGTCGATGAAATGGTGGCCGGCCTGTCCAGCCTGATGGAGCCCATCATCATCGTTTTCTTGGGTACCTTGATTGGCGGCATTGTGGTCTCAATGTACCTGCCCATCTTTAAACTCGGTCAGGTCGTTTAACCATGCTGTTGTGGATTGAACCTTGGCTGAATGCGATGCTGGCGAGCGTTTTTGGGCTGCTAGTCGGCAGTTTTCTAAACGTCGTCATCTACCGTTTACCTAAAATTTTGGAGCGCCAGTGGGCGACAGAAGCAGCTGAATACGCTGCTGAACTCGGCTCGACGCTGCCCAGCGCAACGGCAAAACCTGAAGTTTTTAATCTGTTAGTGCCGCGCTCGCGCTGCCAAAGCTGCGGCCACCAACTGCGCGCGCTCGAAAACATTCCCGTGCTGAGCTATTTATTCCTGCGCGGACGCTGCTCATCGTGCGCCGCACCCATCAGTGCGCGCTACCCACTGGTAGAGCTGGCCACAGCGGCTTTGTTTTTTTTCTGCGTGCAGCGCTGGGGTGCTACACCCACCGGCATGGCCTGGTGCGGCTTTTCTGCCGTGCTGGTGACGCTGGCCATGATTGACTGGGACACCACTCTACTGCCCGATAACCTGACGCTGCCGCTGCTGTGGGCTGGGCTGCTTGGCTCCGCCTTCCACTGGATTGAAGTGCCGCTGTTCGACGCGGTAGTGGGCGCTGCTGCCGGCTACCTGTCGCTGTGGACGGTGTATTGGGGCTTTAAACTGGCCACCGGCAAAGAAGGCATGGGCTTTGGCGACTTCAAGCTCTATGCCGCCTTGGGAGCATGGTTTGGCTGGCAGGCATTGGTGCCATTGATTTTGCTGGCCTCGGTCGTTGGCGCTGTCATCGGCATTGCCATGAAATTTTCTAGCGGCTTGCGCGAAGGCGGCTACATCCCGTTTGGCCCATTTTTGGTTGGTGCCGGCCTGATAGGCATGGTGTTTGGCCCACAAACCGTACTCAACACCATTTTGGGCATATTGGGCTTATGAGTAGCAGCACACCGACACTGCGCACCACGCGACTCGGACTGACCGGCGGAATTGGCAGCGGCAAAAGCACTGTGGCGCAGCTACTAGTGCAGTGCGGTGCCACGCTGATTGATGCCGATCAACTGTCGCGCAGCGTCACCGGCGCTGGCGGAGCGGCAATGGCGGCAATTGCGCAAGTCTTCGGCTCTGAATATATCAACGCCGACGGCGCCCTTGACCGCGACCGCATGCGCGCACTGGCGTTTTCGCAGCCAGCGGCGCGCAAACAGCTTGAAGCCATCGTCCACCCACTGATTGGTCAACTGACCGCCGACCAAGTCAATGCGGCCATAGCCAGCGGCCAGCGTTTAATCGTTTTTGACATCCCCTTGCTGGTCGAATCCAGCGACTGGAGGCGCAAACTCGACGCCATTGCTGTGGTCGATTGTCGGGTTGAGACACAAATCAGCCGCGTGATGGCGCGCAACGCGCTGGCACCCACCGCGATTGAAAGCATCATTGCCACCCAAGCCAGCCGCAGCGCTCGGCGCGCCGCCGCCGACACAGTGTTCTACAACGATGGCCTGTCGCTGCACGCGCTACAAGTCCAAGTACAACGGGTGGCGGCGCAGTTCGGGCTATGATTCGCCCCCCGTCTTGATCTGTGCTTGGCATTTCTCTGGCTCACACCCGCATTTCTCCACCGCCCCTCCTCCAGGACACCGGCAGCGTGATTCTTTACGAATACCCCTTTAACGAACGCATACGCACCTATCTGCGGCTGGAGCAGATTTTCTTGCGTTTGGGAGAGCTGATTTCACGCACCGATGCGATGGATCACCACTTTGCGCTGTCTACGATGTTTGAAATCATGGACGTGGCGGCGCGTGCCGACCTCAAGTCCGACATCCTCAAAGACATCGAAAAGCAAAAAACCGTGCTCGCCGGCTACCGGGGCAATCCTTCGATCTCTGAGGCGGCGCTGGACAACATTGTTGCCCAGCTCGATCGCTGTTTTCAGGCGCTCAATACCCAAACCGGCAAAGCCGGCCAAGCGCTGACAGACAACGATTGGCTGATGGCCATCCGCAGCCGCATTGGCATTCCGGGCGGTACCTGCGGCTTTGATTTGCCCAGTTATTGCGCTTGGCAACACAACCCACCCGAGCAACGCCAGCAAGCGCTAGGGGGCTGGGCATCTAGCTTAGAGCCGCTGGCAGAAGCCATTTACCTGCTACTCAAGTTGCTGCGCGACTCGGGTACACCACAAAAAATCGCGGCAAAAGACGGTCATTTTCAGCAAAATCTGCCCTCTGGCCGCACCTTTCAGTTGCTGCGGCTGCGCATCGATCCTGCCCTTGGCCTGATTCCTGAAATCAGCGGCAACCGCCTGATGGTGTCAGTGCGGCTGATGCGCCAATTAAAAAATGGCCACTTGCAGGCCAGCAGCGAAAACGCCGCTTTTGAACTAGCGCTGTGCGCATGAGCTATGACGACTGAAAACACCTCCTCTGCAGCCCGGCAAGTCACCTGCCCGCGCTGCGCTGGTCCGAGCCTGTACAGCGCAGCCAATCCGTGGCGCCCGTTTTGCAGCGAGCGCTGCCAGCAAATCGATTTTGGTGCGTGGGCAGCCGAGAGCTTTCGGCTCGAAGCCGATGCGCCGCCAGACGACGCACCGCGCGGCGATCCGCGCTATCAGGCCTAAATATGAGTCAAATTGGCCTCTAGCCCTTTAGATACGTGCGGTTATAGCTATTAAATTAATAGTATTGACGGATCAAAATCTTGGCCGTTTTCTGCGGCCAGCCACTGCAAAACTGGTAACGCACCCGGCAAAACGGGTCGCACCGTCGGCGGCCACGGCTGCCACGACATGGCTTGGCCTTCGCGCATCTGTAATTCCCCACTCCACTCGTACACCTTGCACCAGTGCAGGCGCACCAAAGCGTGCGGGTAATCGTGCTCGGTCACTTTCCAGACTTGGGCCGCGCCGATGGTGACGCCAATCTCTTCGATCAACTCGCGGCGCAGCGCTTGCTCGACGCTCTCGCCGGATTCGAGCTTGCCGCCGGGGAATTCCCAGTAACCGGCGTACACCTTGCCCGGTGGCCGGGTGGTCAACAGCAAAGCGCCATCAGCGCGCAACAAAATGCCAACGGCGACTTCGGTATAAGGCCGCGCAGGCACCGATATCGACGACACCTCAGACACCCGCGCGCCCCGCAAAGTCACGCGCAAACTGGTAAGCGACGCGGCCACTGCGCGAGCCGCGCTCCAGCGCCCAGACCAAAGCCTGCGCCCGCGCGGCGGCAATCGTGGCTGCATCGATGCCAAACGATGACAACCACTGCACCACGATGGCCAGATATTCGTCTTGGCTGAACGGGTAAAAACTGACCCACAGCCCAAAGCGCTCCGACAGCGAGATTTTTTCTTCAACCGCCTCGCCCGGATGCACTTCGCCGTCGTCGGTGTGCTGGTAGCTCAGGTTGTCGCGCATGTATTCGGGCAGCAAGTGGCGACGGTTGCTGGTGGCGTAGATCAGCACGTTGGGCGTGGCGGCGGCAATCGAGCCGTCCAAAATTGATTTCAGCGCTTTGTAGCCCGACTCGCCCTCGTCAAAACTCAGGTCGTCACAAAAGACGATGAATTTCTCTGGCCGACCCGCCACGGTGTCCATGATGTCGGGCAGGTCGATCAGGTCGGCTTTATCGACCTCGATCAGGCGCAGCCCTTGCGCGGCGTAGGCGTTCAAGCAGGCTTTGATCAGCGACGATTTGCCGGTGCCGCGTGCGCCGGTCAGCAGCACGTTGTTGGCCAGCGCGCCGCGCACAAACTGCTCGGTGTTGCGCTGGATTTTTTCTTTCTGGCCGTCGATTTCTTGCAGGTCGCTCAACTGCAGCGGCGCGACGTGGCGCACTGGCTCCAGCACGGCGTGGCCGCTGCTGCGTTTGCGGTAGCGCCACGCCACTGACGCCGTCCAATCGGGTGCCGTCAAGGGCTGGGGCAGGATGGATTCGATGCGCGCGATCAATTGCTCGGCGCGCAGCATCAATCGCTCAAAATTTTGATTCATTTTGGCCTCCAGCCCTTATGCAGCAAGCGCTAGCAGCTCTTATTTTAGGAGCGATAGTCGGCGTTGATGGTGACGTATTCGTGGCTCAGATCGCACGTCCAAACGGTGTCGGCTGCCGTGCCGCGCCCCAGCAACACGCGCACGGTGATTTCGCTTTGCTGCATCACGCGCTGGCCGTCTTCTTCGCGGTAGTCGGGGTTGCGCCCGCCTTGCAGCGCCACTGGCACGTCGTCCAGATACAGATCGATGCCGGTCTGATCGAGGTCGTCAATGCCGGCGTAACCGACGGCGGCCAAGATGCGGCCCAAGTTCGGGTCGCTGGCAAAAAAGGCGGTTTTGACCAGCGGCGAATGGGCGATGGCGTAGGCCACTTTGCGGCATTCGTCGCCGGTTTTGCCGCCTTCGACGCGCACGGTGATGAACTTGGTTGCGCCTTCGCCGTCGCGCACGATGGCTTGCGCCAACTGCTGCGCTACCGACAGCAGCGCCGCTTTCAGCGCTTGGCCGTCGGGGCTATCGAACGAGGTGATCGCTGCATGGGCAGCGCGCTGCGTGGCCATGACGATGAACGAGTCGTTGGTCGAGGTGTCGCCGTCGATGGTGATGCGGTTGAACGACTGGTCGGCCAGCTCGGTGGCCAGTTGCTGCAGCAATGCGGGCGCAATGCAGGCATCGGTGGCCATAAAGCCGAGCATGGTCGCCATGTTCGGGCGGATCATGCCGGCGCCTTTGCTGATACCGGTGATCGACACGGTGGCGCCACCAATTTGCACTTGCGTGCTAAAGGCTTTCGGCACGGTGTCGGTGGTCATGATGCCTTCGGCAGCGCGACCCCAGTGTGCCGGCGCTGCATCCGCAATCGCGGCGGGCAGGCCGGCGGTGATGCGATCGACCGGCAGCGATTCCATGATCACGCCGGTCGAGAACGGCAGGATTTGGTTGGCTGCCAGCCCCAACTGCTCGGCCAGCGCCTCGCAGGTTTGGCGCGCGCGCGCCAAACCGCCGGCACCGGTGCCGGCGTTGGCGTTGCCGGTGTTGATCAGCATGGCGCGGATTTGCGAGCCAGTGGCCAAATGCTCGCGGCAGATTTGCACCGGCGCGGCGCAGAAGCGGTTTTGTGTGAACACGCCGGCCACGGCGGTGCCTTCATCGAGCAAAAACACCGTCACATCTTTGCGCTGCGCCTTGCGCACGCCGGCTTCGGTCACGCCAATGCGCACGCCGGGGATGGCGTGCAGGTCAGCCGCCACGGGAGTAGAGAGATTCACTGGCATAGTTTTCTTTTCAAAAGAGACGGTGTGCGCTGTTTAAGCCAACTTGCCGTGGCACTGCTTGTATTTTTGGCCGCTGCCGCACGGGCAAGGGTCGTTGCGGCCGACGCGCACGCCGGGCGTCGCCTGCATCGGCTTGGCTTGGCGCAGGGTGCTGGCATCGACCACGGTTTCCACCTCGCCGGTCTCGGTCGGCGAGCTGTAGGTGACGTTGGCGATGCGCTCGGCGCGCTGCTCCATGTCTTCGGCGGCTTGGTCAAGCTGCGTTGGCGACTGCACTTGCACCGTCATCAAAATCTTGGTGACTTCGTTTTTCACCATGTCGATCAGCTGGCGGAACAGCTCGAATGCTTCGCGCTTGTACTCTTGCTTGGGCTGCTTTTGCGCGTAGCCGCGCAGGTGAATGCCTTGGCGCAGGTAGTCGAGTGCGCTCAGGTGGTCGCGCCAGTTGGAGTCAAAGCTTTGCAGCAGCACCGCGCGTTCAAACTGGGTGAAGTTCTCGCGGCCTACCAGTTCGACCTTGGCGTCAAAAATGGCGTGGGCGCTTTGCACCACTTTTTCCAAAATCTCGTCGTCAGTGATGGACTTGGCCTCTTCGACCAGCGCGCGCAACGACAACGGCATTTGCCAATCTTCGGCCAGCAATTTTTCAAGCGCAGACAGGTTCCATTGCTCTTCGACCGACTCCGGCGGCACGTACTGGCGCACCAAATCGGTAAAGCTGTCTTCGCGCATGGCGGCAATCACTTCGGACAAATCAGCCGCATCCAAAATATTGTTGCGCTGCTCGTAAATCACCTTGCGCTGGTCGTTGGCCACGTCATCGTATTCGAGCAGCTGCTTGCGCACGTCAAAGTTGCGCGCCTCGACCTTGCGCTGCGCCGACTCGATGCTGCGGGTGACGATGCCGGCTTCGATGGCCTCGCCGTCGGGCATCTTCAGCCGGTCCATGATGGCTTTAACGCGGTCGCCGGCGAAGATGCGCATCAGCGAGTCGTCCAAGCTCAAATAGAAGCGCGACGAACCGGGGTCACCTTGGCGGCCAGAGCGGCCACGCAACTGGTTGTCAATGCGGCGCGACTCGTGGCGCTCGGTGGCGATGATGCGCAAACCGCCCAGCGCCTTGATTTTTTCGTGATCGACCGCCCAATCGGCGCGCAATTGCGCCAAGCGCGCTTGCTTGGTGCCTTCGTCCAGCGACTCGTCGGTTTCAATCGCCAACACGTCTTTTTCGATATTGCCGCCCAGCACGATGTCGGTACCGCGACCGGCCATGTTGGTGGCAATGGTGATCATGCTGGCGCGGCCGGCTTGGGCGACGATGTCGGCCTCGCGGGCGTGTTGTTTGGCGTTGAGCACTTGGTGCGGTAAGTTGGCGTCGTTCAGCAGCTTGTCGATGATTTCGGAGTTCTCAATCGACGAGGTACCCACCAGCACCGGCTGGCCGCGCTCGTAGCACTCGCGGATGTCTTTGATCGCCGCTTCGTACTTTTCGCGCGTGGTTTTGTAAACGCGGTCGAGCTGGTCGTCGCGCTTGCTCGGGCGGTTGGGCGGGATGACGACGGTTTCTAGGCCGTAGATTTCTTGGAATTCGTAGGCTTCGGTGTCGGCCGTGCCAGTCATACCGCCCAAGTTGTTGTACAGGCGGAAGTAGTTCTGGAAAGTGATCGAGGCCAGCGTTTGGTTTTCGGCCTGAATTGGCACACCTTCTTTGGCTTCGACCGCTTGGTGCAGGCCTTCGCTCCAGCGCCGGCCCGACATCAGGCGACCGGTGAACTCGTCCACGATGACGATTTCACCGTCTTGCACCACATAGTGCTGGTCGCGGTGGTACAGGTTGTTGGCGCGCAGCGCGGCATACAAGTGGTGCATCAGCGAGATGTTGGCCGGGTCGTACAACGACGCACCCGCCGCAATCAAACCCTGCGCCGCCAGTACGCGCTCGGCGGTTTCGTGGCCTTGCTCGGTCAGAAAGACTTGGTGGGTTTTTTCGTCCAGCGTGAAGTCGCCCGGCTTGGTGATGCCCTCGCCGGTGCGCGGGTCGGCTTCGCCCTCTTGGCGCACCAGCAGCGGCACCACTTGGTTCATCGCCAAATACATGGCGGTGTGGTCTTCGGCTTGGCCGCTGATGATCAGCGGCGTGCGCGCCTCGTCAATCAGGATCGAATCGACCTCGTCAATGATGGCGTAATTGAGTTTGCGCTGCACCCGGTCGCTGGCCTCGTAGACCATGTTGTCGCGCAGGTAGTCAAAGCCGTACTCGTTGTTGGTGCCGTAGGTGATGTCGGCCGCGTAGGCCGCCTGCTTTTCTTCGCGCGGCATATTGGGCAGGTTAATGCCCACTGACAGCCCAAGGAAGTTGTACAAGCGTGCCATCCATTTGGCATCGCGGCTGGCCAAGTAGTCGTTAACGGTAACCACATGCACGCCGTTGCCCGACAAGGCGTTCAGGTAGACCGGCAAGGTGGCGGTCAGCGTTTTACCTTCACCAGTGCGCATTTCAGCGACTTTGCCGTAGTGCAGCGCCATGCCGCCGACCAACTGCACATCAAAGTGGCGCATTTTCATGCTGCGCTTAGAGCCTTCGCGCACTACGGCGAAAGCCTCGGGCAAGATGGCATCCAAGGACTCGCCCTTGGCAACGCGGTCTTTAAACTCTTGCGTTTTGGCGCGCAGCGCTTCATCGCTCAAGCCTTCAAGGGAAGGCTCCATCGCGTTGATCTGGGCGGCAGTTTTGCGGTATTGCTTGAGCAGCCGGTCATTGCGGCTGCCGAAAATTTTGGTGAGGAAGTTGGTGGCCATGCGTGCGGGTCAACCACCGATGCACAAAGCACCAGCAGCGACCACAATCCCTAAAAAGAAGTAATTTCAGTTGGGGCCACCAGTCGACATTCCAAGTTGGGCCAATGCGCGCCGGTGGGATCCGAGCCTATGATTTTAGCCGCCTGAGTGCGGACCTCTTAGCGCACCGTGCCCTACACAGCGCGCAGCCGCTAAAAGCTGCCACCGATAATCAGCCACCGTCTGCATTTTTTGCCCCATCCGTCAGCCCACTTGCACATTTGCTATGAATCGCCGCCATTACGCCATCACGCTAGAGCAAGCCTCGCAAGAAACGCCCATCTTGGCCAAACTGGTGGCGCTGACACGCGACTCCAGCGAACGCTTGCATGCGGTCAAAACCCTGATCCCCGTCGGCCTGCACGCCGCGATTCAGGCAGGCCCGATTGAAGGCGATAGCTGGTGTTTATTGGTCAAAAATAACGCAGCAGCAGCCAAACTGCGCCAACTGGCACCTGCCTTATTGACCCATCTGCGCGCCCAAGGCTGGGACATCAACACCATTCGGCTGAAGGTGCAAACTTAATTCCAGCGGAGTTTCAGCACTCAAATGCAAAAAACCGCTCACTGCAAAACAGTGAGCGGTTTTTTAACTGGTGCCGATTGTCGGAATCGAACTGACGACCTACCGCTTACAAGGCGGGTGCTCTACCAACTGAGCTAAATCGGCGAAGGCTGTATTCTAATCGCTAAAAATGGCAAAAATCCCTTGCGTCCCCGTCGGTGCTTACTTCACCCGCTTCAAGGCTGCCTTCTTGGCTCCCGTAACGGGTGGTGGACGCGGGGCATCGCCCTCGTCGTCTGAGGTTGAATCGGTAGGCACCAAGTGCACTAGGGGCTCGGCATCGGCTTCATCGGCATCAGTTTCGACTCGCACCTCGTGCAAAGGCACCTGAGCCAAGCTAAAGGGCGGAGCCTCGACATCGGTCAACAAATCCAGCGGCGGCGGAAATGCCATGCCTTGGCCATTTTCACGAGCGTAGATGGCAATGACACGACCTACGGGCACCATGATGTCGCGTGGCTTACCGCCAAAACGTGCAGTGAACTCAATATAGTCATTGCCCAACTGAAGCGCCTTGGTGGCATCAATACCGACGTTCAGCACGATCTCGCCGTCTTTGACATATTCACGTGGCACTTGCACCGAATCGTCCACGCGCACCGCCAAATAGGGCGTGAAACCATTGTCCGTGCACCACTCGTGCAGTGCCCGAATCAAATAAGGACGGGTAGTAGTCGATTCCTGTGCATTCATAGTGCGGGTCTCAAAGTTAAAAGCCAACGTGCGCTGCTGATGCAGCTTATTTGCGCATGACCTTCTCGGAAGGCGTCAGTGCTTCAATGTAGGCGGGGCGCGAGAAAATCCGCTCGGCGTATTTCAACAAAGGAGCAGCGTTTTTGCTCAGGTCGATGCCGTAGTAGTCGAGGCGCCACAGCAACGGCGCAATGGCGACGTCAAGCATAGAGAAGCTCTCGCCCAACATGTATTTGTTTTTTAAGAACACCGGTGCCAGCTGGGTCAAGCGGTCACGGATATGGGCACGGGCTTTTTCGAGCGCCTTCTCGTTACCCTTGGTGGCACGCGATTCCAAGATGTTGACGTGAATGAACAGCTCTTTTTCGAAGTTGAGTAAGAACAAGCGTACGCGGGCACGGTCGACTGGATCGCCGGGCATCAACTGGGGGTGCGGAAAGCGCTCATCAATGTATTCGTTGATGATATTTGACTCGTACAAAATCAAATCGCGCTCAACTAAGATCGGCACTTGGCCATACGGGTTCATCACATTGATGTCTTCTGGCTTGTTGTACAGATCGACATCACGGATTTCAAAATCCATGCCTTTTTCGAACAAAACAAAGCGGCAGCGGTGGGAAAAAGGACAGGTTGTTCCCGAATAAAGCACCATCATGGCAAGAGACTCCTAAAAAAACAAAAGAGTGGAACGCATGGAGCGCCCACTCTAGAAACTTGAAACTGAACCGCACCTGAAGATGCGGCTTGGCAAACAATGCCTTATTTGACGTCTTTCCAGAAAGACGCGTTCAGCTTCCAAGCAAGCACTGTGGTGAAGGCCAAGAAAACCAACACCCAGATACCCATCTGAACCCGACGACTTTGCACCGGTTCACCCATCCACTGTAGGTAACCGACCAAATCGCCAATGGCTTCATCGTACTGCTCAGGCGTCATCGTGCCAGGGGAGACTTGCTCCCAACCCTTGAACATGGGAGTGGTTCCATGACCTTCTTGGGTTTCAAAAATAGCGCGGCGTTCACCCTGGAGCTGCCACAACGCGTGCGGCATACCGACACTTGGGAACACCAAATTGTTCCAACCAGTGGCCTTGGTGTCGTCAGGGTAGAAGGTGCGCAAGAAGGTGTAGAGGTAATCAGAACCCGTGCCACCCAAACCAGCGCGTGAACGTGCAATCACTGTCAAGTCAGGTGGATTAGCACCAAACCAATCTTTAGCTTGCTTGGGATCAATGGCTGCCTTCATGGTGTCACCAATTTTGTCGGTGGTGAACAAAAGGTTTTCCTTGATCTGCGCTTCGCTCAAACCGATGTCGGTCAAGCGGTTGTAGCGCATGAAGGCCGCAGAGTGACAACCAATGCAGTAATTGACAAATAACTTGGCACCGTTTTGTAGCGCGCCCATGTCGTTGATGCGGTCAGGCGCTTTGTCCAGCGGCATAGTGCCGCCGGCAGCATGCGCAGAGCCAGCCACCAGACTCAGCGCAGCAACAATAGAGAGAAGTATTTTTTTCATGGTATGCGTCTCCACTCAATGCGGCGTAAAGGTCACGCGGGTCGGCACTGGCTTTGGATCACCAATGCGTGTCCACCAAGGCATCAACAAGAAGAAGCCGAAGTAAAACAGCGTAAACGCTTGCGACACGCGCTGAGCAACGTCTTGGCCAGCAATCTCACCCCATGCGCCCGGCGCTTTGATGCCAAGGTAGCCGAGAACGAAAAAGACGATGACAAAGATGGCGTACAGATACTTGTGCCATGTAGGGCGGTAGCGAATTGAGCGCGCTGGACTGCAATCGAGCCAAGGCAAGAAGAACAAGATGACTACTGCGCCACCCATTACGACCACACCCCAGAACTTCGCATCAATCGACAGCATCAGTGCCGTACCGATCAAAGCTGCGCCCAAGATGCCGCCCTTAATGATGGCAGGCATACGGCCTTTGACCACAGCCAACACCGCAGCGCCCAAGATGCAGACGATCAGCACATACATCATCTCAGTGGTAATAGCACGCAGCATCGAATAAAACGGCGTGAAGTACCACACTGGGGCAATGTGTAACGGAGTCTTCAGCGGATCAGCCGGGATAAAGTTGTTGTACTCCAAAAAGTAGCCACCGAATTCAGGCGCAAAAAAGATCACCGCCGTGAAAGCCATCAGGAACATCGAAACGCCCATGATGTCATGCACCGTGTAGTAAGGATGAAAAGGAATGCCGTCAAGCGGATGTCCGTTGGCATCTTTGGGGGCGTTAGGGCCCTTGATTTCGATACCGTCGGGGTTGTTCGAACCCACGTCGTGCAACGCCAACAAGTGGGCCACGACCAAGCCAATCAACACCAGCGGCACAGCAATCACGTGGAAGCTGAAGAAGCGATTAAGCGTTGCGTCGCCCACCACATAGTCACCACGAATCAGCAAAGCCAAGTCAGGACCAATGAAAGGAATCGCGGCAAATAGGTTCACGATGACCTGAGCGCCCCAGTACGACATCTGGCCCCAAGGCAGCAAGTAGCCCATGAAGGCTTCGGCCATGAGGGCGAGGAAAATCGCGCAACCAAAAATCCACACCAACTCACGCGGTTTACGGTAGCTACCGTACATCAGGCCACGGAACATGTGCAGATAAACAACGACGAAGAACGCTGAGGCACCAGTGGAGTGCATGTAGCGAATCAACCAGCCCCAAGGGACATCACGCATGATGTACTCAACCGACTCGAACGCCTTGGCGGCGTCGGGCTTGTAGTGCATCACCAGAAAAATACCAGTAACGATTTGAATCACCAGCACCAACAGAGCGAGTGAGCCAAAGATGTACCAGAAGTTGAAATTCTTCGGGGCGTAGTACTCCGACATGTGGACGCGGTAAGCATCGAATGCCGTCGGGAAGCGGTTTTCAAACCAGTTCGTGAGCTTGGCACCGCCCGAAGCGTTGGGGGAAATTTCCTTGAATTCGGCCATAGTCCAGTCCCTCAAGCTTTCTTGTCTTCGCCGATGAGCAGGCGCGAGTCTGACAAGTAGACGTGCGGTGGCACTTCCAGATTGTCTGGCGATGGCTTGTTCTTGTAGACGCGCCCAGCCATATCAAAGGTCGAACCGTGGCAGGGGCACAAAAAGCCACCTTTCCAGTCGTCGGGCAGCGACGGCTGTGGGCCTTCAGAAAATTTGTCGGAAGGCGAGCAGCCAAGATGGGGGCAAATACCCACCGCCACAAGAATTTCGGGCTTGATTGAGCGGTGCTCGTTGCGGGCGTATTCAGGCGTAAATTCAGCCGGATTGCGCTCGGATTTGGGATCGGCCAATTGGCCATCCAGTGTGGGCAAAATTTCTAACTGCTCGGGCGTGCGCTTGACGATCCAAACAGGCTTGCCGCGCCATTCCACGGTCATTTTTTCACCGGGCTTGAGAGCGGAAATATCCACTTCGACGGCAGCACCAGCCGCTTTGGCCTTCTCGGATGGCTGAAAAGAACTTACAAAAGGCACGGCGGTTGCCACGCCGCCCACGGCGCCCGCACAGCCGGTCGCGATCAGCCACGTCCGCTTGCTGGAGTCGATTGGATTGTCACTCATGGGGGGGATCCTCGATGTACATCGCTAGGGTTGGGGAGACAGCCTCAAATTGTAGCGGAGTGCATAGAGCCTCTTGCATTTTGTGCAAACGCACTGATCTCACGCCCGTTTTCAGCGCGTTAACCCTGATTGACGGATACTCCACCAATTAATTATCGGGAGAGAATCATCCATGGGAATGCTGCAAGAATTTAAAGAATTTGCCATCAAAGGCAATGCAATGGATCTGGCTGTGGGCGTGATCATTGGCGCTGCATTTGGCAAAATTGTCGACTCCATCGTCAAAGACCTGATCATGCCGCTAGCCGGCTTGGTTTTTGGCAAGCTCGACTTTTCCAACCTCTTTGTGGTGCTGGGCACGGTGCCGGCCGATACGGCGATGACGCTTGACGCACTCAAAACCGCAGGCGTGCCGGTGTTTGCTTACGGCAGCTTCATCACGGTGGCGGTCAATTTTGTGATTTTGGCGTTCATCATTTTCATGATGGTGCGCCAAATCAACCGCTTCAAGCGCGCCGAGCCAGCAGCGCCCGAAGTTGCACCAGCAACGCCTGAAGACATTGCGCTGCTGCGCGAAATCCGCGACAGCCTCAAGCGCTGATTTGATAGCTGCCAGCGCCCGTATCTATTGGGCTAGAGGCACTTTTCATTCACAACGCCAGCTTGCGTGCCATACGCACAGCCTCCACCAAACTAGACGCATCGGCCACGCCTTGGCCGGCAATATCAAACGCTGTGCCGTGGTCGGGGCTGGTGCGCACCAGCGGCAAACCTAGCGTGACGTTCACGCCCTTGTCCACGCCCAGATACTTGACCGGAATCAACCCTTGGTCGTGGTACATGGCCAGCACCACATCAAACTCACCCGGTTTAGCCGCCGTATGGCGAGCGCGCATAAACACCGTGTCAGGCGCTAACGGGTCAGTCACGTCCAAGCCCTGTAAACGCGCTTTGGCGATGGCTGGGGCAATCACCTCCAGTTCTTCGCGGCCAAACAAGCCGCCTTCGCCCGCGTGCGGATTGAGCCCGGCCACAGCGATGCGCGGCGCTCGCCCCAAGCTGCGCCGCAACGCGGTATCCGTAATCAACAAAGTTTGCAACACGTTGTCGAAGGTGACGGCTTCGAGCGCCGCCCGCAGCGACATATGGATGCTGACGAGCACCGTGCGCAGTTCGTCGCTGGCGAGCATCATGCGCACCGGCATCTCGGCCAGCGCCACGCCGGCGTGCGCCGCCGCTTGGGCTTGCAGCAGCTCTGTGTGACCGGGGTAATCGATGCCGGCGGCGTGCAGCGCTTCTTTGTGCAGCGGCGCCGTTACTAAGCCAGCAATCTCGCCGCGCAATGCCGCGCGCGCCGCCCACACCACGCATTGCGCTGCGCTTTGGCCGGCCTCGGCGCTGATGCATCCAAACGGCTGCGCTGCCGCGATGCCGTCCAAGTGCAGCACAGGGATGCAGCGCGGCGGCGCATTCAAAGCCTCGGCAGGCGTGCTGATCAGCGCGACCGGCAGTGGCGGCTGGCCGGGGCGCTCAATGCACTGCGCAGCGCGGCGCAGCGTGGCCACGTCGCCCACCACAAAACAACCGCGCAAATCGCCCGGCGCATCACGAAACGCTTTGGCGATGATTTCTGGGCCGATGCCGGCGCTGTCGCCTTGGGTGATCGCCAAAACGGGGGCTAAAAGAGCCATACAACAGACCTCCAACACGTAATAAATGAAAAATTTATAGCCAAATTGGCCTCTAGCCCTTTAGATACGTGCGCTAGCAGCTATGTAATAAATAGCAAAAATAGCGCCGCTCTGCATCAAGCTGGATTGTCGATGTCGATAAACAAATGGCTGATGCCGTGCTCGTTGGCCACTTGTGCGGCTACGGCGGGCGCGCCGTAGCGCTCGGTCGCGTGGTGGCCAGCGGCGATGAAAGCAACACCCATTTCACGCGCCAAATGGGCTTGCGGCTCAGAGATTTCACCCGTGACAAACACATCAGCGCCCGCCGCAATCGCCGCTTCAAAGTAGCTCTGCGCGCCGCCCGAGCACCACGCCACGCGCTGCACTGGCCGCGCAGCGTTGTCGGCCGACTGCACCAGCGTGACCGAGCGCCCCAGCACCTGCTGCAACTGCTGCGCCACGGCCTGCGCGTTGGCATAAGAAGCGCTGCCGATAAAGCCCAAATCTTGCTCGCCAAAATGCGCGTCCGCCAGCCAGCCCAGCCGCTGACCTAACTGCGCGTTGTTACCCCACTGCGGGTGCGCGTCCAGCGGCAAGTGGTAGGCAAACAGGTTGATATCGTGCGCCAGCAAGCGCTGCAAGCGCTGCTTCATCCAGCCGGTGATGCGCCCGTCTTGGCCGCGCCAAAACAGGCCGTGGTGGACAAAAATCGCGTCAGCGCGCTCGGCAATCGCCGCGTCAATCAGCGCTTGGCTGGCGGTGACGCCGCTGACCAAACGCTCAATGCGCGGCTTGCCTTCGACTTGCAGGCCGTTGGGGCCGTAGTCTTTAAAGCGTTCGGGTTGCAGCAGCGCATCAAAGGCGCGCAGCAGGGTGTCTTGGTTGGTATGCATGGTTTTATTGTCCACACTGCGCGGCCGTAGCGCTTGCGCGACAATGGCCGCCCACTTAGGCTTAACGATTGTCCACCCCATGAAACGCCTTTGGCTGCTGTTTTCGCAAACCGTGACCGTCTTGGTCGCGGCTTATTTTGTTGTCGCCACGCTGCAACCCGATTGGGTGCGCCGGGGCGGCGTGCTCTCGGGCGCGGGCATTGCGCTCATTGAGGCACCGCCTGCCCCCAAGGCCGAATCGGCTCCCGGCAGTCTGAGCGGCGCTGCGCGCAAGGCAGCGCCGGCCGTGGTCAGCATCAACACCAGCAAAGCGGCGGTGCGCCATCCGCGCAGCAACGACCCGTGGTTTCAGTTTTTCTTTGGCGACCAAGCCAATCAGCAAGCCCAAGCTGGCTTGGGCAGCGGCGTCATCATCAGCCCCGATGGCTACATCCTGACCAACAACCACGTCGTTGAAGGTGCCGACGAAATCGAAGTCACCCTGACCGACAGCCGCCGCGCCCGCGCCCGCGTCATCGGCACCGACCCCGAGACCGATTTGGCGATTCTGAAAATCGAGCTAGAAAAACTGCCAGTGATCGTGCTGGGCAACTCTGACCAATTGGCGGTGGGCGATCAAGTGCTCGCAATTGGCAATCCATTTGGCGTTGGCCAGACCGTCACCAGCGGCATCGTCAGCGCGCTGGGGCGCACGCAGTTGGGCATCAACACTTTTGAGAACTTCATCCAAACCGACGCGGCCATCAACCCCGGCAATTCGGGCGGCGCGCTGGTCGATGTCAACGGCAATTTGCTGGGCATCAACACGGCGATTTACTCGCGCTCGGGCGGCAGCATGGGCATTGGCTTTGCCATTCCGGTCTCGACCGCCAAGATGGTGCTGGACGGCATCGTCAAAGACGGCCAAGTCACGCGCGGCTGGATTGGTGTGGAGCCGAGCGAGTTGTCGCCCGAGCTGGCCGAAACCTTTGGCGTCAAAGCCACCGAGGGCGTGATCGTCACCGGCGTACTGCAAGACGGCCCCGGCGCTTTAGGCGGTATGCGCCCGGGCGACGTGATCTTGCGCGTGGGGGGGGGCCAGCATCAACAACGTGCCCAATTTGCTCTCGACCGTGGCGGCGCTCAAACCGGGCGAGCCGGCGACGTTTGAAGTGCAGCGCGCCAACCAAATGGTGGCGTTGAGCATCGTTCCCGGACTGCGCCCCACCGTGCGGCGTCCGGTACAGCGTTGATACACTACCCAGCAATTTACTATCAAAAAAATAGCTACTAGCGCACGTATCTAAAGGGCTAGAGCCTGTTTTGACCATAAAAAAGGCCTCGCATTGAGGCCTTTTTTCTTATCGGGTCAGATAACGGCATTAAGCCGTTTGGTCTGCTTCTTCGGGCGCTTGGGTGTGCTTGATAAAGATTTGCGCCGCCCAAATGCCGACCTCGTAGAGCAGGCACATCGGAATCGCCAGCGCCAGCTGCGACACCACATCGGGCGGCGTGACAATGGCGGCAATGATAAAAGCCAGCACGATGAAATAGCCGCGAAACTCTTTCAGCTTCTGGACGCTGACCAAGCCCATGCGCGCCAGCACCACGACGACAATCGGCACCTCAAACGCCAAGCCAAAGGCGATAAACATGGTGATTACAAAGCTCAAATAGGCCTCAATGTCTGGCGCGGCGGTGATGCTTTTGGGCGCAAAGCTTTGGATAAAGCTAAACACTTGGCCAAAGACGAAAAAGTAGCAAAACGCCACGCCGACAAAAAACAGCACCGTGCTCGACACCACCAGCGGCACCACCAGTTTTTTCTCGTGCATGTACAAGCCCGGCGCGACAAAGCCCCAGACTTGCCACAGCACCACCGGCAGCGCCAGCAAAAACGCCGACATCAGCAAAATCTTCAAAGGCACCATAAACGGCGAGATCACCGAGGTGGCGATCAGCGTGGCACCTTTGGGCAGGTGCGCCACCAACGGCGCGGCCAGCAGGTCGTACAGCGCGCCGGGGCCAGGAAAAAGGAACAGCACGGCGGCCATGATGCCCACGGCTAGAGCGGCTTTGACCAAGCGGTCGCGCAGCTCCATCAGGTGCTGCACAAACGGCTGCTCAGTGCCCAAGAGTTCGTCGTCTTTAGGAGGGGTATCGGACATGTTCAAGTGCTGCGGACCTTACATCCGCCGGTGCAGCGCAGAACGCGTCAGCATCGAGAAGATTGATAGGATTTTTGGGGTCGGTAGCGCGCCACGCGGGCAGCGCCAGACTGGACTTTGGTGCGTACGCCGCTGCGCGACTTGTACCACTGCGGCATCGCGCCGCGCTTGAGACGCCAGTTTTTGCCCGGATTGCGGTAGGCCGGCACGACGTTGTAGAGGTCAGCAAAATCGTCATCGCCATAGCTGGTACCGCTACCAGCGTGGACATCGCTGTCAAAGCCCAAACCCGCCGCGTGGTTCATGTCTTTCTCAAACGCGCTGGCGTTGGTTTGGATGGACTGCTCGACATCGCGTGCCGCGCTTTCCATGCTCTCTTTCATTTTCTTCAGCTCGTCCAACTCCATCGAGCGATTGACCTCGGACTTGACATCGGCCACATAGCGCTGCGCTTTGCCCAGCAGCGTGCCAACGGTGCGGGCGACGCGCGGCAATTTTTCTGGCCCGATGACGATCAGCGCCACCGCACCAATCAGCGCCAGCTTGGACAGGCCAATATCAATCATGCGGATGCCGACTCAATCAGCTCTTTTGCCGCGCTTGGACATCGATGGTGGTTTTGTCTGCCGCGGTTTGGTTGGCGACTTGACTGGGAGCGGCGGCCTCGCTATCGCCAGAGCTGCCATCTTTCATGCCGTCTTTAAAGCCTTTGACCGCGCCACCCAAGTCAGAACCCATGTTCTTGAGCTTTTTGGTGCCAAACACCATCACCACGATCAACAGCACAATCAGCCAGTGCCAGATAGAAAACGTGCCCATAGAAATCTCCTAATGAATGCCGGCCATTTTAGACGGCGGATATAGCGCGGATCCGATAGCCCTTGTCAACCAACAGGTGCTGGCTCAACCCTTGAGCCACGGGCGCGGACCCCCCAGCACGTGGAGGTGTAGGTGGTCAATTTCTTGTCCGCCATGTGCGCCGATGTTGGTCACCACCCGAAAACCGCCATCGGGATACGGCGCGCAGCCCTGCTCTAGCGCCAAACGCGGTGCCAACAACATCATCCGACCCAACAGCGCAACATGCTCAGGCTGGGCATGCGCCAACGAGCGCACATGGATCTTGGGCACGATTAAAAAATGCACGGGTGCCCATGGGTTGATGTCGTGAAAGGCAAAGACATCATCGTCTTCATAGACTTTGCGCGACGGGATTTGGCCGACAATGATTTTGCAAAAAATACAGTTCGAATCGTGCATAGCGAGTCCAGAAAAAAGTGAAGTACTGGCAGGAAAGCGTCAAGCGACCAGTGCCTCGCTGCGGTTCATAGCCACCATGCCGCGCACGATGCGGTACAAAAACCAAATCGAAATCACACACCAAGCGATCCAGCCGGGAAAGATAAACAACAACCACAGCGGCGCAGTCAGTAAATACAGCAAGCCCGCCCACAGCACAGTGCGAATCCGGTACGAAAAATGGCTCGCTTGCCACGTGCCCTCGGCATCACTTTTTTTGACTAAGTCGATGACCAGCGCAATCGCCAGCAGCGCCGCACCGGGCTGGGCACCCGGAATCAACGCTCCCACGGCAACAATCAGGTGCAGCACATAGCTGACCCAACCCCAAGCCTTCAGCGCCTCGGCGCGCTCTTCGTTGGTTTGGACATCCATGATCTCGCCCCTGTCGCTCATGGCGCTGCTTCTTGTGCGGCGCGCTCCACGGCTTTACGCAAGGCTTTTTCTTCAATGCCGCTGGTGCCTTCGCGGCGCTCTAGCTCCCGCAGCACATCCGCAGGGCTGAGACCATAGTGGGCCAACGCAATCATCGAGTGAAACCACAAATCAGCCACTTCGTACACCAAGCCAGCCGAATCAGCGCCATGATCCACGTCTTTGGCAGCCATCACTACTTCAGTGGCTTCTTCGCCAATCTTCTTGAGGAAAGCGTCCGGCCCTTTGTGCAGCAAGCGCGAGACGTAGCTGGCCTGTGGGTCACCGCCGTGCGCGGGTTTGCGGCTCTCGATAGTGGCGGCAAGACGCGCCAACGTATCTTGTGACAACGGGGCAGATATAGATGCAGGATTCATAGCGGTTACTTGTAGATGGTTTCCGGGTCTTTCAAGACCGGCTCAATGGCGCACCACACACCGCCCTTCAGCACACTGTAAAAGCAACTGTGCCGCCCGGTGTGGCAGGCAATGCCGGGCGTGTGGCCTTCTTGCATTACCGTCAACAAGATGACGTCTTGGTCGCAGTCGATGCGGATGCTGTGTACGGTTTGCACATGACCGGACTCTTCGCCTTTAAACCACAGCCGCTTGCGCGAGCGGCTGAAATACACCGCACGCCCAAGTTCGGCGGTTTTTTGTAGCGCCTCGCGGTTCATCCAGGCAAACATCAGCACGTCGCCCGTACCCTGCTCTTGCGCAATCACCGGCACGAGGCCTTGCGCATCCCATTTCACTTCGTTAAGCCATTTCATAGCTGGCATTGTCAACGCAACTGAACGCCAGTGGCTTGCAAAGTCCGCGCCGCGCCCGCGCCCATCGCTGCGCCAAAACGTTTGGCCAAGCGCTCAGCGACGTTTTCGCGGCGGGTGTAGTCGATGATTTCTTCGGCCTGCACTACTTCGCGGGCGACAAAATCGAGGCTACCGAGCTTGTCAACCAATCCCAAATCAATTGCTTGCTGGCCCGTCCAGAACAGGCCGCTGAAAATTTCAGGACTGTCTTGCAAACGATCACCACGTCCGGCCTTCACCACGGTGATGAATTGCTGGTGAATCTGATCGAGCATGGCTTGGGCGTACTGCAGTTGCTGCTCAGTTTGCGGGCTGAAGGGGTCTAAGAAACCTTTGTTCTCGCCCGCCGTGATCAAGCGGCGCTCGACACCGAGTTTTTCCATGGTGCCGGTAAAGCCAAAGCCGTCCATCAGCACGCCAATGCTGCCAACGATGCTGGCTTTGTCGACATAAATCTCATCCGCCGCCGAGGCAATGTAGTAGGCCGCCGAGGCGCAGGTTTCTTCGACCACGGCGTACAACGGCTTGCCGTGTTTGGCTTTGAGGCGAACGATCTCATCGCTGATGATGCCGGCCTGCACCGGACTGCCGCCGGGCGAGTTGACCAGCAGCACCACCGCTTTAGAGCCTTCGTCCTCAAAGGCGCTGCGCAGCGAGGCAATCACATATTCGGCACTGGCTTCGGCACCCGAGGCGATTTCGCCTTTGATATCGACCACCGCTGTGTGCGGGCCGCTTTTGCTGGTGGTGGTCATTTCGCGCGTCAGACCAAACCAAAGCATAAAAATAATGAACGCCAGCCACGCCAAGCGCGTAAAGGTGCGCCAGCGGCGGGCGGCGCGTTGCTCGGCCAAGCTGGCAAAAGCCAGTTTTTCGAGCACGCTGCGCTCCCATCCGGACGTGTCTTCTGTTTTTTTTGCTCCTGAAACAGTAGCTGCTTGCGCCCATATATCTTGGGCTGGAGGCGGTTTTTGCTCAGATCCACTGGAGGGAAACTGGTTCGGCTGGGTCATTTAACAATTCGACAGGTTGAGGGGTGCGCGCAGTATGCCAGTGCGCTCCCAGCCTTGCCTTGGCCTTGAGCTTTTCAGGCTTGGCGCGCCAGCCAAGCGTGCAATTCGGCCACCGAGTGCGCAATCACCAGCGGCTGCAAACCCGTCAAGCTCTCCACCGGGTGGGCGCCGTAACTGACGGCCACGCTGGGGCAGCCGGCGTTGAGCGCCATTTGCAGGTCGTGGGTGGTGTCGCCAATCATCAGCAGGCGCTCGGGTGCCACGTCAAATTCGGCCATCAACTCTTGCAGCATCAGCGGATGCGGCTTGCCAGCGGTTTCGTCAGCGGTGCGCGAGCTGTCAAACACGCCGCGCAGCGAGGCACTTTGCAGCGCTTCGTTCAGACCGCGCCGGCTTTTGCCCGTCGCCACGGCCAGCAAGTGGCCGCGCGCGCGCAAATCGTCCAGCAGCGCCAGCACGCCTTTGAACAGGCTGACCTCGTCTTGCAAGCGCAGATAGTGGTAGCGGTAGCGGTGGTTCAGCTCGGGGTATTTTTCGGGCGGCACGTCCGGCGCAGCGTGGGCCAGCGCTTGGGTCAGCGCCATGCCAATGACGTAAGCCGCAGCTTCGTCGCTGGGCACGGTGCCGCCAACATCGCTGACCGCCGCCTGAATGCAGCGCACGATGATTTGCGTCGAATCGAACAGCGTGCCGTCCCAGTCAAACGCAATCAGGTCAAAACGGCGGGAGCGAGGATGGGTCATACCGCACCCACAAAGTCAGCCAACTCGGGCGGCATCTCGGCAAACAGCTCGGTGCGCCGGCCGGTGGTCGGGTGGGCAAACTGCAAGCGCCATGCGTGCAAAAACATGCGTTTGAAGCCGAATTTTTGCAGGCGCTTGTTCAGCTCAAAGTCGCCGTATTTATCGTCGCCGGCAATCGCGTGGCCGTTGCTGGACAGGTGCACGCGGATTTGGTGGGTGCGACCGGTTTTGATGGTGACTTCTAACAAGCTCATCGCCGGCAAGCCTTGCAGTGGGCGCGGCGGCAACACGCTGCGCACTTTAACCAAGGTGATGGCACGCATCCCCTCCGGGTCATCGGGCGTGGTGACGCGCACGCGGCGCTCGCCATCGGCTTGCAAAAACTTGTGCAGCGGCGTGTCGATGACTTTGAGCTTGGCCGGCCACGTGCCGCTGACCAGCGCCAGATAAGTCTTGCCGGTTTCACGTTCGCGGAATTGGTCTTGCAGCCGCGTCAGCGCCAAGCGCTTTTTGGCGACCAGCAGCAAACCCGAGGTATCGCGGTCGAGGCGATGCACCAGCTCCAAAAACTTGGCCTGTGGCCGCGCTTGGCGCAATTGCTCGATGACGCCAAAGCTGACGCCGCTGCCGCCATGCACCGCCACACCGGCGGGTTTGTCGATGGCAATCAAATAATCGTCTTCCAGCAGCAGCGGAAATTCGCGCGGCGGCGCGGGGCGCTCGGCTTTGTCGGCGACTTTTTCGGAGATGCGCACCGGCGGCAGGCGAATCAAGTCGCCAGTTTGCACGCGGGTGTCGGCGTTGGCACGGCCTTTGTTGACGCGCACCTCGCCGCTGCGAATGATGCGATAGACATGGGTTTTTGGCACGCCTTTGAGCTGGCGAATCAGAAAATTGTCCAGCCGTTGGCCGTCGGAATCTTCATCGACTTCGACGAAGCTGGCGGCGGGTGCCGCTGTTGGGATAAGGGAAGTTGACATGGGAGCTGTCAAGGGCGCGGCGGGGGTCACCGACCGGGGGGATGGCCCTTTGGCCTCTATAATATGTTTCACCTGCGCAGCGTTTTGTAAGTGGTTGATTTGTCTGGATTTTAGTCCACACAACCCTTCGCCCAGCGCAGGCCGGTCGATGCCAGCGGGCGTCGTGTACGCACGGAACAGGCCAGTTGCCTGCCAAGCTCAGCACGCCGCACGCCAAGCTGACACATTGAAACACTCTGAATACGGAATACCCTAGCCAGCAGTCCACCCCACTCGGGCCGCGACTGCTGGCGGACCAAAGCGACTATGTGGATGCTCATGATGATGATTCGGCCCTTGTGGCAGCGGTTTACGCTGCTGCAAGCGGGTGCAAATCGGACTCTCACGCCCGCCACGCCTGCGCAAGCAGCTATCACTTCGATAGCACCCCTGCACTCTCTCAGGCTCGCCCCCCTCCACGCGCCCTTGCCGCCCCCACAGAGCTGAAGCAGAACTGACGTTCTGCAACACCCCTGCGGCACCTGGCATAACCGGGCCATTCCCTTCGTTTCAACGCGTCAGTCCAGGCATTGTTGGCTCCTAGCGAGCCTCTTGTTTGTTTGGAATCACGGTCCTCAGCCCGCCAGCCACAGCGCTGCGCGCTGCCGACCCAGCACTATTTAAAGGAATGCATCATGAAGCGGATGCTGATCAACGCCACCCAGCCCGAAGAACGCCGCCTGGCCATTGTCGATGGACAAAAACTGCTCGATTACGAAATCGAAATCGAAGGACGCGAGCAGCGCAAAGGCAACATCTACAAAGCCGTCGTCACCCGCGTCGAGCCGTCGCTGGAAGCCTGTTTTGTCGATTACGGCGAAGACCGCCACGGCTTTTTGCCGTTCAAAGAAATCTCTAAGCAGTACTTTGCGCCGGGCGTAGCGCCCAGCCAAGCGCGCATCAACGACGTGATCCGCGAAGGCCAAGAGCTGCTGATCCAAGTCGAAAAAGAAGAGCGCGGCAACAAGGGCGCGGCCCTGACGACGTTTATCTCGCTGGCCGGCCGCTACGTGGTGCTGATGCCCAACAACCCACGCGGTGGCGGTGTGTCGCGCCGCATCGAGGGTGAAGACCGCGCCGAGCTCAAAGAAAACATGGACCAGTTGGAATACCCCAACGGCATGTCCATCATTGCGCGCACCGCCGGCATTGGCCGCAGCGCGCCCGAGCTGCAGTGGGACTTGAACTACCTGCTGAAACTCTGGAGCGCC
The DNA here is from genome assembly GCA_041798325.1 of Giesbergeria sp. Taxonomy (GTDB): domain Bacteria; phylum Pseudomonadota; class Gammaproteobacteria; order Burkholderiales; family Burkholderiaceae_C; genus Simplicispira. The sequence continues at coordinate 97,913 of JBHCAP010000009.1, forward strand.
ATCGACGGCGCAGCCAAAGGCGGCAAAGGCGCGTTCTTGATTTACCAAGAATCGAGCTTGGTGATCCGCGCCATCCGCGACTACTTCAGCAACGACATCGGTGACATCCTCATCGACACCGACGACATTTACGAGCAAGCCCAGCAGTTCATGGCGCACGTCATGCCCGAGCACGCCGCCCGCGTCAAGCGCTACCGCGACGACGCAGCACTGTTCTCGCGCTTCCAAATCGAACACCAAATCGAATCGGCCTACGCCCGCACCGTGCAGTTGCCCAGCGGCGGTGCCATCGTGATTGACCACACCGAAGCCTTGGTTTCGGTGGACGTGAACTCGGCGCGCGCCATCAAGGGCGGCGACATCGAAGAGACTGCCACCCGCACCAATTTGGAAGCCGCTGACGAAGTGGCGCGCCAAATGCGCCTGCGCGACTTGGGAGGTTTGATCGTCATCGACTTCATCGACATGGACGAGAGCAAAAACCGCCGCGAGGTCGAAAACCGCCTGCGCGACGCGCTGCGCCAAGACCGTGCCCGCGTGCAGTTCGGCACCATCAGCAAATTTGGCCTGATGGAAATGAGCCGCCAGCGCCTCAAACCTGCACTGTCCGAAGGCTCGTCGATTCCCTGCCCGCGCTGCGGTGGCTCGGGCCACATTCGGGACACCGAATCCTCGGCGCTGCAAATTTTGCGCATCATCCAAGAGGAGTCGATGAAGGACAACACCGCCGCCGTGCACTGCCAAGTGCCGGTGGATGTGGCCTCGTTCCTGCTCAACGAAAAGCGCACCGAAATCGCCAAAATTGAGCTGAAACAGCGCATCAACGTGCTGATGGTGCCCAACAAAGCGCTGGAAACGCCCAATTACAAATTGGAGCGCCTCAAGCACGACGACCCGCGCTTGGAAGGCATCGAGCCGAGCTACAAGCTGGCCGAAGAGATTGAAGACCCGACGGCTGTGACGCGCCGCTCGCAAGAGCCGACGAATAAACAAACCCCGGTCATCAAAGGCGTGCTGCCCGACGCGCCCGCGCCGCAAGCCGCGCCGCGCGCCGAAGGCCAAGTGCGCCAGCCGCGCCACGGCGCTGCGCCACGCCCAACGCCCACACCGCCACCCCAGCCAACACCCGTACCGCAAGAGCAAGGATTTTTTGCATGGCTCAAAAGCTTGCTGGGCTTTGGTGGCGCACCGGCACCGGTCGTAGCACCGGTGCAGACACCGCCGCCCACACCCGCCCCAGCGCAGCGCGAACCGCGCCGCGAAGGTCGCGAAGGTCGTGAAAGCCGCGACGCCAACAGCCGCGACAGCAACGGCAACGGCAACCGCAACAGCGAAGGCCGTGGCCGCCAGCGCAACAGCCGCGACACCAACCGTGACAACGCAGCCCACGGCGACAGCCGTAGCCGGCGCAACGACCGTCCCGAGCGCAGCAACGAAGGCCGCTCAGACAACCGCGCTGAAGGCCGCAGCGAGCAGCGCGAAAACCGTGGCCGCACCCCGCGCGACAACGACACCCGGCCACTGCACGACGAACAGCGCGATGTGTCGATGGTGCCGGCGTTAGACGCTAACGGCGGCGAAGCACGCAACGAGCGCGCACCACGGCGCGAACGCACCGAACGGCCTGAGCGCACTGAGCGCAGCGACAACAACGGCAACGGCAACAGTGACAACAACAACGCCGCGCCGCGCCGCGAGCGCGAGCCGCGCAGCGAAAGCCGCGAGCGCACCCAACGCGCCCCGACCGAGCACAGCCCAATGCAGAGCGGCGACTTTGCCCACACTGCGCCACTGAGCGATTTGCCCGACGTGGATCTGCCGGGCAACGAAGCGGCACCGGCGAGCAACGAGAGCGGCGAAACCAAGCGCCGCTCACGCGACCGCTATGGCCGCGATCGCGGCGAGCGCGGCAACCGTTCGCCACGCCCAGACGCGGCTCCAGCGCCGTTGGACTTTGACCAAGAAGCCAACCACGCCGCGCCCGTACCAGCGCCAACAGCGCCAACAGCGCAGCCAGAGCAAGACCCACCGCGACGCAGCTATTTTGCGCCGGCACCGGCAGCACCAGCACCAGCAGAACCCGCCACGGCAGCGCCCGTAGAGGCAGTGCTAGCAAAAGCCATTACGCCAGCCGCGCCGGTCATCGCTGAAGAAGCCCCAGCGCCGGCACCCGTGGTAACGCCTGCGCCTGCGCCTGTGGCTGTCGCAGTTGCACCGGCACCGGCACCAGCCGCACCGGCGCTCGCGGGCACGGGTATGCCCAAGGTCGAAAGCTTTGTCTTGCCGACCGAGCAAATGCACGCCATCGCGCAAAACGTCGGCCTGCAATGGGTGACATCGGACGCGGACAAAGTGGCCGCCGTGCAAGCGGCCATCGCTGCCGAGCCACGCCCTGTGCACGTGCCGCGCGAGCGCCCAGCGGCGGTGGTGCTAGACGACGGCCCGCTGGTGCTGGTCGAAACCCGCCGCGACCTGAGCGCAATGCCACTGCCGTTTGAGCAACCGCCAGCGGCTTAACACCTCTCTGCTAGAGCGCTTGCGCTGCGCCAATCCGTTGCTCCAGCGGATTGGCGCTTTTTTTTGCCCTTTCACCGCCGATTAAATGGGCGCGTGTCGTGCAACCATCCGCCGCTGAACCTTGCCTCTATACTAAATAGATAGCTGCTAGCGCACGTATTTATTGGCTTCTAGTGCTAAAACACTGTCAAACGCCCTAAATACGGGCGCTAGCAGCTCACTTTTTTAATTGCTTCTTTTCTTGTGCCTGCGCTGCCGATGCTGATATTGCTTTCTCCTGCGAAATCTCTGGACTACGCCACGCCGCTGGCCGATGGCATCGTCGCCACCGCGCCGCAGTTTGTGCCCCAGTCGAGCGAGCTGATTGCGCTGCTGCGCCAGCAAACGCCGCAAACGCTGGCCTCGCTGATGAAAATCAGCGACCCGCTGGCCGCGCTCAACGTGGCGCGCTACCAAGCGTGGACCACCGACGAAAAAACGGCCACCGCCCGCCCGGCGCTGCTGGCCTTCAACGGCGACGTGTACGACGGCCTGCAAGCGCGCAGCCTCAGCGCCGACGACTTGGCTTGGGCGCAGCAGCACTTGGCCATCTTGAGCGGGCTGTACGGCGTGCTGCGCCCACTTGACGCGATGCAGCCGTACCGGCTAGAGATGGGCACGCGCTTGGCCACCGCCAAAGGCGCCAACCTGTACCAATTTTGGGGCGCGCAGATTGCGCAATACATCAACGCACAACTCAGTGGCGAGGCGCTGCCGCTGGTGCTGAATCTGGCCTCGCAGGAATACTTCAAATCGGTAGACCTGAAAACACTGCGCGCCCGCGTCGTCGAGTGCGTGTTTCAGGACTACCAAGGCGGCGCTTACAAAATCGTCAGCTTCCACGCCAAGCGCGCGCGCGGGCTGATGGCGCGCTACTGCATTGACCAGCGCGCCACGCAGCCAGAGCAACTGCACGACTTCAACGCCGCCGGTTATGCCTTCGAGCGCAGCGCCTCAACGCCTGAGAAATTGGTGTTTCGCCGCCGCACAGCTGGCGCTTGAGCGCGCAAAATACAGCTGGTTTCAATTAACACCATCCCCTTTTTTACCCACAAGGCTCCTATGACCCGCCAGAAAAACACGTCACTGCGCACCCGACTGTTGCTGCTGGTAAGCGCCATCGTGCTGCTGGGCTTTGCCATCACGCTAACGCTGGTGTCGCGCCAAACCAGCACGCTGCAATACCAAACCTCGCTGCAATACACCACGCAACTGGCGACCAACGAAGGCAATAAAGCGGCGCGCACGCTGGAGCTGGGGCTGGACGCGGCGCGCACCTTGGCACACGCCCTGACCGGCCTGAAAGCCGCTGGACTGACCGAACGTGCCGCTGCCAATGCGCTGCTCAAAGGCGTACTGAACGGCAATCCGGGCTTCTTGGCCGTCTGGACAGCCTGGGAACCAGACGCTTTTGACGGCCAAGACAGCACCCACGCCAGCACGCCCGGCCACGATGCCAGTGGCCGCTACGTGCCCTACTGGAGCCGTGGCAGCGACGGCACCCTGCGCATCGAGCCACTGGTCGATTACGACAAAACCGGCGCTGGCGACTTCTACCAACTGGCCAAAACCAGCGGCCAAGAAACCGTGCTGGAGCCGTACCACTACCAAATGGCCGGCCAATCGGTACTGATGACCAGCTTGGTCGTGCCCATCGTGATCGATGGCCGCGTGGTCGGCGCAGCCGGCGTGGACATCGCGCTGTCGAGCCTGCAGCAAGTGATCGAGCCGCTGCGCATCTATGAGACTGGCTTTGCCACGCTGCTAACCAACAAAGGCATGGTGGTGGGCGACCGCGACCCGAAAAACGTCGGCAAAGACATGGGCAGCAGCGAGAGCCTGAACTTGGCGCGCGCCGCCATCGCTGCCGGGCGCAGCATCCAAACCAACTTTTTTAGCGAACGCTTGCAAACCCAGGCTACGCGCGTGTATGTGCCGCTGCAAATTGGCAACAGCAAAACCGCGTGGTCGTTTGCCGCCACCGTGCCCAACGACACCATCTTGGCCGACGTGCGCCAGCTGCGCCTCGAATCCATCGGTTTGGGTCTACTGAGCATCGTGCTGGTGTCGCTCGGTTTGAACCTAGCGCTCAACCGCTTGGTGCTGCGCCCCATTGGCGGCGAGCCGGGCGACGCCGCTGCTATGGCCGAGCGCGTGGCGCAGGGCGACCTGAGCCAGCCCATCCACGTGCGCGCCAACGACAGCACCAGCCTGATGGCGCAGCTGCAAAAAATGCAGGCCAGCTTGGCCGACGTGGTCTCTCACGTGCGCCAAGGTGCCGAAGGCGTGGCCACGGCCAGCGCGCAAATTTCGCAAGGCAACCACGACCTGTCCGGGCGCACCGAGAGCCAAGCCAGCGCGCTGGAACAAACCGCGGCGTCGATGGAGCAGCTCAACTCCACCGTGACGCAAAACGCTGACAACGCCCGCACCGCCACACAACTGGCGCGCAGCGCCTCCGACGTGGCCGCGCAAGGCGGCGCAGCCGTCGCCCGGGTGATTGACACCATGAAGGGCATCAACGACAGCTCGCGCAAAATTGCCGACATCATTGCCGTCATCGACAGCATTGCTTTTCAAACCAACATCTTGGCGCTCAACGCCGCCGTCGAAGCGGCGCGCGCTGGCGAACAAGGCCGTGGTTTTGCCGTCGTCGCCAGCGAGGTGCGCAGCTTGGCCGGGCGCTCGGCTGAAGCGGCCAAAGAAATCCGCACCTTGATTGACACCAGCGTCAGCCGCGTCGAAGTCGGTGCCGTCCAAGTCGATGAGGCCGGCAACACCATGACCGAGGTGGTCAAGGCCATCCAGCAAGTGGCCAGTTTGATGGGCGAAATCAGCGCCGCCAGCTCCGAGCAAAGCGCCGGCGTCGGCCAAGTGGGCGAGGCCATCGTGCAGATGGACCAAGTCACGCAGCAAAACGCCGCTTTGGTCGAGGAGATGGCCGCCGCCGCCAGCAGCCTGCAAAGCCAAGCGCAAGAGCTGGTGCAAACCGTGGCAGTGTTCAATCTGGGCAGTGGTAGCGCGCCACCGCGTGCCCCAGCGCACGCTGCGCCTGCATCGGCTAAACCGACTAAGCCCGCCACAGCCAAACCAGCCATCGCTGCCGCGCCTGCCCGCAAGCCGCCGACGCGCTCGGCTTTGGCGACGCACCAGCGCACCAGCGCACCAACGCCAGCACCCAAATCACCGGCGGTAGCAGACGATGATTGGGAGAGCTTTTAAGGCGCCTATTTCATATAAAAACAGCCTCTAGCCCAATAGATACGGGCGCTAGTAGCTCTTTATTTCATAGCACATTACCCGGTATTTGAGACCATGACCCGCCACACGCCCGACCAATCACCGCTGGGCAAGCCTGCCGCTTACGCCGACCAGTACGACCCGGCGCTGCTGTTTGCCCTGCCGCGCGCCGCCCAGCGCGCCGAGATCGGCATCACCAGCGCGCCCGTATTTTTTGGCGCTGATTTGTGGACAGCGTTTGAGCTGTCGTGGCTGAATCTGCGCGGCAAGCCGCAGGTAGCGCTGGCGCACATCACCGTGCCGTGTGAGACGCCGAATTTGGTCGAGAGCAAGTCCTTCAAGCTCTACCTCAACAGCTTTAACCAAAGCCGCTTTGCCGATGCCAGCGAGGTGCAGGCCTGCCTGCGCAGCGACCTCAGCCAAACCGTGTGGCACGGCGCGCCTGTGGCGGGCAGCGTCGGGGTCAGCTTGGTGCTGCCCGAGATGTTTGACCAGCAGCAAATACACGAACTGGACGGCCTGAGCCTGGACCGCCTCGACATTGAATGCAGCCGCTACACCCCCGCGCCCGAGTTGCTGACGGCCAAACAAGACGAGCCACCGGTCAGCGAGGTGCTGACCAGCAATCTGCTCAAAAGCAATTGCTTGGTGACTGGCCAGCCCGACTGGGGCAGCGTGCGCATTGCCTACACCGGCCCGCAGATCGACCACGAGGGGCTGCTGCAATATTTGGTGAGTTTTCGCAGCCACAACGAATTCCATGAACACTGCGTCGAGCGCATTTTTATGGACATTTGGACGCACTGCCAGCCCATCAAGCTGGAGGTGTATGCGCGCTACACCCGCCGGGGCGGTCTGGACATCAACCCGTGGCGCACCAGCCACCCGCAGCCGCTACCGGCGCGCACGCGCACCGCGCGGCAGTAATCAAAGCGTTGACTCCATGCGAAACACCTGTAGCGAGCGCCACAGCCCGGTTGAATTGCCCTTGAGTCCTTCGGCCGAGGCGGCAGTTTGCTCAACCAAAGAGGTGTTTTGTTCCGTCATGCCCTCAATGTGCGTGACGGACTGATTGGCCTGCTCAATGCCCAGCGACTGCTCGGCTGTTGCCAAGCTGATTTGGTGTACCAGTTGACTGACGCGCGAAACGGCATCGACCACTTCAGTAATCGTCTGCGCAGCATCGCTCATTTGCTGTGAGCCTTGGGCGACTTGGCTGACCGAGGAGCCAATCAGCGTGCGAATTTGCTGTGCTGCGCTGGCACTGCGCTGCGCCAAGGCGCGCACCTCGGTCGCCACTACGGCAAAGCCGCGCCCTTGCTCACCAGCGCGCGCGGCTTCAACAGCAGCGTTGAGCGCCAGCAGGTTGGTTTGAAAGGCAATGCCCTCAATCACGCCAACGATGTCGCCCATTTGGCGCGACGATTGCTCAATCGCCAACATCGCGCGGCCCACTTGCTGCACTGCCTCGCCGCCCCGGCGCGCTACTGCTGAGCTTTGTTCGCTGTCGCGCGACACCTGCGCAGCGGTGTCAGCGGTGTGGTGTACCGTGCTGGCCAACTCTTCCATCGCAGCGGCAGTTTCTTCGAGGCTGCTGGCCTGGGCGTGGGTACGGGCGGCCAAATCGCTGCCACCTTGGGCAATTTGTTCAGCCACACGCATAAAGCCGGTGATTTCGGTGCGCACATCTCCAACCACCGCACGCAGATTGACCTGAATTTGCTGCAAATTGCGCGCCAGCGGTGCCAGCGAGTGAGGAAACTGGCCAGCTGCCAAAGAGGTGCTCAGGTTGCACGCGGCAATATCACTGACAAAGCACGCCGTCGTCTGCAAGCTGGCGACGATGCGCCGATGAAACCACGCCAGCACCGCCGCATTGCCGCCCAACAACAGCGCCAGCGACAGTGTCCAAGTCGGCACGCCGGACAAACCCGGCAGGTTTTGCCCCGCCAGCCACAACGGCAGCACACTGATCACGGTGGTGGCCAGCAGCATCAGCCCCATCGTTTGGGTGGCGCTCAGTTGCCCCAATTGCTGCAAGCGGCCGCGCAGGCCAGCGTAAATCACCCGACCTTGGTGCAGGCGAATGGTCACGCGCCCGGTCTCGTGGTCGCGGCGCAGCTGGGCGTACAAAGCCTCGGCCTGCTGGGTCTCGGCGCGCGCGGGCTTGGTGCGCACCGACATATAGCTGCGCGGCTTGCCGTTTTCCATGATGGGCGTGACGTTAGCGCGCACCCAATAAAAGCCGCCATTTTTGCGCCGGTTTTTCACCAACCCGGTCCACGGCAAGCCGCGGCCAATGGTGGCCCACAGGTCTTTGTAGGCTTGGGGCGGCATGTCGGGGTGGCGAATCAGGTTGTGCGGCTCGCCAATCAGCTCGTCATACGAATAGCCGCTGGCATCGATGAATGCCGGGTTGCAATGCGTGATGCGCCCTTGAGGATCGGTGGTGGACACCAACATGTGCTCGGCGGGGTAGTCGTACTCCTCGGCGGTGACGGGCAAATTGATACGCATATAAGAAGTCCTCTTGGCTCAATAAATCTCCAAGTTGGAGCAGAAGAGGTATCTTATATTCCGAATGAAACAACATTGTTCAATCGCTTATATCTTCTAAGCGCACAAACGCCAGCCGTGCGGTGGCCGCAGACCCGCTTTAAGCGGTGGGGAAAGTGCCCGCCAGCAAGATGCTTTGGTCCACTTGGTCGATTTGCGTGCGCCCGCAAAACGCCATCGTTACGTCCAGCTCTTTTTGGATGATCTCTAGCGCACGGGTCACGCCGGCTTGACCAAAAGCGCCGAGGCCATACAAAAAGCTGCGCCCAATCATGGTGCCGTGCGCGCCCAGCGCCCGCGCTTTGAGCACGTCTTGGCCGCTGCGGATACCGCCATCCATCCAAACTTCAATCTGTTGACCGACAGCGGCGGCAATCGCCGGCAGCGCGTGAATCGACGAGGGCGCGCCGTCCAACTGGCGCCCGCCGTGGTTGCTGACAATCAGCGCATCGGCACCGCTGTCCACTGCTAAACGCGCGTCTTCTACGTCCATGATGCCTTTCAAAATCAGCTTGCCGCCCCAGCGTTTTTTGATCCATTCGACGTCGCCCCAATTGAGTTCGGGGTCAAACTGCTCGGCCGTCCACGACGACAGCGACGACAAATCGCCCACGCCCTTGGCATGGCCGACGATGTTGCCAAAGCTGCGCCGCGATGTGCCCAGCATTCCAAGGCACCAGCGCGGCTTGGTGGCGAGGTTGATCAAGTTGGCAATCGTCGGCTTGGGCGGGGTCGAGAGGCCGTTTTTGATGTCTTTGTGGCGCTGGCCCAAAATTTGCAAATCCAGCGTCAATTGCAGCGCGGTGCAGCCGGCGGCTTTGGCGCGGTCAATCAGCCGCTCGATGTAATCGCGGTCGCGCATCACGTACAGCTGAAACCAAAAGCCGCGCCCGGCGTGCTGCGCCACGTCCTCAATCGAGCAAATGCTCATCGTCGAGAGCGTGAATGGGATGCCAAACGCCTGCGCCGCGCGCGCTGCCAAAATTTCGCCATCGGCGTGCTGCATTCCGGTCAGGCCGGTAGGCGCAATGGCCACCGGCATAGAAACCGGCTGACCGACCAAGGTGCTGCGCGTGCTGCGCCCGGTCATGTTGACAGCGACGCGCTGGCGCAGCTTGATGCTTTGAAAGTCAGCCTCGTTGGCGCGGTAGGTACTTTGGGTGTAGGAACCAGAATCGGCGTAGTCGTAAAACATACGCGGCACGCGGCGCTTGGCGATAACGCGCAAATCTTCAATGCAGGTGATTTTGGACAGATCGGTCATGCCAAGGCTCCAGAGGTTGTGCAGCGCCAGCGCGCCAAGTTAGCTGCGCAGCGTAACGGCAAGCCCGCGCCAATAACTCACAAATAGCTGACAGCCTCAGCCGATGCGCTGGGTTGCCTCGCCTGGCTCGCCGGACGAGGCGCACAGACGAAACTGCATCCGCCCGGCGCGCTTGGCAACGTACATCGCCGCGTCGGCTTGGCGGGCCAACTCGTCAATGGTTTCACCATGCTGTGGGAACCACGCAATACCACCGCTGACACCCACCTGCAGTCGGCGCTCTTGCACTTGCAGCGGCTGGGCGCAAATCGCCAAAATTTTGCGCGCCACCACACAGGCTTGCTCAGGGTCTTCCAGCGCCGGTAGCAGGGCGATAAATTCGTCACCGCCTTGGCGGCAGACGGTGTCGGTTTGGCGCACCACGGCGCTCAGGCGCTGGGCAAATTGCACCAGCAGCAAATCGCCCACGTCGTGGCCTAGCGTGTCGTTAATTTGCTTAAAGCCATCCAAATCAAAGTACAGCACCGCCACCTGCTGGCCGCTACGCCGTGCCAACGCTATCGCTTGCTGGGCGCGGTCTTTGAGCAGCACGCGGTTGGGCAAATCGGTCAAGGCGTCGTAGTGCGCCAAATGTGCCAAGCGCGCCGCCATCGCCGCTGACTCGGTCACGTCGTGCAACACCATCACTGCGCCGGTCACCTGACCGTGGCGGTCAGTGATCGGACTGGCCGATTCTTCGACGTCAAACCGCTGACCATCGGCGCGCTGCAACACGACGCCCGGTGTCGGGCCAAGCGTGCGCACTTGCGCCAATGCTTGGCACAGCGGGCTGATAGCATCGGCTCCATTCGTCGCCATGCGCAGCGGCGCAACTTTGTCGATGTGCTCGCCGGCCGCAGAAAAAGCCTGCCAGCCGGTCAGGCGCTCGGCGGCCGGGTTGATGTAGGTCACGCAGGCCCTGGCATCGGTACACAGCACGGCATCGCCAATCGACTGCAGCGTCAAGCGCATCAGCTCTTTTTCTTCAAACAGCTCGTTTTCCATGCGCTTGCGCTCGGTGATGTCGGTAATTTGTACAAACACGCCGCGCACCATCGCAGCGCCCTGGGCCGTGGTGTGCTGGCTATCGAAATCGGGCACGTAGGAAACGAGCGTAAAGCGTTCATCGCCGCGCGCGTCGCGGATGGTGCGCTCAAACATTTGCCGTTGGCCGCGCAGCGCAGCTTGGATGTAAGGGCGCGATTGGTCAAAATTTGTGCCCAGCAGGTTTTTCACCGGCGTATGGAGCAGCGTATCGGCGGTCACACCAAAGTGGCTTTGATAGGCCTGATTGGCAAAACGGTTGCCTTGGTCACTGTCCCAATAGGCAACCATCGAGGGCAGGTTGTCCAAAATGGTACGCATATCGTGCTCGGCCTGTTGCAGCCGGGCACTAACGCGCTGGCGCGCAGCCAACTCGCGCACAAACAGCACCGCCAAACCAAGACACGCGAGCATCAGCGCCAGCGCAAAACTACCCAGCTGCCAAGCGCTGCGGCGCCACTGCGCCAAGATGGTATCGGTGGACTGCGCAATGTTGATGATCAGCGGATAGGTGCCGATGTGGCGGAAGGTGTAGAGGCGCTGGACGCCATCAATCGCCGCCGTGCCAACAAAAATCCCTTCCGAAGCGGCTTGCAGCTTGAGCATCGTCGGCGTACCCGCAAGACTGCGCCCGACATCAGCGCCGTTGTACGGAAACCGCGCCAACACAATGCCATCGCGGCGAAACAAATTGGCACCGCTGCTGGCACCCAAGTCCAGCGCGCGCAGCAAGTCGTTGAAATAAGCCAGCCGCAGCGCCACCACCACCACACCGGCAAAGTCGCCCTGCTGGTCAAAGTAGGCGCGGCTCAGCGGCAGGACAAACTCTTCGCCCGTGTGGCCACGCTGTGGTTGGCCGATATACAGCCCCTCGTGCGCCGCACTGCGGTGTGCGATGAAATAGTCGGACGCGCCCACGTTGACCTGCTGGCCCAACACACCGCTGCTGTGCAGCACGATGTTGCCATGCGCATCGCTGACACTCACCGCCGCCACGGCGGGCGAGCGCAGCGAATGGTCAAACAGCACTTGCCTGCGCAAATGGGCTGGCAAAACCATCACATCCGGCAGATGAATGTTGGCGGCCAGCCCCACCATCGAGCGGTCCAAGCCGTCCAGCGTGCGCGCCACGCTTTTCTCTAGCGCCTGCACCAAATTGGCATTGGTGGTGCGCGCGTAATTCCACTCATCGTCGCGAATCGTCACGATGACGCGCGTAAAAAGCGCACCAATCCCCAGTGACAGCAAGACAGCTAGCACAATCAGGCGACGGGAAGAGGAGTGGCGCATACGCTCAGCACAGGAAAAAGCATCAAAGTGTAAAAGAAGGTGGTTTGTTTGATGTTGGCACCAGCAAAACCCCTGCAATCCACAGCTGCGCTCTCAGCGCGCCAGCAACCCAGCGCCACGCACTTCGATGCGCACTTCGTCCAGCACCTTGCCTTGGGCATCGGTCAGCTGCAGCCGGTGGCGCCCCGGCCACGGCGGCCACGCGTGCTGCGCGCCCTCGGCCAGCGGCTGGCCGTTGAGGCGCCAGCGCAGCCGCGCTCCCGCCGCCGCGCTGGAGGCGGCCAACTGCACGCGCTGGTGCGCCGGCGGAATATCCGGATCCAGCGCCACAATCGCGCCGCTGACCGGCTGGGCGATACGCACGGCGCTCAAATCTGCCGCTACATCAGTCGATTTATGGTCTTTTTGGCCTCTAGCCCTTTGGATACGTGCGCTAGTAGCTCTATTTTCGATAGCAAATAACGCTTGTTGTGTGCCGGGCAAGAACCACTCGGGGCGCGCGGCTTCGAGCGGAAACGCTGTTCCCGGCGCATCGCCAAACTGCACCGCCGCCGACACCACGCCACGCGGCGGCGCAGGCGCGCGGCTGGCCTCGTCCGCGTGCAAATACGCCATCACCGCTGCCCACACCGGCGCGGCGCCGCTGCTGCCGCTGACATCGTGCATCGCCGCGCCGCTGGCGTTGCCCACCCACACGCCGACGGTGTAGCGCTGCGACCAGCCGACTGCCCAGTTGTCGCGCATGTCTTTGCTGGTGCCGGTTTTCACCGCCGTCCAAAAGCGCGTCGCCAGCACGCTGTCGGTGCCAAAAGTGCGGGCGCGGGCATTAGGGTCAGACAGGATGTCGCCGACGATGAAGGCCGCGCCTTCGTCCAGTGCGCGGGTGAATTTCGGCTTGGCAGCGGGCGTTAACAACGCCGGAGCGACTGGACTGAAGCGCCCACCGTTGGCCAGCGTGCGAAAGGCGTTGCTCAGATGCAGCAATTGCACCTCGCTGCTGCCCAGCGCGAGGCTGTAGCCAAAGTAGCCGCCGCTCTCGCGCAGCGGCAAGCCCACCGCTTGCAGTTGCCGAAAGAACGCATCCGGCGAGACCATCACCAGCGCCCGCACCGCCGGCACGTTCAGCGACGAGGCCAGCGCCGTGCGCGCCGACACCCAACCCTTGAACTGGCGGTCGTAGTTTTGCGGGATGTACAGGCCGCTGGTCGTCGGAAGGTGCGCCGGGGAGTCGTCAATCAACGAAGCCGCCGTCAAGCGGCGCTCGGCAATCGCCTGTGCATATAAGAAGGGCTTGAGCGTGGAACCGGGTTGGCGCTGCGCCAGCACCGCATCCACCTGCGCCGCCTGACTGAGCGCGCCGGACGAGCCAACCCACGCCAGCACCTCGCCGCTGGCGTTGTCCAGCACGACGATGGCGCCGTCTTCGACATGGGCGCCGCGCAGCTCGCGCAACTGCTGGGCAAGGGTTTGAACGGCAAAACGCTGCAGCGGGGCACGCAGGGTGGAGGTCAAACGCAAAGACGATGGCGTTTTATTGGCCTGTGCCTGCGCCACTTGCAGCAACAGGCGGCGGGCAAAGTGCGGCGCCACGCCGTCGCTGGCCGCGTAACTGCGCCGCTGCAGCGCACCGGTGGTGAACAAATCCAGCGCATCGCAATCGGGACGGGCGCTAGAACTTCCGGGCGCTGCTGACATCTCGCGCAGCACGCCGCACGCGCGCTGCGCCACCAGCGCCGGGCGCGCATTCGGCGCGCGCACCAGCGCGGCGGCGACTGCGGCTTCGCGTGCATCCAGCCCGTGCGCGGCTTTGCCAAACAGCGTGCGACTCAGCGCATCAATGCCGACCAGCTCGCCGCGAAACGGCACCAAATTGAGGTAGGCCTCCAAAATCTGCGCCTTGCTCCAACGGCGGTCGAGCACCTGCGCCGCCACGGTTTGGCCGACTTTTTGCACCACGCCGCGCCCGCCCGGTCGCTGGCGCAAATCGAGCAGCTTGGCGGTGTCACTGCCGGTGTCGGTGCCGTCCAGCAAACCCGCCAACTGCATGGTGATAGTGCTGGCACCACGGGTGCGCTGGTTCCACAAATTGGCCCACGCTGCGGCCGATGCGGCTTGCCAATCGACGCCGCTGTGCTCGTAAAAGCGCTTGTCTTCGCTCAGCACCAAGGCGGTGCGCAGCGCGGGCGAGATGTCAGCCAGCGCCACCCACTGCCCCCGGCGCACGCGCAAATCGGTGCGCACGCGCTGCAGCACTTCGCCATCGCGCGCCAGCACCAGCGTGTCGGACGGCTGAAAACCGCGCTTTATCTCATCAAAACTGGCGATAGCCCAAGCGGGGCGTGCGCTAGCAGCTATCAAAATCAACACTAAAAGCGGCAACCAATGGCGCTGGCGCAGCGCGGGCGGCCAAGAAATAAAGCGGGCAAACATCACCCGATAATGCCGCATGGCGTTATTTGCGGAAGGCATTTTGAAACTGCACTGGGACCAAACCGTCCCGGTGAACTTGGCGCGCATTGCCAAGAAAATGGGCGTCGCCGTCACCCTGAGCGAGGCGCTCGAAGCCTGCGCCTGCATCGACATCAGCGCCAGCAACCACGCGCGCATCACTATCGGCACGCGCCACCCGCTCTTGCAGCAGCGCTACAGCGTGGCGCAGGCGCTGGGGCACCGCGCTTTGCACCACCTGCGCCCCGGCACCGGCCTAGTGCTGCAAGTGGCCGACGATTTCAAAGCCGACCACAACCAGCGCATCCACAGCGAGGCGCACCAGTTTGCGCTGGCGCTGCTGATTCCAGCATCCGCCCTGCACTACAGCGTGCGCGAGCTGCGCGCCAAAGAGCTGCACGAGCTGGCGCACGTCTTTCACGTACCGCCCAGCTTTATCAAACAGCGTTTGGCCGATTTGGACCTGCACCTGCCCCAGCCGCTGGCGCTGCAAGTCAATTGGCTGCTGCTGGAGTAAACGCGACTGCGGCGCTTACTCCCACGACATGGCGGCAAGGTCGTGGGCAAAAATCGGGTAGTTCATCCACAAACCGCTCAAGCCCTTGCGCGCGACGGTGCTTAGCTGCGGCGTAAAAATCCACGCATTGACCGCATCGGTGGCCAAATAGCGCTGCAGCTGGGCAAACAGCAGCGAACGCGCGCGTGCGTTGGGGGCAGCGTCGTGGCGCGCCACCAAGGCACGAAATTCAGCGCTGTCGTAGCCAAAGTAATACGCCGGATCGGCATAAATTTTGTAATCCAACGGCTCGACATGGTTGATCAGCGTCACATCGAAATCGCCCTTAAAGGTGCCGGCCAGCCACTGCGCCCAGTCAACCGGCTGAATGTCCAGCACGATACCCACCTGCGCCAGTGCAGCGGCAACCACCGGCCCGCCGGCGCGGGCATAAGGCGTGGGCGGCAGGCTCAGTGACAGTTGCAGCGGCAGCTTGACGCCAGCGGCCGTGAGCAACGCCCGGGCGCGCGACGGATCAAACGGATACACCCCGGTCAAATGCACATAACCCGCGTCTGCCGGCGTGAAATGGCTGCCAATGGCACTGCCTTGGCCGCGCAACACGTTTTTGATAAACCCCTCGCGGTCGATGGCGTGGCAGATGGCGCGGCGCACGCGCACGTCGTTCAACGGTGGGCGGCGGTGGTTAAACGCCAACATGCCTTTGCCGTTGGACGCGCCCACCAGCACTTGGTAGCGCCGGTCAGAGCGAAAGCGCAGCGCGTTATCGGTGGCGATGTTGAAGAACACATCGATTTCGCCCGAGCGCACCGCCTGTGCCTGCGCCGCTGGATCAGCAATAAAGCGAAACGTCGCCCGCTCTAGCTGGACCTGCGCGGCATGGCGGTAGCGCGGCGCTTTGGTCAGCGTGACACCCCAGCCTTTGCGCCACTGCACAAACTGGTACGGCCCAGTGCCGATGGGCGCGCTGGCCGCCTGCTGGGCGCTGGCCGGGTGCAAGATGACGGCGGGGCTTTCGCTCAGGCGAAACAAGACACTGGCATCTGGGTGGTGCAGCGTCAGCACCACGGTGTATGGGTCGGGCGTGTCGATGCGGGCAATGTTGTCAAACAGCGCTTTTCTGGATTTGTTGGTCGATGACGGTGCGCCGGCGCGCTCAAAGCTAAAGCGCACTGCCTGCGCATCGAACGCCGCGCCGTCGTGAAACAGCGCATCTTTGCGCAATTGAAAGGTGTGGCGCAGGCCAGTCTCGTCTTGGCTCCACGCGTGCGCCAACTGTCCCGACAGGGTGCCGTTTTCGTTAATGCGCACCAAATTCTCAAACACGTTGTAATGCACCACCTCGCCAATCGAGGCCGCAGCCGACTGGGTCGGGTCGAGCGAGTCGGGTTCTAGCGAGATGCTGATGACCACGCCCGTCTTGCGCGTCTGGGCCAGCGCCGGATGCGCCACCAGCCCAATGCCGGTGAGCGCTGCCCAGCCTCCCGCAGAAGCTGCATGGCCTAAAGCGCAAAGGGTGTGTCGGCGAGTGAAATGCATAAAAAAAGTTGTAACAAGAAATGCTGTTTCTGGCACTATTTTTCAATATTTGACAGGTGGTTTATCCCACTTAGCGGCAGAACTAGCTAACCTCACAATGTAATTAAATGCAATTGAGTGCAATCAAAGATAACAAAATTTTGCTACTTGCCATTTTTTAATTTTTAGTTTTTTAGTGTTTAAAACTCGCTCATGCCGCTGTCCAACGCCACCCCATCAACCGCTGCCCAATCGCGCATGTGGAACTACGCTGCCAAGGCACTGGTCATGCTAGCGCTGCTGGCTTTGGGCGGGGTGGTTTGGAAAGTGCGCGAGGTCTTTCAAGCGCGCCAAGCGCAAGAGCGCCACTACGCCGAGAGCGAATTGCACATCATCAACCAGTGGCAAGCCGAAAGCGTCGCCAAGTGGCGCAACCAGCGGCTGGCCGATGCGATGGCCTTGTCCGAAGACGCGCTGCTGGCCCAAGCGCTAGCGCAGTGGCGCGCCGCGCCGTCACCCGCCACCGAATTGCTGCTGACCGAGCGCCTGCGCGTACTGCAAGAGCAAGCCCGCTACAGCGGCGCCTATCTGCTCGATTCCCAAGGGCGCTTATTACTCAGCGCCCAAGGCGCAGCCAACGCCACCCTGCCCCAGGCCGAACAATTAGCCCTGAAACGCGCCTTGAGCCTGGCCCGAGCCAGCAGTGTCGAGCCGCGCCGCGACCCGTTTTTTGCCTTTCCATTTTTTAGTTTATTGGCACCGCTGTTTCAGGGCACCGAACCCCTCGGGGCGGTATGGCTGGTCAGCGATGTGCGCACCGACCTGTATCCCTTGGCTGAAAAATGGCCTACCGCCAGCCAAAGCGCCGAGTCCAGCATCGTTACCCGCAGCAGCTCGGACGTACTGTTTTTAAGCCCGCTGCGCCACCGCGAAGACGCCGAACTGAACTTTCGCATCCCACTGACACAGCACGGCGACCCCGTCGTGCAAGCGGTCAATGGCGCACGCGGCGTGTTTTATGCCAACGACTATCGCCATACCCCGGTGATGGCCGCCGCCAGCCCGGTGCCCGGCTCGCCGTGGTTTGTCGTCTCCAAAATTGACACGGCTGAAGCCTTTGCCAACGCCAAAAGCCGCGAAATGCTGGCACTAAGCCTGCCCATCATGCTGGGCTTGTTGTTTGCCGGCTTGGTGTTTGCCGCATTGCAGCGGCGCGCTCGCTTGCGCGAGGAAAACCTCAAGCTGGAACTGCAGCGCAATATGCACTGGCTCGAAGGCGCACAAAAAGCGGCGACGATTGGCGCTTTTGCCTACGACACCCACACCGAAACCTTCACCCTGTCGTCTATGGCCTGCAGCATCTTTGACTACAAGGCTGGCCAAACGATGCGGCTAAATCAATGGATCCGCCTGATTCACCCAGAGTGCCGCGCACGGGTGCTGGCAGAGCACCAATCGGCACTGCAACAACACCAATCTTTGCGTATGCAGTACCGCATTTGCCGCGACAGCGACCAAGAAACGCGCTGGATACAAGTCTGGGGCGAGTTTGAATCGCTCCCATCCGAGGCACCGCATAGACGCATCACCGGCACGGTGCAAGACATCACCGAGCGCAAGCAAACCGAGCAAGCGCTGGCCGATTACCGCGCCGCGCTCGAACAAAAAGTGCGCCTAGACCCGCTGACGCAAATTGCCAACCGCCGTGCTTTGGACGAGCATGTCAGCACCCAGTGGCAACGCGCCATGCGCCAGCAACGGCCACTGTCACTGTTAATGCTCGACATCGACCACTTCAAGCACTACAACGACCACTACGGCCACATCGAAGGCGATGAATGCCTGCAACACGTGGCGCAGGCGCTGGCGGCAAGCGTCTCGCGCGCCGATGAGATGGTGGCGCGCTATGGCGGCGAAGAGTTTGCCATCTTGCTGCCCGACACCGATGCGCCGCAAGCGCTGGCGATGGCGCAAAAAATATGCGCGGCGGTGGGCAATCTGGGCATTGCGCACGCTGCCTCTGCGACGGCGGCGCACGTCACCATCAGCGTTGGCGTGGCCTGCATTCACCCGCTGTTTATCGCGCCCAGCCGCGAGCTGATCCACACGCTGGAGGATCCGTTGATGGCGCAAATGCTGTTCGAGCAAGCCGATGCGGCGCTCTACACCGCCAAGCAGCAAGGCCGCAACCGCGCTGTGTTGCAACCGTCGCTGACGTTGGACACCGACGCGGCTTAAATCAAAAACAATAGCTGCTAGCGCCCGTATCTATTGGGCTAGAGGCTGTTTTGGCATAAAAACCGCTGCGACAGTGTTTTAAGTGTCCTGCGACACCTTGATCGTCGGGAATTTGGACGAAAAGTCTTTGGCCTGTTGGGCAATCTTCACCGCCACGCTGCGCGCGACTTGCTTGTAGATTTGCGCCACTTCGCCGTCGGGGTCGGCCACCACGGTGGGTTTACCGCTGTCGGCTTGCAGGCGGATTTGCATCTTCAGCGGCAGCGCGCCCAAGTAGTCCATTTTGTAATCTGCCGCCATGCGCTGGCCGCCGCCTTCGCCAAAAATGTGCTCGGCGTGGCCGCAATTGCTGCAAATATGCACCGCCATGTTTTCGACAATGCCCAAAATCGGCACGCCGACTTTTTCAAACATCTGAATGCCTTTTTTCGCGTCCAGCAGCGCAATGTCTTGCGGCGTAGTGACGATGACCGCGCCGGTGATCGGCACGCGCTGGGAGAGGCTCAGTTGGATGTCGCCGGTGCCGGGCGGCATATCGACGATGAGGTAGTCAAGGTCTTGCCAGTTGGTTTGGCGCAGCAATTGGTCGAGTGCTTGCGTGGCCATCGGGCCGCGCCAAATCATCGCTTGGTCGGGTTCAACCATGAAGCCAATCGACATCACCTGCACACCGTAGTTGGTGAGCGGCTCCATCGTCTTGCCGTCGTGGCTTTCGGGCTTGCCGTTAATGCCCATCATCATCGGCTGGCTGGGGCCGTAAATGTCGGCGTCCAGCAGGCCGACTTTGGCACCCTCGGCGGCCAGCGCCAGCGCCAAATTGACGGCGGTGGTGCTCTTGCCAACGCCGCCTTTGCCCGAAGCCACGGCGACGATATTTTTCACACCGGCCAGCAACTGCACGCCGCGCTGCACGGCATGGGCAGTCACCTTGAAGGTGACGTTGGCCGACACGTTGGTCACGCCCGCCACGGTCTTGGCGGCAGCGACCAAGCTGCTGCGCAGCGCCGCAACCAAGCTCTTGGCCGGGTAACCCAGCTCCACGTCAAACGCCACATCGCCGCCGCTGATGTGCAGGTTGCGCAGCGCGCGCGTCGAGACAAAATCTTTGCCCGTGTGCGGGTCTAAAACTGCAGCCAAAGCCTGCAACACGTCTTGTTCTGAAACAGCCATTCCAATCACTCCTAAGTTGGCCGCGAGTCTATTCGCAAGCCCCCAACCCCACGCCAGCCCTGACAATGCGGCGCCAACCACTTTCAAAGGACTTTCGTGAAATTCAAAATGGCCCCCAATTCGCTGTTTGCCATCTTGCTGCGCTCGCCGTGGTGGATTAGCTTTGTCATCGCTGGTGCCATCATTGCCGCCTCGATTGCGTGGCTGCCGGCGCGTTTTGCCATCTATGGCGCGATTGGCGGCCTGCCGATTGCCGGCGTCGGCCTGATTGCCGCGTGGCGCCAACTGCGCGCGCCCAGCGCGGTGCAAATCAGCGCCAACATCGATGCTGCGCTCGCTATGCCGTGGCGCGAATTTTCTAAAGCGCTAGAAAACGCCTGGCGGCAAGCCGGCTACCAAGTCGAGCGCGTCGAGGACGCCAAAGGCGCAGCTGATTTGCGCCTGACTGAAAAAGGCCAAGTCACCCTCGTCAGCGCCCGCCGCTGGAAAGCCGCCAGCCACGGCGTCGAACCGCTGCGCCAACTGCACGCCGCCATGCAAGCCCAAGGCGCAGACACCGGCATCTACATCGCCGCGCAAGGCACGATCACCGAGCAAGCCCAAACCTTCGCCCGCGACCACGGCCTGACGCTGCTGGCCGCCAGCGCACTGGCGCAGCTGCTGGGCAGCGCCAGCCCACCCGCCGCCTAAAATCGAAAATTCCGCTCTATAGCGCACTGCACTTGAAATAAGCCCATGACCGCACGCAAACTCTTCGTCACCACCGCCCTGCCGTATGCCAACGGCAATTTCCACATCGGCCACATCATGGAATACATCCAAGCCGACATTTGGGTGCGCTACCAAAGGATGCAGGGCGCGCAGGTCAACTTCGTCGGCGCTGATGACGCGCACGGCGCGCCGATCATGATCGCCGCCGAAAAAGCCGGCAAAACGCCGCAGCAGTTCGTTGCCGACATTGCCGCTGGCCGCCAGCAGTATTTGGACGGCTTCCATATCGAGTTTGACAACTGGCACAACACCGATGCGCCCGAAAACCACGAATTAGCGCAACAAATTTACCGCGACCTCAAGGCCAACGACCTGATTGAAACCCGGGTGATTGAGCAGTTCTTTGACCCGGAAAAGAACATGTTTTTGCCCGACCGCTACATCAAAGGCGAGTGCCCCAAGTGCCACGCCAAAGACCAGTACGGCGACAACTGCGAATCGTGCGGCGCGGCCTACGCGCCGACTGACCTCATCAACCCGTTCTCGGCGCTGACGGGTGCGCAGCCGGTGCTGAAAAGCTCGGAGCACTTTTTCTTCAAGCTGTCCGACCCGCGCTGCGTGGAGTTTTTGCAGGAGTGGACGCAAAACGGCCAGCACGTGCAGCCCGAAGTAGCCAACAAGGTCAAAGAGTGGTTTAGCGTGCGCACCAACCCCGACGGCACGACCAGCGAAGGCCTCGGCGACTGGGACATCAGCCGCGACGCGCCGTACTTTGGCATTGAGATTCCCGACGCGCCGGGCAAATATTTCTACGTCTGGCTGGACGCGCCGATTGGCTATTTGGCCTCGCTGAAGAATCTGCTCGACAAGCGCGGCGAAGATTACGCGGCCTACATGGCCGATCCGCAGTTGGAGCAGTACCACTTTATCGGCAAAGACATCGTCACCTTCCACACGCTGTTCTGGCCGGCAACGCTGAAGTTCTCCGGCCGCAAAACGCCGGACAAAATCTGCGTCCACGGCTTTTTGACGGTGAACAACGGCGAAAAGATGAGCAAGAGCCGGGGCACGGGTCTAGACCCGCTCAAATACCTGAGCCTGGGCATGAACCCGCAGTGGCTGCGCTACTACTTGGCCGCCAAGCTGAACGGCAAGAACGAAGACATCGACTTCAACGCCGACGACTTTTTGGCGCGCGTCAATGCCGATTTGATTGGCAAATTTATCAATATCGCCTCGCGCGCGGCGGGCTTTATTACCAAGCGTTTTGGCGGGCAGTTGGGCCATGTCAGCGCCGACGGCCAAGCGCTGCTCGACGTGCTGCGCAAAGAGGCCACTGCGCTGGCCGATGCCTACGAAAAGCGCGACACCGCCCGCGCCCTGCGCGAGGTGATGCTGCTGGCGAATCGCGTCAATGAATATGTGGACGCCAACAAGCCGTGGGAGCTGGCCAAACAAGAGGGCATGGACGCGCGCCTGCAAGACGTGTGCAGCACCTGCATCGAGGCCTTTCGCCTGCTGACGCTTTATCTGAAACCCGTGCTGCCGGCGTTGGCGGCGCAGGTCGAAGCCTTCCTCCACATCGCGCCAATGCAGTTTGCCGATGCGGAAAGCGCGCTGGGCGCTGGCCACGCGATTGGCACCTACCAGCACCTGATGCAGCGCGTCACGCCCGAGCAATTAGATGCACTGTTTGAGCCTCCAGCCCAAGCGCAGCAAGCGCTAGCAGCTATCGAAAACGAAGTAAACCCGCTGCCCGGCGGCGAAGCGATTGCGCCCACCATCACCATCGACGACTTTGCCAAGGTGGATTTGCGCATTGCGCTGATCGTGAACTGCGAAGCGGTGGAAGGCGCAACCAAGCTGCTGAGGCTGACGCTGGACGCGGGCGAAGGCCGAATGCGCAACGTCTTGAGCGGCATTGCCAGCGCCTATCAACCCGCCGACCTGATTGGCAAACACACGGTCTTGGTCGCCAACTTGGCACCGCGCAAGATGAAGTTTGGCGTGTCTGAGGGCATGGTGCTGGCCGCCAGCCACGGCGACGAAAAAGCCAACCCCGGCATCTACGTGCTCGAACCCACGCCCGGCGCTTTGCCCGGAATGCGCGTGCGCTAACCACCACCGGACACCGCCATGGCCATCCCCTTTCGCCCGCGCATCCTCGACATCCTGCGCAGCTACAGCCGCAGCCGCGCGGTGGCGGACTTGGGGGCGGGCGTCACGGTGGGCATCGTGGCGCTGCCGCTGGCGATGGCGTTTGCCATTGCCAGCGGCCTCAATCCCGAAGCCGGGCTGTGGACGGCCATCATCGGCGGCTTTTTGGTGGCGGCGCTGGGCGGCAGCAACGTGCAAATTGGCGGCCCCGCCGGCGCGTTCATCGTCATCGTTTACGGCATCGTCGAGCGCTATGGCCTCGCCAACTTGCTGATTTGCACCGCCAGCGCCGGGGTGCTGCTGTTTCTGCTGGGGCTGTTCAAACTGGGCAGTTTGGTGCGCTTTGTGCCCGTCAGCATCGTGATTGGCTTTACCAACGGCATCGCGGTGCTGATTGCGCTGTCGCAGCTCAAAGACTGGCTGGGGCTGGCGATTGAGAAGATGCCGGGCAACTTCTTCTCGCAAGTCCACACGCTGGCGCTGCACATTGACAGCGTCAACCTGTATGCGCTGGGGCTGGGGCTGGCGTGTTTGGTGGGGGTGTTCGTCTGGCCGCGCTTGTTTTTGCACGGCTCGCCGGTGCTGCGCTTGGCCGACGGCCTGTCGGTACACCGCTTTGCCCGCATTCCCGCGCCGGTGGTGGCGCTGGTGACGCTCACCGCGCTGGCGCGTTTATTTGACATGCCGGTCGAGACCATAGGCAGCAAATTTGGCGGCATCCCGCAGCAGCCGCCGTCGTTCGCTTTGCCCGATTTTTCATGGGAAACCGCGCGCCTGCTGGTCACGCCGACCATCACCATTGCGCTGCTGGGCGCGATTGAATCGCTGCTGTGCGCGCGCGTCGCTGACCAATTGGCCACCGACCCGGCTTACCGCAAACACGACCCCAACCAAGAGCTGATGGCGCAAGGCGTGGCCAACTTTGTTGTGCCGTTTTTTGGCGGAATGCCCGTCACCGGCACCATTGCGCGCACCGTGACCAACCTGCGCGCCGGTGCCACCTCGCCGGTGGCTGGCATCGTCCACGCCGGCGTGCTGGCGCTGATTGTGCTGGTGGCGGCACCGCTGGCGCTGCACATTCCGCTGGCGGTGCTGGCCGGCATCTTGCTGTTTGTCGCGTGGAACATGGGCGAGTGGAAAGAATTTATCCGCCTGCGCCACTTCAGCAACCACTACCGGCTGTTGATGCTGGGCACCTTCTTTTTAACGGTGGTGTTTGATTTGACCGTGGCGGTCGAAGTGGGATTGGTGCTGGCCTGCGTGCTGTTTGTGCGCCGCATGAGCGAGCTGTTTCGCGCCGAGCCGGTGCTGGCCGAGGAGCTGATTGACGCGGCGGTGCGCACCACCGCAGACAGCAGCGCCAGCGCATCCAGTGCTACAGAATCCAACCGCCCGCGCCGTGTGTGGCGCTTGCACGGGGCGCTGTTTTTTGGTGCCGCCGCCAAGATTGACCCCATCGTCGCCGCCATCGAAGCCGGCCCCGAGTCGCTAGAACTGTGGCTAGACCTGCGCGACCTGTTCGCGCTCGACACCACCGGGCTGGAAGGGCTGGAGCAAATCCTCAAAGCCGTCGGCCAGCGCGGCGGGCGGCTGCACCTGCTGCACGCGCAGCAGCAGCCGCAGTCGCTGCTGCAGCGCTCGGGCTTTAACGCGCACTTGGCAGCGCAAAACGCCAAGCACAGCGCAGATTTAGCATAAAAACAGCCTCTAGCCCAATAAACACGGGCGCTAGCAGCTATGGTTTTTGATTCTGTGGCGATCAAGCCTTTTTAGGCAGATCGATAGGTTTTTTAGTCGATTGCTGCTCGAAAGCAATGGGTGACAAATTGCCCAGTGTGTAAACACCCCCACGTGCGCGGGGAAAACACCCCAGACAGATGATTGCCGCCCATGCGGTAGCTGTCGATGCCACCTTAGTCAGCCTTGACAAAGCCTTCTCAAAAGTGTCCGAGCGCTTGAGGCCAGAGGTTTGGTGGGTCACTGAGAAGTTTTAAGCCAAATCAGCCTCTAGCCCTTATGCAGCAAGCGCTAGCAGCTATCAAAATAAAATCATTGGTGAGCTGATCTCAATTCAGCGACGCATCAAACTGCACCCGGTTTCGTCCGGCAGCCTTGGCTTGGTACATGGCGGCATCGGCTTTTTTCATCAGGTCTTGCCAACACAGCGCCTGCCCTTTGAACAAGGTTGCGCCTAGGCTGGCGGTGCAGTGGTGCTCGATGGGGGCTGATTGCAGCCCGTTGGACTCTTCCGCAGCCGCAGCCGCAGCCGCAATCGTCGCCGTCGTCGCCGCCCTCGGTAGCAGGTAGGGCATCGACAAGGCGGCCAAAATTTTGGCGCTGATGTGCTGGCACTCGGCGACGGCAGTGCCGAAATCGGCGCTCAAGCCATTGAGCACCACGACAAATTCATCCCCCCCGGTGCGCGACACCGTGTCGATTTGGCGCACGCAATGCTGCAGCCGCTGGGCCACCTCTATCAGCAACAGGTCGCCCGCAGCGTGGCCGTGCGTGTCGTTGAGCGGTTTGAAGTTATCAAGGTCTAGGCAGATCAGCGCGCCATAGTTGTCGCTGCGCTCGCTGCCCGCCAGTGCCGATTGCAGCCGGTCGGCGAGCATGCGCCGGTTGGGTAGCGCGGTCAGCGGGTCAAAGTACGCCAAGTTGCGTATTTCTTCTTCCATCTTCTTGCGCTCAGTGATGTCGGCAATGTAGCCCACCACTTTGGCCACTTTGCCCCCGCGCATCTCGGCCTGGCCTTGGGTGTGGATCCACAGGTGACGCTGCTTGGCGGTGATGAAGCGGCACTCCAAGTCGTAAGGCACACCTTGTTCGACGCAGCGCCAAAAAGCCGCCATCACCTTGTCCCGATCTGGCTGGGGGTAGCAAGCAGCGCTGCTGTCAATGGTGGCCTGCATCTTGGGGTTTTCGGTTTCGACTGGTATGTCGTGGATGTGAAACGTCTCAAGGCTCCAGTACAAGCTGGATTTTTCGATGTCCCACTCCCAGCTGCCGATTTTTCCCAGCCTCTGGGAGTGGTGCAGCAGCGTTTCGCTGTGGCGCAGGGCGCGCTCGCGGTCTTCGATGCGATCGAGCATCGCGTTGAAATGCTGGGCCAACTGCGCCGCTTCGTCCGTGCCCGACACCTGCGCACGCAAATGGCTTTGTCCTTGCTGCAGCGCACGGGCAACGCGCTCGACATGGCGCAATCTGTGCGTCTGGTAGCGGGCCATCAACAAGGCCAGCCAGCTGCCCAAAGCAATGGAGAAAATTGTGAAAACCACAATGTCGCGTCTGGTTTTTGCAAACTCTGCTTTAAAGCCCTCGTTGCCCACGCCCACGCGCGCCCAACCAACGTGGCTTGCGCCCAGCCTGATGGGCTGCATGATGTCCGTGACATGGCCCGCCATGTGTAAAACGCGCGGCGAGATGTGTGTGGGCAAATCGGTGAGGTATTGGCCTCGGCGCTGCACGGGTAGGTGCGCCAAGATCAGGCCTTGGGTATCGAGCACCATCGCGTAGCGCAAATCGGGAAATTGCGCCACGCCCTGAACAATCTCTTGCAGGCCGCTGTAATCGCGCGCGCTGACCCATACCCCGGACGAGACGGCCAAGCTCGCGGCCAAGGCCAGCACTTGCTCTTGTTGCTGCTGGGTTTCGCGCTTCAATTGGCGCTGCATCATTTCCCAGCTGTACAGCGAAAGCACCAGTGTCAAAAACAGGGTGATTGCCGCTACCAGTTGCCGGGAAAGGGTTTGGGTCAGGGCGGCCTTGAGTGGTTGCAGCATTACGGGTTTTCCACAGGCCGCACGTCGCGCTCAAAATGTGCAATGAAGTCCGACACCACTTGGTAGCTGGCATCGTTGGCAGGGTAAAAACGGGCAGTTTGCATGCTGGCAAGAATGCTTTTTCCCTGCGCCGTTTGTTCCAGCGCCAGCAACGAGGCCAATACTTTCTGGGCTACAGCGGGGTCCACATCGTCGCGCACCATGACCGAGTTATTGACCAGCGACGGTGTCTCCCAAACCACCTGCAACTGTGCGGCCTCTTCGGGATGATCTTGTTGAAACTGGCGCCAAGGCGGTGGCCATGTGGTGCCAGCGGCGGTTTGCTTGAAAAACACATTCATGATGGAGG
Source organism: Giesbergeria sp. (assembly GCA_041798325.1). Taxonomy (GTDB): domain Bacteria; phylum Pseudomonadota; class Gammaproteobacteria; order Burkholderiales; family Burkholderiaceae_C; genus Simplicispira. The sequence goes on from JBHCAP010000009.1 coordinate 124,792, forward strand.
ACTCTTGCGAACCAACATAAACGTTTTCAATATCACGCTCAATGTTGATGCCGTGCGCGTGCAAATAGGCTTGGGGCATGATGGCCGCCGCCATCGCCGTGTACGAAGGGTAGCTGACGCTTTTACCCTTGAGGTCAGCGGGTTGTGTAATGCCGGCGTCTTTGCGCACGATAAAGAGACCCCTAAAGTCAGACGCATCGCCCGCCATCGCCATCACGTGGTAGCCGGCCTTGATCGCTTGCAAGGTTTGCCACGGGTTGGGCAGCAAAAAATCAGGCCCGCGCTGGCGAAACTTGGCTTCAAACGCTTGGTAGTCGCGCGAAGATTCCAACTCAAACTTCACGCCGGGCAATTGGCCATTGAGGTGCTGCACCAAGGGTTGATAGGCGGCGTGCAGCCTCTCGGGGTTGTGCAAAGGATGCACGGCCAGACGGTACACCGGCGCTTGGCCCGACGGGGGTTGGTCTGTGTAGTGCAAGCTGGCCGTCGGCGCATCAGGCATACAGGCCACCAGCACAACACTGCCCAACAGTGGCAGCAAGAATTTCACTGACCATAAATCGCTTACCCGTTGAATATGGCTCAGGGTACTGGGCATAACTCGGCTCCAGTCTTGGTGGTGTATTTTTAGACAATTGTGCGGTAATTTATAACCAAATTGGCCTCTAGCCCAATAAACACGGGCGCTAGCAGCTATGGTTTTTGATGAATTCTAGCACCCGCTTTTGGCTGTTGTCACCAGCCCCTGCCCAGCCGCCCACGCGTTGATGTCTTCCTTGCGGATCGCCGCCGCCATCAGCCCCGGAAAGGCATCGGGCGTGCAGGCAAACGAGGGCACGCCCAGCGCGGCCAGCTTGGCCGCCAGCGCCCGGTCGTAGGACGGCGCGCCTTCGTCGCTGAGTGCCAGCAGGGTGATGAATTGCACGCCGGACTCGACCAGCGCGGCGGCGCGGCGCAGCAAGTTGGCCTCCACGCCGCCTTCGTACAGGTCAGAAATCAGCACCATGATGGTGTTGCGCGGCTCGCGGATGATGGATTGGCAGTAGCCGACCGCGCCGTTGATGTCGGTGCCGCCGCCCAGTTGCACGCCAAACAGCAGCTCCACCGGGTCGTCGAGCTGGTCGGTCAAATCGACGATGGCGGTGTCGAACACCACCATCTTGGTCGCCACCGCCGGCAGCGAGGCCATCACCGCACCAAAGATGCTCGAATACACCACCGAGGCCGCCATCGAGCCGCTTTGGTCAATGCACAGCACCACTTCGCGCTGCGGGCTGCGCGCTTTGCGGCCATAGCCGATGAGCTGCTGGGGCACGATGGTGCGGTACTCCTCCTGCCAGTGGCGCAGGTTGGCGCGGATGGTGCGGTTCCAGTCGATTTCGCTGTAGCGCGGGCGGCGGTTGCGCTGGCTGCGGTCGAGTGCGCCAGTCACCGCCGAGCGCATGGGTTCTTCGAGCTTTTTCAGCAGCTCGTTGACCACTTTGCGCACCACCATGCGGGCGGTGTCTTTGGTGCTGGCCGGAATCACGCCCGACAGCGCTATCAAGTTAGCCACCAAATGCACGTCGGCATGGGCGCTCTCCAGCATTTCGGGCTCCAGCAGCAGGCTGCGCAGGTCGAGGCGCTCCAGCGCATCGCGCTGCATCACTTGCACGACCGAGGCCGGAAAGTATTTGCGGATATCGCCCAGCCAGCGCGCCACGCTGGGCGACGAGCCACCGCGCCCGCCTTTGCGACTGCTTTGGCCAAGGCCATTTTTGCCGTCCGCGTCGTACAACGCGGACAGGGCTTGGTCCATCTCCGCCGCCGTGCCCGAGAGCTGGCCGCAGGCGCTGTCGGCCTCGCCGCCGAGCACCAAACGCCAGCGGCGCAGGCGCTCTTCTTCGCTGACGAAAACGGCGGTTATGGGGTTAGTTATGGAGTCGGTGGTGGAAGTGCTCATAGGTCGGCTCCTGTGGCTGACAAGATCAAGCCGTGCTGCTGCGCCAAGGCCTCGTTCAAAACCACCACGCAAGTGGGCGGCAAAGCCCACGTCTTGATGACTGGTTTCAGTGCCAAGGCCAGCGCACTTTGCAGCACTTCGAGATGGAATTGCGGAACGCCTTTGATCACCAGCACGAAACGAAAACTCGCACTGTGAATGTCCAAGGCTTTAAAAGGCTCTGGCAATTCGGTCTGCGCTGGTATGTGCCGTTTCAGACATGCAGCCAAGCCCAGCAGAAAAGCATTGGTCAGTTTGCTGCGGATGTCATCAATGTAGGCGCTCAAATCCCGTGGGCAACTGGACTTGGCTTCAACTACCCACACCACAGGTGCTTGGCCTTTTTGCTGGCGCAGCAGCAAAAATTCTGCCATTTGCACCCCGTCTTGCACGTGCTGATAGCACTGGCTTTTTTCAATATAAAAGCACTGGCCGGCGGGGTAAGGCCCAAATGTCATACCTGATTCGATGATGGCTTGCGTGGTCATTGCAGTGCCAGTTTCACTTCTTCTTCGTACAAGCGAATCGACTCGGCAATGATCGGGTTGTCGGGCATACCCTCGTTCAGGTCAGCGCAAAGCCACTGGTCGCCAGAAGCAGAAATCACGGGGATAGACCAGTTCTTTTCTTGCGCCAGCAGAAACAATTTTTTGACCACGAAATAGGAGTGGCTCGCCAAAAAGAACTGGATTCCTCGTTCGGCCAGCATGGCCACGATATCGAGCAATTGCGAAATCGCAGTGGGGTGCAGCGCCGATTCCGGCTCGTCAATCAGCACCACCGATTGGGTGTCCAGATAGCGGTTGCCCAGCAGGGTGTCCAAGATGGCAATTTTTTTGATGCCCTCAGCCGTCACGCCGATGGGAAACTTGTGCCGTCCTTTGGCGAACAGCCAGTGGCCTGAAGCCTCATCGTATTCAATGACACCGCCGAGAATGCCTTCCAGCTGCCGGCGCGATTTGGCAAATTCGGCAAAGTTGTTGCCCTTGGTAGTCGCAATGCGCAGCGCCTTGGCCAAATCAAAATAAGTGTCGTCAAAGCCAAAAACTTTGTCTTGTTCTCTGGACTTCAAAATGATGTGGTGCAGCGACAGCACTTCCTTGGCGGGTAGAAAAATGGAGTTGCTGGCACGCGGCGGCACTTGGTTTTCAAGGTTGGAAATTTGCTTACTGGTGTCTTTGCCAAAGCTGTAGGAGAAATTTTGATGGTCAACAAGCATGGCGCTTGACAAGGGTGCGTCGGCTCCTTTACTGACCAAATCGCCAATTTTTTCCGCCTGAAAAGTCCAGTACAGCTTGTCAGCCAAAATTTCGGCAGCAGAGCGCTGCTCATTACCGCGTTTGTAGTCTTCTAGCGTTCGCAGGCTGCTGTAGATGGCCTTGAGCAAAAAAGTCTTGCCACTGCCATTGCCACCAATGACCAAGTTGATCTTGCCAAGATGGGGCCAGTGGACATGGGCCAGAGGGCCGAAATGGTCGAGTTTGACTTGATTGATCACGGTGTTCTTTCTGCTATCGCCATAGCGGTGAAAGCGGCAAAGGCGGTCATGGCGCAATGCCCAAAATGGTTTGCAGCAACAGCACCGGCAGCGCGGCCAGTTCGGCATCCCACGGCGGCGCGTTGGCTGCTGTGGCCGCGTGGGTTGGGGCGCTGCCGCCTTGCCGAGCGCGCTGCGCCAAGTCATTGCGCTCACTGGCGCTGAAGGCGGAAAACGTGCGCCGCACCAGCGCCAAGATGTGCGTGAAGTGGGTATCCGTCAGGCTGCTGAGCCAGTCGTTGACCAGTTGCCACAGTTGGTGGTCGTGCAGCAGCACCATCGCGTTGCGGTTCAAAAAGCCTTCTAGCCACGCCGCCGCTTGCAGCGGTTCCGTGCCGCTGGACAGGTGCAGCGACAGCGCTTGCGCCGCATCAACGGCCTGCCAGATGCCGTCGTCCAGCAGCAGACGCGCCGCCAAGCCTTGCAGCAGTGGGTGGGCGCTGCCGCTGTCGGTCATCAGGCGCAGGGCGCGCTGCCACGCTTGGGTTTGCTCCGGTGCGTCGCGCAGCGATACCGCACTGTGCGCGGCCAGCAGCGTGGTGCGCAGGCTGTCGGCGCTGTCGTCGGCTATGCCGCTGCACGCCAGCGGCAGGCCAATGGCGGCGCGCACGATGAGGCTGTCGAGCATGTGCGCCACCATCGCGGTGTCGGTTTGGCGCACGTTGCCGTAGCGGAACACGTTGGCCAGCGGCGGCAGCGCTTGCAGCAGTTGCAGCGTGTCGCCACTGACGGCGGCGCGGTTTTCCAAGAGGTGCGTGATGGCCTGCACGGCGGATGCCAAGTCAGCCAGCAGCACTTGATTCACCAGCTCGGACAGTTCGCGCAGGTTTTCGGCCTTTTGCGCTTGCTCCAAGCTGCACGCGCTGGCGGCGACTTCCAGCGTCTGCCCCCACTGGCTGGCTTCAATCAGGCTGACGACAAATTCGGGCTGCCATTGCAGTTGCCAGATTTCGTGGAAGGTGCCGCTGCCGGTGCGCCCGGTGCGGCTAACCCGGCCCCACGGCACACCAATCAATTGCAGGCGGTGCAGCAGATGGCTGCGCGCCAAGTCGTTGGGCTGGCGCAAGTCCAAATCCAGCGTGCGCTCCAGCGCTTCGGGCTTGAGGCGCAGTGATTTTTGCTGCTGCTCCACGTCTTTTTGCAGCGGCACAGTCGGCACGTCAGGCGGCACCTGCCCCATGCGCTGGCCAATCAGCAGCGCGTCGGCGATGAAGTCCAGCGCCGCGTCGTCGCCCATCGTCAGCACGGTGCGCGTGGCCTCGTGCAGCTCTTCCAGTCCGGCTTGCGGGCGCTGGCGCAGCGCGGCCAGCGTGTCGGCCAAGCGGGTGGCCTCAATCAGGTGGGCGCTGGAGCAGTCCAAGTCGCGCTCGCGCATCAGCCGCGCGACCCGCGCCAGCCAGCCCACCGTGCGCGGCGGTGCGGTAGCGGGCGCTGCGTCGGCGGCCATGCTACTGAGCCACAGGTGTTCGTACCAGCCCGGCGCGGCAATGCCTGCGCCGTAGCCGCTGTTGCGCGTCAGGTGGCGATACGTCCACGGCACCCACGTCGATTGCACTTTGAGTTTGGGCAAGCCTTTGAGCAGCGCTGCATCGGCACTGACTTTGGTTGCCGTCTGCAAGCCGCCCAAGTGCCACGCACCGCAGACCACGGCAATGCGCTCGTGGCCTTTTTTCACCGCATCGCGGATGCGCTGGCGCATATGGGCTTCGCGCAGCAGCTCGCGGCGGGCGCGGTGGGGGCAAAGTTCGTCGCCTTGCGCGCCCAAGTCGCTGCGCAGGGCGGTCATGGCCTCGGCGATGGCGGCAAACAGCTCTTCACCATCGCCACGCTCTTCGACGGTGTGGTTCCACCAGCTTTCGCCATCGGCATGGCCAGCGGCTTGCGCCAGCCAGTGCAGCGGGTCGCTGCGGTAGCTGGGTTCAGTAGATTCGGCGGATGCCGTTTCGGCGTCTTCTGCTGCTTCAGCTGCTTCTGCGGCGGCCTCTTCCTCTTCGCGTGCTTTGGACAGTGCCAGCTGGTGTGTCAGCGGCAGGTCGATAAACGATGCTGGCACCTGCCGTTGCAGCGCCCAGCGCAGCGCCTGCCATTCGGGCGAGAACACGGCAAACGGGTGATAGACCGCGCGGCGCGGGTCGTCAGGGCAATAACTCAGCAGCGCGACGGGTGGCTGCATCTGTTCGTGCAGCAGCGCGGTCAGTACGGCTTCGCCTTCGGGCGGGCCTTCGACCAGCACGCAGTCGGGCTGCAAGGCATCCAAAGCCCGCACCAAGCTGCGCGCACAGCCCGGCCCGTGGTGGCGGATGCCGAAGTAATGAACCTTGGAAACTTCAGGAACTTTGCTCACAGCAACCGCCTGTTATTCGAGTTCCTTGCAGGCGCGGTACAGGCTTTTCCAGTCTTCGCGCTCTTTGACGACGATGTCTAAATATTCTTTCCAGACCACCGCGTCTTGCACCGGGTCTTTAATCACTGCGCCAATCAAACCGGCGGCAACGTCGTGCGGGTGCAGCACGCCATCGCCAAAGTGTCCGGCCAGCGCCATGCCGTTGTTAATCACCGAGATGACTTCAGCAGTCGATAGCGACGAGCTGGGCGACTTGAGTTGTGTCTTGCCATCTTGCGTACGGCCACTGCGCAGCTCGCGAAAAATTTGCACGATGCGGCGCACTTCTTTCAGCGCCGGTGGCTCGGCTGGCAGTTGCAGGGCTTGGCCCATCTCGCTGACGCGTTTGACGACGATGGAGACTTCTTCTTCCTCGGTCGATGGCAGCGGCAGCACGACGGTGTTGAAGCGGCGCTTTAACGCCGCCGACAGTTCGTTCACGCCCTTGTCGCGGTTGTTGGCAGTGGCAATCACGCTAAAGCCGCGCGTCGCCTGCACTTCAGAACCCAGCTCAGGAATCGGCAGGGTTTTTTCTGACAGCACGGTGATTAAAGAGTCCTGCACATCGGCGGGGATGCGCGTCAGCTCTTCGACGCGGGCAATCTTGCCGTTTTTCATCGCGTTCATCAGCGGGCTGGGCACCAAGGCTTTTTCAGACGGGCCGTGCGCCAGCAGTTGGGCGTAGTTCCAGCCGTAGCGCAGTTGCTCTTCGCTGGTGCCGGCGGTGCCCTGAATCAGCAGCGTCGAGTTGCCGCTGACCGCAGCGGCCAAGTGCTCAGACACCCACGACTTCGCCGTTCCCGGCACGCCGTACAGCAGCAGCGCCCGGTCTGTCGCCAGCGTGGCGACGGCAATCTCCATCAGCCGGCGGTTGCCGATGTATTTGGCGCTGACTTCAAAGCCGTTGTCGAGCTTGTCGCCCATCAAATAGGACACCACCGCCCACGGCGATAGCAGCCAGTTGGCGGGTCGGGCGTGGGTGTCGGCCTTTTGCAGCTCTTCTAGCTCGTGGGCAAATTGGTGTTCGGCGTGTTGGCGCAGGGCTTCGGTGGTGCTCATGACAATCTTTCGGCAGCAACAAATACAGAGGGATAAAAAAGAAGGCGGTGTGCTCAAGCGTGCGGCAGCTGGCGCATGGCCTCTAGCGCTTTGAGCGTCGGCAGGTGGGGGCGCAGGGCTTGGGACAAAGCAGCTGCCACCGAGTCTTCAGGGTGGGTGCTGTGGTGGCTGCTGGCCAAAACTTGCAGTGCTGGCAGCTCGCTGGGGTGCAGCACGCAGCACAGCTCGCCCAACGGCAAGCCGTAGTAATAGCGCGACTTGTAAAGCGCTAGTTTGCTGACCAGCAGCACCGAAAGCTCCTGTAACAAGCACTGGCCGGGTGCGTGGGCAGCAATCACTTGCTGCACGATGTCTTCCAGCGCGCCTTGCTGTGGCTTGGTCATGGCTTGCAGGGTGCGCTGCCAATAAGGTTCGCGCTCGGCGGCGGGCAGCAGCGCCAGCACGGCTGCCGGGGTGTCTTGCATGGCTTTGCTCGGCCAGTGGTCTAAAAAAGCTTTGCACCAAGCCATCGTGGCGGCGCTTATTGGCGCGGCGCGCAGCACCTCCCACCACGCGCGCACTACCGCATCAGCCCAATCGTTTTTATGCAGCCATTGCAAGAGCGCATCCGGGCTCATCCCGGTGTGCTGCTGCCACCACGACAGCGGCACTTGCCGCGCCAGTTGGTACAGCCACCAAGCGCGTTCGCCCAGCTTGTCGTGGGTGGGGCGCGTGGCTTCTATGCCTTCATCTTTCCAACTCGGGTCGGCGGCTTTGGGCGGGGTGATCACCCAGCGCTGGCGCGCATCCAAAACCAAGTGCGGTGCCAAGCGAGCGCCGGCGCGCTGGCTGATGGCGCTACCCGGCAATTGCACCAGCAAAGTACGGGCAATGTGGCGCACGTCGCGGCTGCGGTCTTGGCTGGCCAAGCTGGTGAGCAGGGTTTCATCCTCGGCAGACAAGCCGTCTTGCAGCACCGCCAGCAGTTCGGCGCGCTCTTTGGCGGGCAGGTCGGGCAAGCTGGCTTGCAGGCGCTCGCGGGCGGCGCTGGGCTGGTGCTGGCGCTCGCCCTGCAGCAGTTGCAGGCGCTGTGCCAACGAGCCTTCTTGCCAGCGGGTTTCTAGCGGCGTGCTGTCGGCATTGCTGACGTTTTCAGCGGCATAGCGCCACGTGCGGTGGTGGCGCGCCAGCCAGCGGCCACGCTCGCCCAGCACTGCCAGCACCGCCGGGCGCAGCACGCTGGCGCGCTGTGCGGTATCCAGCGCCAGCGGCAGCAGCTGGGGCGGCAAGCGCCAACCGGCTGCGGCCAAGTGCTGCAACCAGTCGATTTGCAAGCGCTGCGGCGCGTCGGTCAGCAACCAGCGCACGGTGTCTATCAGGGCGCTGTCTTGCAGGGCGATTTGGGTGGTGTCCGCTGCCGCCAAGCCGTGCGGGTTGGGGGTAATGCTGGATGCCGCCAGCGGGCGCTGGCCGGCGCGCTCGCACACCGTCAGCACGCCGGCGGTTTGCAGCAGCGCTTGCGCGGGGCTGCTGGCTTTGGCTTGCACCTGTGCCAGCAGCGCGCCGACCGCGCCGTCGATGGCCGGCAGCGTCAGCGGTTTTTTATCGGTGCCGACCATCGCGGGCGGCAGCAGGCTTTTCCAAGGACTGGTGGTTTGCAGAGTGCTCATGCGCGCGGTGTCCATATCCAAAAACCTTCGGGGCTGACGGCGGTGAGCGGGCGCAGGCTGCTGCCGTCCCATTCGCCGTGGATGGTCAATGGCTGACCACCACTCAGCGCCAGCAACGCCCAACCATCGCTCAGGTGCAATTGCAGCGGCAGTGCCATGTCGCCCCATTGCAAATGGAAGCGGGGTGTGTCTTTGTCGCCGTCGTAGTGCAGCGTGGCATCGCTGCAGCGCAGTGGGTGCAAGTGGCTCCACGGGTTGGCGGCAACGCGCTGCGCCACCCGCTGCCATTCTTCCAGCGGCGCCATGCTGGCTGGCATGGGCTGCTGATTCGGCAGGGTGATGGTTTGGCTGCTTACTACCAATGCCCGCAGCGGCGCAGCGCTCGGGTAAAACGCCAAGCTGGCCTGCGCCGTACTCAGCGCGACCCACGACGATTCAAACACCCGTCCGGCAAAAGTGTGGTCAAGCAAAAAAGCGCGCTGCCCGGTCTGCAAACCGTGCAGCCAAACGCGGCGCTCTATCAGCCGGTTGTCGCGCTCCTCTTGAATCACGCCCAGCACCAGCCACTCGTCGGTGACCGGCGGCGACTGCGCCAAGATGCTGTCTTTGTCTATCGGCCAGCCCATCAGCGCGCGCAAATCGGCGCTGGCCGCTTCGCTCAGCGCATCGCGGCGCTGGATGGCATCGCAGGCCAGTTGCAGCAGGCCGAGGCGGCGCAGCACGTTCTCCGGCCAATCAGCGCCGTCGTGCAACGCTTCAGCCGCGTAGCGCAGGCGCTGCGCCAAACCGGGCGCTTGCGCATCGACCAAGCGCGCCGCCATCGTCTCCCACGCCTCGCGGCTGTCCGAAGTCAGATGGCCCAGGCCTTGGCCGATTTGGTCGGTCAACCACTGCTGCAGCTCGGTCACGCCTTTGTCGATGCGGCTCCAGCGCTTGGCGGCGGTTTTTTGGGCGGTGGCTTGAGCAGCGGGGTCAGCAGCTTTGTCAGCGGCTTTTTGTTGTTGCTGCTGCTGTTTTTCTTCTTTTTTCTGCGTGCGCTGGCTGCGCGCGGCCAGCCATTCGGTCACCCACGCCGGCGGTGGGCTGGCTTGGAACTGCGCCGGGCTTTTTGCCCACAACAGCAACAGCGCCAAGCCGTGTTTGCACGGAAACTTATGGCTAGGGCAGGAGCAGCGAAACGACGGCCCCGACAAATCGACCTGCGTTTGGTAGGTGCTACTGCCATCGCATTCGCCCCACAGCGCCGCGTCGTTGGCACCTAACAGTGGCCATTTTCCGGGCTTGGTCAGCCCATTGGCCGCCTTGGCCGAGGCGGCATCGGGTGCCAGTGCGAGCACAGATTCAGCGCTAAATTGCATAGAGGCAAAAAGTTAAAGGCCAAAAATTAACGTCCTCCCTTGTATTCGGGCGACTCCATATCCGGGGCAATCATGGTACGGGCGACGCTGCGGCCATCCGTGCTAATTGCGGTAAATATTTTGGCGCTGGTCGGCGCGTCCAAAAAGCGCCAGTCGTGGTGCGTCTCGCCACTGAGTGCGTAGGGCGTGACTTTTGCTGGCTTGCCCAAACGGCGGCGCACTTCTTCCATCGCCATGCCCGGCGTGATCAGCGCGAAGTTCTCGGGCGTGAGCACTTGGCGCAGGGCACTCATCTTGCCGTCGCTGCCAATGGTGATCATGTAATTGCGCTGACCGGCCGGCTGGCGGTTGTATTCCAGCGTGTGCGCGCCATCGGGCTCATTCCAAACTTGCTCGGGGCTGCCAAAGCGCTCGCGCACATCGAACTCGGTGGATACGCCTTCTTCCAATTCGCTGATACGCTGCGGGTCGCACGCGGCGCTGGCGAGCGCCGCCACGGCGATGGCCGCCAAACGTGCAAGGTGTTTAAAAAACGCCACAGCGCTCCCCCAGTAAAATCAAAGCCAGAGAGGTTAACCCAGTCCATGTCCATATTTGCCCGCCCCCACTACATGTCCGACGCGACACAGTTTCTCAACCAGCTCAAAAAAGAGCATCCCGAGTTGGACGCCCAGCAGCGCGCCGGTCGCGCTTTGCTGTGGGACAAAGCGGTTGACCACACCCAGTGGAAAGAGTTTGACGAGGCCAAGACGCCCCGCAAGGCTTACTTCTACCAAACCGACCCCATCGAAACCGTACAAAAATAATGGTCAAAATGGCCTCTAGCCCTTTAAACACGGGCGCTAGCAGCTATTATTTTTGATTATTGCGATGGCTTGTGATGATTTGTGATGATTTGTGATGATTTGTGATGATTTGTGATGATTTGTGATGGATGCTTCTGATGGGTGACGCGCTGGCCGCGCTCGACCGGGTCGCTTTGGCGCGTTTGTATGGCGAGCCGATGTTTGCCATGCCCACCGATCTCTACATCCCGCCCGACGCGCTAGAGGTGTTTTTGGAGGCGTTTGAGGGGCCGCTGGATTTGCTGCTGTACCTGATCCGCAAGCAAAACTTCAACATCCTCGACATCCCCATGGCCGGGCTGACGCGCCAATATTTGATTTACATCGACGAGGTGCGCAGCCGCAATTTGGAGCTGGCCGCCGAGTATTTGCTGATGGCGGCGATGCTGATCGAGATCAAATCGCGCATGTTGCTGCCGCCCAAAAAGACCGAAGGCAGCGACGAAGCCGCCGACCCGCGCGCCGAGCTGGTGCGCCGTCTGCTCGACTACGAAGAAATGAAACTCGCCGCCGTGCAACTGGGGCAGTTGCCCCAGCACGGGCGCGATTTTTGGACGGCGCAGGCCGCCATAGAACGAGGCAACGAACCACGCTACCCCGATGTCGATGTCAGCGAGCTGCAGCAGGCGTGGCGCGACATCTTCAAACGCGCCACGCTGGTGCAGCACCACCGCATTACCCGCGAAGAGTTGAGCGTGCGCCAATACATGGGGCAGCTACTCAAAGCGCTGCACGGTCGCCGCTTTGCGCCGTTTGAGAGCTTGTTTGACCCGGCCAAAGGCCGCACCGTGCTGGTGGTGACGTTTATTGCGCTGCTGGAGCTGGCCAAAGAGACGCTGATCGACATCACCCAAGCCGAGGCCTTTGCCCCCATTTATGTCAGGCTGGCCTATACGCCGGCCTAATCTTGGTCTAACTTTGGTTCGACCCTTTTCACTCTACGCACACCCCACATACACCATGGCATCGCACGACTTTGACGTTTTGATTGTGGGCAGCGGCTTGGCCGGTCTGTCCGCCGCTCTGCATCTGGCAGCTACGCACCGCGTGGCGGTGATTACCAAGCGCACGCTGCAAGACGGCTCCAGCGGCTGGGCGCAAGGCGGCATCGCTGCCGTGCTGGCCGACGATGACAGCTTTGCCGCACACATCGAGGACACCTTGGTGGCTGGTGCCGGTTTGTGCGATTTGGCGACGACGCGCTTTGTCGTCGAAAACGCCCCTGAAGCCATCTCCTGGCTGCGCAGTTTGGGCGTGCCGTTCACGCTCGAAGGCGAGCAGCTGCACCTGACGCGCGAAGGCGGCCACAGCGCCCGGCGCATCGCCCACGTCACCGACGCCACCGGCGCAGCGGTGCAGCGCACGCTGATTGAGGTGGTGCGCGCCACGCCGGGCATCACCGTGTTTGAGCAGCACACGCTGGTCGATGTGATTACCAGCCAAAAGCTGGGGCTGGCCGGCCAGCGCTGCTTGGGGCTGTATGCGCTGGACGAAGCCACTGACGAAGTCATCACCTTTCGCGCGCCGCAAACCATTTTGGCGACCGGCGGCGCGGGCAAGGTCTATCTCTACACCACCAACCCCGACACCGCCACCGGCGACGGCATTGCCGCCGCGTGGCGCGCTGGCTGCCGGGTGGGCAACATGGAATTCATCCAATTTCACCCGACCGGGCTGTACCACCCGCACGCCAAATCGTTCTTGATCAGCGAAGCGGTGCGCGGCGAGGGCGGGCGCTTGCTGCTGCCCGACGGCACGCGCTTCATGCTCGACCACGACCCGCGCGCCGAGCTGGCACCGCGCGACGTGGTGGCGCGCGCCATCGACTACGAGATGAAGCGCCACGGCTTGGATTGCGTCCACCTCGACATCTCGCACCAAAGCCCTGAGTTTTTGCAAGAGCACTTTCCCAACATCCTCGCGCACTGCTTGGCGCTGGGCATAGACATCACCAAAGAGCCGATTCCGGTGGTGCCCACAGCCCACTTCACCTGCGGCGGCGTGCTGACCGACTTGGCCGGGCGCACCGACTTGGCGGGTCTGTACGTCGTCGGCGAGGCCGCTTGCACCGGCCTGCACGGTGCCAACCGGCTGGCGAGCAACTCGCTGCTCGAATGCATGGTGTTTGCCCGCGCCGCCGCACAAGCGATTGCGGCTACAGCGCGTGTGCAAATACCGGCACTGCCGCGCTGGGACGACAGCCGGGTGCAAGACGCCGACGAGGCCGTCGTCATCTCGCACAACTGGGACGAGCTGCGCCGCTTTATGTGGGACTACGTCGGCATCGTGCGCACCAACAAACGCCTAGAGCGTGCCGCCCACCGCATCGCCCTGCTGCAAGAAGAAATTGACGAGTTTTATGCCCATTTCCACGTCACGCGCGACCTGCTAGAGCTGCGCAACTTGGTGCAGGTGGCCGACCTGATCGTGCGCTCGGCGCAAATGCGCCGCGAAAGCCGTGGCCTGCACTACAGCCGTGACTACCCCAGCCGCGCAGCGCCAGCGGCGCCAACGATTTTGGTGCCGCCGCTTCCCCTTTAATTTGTTAAACCTTTATTGACCCCTTTGAGACTGCCATGATGTATCGCACCCTGCTGAAATCCAAAATCCACCGCGCCGCCGCCACCCACTGCGAGCTGCACTACGAAGGCTCCTGCGCCATCGACGAAGACTTGCTGGACGCCGCCGGCATGGTCGAGAACGAACAAGTCCACATCTGGAACATCAACAACGGCGAGCGCTTCATCACCTACGCCATCAAAGGCCAACGCGGCAGCGGCATGATTTCGGTCAACGGCTCGGCGGCGCGGCGCGCTTCGGTGGGCGATTTACTGATCATTGCCGCCTTTGCCCAAGTGCCCGAAGACCAAGTGGCCACGCACCAGCCGCAGCTGGTGTTTGTCGATGAGCACAACCGCCAGACCGAACTGCGCCACAAAGTCCCCACCCAGCAACTCTGAACCCTTAAAAACAGCTGCCGCCATGCCCCACTTGATTGTTGAATACTCACAAAACCTCAACACCTTCCCCGAGGCGCAAGCGCTGGTGGAGCTCAACGAGGCCATCACTAGCCACCCGACGTTTCCCGACGAAATTGAGCTGAAAAGCCGCTTTGTGCTGGTCGATAGCTTTGCCATTGGCACCCAGCCGGCGCAGCGCGCCTTTATCCACGCGCAGCTGCGGCTGCTGTCGGGGCGCACCGACGCGGTCAAGCAAGAGTTGTCTGGCCGCATCGCCGAAGTGCTGCAGCGCCTGTCGCCGCGCCCCGAAGGCGTGCTGGTGCAGCTGAGCGTCGAAATCGTCGATATGCACCGCGCGTCCTACGCCAAAGAGCGGTTTTAAGCACCTAAAGCACCCAAGCAGCCTCAGGGGCGCAGTTCAGTTGTTACTGCGGCGAATCAGCGCGCGACCGGCGTTGGTAATGACATGGCAGCTCCCCTCAAAAAATGAATCCGCCAAGCCAGCGCAGCCACGGCGGCGCTGCAATGCAAGCGGCAGGGGCAAGCGCGCATGGCGGGCTACGATGCTGCATTTTTTGCCCCCCAGCATTCGCACTTTTAGGAGACACGCATGGCCCACGCTGCTTTTCAATGGCAAGACCCCTTTTTGCTCGACCAACAACTGACGGGCGATGAGCGCATGGTGCGCGATGCCACCGCCGCTTACTGCCAAAACCAGCTGATGCCGCGCGTGCGCGATGCCTTTCGCCACGAGCAGATGGACGTAGGCATCTTTCGTGAAATGGGCGAGATCGGCCTGCTGGGCCCCACCATTCCGGCGCAATACGGCGGCCCCGGCCTGAACTACGTCTCCTACGGCCTGATGGCGCGTGAAGTCGAGCGCGTTGACTCCGGCTACCGCTCGATGGCCAGCGTGCAAAGCTCGTTGGTGATGGTGCCGATTTTTGAATTTGGCACCGAAGCACAGCGCCAAAAATACCTGCCCAAGCTGGCCAGTGGCGAATGGATTGGCTGCTTTGGCCTGACCGAGCCAGACTTTGGCTCCGACCCCGGCGGCATGGCCAGCCGAGCACAAAAGGTCGCCGGCGGCTACGCGCTGTCGGGCAGCAAGATGTGGATCACCAACAGCCCGGTGGCCGACGTGTTTGTCGTCTGGGCGAAGGAAGTCAGCGAAGCCGGTGCCGTCGGCCCGATTCGCGGCTTTATCTTGGACAAGGGTATGAAGGGTTTGTCCGCGCCAACCATCCACGGCAAAGTCGGCCTGCGCACCAGCATCACCGGCGAGATCGTCATGGACCAAGTGTTTGTGCCCAACGAGAACGCCTTTCCTGAAGTGCAAGGTTTGAAAGGCCCGTTCACTTGCTTGAACAGCGCGCGCTACGGCATTGCGTGGGGGGCGCTCGGCGCGGCAGAGTTTTGCTGGCACACCGCCCGCCAATACACGCTGGATCGCCAACAGTTTGGCCGCCCGCTGGCCGCCAACCAGCTGGTCCAAAAGAAGCTGGCCGATATGCAAACCGAAATTGCGCTGGGCCTGCAAAGCTGCCTGCGCGTGGGGCGGATGAAGGACGAGGGCACGGCCTCGGTCGATGTGACCTCGCTGATCAAGCGCAACAGCTGCGGCAAGGCGCTCGATATTGCCCGCTTGGCGCGCGACATGCTGGGCGGCAACGGCATCAGTGACGAGTTTGGCGTCGCCCGCCACTTGGTCAACTTGGAGGTGGTCAACACCTACGAGGGCACGCACGATGTCCACGCGCTGATTTTGGGGCGCGCGCAGACCGGAATTGCCGCCTTTGCTAACTGAGAGGAAAGTTTAAGCCAAATCGGCCTCTAGCCCTTTAGATACGGGCGCTAGCAGCTATTGTTTTTGATTAAACAAAGCGCCGTAGGTTGGGTGCTGCCCAACCCAAGCTCCCGTTCAGCGCAGCCGCTCAAAGCCGCTGGCCGCCCATGCGCTGGCGCTGTCCACCGTCAGCTTAAAAGCCGGCGATACCGACACCCGCGCCAGCTCTTGGCCCAGCGCGTTTTGCGCGCTCAGGCTGGCGCTCGCACCGTCTTCGTCCGGGACGATGGCCAGCAGCACGCGCACGCGCTCGCCCTGCACGGTGATGGTGACGTTTTTATTGAGCTGCGCGTGCAATTGCTGCTCGTGGCGGCGCAGGATTTCGTTGGCGGTTTTGACCAGCGTGTTGAAGGCGTTGACATCCAGCGGCTTGGGGTTTTTCTTGTCGCGCCCCATCGTCCACGGCCCCACCAGCGCCGACTCGTCATGGCCGTGCAGCGTCATCGACACCGCCCAGCCGTCGTCGTCCTCGTTTTTGATAACACGCGCCGTCCAGCGCTCATCGCTCCAAAGGCGGGGTTCTTGGATGGAGGCGAAAGGGTCTTCTGTCATGGCTTGGTGGCAAAACCCAAGAGCTTAGGACACTTTCACGCCGCCGGCGATTGATCGGCCATCGGCTTTACCGTTTCACCGCCTCACTGTGCAGCGAGCACTGCAGCCGTTGCAGCAGACCGGCCAGCTGCGCGCGCTCCGGGGCGCTGAGTGCCGCGCCCAAGGCATCGGTCAACTCCGTGTGGTACTGGTGCAGCTGGCTTTGCAGCGCCTGTCCGGCCACGGTCAGCTCCAGACCGCCACGCCGGCCAGCCTGCGCGTCGCGCTGCAGCAGACCGCGCTCGATCAGCGACTTCACCAAGCGCGCAATCTGGCCTTTGTCGCGCCGGCTGTGCTGCACCAGATCGCTTTGGCTGGCGCCCGGATGTCGGGCATAGAAGCGCAGCACGCGCACCTCCATGCCGGCAACACCGCTGGGGGTGCCGCGCAACCGCTCGTGCAGGCACGAGCGAAACAGCGACAACACCTCATGGAGCTGCTCAAAGAGCACTTCACCACTGGCTTCTTGGGGATTTTTTGAAGTTGACATTATCAACATTGGTCGTTATATTGTTGACATTATCAACCCAATAGCCCTTTCAACCCACCATGACCCCAAACATCGACTCCCCTTCTGTAGCCGCTCGCAGCGTGCAGCGCCTGCGCCATCCGCTCAAGGCGCGCCTGCTCGACGTGCTGCGCGTGCAGCGCATCAGCCCGCACTTCGTTAACGTCACGCTCGGCGGCCCCGCCTTGGAGGGTTTTTACAGCGCCTCCTTTGACGACCACCTCAAGCTGATGGTGCCGCTCCCAGGCCAGCCCGCCGTGGTGCCGCATTTTGGCGAGCACGGCCCCGAGTGGCCCGAAGGTGCCGTGCGCCCCACCCTGCGCGACTACACGCCGCGCCGCTACAACGCCGCCGCAGGCGAATTGGAGGTGGAATTTGCGCTGCACGGCGACGGCCCGGCCGCCGAGTGGGCCGCCCAAGCCGCGCCCGGCCAGCAGGTCGGTATCGGCGGGCCGCGCGGCTCGTTCGTCGTGCCCATCGATTACGACTGGCATTTGCTCATCGGCGACGAAACCGCGCTGCCGGCCATTGCCCGCCGGCTCGAAGAACTGCCCGCGAGCACCCAAGCCATCGTGCTGGTGCAACTGGGCGACGCAGCCGACCGGCGCGAACTGCGCAGCGCCGCCCGCCTGTCGGTGCAGTGGCTCGCGCCAGGCACCGAGGCCTTGCTGGCCGCCGTGCAAGCGCTGCAACTGCCTGCGGGTGAAGGCTATGCCTGGGCCGCAGGCGAAGCACAGGCGATGGCCGCCGTGCGCCGCGTGCTGGTGGGCCAGCACGGCTTGGACAAAGACCATGTCCGCGCCGCCGCCTACTGGAAACGCGGTGCGGCCAACCACCATGAAAACCTGTCCGACTGAGCTCGGTGCGGCAGGCTTTTTAATCTTCAAAATATAAGCCAAATCGGCCTCTAGCGCTTATAGATAAAGCGCTAGCAGCTAGCTTATCAATAGCAAGCGACGGCTATTTCAGGCGGTCTTGGCCGCTTGCAGCTGCAGCTCGGCCATCATTTGCTCGCGCATGACGAACTTTTGCACCTTGCCGGTGATGGTCATCGGCATGTCTTGCACTAGGCGGATGTAGCGCGGCACTTTGTAGTGGGCAATTTGGTCGCGGCAGTAGTCGCGGATGTCGTCCTCGGTGCAGTCTTGGCCGGGTTTGAGCACCACCCAAGCGCAGATTTCTTCGCCGTATTTCACGTCGGGCACGCCAAACACTTGCACCGATTGCACTTTGGGGTGGCGGAACAAAAACTCTTCAATCTCGCGCGGGTAGATGTTTTCGCCGCCGCGAATCAGCATGTCTTTGGCGCGGCCAACGATGTTGCAATAGCCCTCGGCGTCGATGGTGGCCAAGTCGCCGGTGTGCATCCAGCCGTCCTGCACCGTCTCGCGGGTGCGCTCGTCGTCTTGCCAATAACCTTGCATCACCGAGTAGCCACGCACCAGCAATTCACCCGTCGCGCCGACCGGCACCACTTGGCCGTCAGCGTCAATCACTTTGGCTTCAAGCATCGGTTGGATGCGCCCGACGGTGGAGACGCGCCGCGCCAGTGGGTCGCTGGTGGCGCTTTGGAACGACACCGGCGAGGTCTCCGTCATGCCATAGGCGATGGTGATCTCACCCAAGTGCATCTCGGCAATCACGCGCTTCATGGTCTCGATGGGACACGGCGAGCCGGCCATGATGCCGGTGCGCAGGCGCGACAAATCAAATTCGGCAAAGCGCGGGTGGTCCAGCTCGGCAATAAACATCGTCGGCACGCCGTGCAGCGCGGTGCAGCGCTCTTGGCTGACGGCTTGCAGCGTCGCCACCGGGTCAAACGACTCGCCCGGAAACACCATCGCCGCGCCGGTCGAGACACAGGCCAGCACTGCCAACACCATGCCAAAGCAGTGGTACAGCGGCACTGGAATGCACAGGCTGTCGTTTTCAGTGAAATTCATCGCCTGCGCAATAAAGCGCGCGTTGTTGACCACGTTGTGGTGCGTCAGCGTGGCACCCTTGGGGTTGCCGGTGGTGCCACTGGTGAACTGGATGTTGATGGCGTCGTGGCACGACAACTCAGTGGCCAAGCTGTCCAAATCGGCCATATCGACCACAGCGCGGCCGCGCTCCAGCACCTCGGTGTAGTTCAACATGCCGGGGGTTGTGTCCTCACCCAGACGAATCACCATTTGCAGCATCGGCAGCCGCTGGGACTGCAAAGCGCCCGGCTCGCAGCTCGCCAGCTCGGGCGCGAGGCGCTGCAGCATCTCCAAATAGCGTGAGCTTTTGAGCTGCTCGGCGGTTACCAGCGCGCGGCAGCCCGAGAGGTTCAGCGCGTATTCCAGCTCAGTGACGCGGTAGGCCGGATTGATGTTGACCAGCACCAGCCCGGCGCGGGCGGTGGCAAATTGCGTCACCAGCCATTCGAGCCGATTGGGCGACCAGATGCCGACGCGATCGCCCACTTGCAAGCCCAGCGCCAGCAGGCCGCTGGCAAAGGCATCGACCTCGGCCTGGAACTGCGCCCACGTCCAGCGCACGTTTTGTTCACGGAACACAGCGGCCAAACGGTCGGGGAAGCGCTGCACGGTGTCCAGCAAAAACTGGCCGATAGGTGCATCGGACAAGGTGGCATCGGTGCGACCCTTGACCTGAGACAGGCCGGCCAGCGGGGCAAGATTCCAATCGGGGGTAGCGTGTGTAGAAGCAGACATCAAACATCTCCAAAGGTCGCGCGGGCGTGAAGCGCAACATTTTGCCGCCGCTGCCCACCACCGGTGCGACAAAATGGTTGTAAAAGCACCCCATCAGCACCGCGCGGGTCAACCAAAAGAGCGACAGCGCGTCATAAATGAGAGATGCTCAAACACCCCGTCACCCAACACTAGGCCTACACCATGCACACAACTTCTATAGCTCGCCTGCTCGCAGCGTGCGCCGCTGGCCTTTTGGCCGCTGGTTGCGTCGTCACACAAGACAACGGCTATTACGACCCCTCCCCCATCTATCCGAGCAGCTACCCAGCTGGCGGCGCTTACTCGACTTATCCACAGGTTTACCCAGCCTACCCTGTGCAGCAGCCGCAGTTTCGCCACGACGACGACCGCCGCCGCTGGCTCAAAGAGCGCGAGCGCGAACGCGAGCGCGAAATTCGCCAGCGCGAAAAAGAGCGCGAACGCGCCGACAAACAACGCGAGCGCGAGCGCGAAGCCCGTGAGCGCCAAGCCAAAGAGCGCGAACGTGAACGCGAACGCGAACGCGAGCGCCAAGCCCGCCAGCGCGATCAACACAACGAGCGCCAACAACAGCGCCGCGAACAACAAGAGCGCGAAGCCCGCCAACGCGAAGAAGGCCGCGCCCAACTGCTGGAGCAGCATCGCCAGCGCTTTGAACGCGAACGCGAACAGCGCGGGCGCTGACTCCCTGCGGTGGCAAATTAAGGATTGCCCATTCCATGCGCCTTGCCCTACGTACACACCTGCGCCTTCTCGCCTTGGCGCTGGCCGGCCTGTGCAGCGGTGCCGCCACGGCGCAAATCGTGCGCTGCACCGACGCACACACCGGTGCCGTCACCTACACCGACGGCGAATGCACTGCCGGCACCCGTCCGCGCGAAGTGCAGGCGCGCCAAACCCCCGAAGCCATCGCCCAAGAGCGCGCCCAAGCGGCCCAAGCACTGGCCGAAAAACAGCAGCGCCAGCAAGCCCAAGCGGCGGCGGAGCAACTCGAAGCCGAACGCCAAGCCCAGCGCCAGCGCGAGCAAGCTATAGCCGCCGCTGCAACGCAAACCCCAACGCAAGCCTACGCCCGCTCCCCCCAATGCGCCCGCTCGCGGCGCAACTTTGATTTAGCCGCCAGCAGCACCAGCAGCACCCGTTACGGGCAAAACACCCGGCTGCAAGCGGCGCAGCGGCAAATGGAGCTCGACTGCCTCGGCCCCGAAGGCTATGCCGCGCTGGAGCGAAGCCGCCCCGCGCCGCAGCCGCAGCCCATCGTGGTCTATCCGCCCCAACGCTGGCAGCCCTATCCACACCGCCCCCGGCCACCACGCCCACCGCGCCCACCGTATCCGCCGCCACCGGAGCATCCTGCGCGCCCACCCGGCGCGCAGTAGCAGCCCGATCTGGCGCAACTGCTACAGCAATACCCGGTGACGATGCTGGACGTCGAGCGCCTGCTTTACGCCCAGCACAGCGCAACCTAAATAATTAAATTGATAGCTGCTAGCGCACGTATCTATTGGGCTAGAGGCTGATTTGATTGAAAATTTATGCGAAACCAGTCTGAATTTATACGCTTTTCACGTATAGTCAACCAATGCTTACTGTCAGTGAAACCCGCGCCTTCATTCGCACCATGGAAGACGTATGGGGCGAGGGCGAGCGAGTCGCTTTTATCAATTGGATTGCCACCAACCCCACGGTGGGCGATGTCATCGTTGGCTCTGGGGGCTTGCGAAAAGTGCGCTGGTCACGCCCCGGACAGGGCAAACGCGGCGGGGTACGCGTCATCACCTACGCACTGGCTGAAGACGGACAGGTCTGGCTGCTGATTGGCTATACCAAGGCCAAATTTGATAATTTACCGACCGATTTTTTGGTGACTTTGCGCAAGGAGATTGACGATGTCTAAAAAAATTGACCCTGAAATGCAAGCCTTCCAAGCCGACTTGCTGGAAGCTGTCCGAGACATGAAGGCAGGCCATTCGGCGCGCTCGACACAAGTCAAATCGCCAGATGCTGCCGATGCCCGGGCGCTGGTCGGGCTTTCGCAATCGCAATTTGCCCGCTTGCTGGGCGTGTCGATACGCACGCTGCAAAACTGGGAACAAGGGCGCTCGCAGCCGTCAGGTGCGGCGCAAACCTTGATCCGCGTGGCAATAGCAGCGCCCCAAGTATTGCGTGCGATAGCCTGAGCGCTGCTTCTACCGCTCCGGCGCCGCCACCAAGCCCTCGCCCACCGTCGGGTAGCGCAGCTGCACGCGCAGCTCGCGGTGCAGGCGGGTGTTGTCCAAGCGGCGCGATTCACCCATAAAACTCAGCAGCGAGGGCGCTAGCTGCTGCTCGGCGGCGCTGCGCGGCACGCGCTCGGGGCGCGCCAAGCCGTACAAATCAGCGGCCAAGTCCATGTAGTCGCCCATCTTCAGCTCTGAATCGTCGCTGGCGTGGTAAACGCGCTGCGCTGTGCCGCGCCACAGCGCCGCAATGCAGGCGCGCGCCAAATCGTCGGCGTGGATGTGGTTGGTGTAAACGTCGTCCGGCGCGGCCAGCACCGGCGTGCCCCGGCGCAGGCGGCCTTCGGGGGTGCCGCCGTCGCGGTCGGGCGCGTAGATGCCGGGGATGCGCAGGATGCTGGCGCGCACGCCACCGCGATGGGACAGGCCCATCTGGCGCACGCTGCGCTCGGCATCCACCCGGCGCTGGGCGCGCGGGGTGCTGGGCGCGGTGGCGCGGGTTTCGTTGATGCGTGCGCCGCCGCAGTCGCCATAAACACCACTGGTCGAGCCATAGACCAGCGCCGCCGGCAAACGCCCCCGGCGCAGCGCGCGCAGCAGCGCCAACGTGCGCGGGTCGCGCGCACCGCCGCCACCAAAAGCACCCGGCGGCGGTGCCAAGTGCAGCACGCGGGTGGCCAGCCCGGCCAAGCGGCGCAGCGTGGCGGGCGCGTCCAAATTGCCCAAGAGCGGCAGCGCGCCCAGTGCGCGCAGTGCCGCAATGCGCTCGGGCGACGAAGTCAGCGCCAGCACGCGCACGCGCTGCGCCCCCGCGCCGCTGTTCAATTGGCGCACCACGCGCACGCCGACATCGCCGCAGCCCACAATCAACCAACGCTGGCGGCGAAAGCGCGCCGGCAGGGCGCCCAAAGCATTCCAAGGGTGCTGTGAGCGCCGCACAAAAGGTAAAGGTAAAGGCAAAGGCAAAGGCAAAGGCAAAATCGTCCCCGCTTCATAACAAGTGATTGATTGTTTAAGGATACCCACCCCCATGACCGCTTCCGCGCCGCTTTCGTCACCACCTTCGTCCCAGTTCCAAGTCACCGTCCAACCCAGTGGCCGCAGCTTTGCCGCCGCGCCGGGCGATACCTTGCTGGCAGCAGCCATCCGCGCCGGCGTCGGCCTGCCGTATGGCTGCAAAGATGGCGCGTGCGGCTCGTGCAAATGCAAAAAAATCGAAGGCACGGTGCTGCACGGCGCGCACCAAGCTAAAGCCCTGAGCGCGCAAGAAGAGGCCGATGGCTTTGTGCTGACCTGCTGCGCCACGGCGCACAGCGATGTGCTGCTAGAGGCGCGCCAAGTCACAGACGAGGCCAGCTTTCAGGTGCGCAAAATGCCGGTGCGCGTGGCGGCGTTTGAAAAGCTCTCGCCCGACGTAATGCAGCTGCGCTTGCAACTGCCGGCCACCGACACCTTCCGCTACCACGCCGGCCAGTACGTCGAGTTTTTGCTGCCCGGTGGTCTGCGCCGCGCTTATTCGATGGCGAATGCACCGCACACGCAGGCGCAAGCACCGCAGCTGGAGCTGCACATTCGCCACATGCCCGGCGGCCAGTTCACCGACCACGTGTTCAGTGCGCTGAAAGAGAAAGAAATCCTGCGCATCGAAGGCCCGTTTGGCAGCTTCTTTTTGCGCGAAGACTCCGATAAGCCGATTATTTTGCTGGCCTCGGGCACTGGCTTTGCACCGGTGAAGGCGCTGATTGAGCACCTGCAGTTCAAGCAAATTCAGCGCCCGGTGACGCTGTATTGGGGCGGTCGGCGGCCGCAGGATTTGTACTTTGGCGCGTGGCTGCAAGAGCGTTTGGCGCAGATGCCGCAGTTGACCTATGTCCCCGTCGTCTCTGACGCGCTGCCCGAAGATGGCTGGAGTGGCCGCACCGGCTTCGTCCACCGCGCGGTGCTGGACGACTTTGCCGATTTGTCCGGCCATCAGGTCTATGCCTGCGGCGCGCCGGTGGTGGTCGATGCAGCGCGCGCGGCGTATATCGACCAGCGCGGTCTGCCGGCAGAGGAGTTTTTTGCCGATGCGTTTACCTCGGAAGCGGATAAACACGCGCTTTGATAGCAATAAAAACCATAGCTGCTAGCGCACGCATTTAAA
The DNA here is from genome assembly GCA_041798325.1 of Giesbergeria sp. GTDB lineage: Bacteria > Pseudomonadota > Gammaproteobacteria > Burkholderiales > Burkholderiaceae_C > Simplicispira. The sequence goes on from JBHCAP010000009.1 coordinate 148,591, forward strand.
GGCTTTCAGATAGTTTTAGCTGTCAATCGCTTTAAACACGTGCGCTACTAGCTATCATTTAAATTTCCCAGCCCGCTGCCTCGCTAAGGCTAATGGCTTGGGCTTGCACTGCTTGCAGGGCGCTGGCAGAGACACGCTCAGGCGCCAGTTCGGCCAGTGGCCGCAGCACGAAGGCGCGCTCCCACAGGCGCGGGTGCGGCACGCTCAAGGTGGCGGTGTCAATGGCGCAATCGGCCCAATCCACGATGTCCAAGTCCAGCGTGCGCGGCGCGTTGCGGTAGGGGCGCTGGCGGCCAGCGGCCAGCTCGATGGCTTGCAGCGCTTCGAGCAAGGCTTGCGGTGCCAGCGTGGTGCGCAACTGGGCGACGGCGTTCAGGTAGTCGGGGCCGCCCGCATCCACCGGCGCGCTGCGGTACAGCGACGAGACGCGCTGCACGCACGTGTCTTGGATGGCGGCGATGGCGTGGATGGCCAAGCGCAGCGTATCGGCGCGCTCGCCCAAGTTGGCACCCAGGCCAATCCACACCGTGCTGGGCGGATTACTCACCAGCACCAGCACCAGCGCCGCTGCTACCACCTTCGCCCGCGCCGGGTTTGCGGCGGCGGCGGCGGCGTTTTTTGACCGCGCCGTCGTCACTGGCCGTCTCTGCGGCGGGGGCGTGTGCGGCGGCTGGCGGTGCGGTGCCCACAGCCGCTGGCTCGGCACGTGGCACGCGGCGCACCACGGCTTGCTTGGCGCGGTTGAGGGCTTTTTGCTCCTCGCGCGCTTGCTCCATCAGGTCGTGGCGGCGGCCTTGGTCGGCGTCGTAATACTCTTGCCACCAGCTGGCCAGCGCTTCATCGACTTCGCCGACATCGGCGCGCAGCCACAAAAAGTCAAAGCCGGCGCGAAAGCGCAGCTGCGCCACCATGCTCTCGGGCACGCGGCCCGAGCGCTTTTCAAAGCGCGGCTGCATCACCCAAATCTCGCGCATGTCGGCGGCCAGCTTGCCCCGGCCCGAGACGTCGCCAATGCGCCGGTCAAACACCTCGTCAATCGCCTCTTGCAGCGCTTGCAGCGAGTGCTCACCGGCGGCCATGCGCTTGTCCCAGCCGGTTTTGACGTCGTGCCACAGCACGCAGGCCAGCAAAAAGCTCGGCGCGACGGGCTTGCCTGCGCCGACGCGGCGGTCGGTGTCGGTGAGGGCGGCGCGAACGAAGTCGCTGTCAGCGCGCTCGACCACCACGTCCAGCAGCGGGTAAATGCCGCGCGCCAGACCGAGCTTTTTCAGCTGCTCGATGGTGGCAATCGCATGGCCGGTTTGCAGCAGCTTGAGCATTTCGTCAAACATGCGGCTTTGCGGCACGTCGGCCAGCAGCCGCTGCGAGGCGATCAAAGGCGCGGCGGTGCCGGGGTCGAGCGTAAAACCGAGGCCACTGAGCTTGGCGGCAAAGCGCACAGCGCGGATGATGCGCACCGGGTCTTCGCGGTAGCGCTGCACTGGGTCGCCAATCATGCGCAGGGTTTTTTGGCGCGCGTCGTCCATGCCGTGGTGGTAGTCGACCAGGATTTGCGTCTCGGGGTCGTAGTACATGGCGTTGAGCGTGAAGTCGCGGCGGGTGGCGTCTTCGTCCTGCGGCCCCCAGACGTTGTCGCGCAGCACACGGCCGCTCGAACCCACGGCGTGCGTCATGCCAGCCAGCGCGTTGCGGCTGGTTTTCTCGTTGCCGGCGACTTGCTCGGCGGCGACGTTGTCGACTTGGGCGCGGAAGGTGGAGACTTCAATCACCTCGTTTTCGCGCCCGCGCCCGCTGACGACGTGGACGATGCGAAAGCGTTTGCCAATGATGAAGGCGCGCCGAAACAAGCTTTTGACCTCTTCGGGTGTCGCGTCGGTGGCGACATCGAAATCTTTGGGGCGCAGGCCCAGCAGCAGGTCGCGCACCGCGCCGCCAACGATGTAGGCCTCAAAGCCGGCGTCTTTCAGCGTGACGACGACGTCCACCGCACGCGCATCGACGCGGCGCGGGTCGATGCCGTGGACGGAAGCCGGTATTTCTTGGCGCTGGCCAAACGGGTAGGCCGGTGCAGCAGCGGCGGCCACTGGCCGGCGGCCAACCGCGTTGGCTTTGGACAGCAGTTTGTCGATGAATTTTTTAATCATGTTTCGTTCTTGAACAAATCCAACACGCGCCAGCCGCGCTCGGTGGCCAGTGCGCGCAGACGCGCGTCGGGGTTGGTCGCCACCGGGTGGTGGACTTTTTCGAGCAACGGCAGGTCGTTCATCGAGTCGCTGTAGAAGGTGCTCTCGACGCTGCTCCAGTCGAGACCGCGCGCTGCCAGCCACGCTTCCATGCGCGTGACTTTGCCGCCGCGCATCGACGGTGTGCCGTCAATCTCGCCGGTAAACCAGCCGTCGGCGCCGCGCTCTAGCTGCATCGCGAGCAGCTCAGGTACGCCCAGGGCTTGGGCAATCGGCGTGGTCACGAACTCATTGGTGGCGGTGATGATCAGCACCGTGTCGCCGGCGTTTTGGTGCTGGCGCAGCAAGGCCAGCGCTTCGGGGCGAATCGCCGGCTGCACCACTTCGCGCATGAACTGCGCGTGGGCGGCGGTGGCGGCTGTCTCGCCGCGCTGGCGCACGGCGTCGATGGCAAAGCGCACGTAGTCGTGGACGTCGAGCGTGCCGGACTGGTAGTCGGCAAAAAACGCGGCGTTGCGCCGGCTAAATTCCACCGGGTCGTTCCAGCCGATGCGGGTGGTGAATTCGCCCCACTCGTAGTCCGAATCAATCGGCAGCAGGGTGTGGTCGAGGTCAAACAGCGTCAAGCGCGGGCGCGCTGCGGGGGCAGGCGAAGTGTCTGTGGTCATGCGGTGCAAAAAAGAAAAGAGAAAAGCCGCGCACACAACATCACTCGGAGTCGAGCATGTCTTTGAGCAGCGGAATGGTCAGCGCGCGCTGGGTGCGCAGAGCGTGGCGGTCCAGGCGCTCTAGCAGCGCCATCAGGCTGCCCAAGTCGCGCGCAAAGCGCTTGAGCATGTAGTCGGTGACGTCGTCGCCCAGCACCAAGCCGCGCGCGCTGGCTTGCTGGCGCAGCACGGTGCGCAATTCGGCCTCGCCGGGCATTTGCAGGTGAAAGACGTGGCCCCAGCCGAGGCGGCTGCACAGGTCTTCGCGCAGCGGCAAATCGGCCGGTGGCACGCCGCCGGTCGAGATCACCCAGCGCGGCACGCCGTTGGCCGGGCTGATGGCGTTGATAAACCAGTTGAAGGCGACGTTTTGCTGCGCCGGGGTGTAGAGATGGACATCGTCGAGCAGCACGCCGGCCCAGTTCTCATCAAACGGCGGCGAGTATTTGCTTTTGGCATCGCGCCAACCGACGCTGGCGCCCTGCTCGCGCAGCGCCTCGCGCACGGCTTGCAGCAAATGGGTTTTGCCGCTGCCGGCTTCGCCCCACAAATAGGTCGGCACCGGCGCGCGCGCGCTGGTGTCGATCAAGGCTTGCGTCAGGTGCTGCAGCGGCGCGGCGTTGGGGCCGGGGAAAAACCCTTCCAGCGTCGGCACCGGTGCCAAGCCAATGTCCAGCGCAAGCTGCTTCATGGCTGCAACCCCCGCGTGCGCTGCACGCAAGTGCAAGGTGGGGGAGCAAAACGTGGCATGGCGGTGGTGGGCAAGGGGCGGCGGTGCAGTGCGTGGATAAGGGGTAGTGCCGGATTGTGCAGTGCGCGCAACCCGTAGAATCTGCGCAAATTTTAGTCTGCTAGCGCGCTAGTCCGCGCCGTACCTGTCATGAGCTCTGCTACCCCTTCCTCCACTCCCCTTTCCTACAAAGACGCTGGCGTTGATATCGACGCTGGCGACGCGCTGATTGAGCGCATCAAACCCTTGGCCAAAAAGACCATGCGCGAGGGCGTGCTGGCCGGCATTGGCGGCTTTGGCGCGCTGTTTGAAGTGCCCAAGCGCTACCAAGAACCGGTGCTGGTTTCGGGCACCGACGGCGTCGGCACCAAGCTGAAACTGGCGTTTGAGTGGAATATGCACGACACCGTCGGCATCGACTTGGTCGCCATGAGCGTCAACGACGTGCTGGTGCAAGGCGCCGAGCCATTGTTCTTTTTGGACTACTTTGCCTGCGGCAAGTTGGACATTGACACCGCTGCCGCCGTGGTCGGCGGCATTGCGACCGGCTGCGAGCTGTCGGGCTGCGCGCTGATTGGCGGCGAAACCGCCGAGATGCCGGGGATGTACCCAGCGGGCGAATACGACTTGGCCGGCTTTGCCGTCGGCGCGGTCGAAAAGTCCAAAATCCTCTCCAGCCAGAACGTCAAAGTCGGTGACGTGGTGCTGGGCTTGGCCAGCAGCGGCGTGCACTCCAACGGTTTCAGCCTGGTGCGCAAGTGCATCGAGCGCGCCGAGGCCGCCGGCAATGTGCCTGAGACGCTGGACGGCCAGCCGTTCAAGCAAGCGGTGATGCAGCCGACCCGCCTGTACGTGAAAAACGTGTTGGCTGCACTGGCGGCGCACCCGATCAAAGCGCTGGCGCACATCACCGGCGGCGGTTTGCTGGAGAACATTCCGCGCGTACTGCCCGAAGGCACCGCTGCGCATTTGGTCAAAGGCAGCTGGCCGCAGACCGAGTTGTTTGCTTGGCTGCAGCGCACCGCCGCGATTGACGACACCGAGATGAACCGCACCTTTAACAACGGCATCGGCATGGTCGTCATCGTCGATGCGGCCAATGCCGAAGCCACCGCCGCCACGCTGCGCGCTGCGGGCGAGCAAGTCTTTACCATCGGCGCCGTGGTGGCACGCACTGGCGCTGCAGCGGTGGAGCTGAACTAACACCCCGCTCACAACGCCGCCGCGCCACGCGCTATGTCAGCAGATTCCTCCGCAGCGTCTGAGCCGTCTGCGCCCCAGCAGCCAAGCTCTGTCGCCCTATACCACGCAGTGACACAGCTCGGCGCCACATCCTATGCAGAGTCATTGGCGCCGCTGCGGCCGCTGGCCTCCAAAGGCGTGCGTATCAGCAGCTACGTGTTAATGGCCACGGCCTTGCTGCTGCTGCTATGGCAAGGCTTGTTGCCGGGACTGCTGTTTGCGTGCTTGGGTTTTGCCCTGACGCGCTGGCTGGCGCAGCAACTGGCGCAAATTCCGCGCGATAGCCACTCTGGTGCGTCGCTGCCGCGCTGGACGCAAATCATGGCGGCCACTGTGGTGGTGGTGGCACCGCTGACGCTGTTGCTCGTGGGGCTGTCGCACTCGCGCGGCTACCTGAGCGAGGCACCCCAGCAATACCGCGAGCTGCTCAACTACTTAGCGCGCACCGTGCTGGAGTTTCGCCTCAAGCTGCCGCCCGACATGGCGGTGCTCTTGCCCGAGGGCACGGTCGAAATCCAGCGCACCATCGCCAACTATTTGGGCGCTAAAGCCGGCGCGCTGGCGCTGGCCGGGCGTGCGTGGCTGGGCGGCGTGCTGCACGCCTATGTCGGCTTGCTGATTGGCAGTCTGGCCGCCGTGCGCCCGGTGATGGGCGCGCAGCGACCGCTGGCGCAGCAGCTGCATTTGCGCATCTCGCGCTTTGGGGAGGCTTTCAGCCAAATTGTGGCGGCGCAGTTTTGGATTGCTACTTTCAACACCGTTTTCACGGCGATTTTTCTGCTGGGCGTGCTGCCGCTGACCGATTTGCCCCTGCCCTACACCCCGGCGCTGATTACGCTCACTTTTGTCGCTGGGCTGATTCCCATCGTTGGCAATTTGGTCTGCAACGTGGTGATCACCATCGTTGGGCTGTCGGTGTCGCCGACGGCTGCGGCAGCGTGTTTGGGCTTTTTGGTGCTAATCCACAAGGCCGAATACGTCATCAACGCCAAGGTGGTCGGCCAGCGCACGCACATGGGCGTGTGGGAGCTGCTGTCGGTGATGTTTGTGGCAGAAGCGATTTTTGGCGCCGCTGGCTTGGTCGCCGCACCGCTGTTTTATGCCTACCTGAAGAAAGAGCTGTTCGCCGCGCGGCTGGTGTAAGGCCGGCGCAGCGCCAACTTACTCTCGAATTGATAGCTGCTAGCGCCCGTGTTTATTGGGCTAGAGGCACTTTTGACCACTATTTTGTTAGCCATCAGCGCCGCTTAGCTGTCCAACGCACTGCGCAGCGTGCTGATTTGCGCCTGCAGCGCCGGCGTGCTTTGCGGATCGGCGTGCGCCAGATACCGCTCCAAATCGGCCAACGCCTGCTCGGTGTGCCCGCAGGCCATGTGCGCCAGACCCCGATCGCGCAGCTCGCTCCACACCTGCGGCAGCAGCACCACCAAGCGGTTTTGCACCGCCAGCAGGCGCGGCGTGTCGGCCTGCGATTGGTAGATTTCTTTCAGATTGCGCAGCAGGCGGGCGATGATTTCGCGCGGCGTGGCCGCTTGCAGGTACTGCGCCAGCGGCACGTCGTCTTCGGCCAGCCCTTGGCTGCGCTGGTACGGCTCCAGCCGCTCCGACAGTTCTTCGCGCGACAGCGACTGGCCGGTAAACGGATCCATCAGCACCTGCCCCGGTGGCAGCAGCACTTTGACCAAAAAGTGCCCCGGAAACGCCACGCCGCGCACCTTCAAGCCGATGTGCTGCGCCAGCTCCATCCACAGCAGCCCCAGCGTGAGCGGGATGCCCCGGCGCGTGCGCAGCACCTCGCTCAGGTAGCTGTTATCGGGGTCGTAATAGTTGTTGACGTTGCCAGCAAAGCCCAAGTCGCTAAAAAAGAATTGGTTCAGCGCGTGCAAGCGCTCCAGCTCGGGCAGCGCGCGCAGGTTGCGCCCCAAACGGCGGCGCAGGCGCGCTTGCAGCAAATCCATGTCGCTTTGCAGTTGTTGCAAGTCCAAGTCGGGCGACTCGTCTTGGGCAATGCTGGCGGCGGCTTCAAACAGCGGAAATTCGTCGTCGCTTTGCACCAAAGCGGCAAAGTATTCCAGTGGGGTGGGGGCGGCATAGCTTGGCAACATAAGCGCCGGTTGTACGGGGCGCACCGCCCGCCGTCAAGTCAAGCGCCCTCAAGCCCTTTGCGCGGCTTGAGAATGCTGCGCAGCTGCAGCCCCGCCAGCCGCAGCGCCGCAAAGTACAGCAGCGCCGCGCTGCACAGCAAGGCGGCCAGCAGGCCAACGCGCTGCAGGCGGTGGGCGCGCAGGGCGATCCAATCAAAATGCTGCGCCCCCCAGACCAAAAACGCCGCCAGCAACGCGCCAGCCACCAGCACTTGCAGGCCATAGCGCAGCCAGCCCGGCTGCGGCTGGTAGCTGCCGCGCCGCATCAAACCGCCCATCAACCATGCGGCGTTGACCAGCGCGCCAAGGCCAATCGACAGCGCCAGCCCAGCGTGCGCCATGCGTGGCACCAAAATCAGGTTGAACAACTGCGTAATCACCAGCACCACCACGGCAATCTTCACCGGCGTGCGGATGTCTTGGCTGGCGTAGTAGCCCGGTGCCAGCACTTTGATCGCTACCAAGCCCAGCAATCCCGCGCCATAGCCCGACAACGCCAGCGCAATTTGGCCGACATCGCGGTCTTTGAGCGCGCCGTAGTGGAACAGCGTGGCCACCAGCGGCTCGGCAAAGGTCAGCAGGCCGATGGCGCACGGCACCGCCAGCAGCACCACGATGCGCAAGCCCCAATCCAGCATGGCGGAATATTTGTCGGCATCGCCGGCCGCGCGCGCGCTGGCCAGCGCGGGGGTCAGCACCACGCCCAGCGCCACGCCCAGCAGCGCCGTCGGAAATTCCATCAGCCGGTCGGCATAAAACAGCCACGTGACGCTGCCCGGCGCCATGTACGAGGCAATTTGCGTGTTGATCATCAGCGAGATTTGCGCCACACCCACGCCCAGCAGCGCCGGCGCCATCAACCGCAAAATGCGGCGCACACCGGCATCAGCCCACGCGGCGCGGATGGCAGCAGCGCTCATCCCTATGCGCGGCAGCAAGCCCATGCGCCACAGCGCCGGCCCTTGCACGCCCAGTTGCAGCACGCCGCCCAGCATCACGCCGCCGGCCATCGCATAAATCGGCTCCATGCCGCGTGCGGCCAGCAACGGTGCGCCAAACCACGCCGCGCCAATCATGCAAAAGTTGAGCAGCACCGGCGTGGCAGCCGGCACCGCAAAGCGCTTCCAGGTGTTCAAAATACCCGCCGACAGCGCCACCATCGACATAAAGCCGATGTAGGGAAACATCCAGCGCGTCATGACGACGGCGGCGTCAAAACTCTCAGG
>JBHCAP010000010.1:0-93488 GCA_041798325.1 Giesbergeria sp.
CAAAATCAACCAAATCGGCACTTTGAGCGAAACCTTCGCCGCCATCGAGATGGCCAAGCGCGCGGGCTACACCGCCGTCATCAGCCACCGCTCGGGCGAAACCGAAGACAGCACGATTGCCGATATCGCGGTCGGCACCAATGCCGGTCAAATCAAAACCGGCTCACTGAGCCGCTCGGACCGCATGGCCAAGTACAACCAGCTGCTGCGCATCGAAGAAGACTTGGGCGAAATTGCCTACTACCCCGGCCGCAGCGCGTTTTACAACCTGCGCTAAACACGCGCCCTGTCAACCACACGCTGAACGCTGATTACGCTTATGGGCTCTCGCATTGTTCCCATCGTGCTGCTGGCTTTGCTGGCGGCGGTACACGCTCAGCTGTGGTTTGGCCGGGGCAGTATCCCCAGCGTGCAAGAAATGCAGCGCCAGCTGGCCGAGCAAAAAGCCGCTAACGCTGTCGCCAGCCAAGCTATCGCCCGGCTGGCATCCGAGGTCAGCGATCTCAAAGCTGGTTTGGATATGGTGGAAGAAAAAGCACGCAGCGAGTTGGGCATGGTCAAGCCCAACGAAATTTACGTGCAATACACGCCTTAGCGCAGGGCGTGATAGCAATGATCACTGGATAAATTAGTCCGCCGCTTAATCTTGCGGCAAGCTACGCTTGAGCTCTTTGAGCAACAACACAATCTGGCTGGAGCCGTAGCGGTAGCCGCCATTGAGCACCTGTACCGCCTTATCCCACTCGCCTTGCTGGGCCAACTCAATCATGTTGGCAGCCTGCTCGTGAAAATATTGGTGGCGCGCCATCAACAGCGGAAACGCCGGTTGGTGACCCAAGGTGGCAGCGCCAACACCGTGCAACCAACTGCCCAGCGCACTGCGGTGGTCTTGGCGGATGACATCGGGATCCATTTTTTCGGTGGAGCGGCCTTCCAAATAATCCATCACGCGCGCTTTCCAGCGCTCATGAGCGTTAATCGCCGCATCGATATCCAGTGATGCCAAGACCGTTTGCGCTGGTCGCGATTCTTGTCGAATAGAGTTATCGAAACCCATGGGCAGGGGCACAGTGCGTTGTTCGCCGCCCCAACCTAAAACACGACGAATAAAGTCCATATCGCCTCCTTCTATGGTGTTCATCTTAGGTGTTTATCTGCAACTACATAGTTAACTATCTGATGTTACGCACGCCCCAATGAAGAAAGGCATTTTCCAAAGCTGCTCTTCATTGGGGAAAAGCACTTTTGCTGCGTAACATCAGTTAACTATCGTTAAACGCAGCAGTTGCAAATAAGACGCTCAACGAACGCATTTGGGAATTTTGGCAAGAGTAGCGCTCAATAATTCAATATTCGTTGTATTATTAGAGAATGAAAGAAATTGAAGTTGTTCGTTCGTTGGCTGCCTTGGCTCAGGAGGTGCGCCTCAGGGTCTTTCGCGCTTTAGTGGTGGCTGGCAATGAGGGGCTTACACCCGGCGCATTGGCTGAGCAACTTGCGGTGGCGTCCAACACCCTGTCGTTTCACCTAAAGGAGCTCGCAAATGCCGGCTTGATTAACCAAGAGCGCCAAGGGCGCAATTTGATCTACCGCGCATCGTTCGCCTCCATGAACGAACTGTTGAGTTACCTCACCGAAAACTGCTGTCAGGGAGCCGCGTGTCTTTCCCCAGATGCAGTTTCCTGTGATTGCGAAACCACAGAGCGCACGACCTGAAAAGACTCCACGCGTATCGAGAACTGAATTTTCATCTTACGCAGCCACAGCACGCCAATCCTCCAACTGTTGAATCCCTCACACCATGACCACCACTGCACCCTTGAACGTCCTCTTCCTATGCACGCACAACTCTGCTCGCAGCATCTTGGCCGAAGCGCTCTTGAACTCCATGGCCGGTGATCGCTTTAAGGCCTATTCGGCTGGCAGCAGCCCCCGCGAAAACCAGCACCCGCACCCCATTGGGCTACAGGTACTCCAAGCAGCGGGTTTGAGCACCAAAGGACTGCGTAGCAAAAGCTGGGACGAATTCGCTGCACCCGGTGCGCCTCACATGGACTTGATCATCACCGTCTGTGACAACGCCGCTGGCGAGGTGTGTCCGGTGTGGCCGGGCCATCCTGCGACAGCCCATTGGAGCTACCCCGATCCTTCAGAAGGCAACGCCTCTGAAGAACAAAAGCACCAAGCCTTCCGCAAGACACTCCACACGATCAAACGCCGCTTGGAGCTGCTGATCAACCTACCAGCCAGCCAGCTGGAAAAGTCGCGCCTGCAAAGTTGCGCGCGCGATCTGGCTTCGCAATAAAAGACTTTTTTACTTTCAATCAGGCGGTATGTATGGGTTTGTTTGAGCGGTATCTGACGGTATGGGTGGCTTTGGGCATTGCCGCCGGCGTGGGTCTAGGGCTGCTGCTGCCGGGGGCATTTCAGAGCGTCGCGGCGCTGGAAGTGGCACACGTCAACTTGGTCGTCGCCGTCCTCATCTGGGTGATGATTTATCCCATGATGATCCAGATCGACTGGCACGCGGTGAAGAATGTGGGCCAAAAACCGCAAGGTCTGATGCTCACACTGGTCGTCAACTGGCTCATCAAGCCCTTCACCATGGCAGCGCTGGGCGTGCTGTTTTTTCGGTATGTGTTCGCCGATTGGGTAGATCCCCAACTGGCCAGCGAGTACATCGCTGGAATGATTCTGCTGGGCGTAGCACCCTGCACCGCCATGGTTTTCGTGTGGAGCCAGCTTGTCAAAGGAGACGCCAACTACACCTTGGTGCAGGTCTCGGTGAACGACCTCATCATGGTGGTCGCCTTTGCCCCCATTGCAGCTTTTTTACTGGGCATGACGGATGTCACTGTCCCTTGGCAAACACTGGTGCTCTCGACCGTGCTCTACGTGGTGCTGCCTTTGCTGGCGGGAATGGCCACGCGCCAGATATTGATCAAACAGTCGCCGGGTGCATTGAGCGATTTCGTTGTACGCCTGAAACCTTGGTCGGTGGTGGGTCTGATTGCCACCGTTGTATTGCTGTTTGGCTTTCAGGCCCGCACCATCGTCGATCAGCCTTTTGTGATTGCGCTCATCGCCGTCCCGCTGATTCTTCAAACCTATGGCATCTTCTTCATCAGCTGGTGGGGTGCCAAACAGCTCAAACTGCCGCACAACATTGCCGGCCCAGCCTGCTTGATCGGCACGTCCAATTTCTTTGAACTGGCCGTAGCGGTGGCTATTTCGCTGTTTGGCCTCCATTCCGGCGCTGCGCTGGCCACGGTGGTGGGCGTGCTGGTCGAAGTACCAGTGATGCTCTCCTTAGTGGCCATCCTCAATGCTTGGCGCCCCAAAGCGGCGTGAGCATGTCATCTCATCCATCTCCCATGTCGAACATCACCATCTTCCACAACCCGGCCTGTGGCACCTCGCGCAACACGCTGGCCATGATCCGAAGCAGCGGGGCTGAACCCGATATCGTGGAATACCTCAAAACTCCACCTGACACCGCACGGATACGGCAACTGCTAAGCGCCATGGGCGCATCCGTGCGCGACGTGCTGCGCAAGAAATGCACGCCCTACACCGAGCTAGACCTAGACAACCCCCAGTGGTCAGACGACCAGTTGTTGGCCTTCATCGAACAGCACCCGATTTTGCTGAACCGCCCTATCGTGGTGACGCCCATGGGGGTGCGTCTGTGTCGTCCGTCCGAGGTGGTTCTGGAGATCCTGCCCCTCTCCCCACAAGGCCAATTTATCAAGGAAGATGGCGAGGTGGTCATCGACGCAAGGGGCGCGGTGCCTCAGACAGCGCTCAAAAGCTTGTCCGACCTTCCCCAAGTGGCACCAGAGCATTTTCAGGTACCAGACCTATCCCGACTACAGCACCCCCCTTCGCAACACCCGCCCCGAATCCTTCTGCTGTACGGCTCACTGCGTCCACGCTCTTTTAGCCGATTGCTGGTGGAAGAGTCGGTCCGATTACTTCAGGCAATGGGCGCAGAAGTCAAAGTGTTTCACCCAAACGGCCTGCCTTTGCCCGACGATGCGCCCGATACACACCCCAAGGTGCAGCAATTGCGCGCGCTGGCCCTGTGGTCTGAGGGCATGGTCTGGTGTTCTCCAGAACGCCATGGCGCTATGACCGGCATCATGAAGGCGCAAATCGACTGGATTCCACTGGCCGCAGGCGCTGTTCGCCCAACCCAGGGCAAGACCTTGGCCGTCATGCAGGTCTGCGGAGGATCCCAGTCCTTCAATGCCGTTAACCAGATGCGCGTGCTCGGACGCTGGATGCGCATGATCACCATCCCCAACCAGTCGTCGGTAGCCAAGGCATACCAAGAATTCGACGATAACGATCGCATGAAGCCGTCGAGCTACTACGACCGCGTGGTGGACGTGTTGGAAGAGCTGGTCAAGTTCACGCTGCTGACGCGGGATGTATCGCCGTATCTGGTGGATCGCTACAGCGAGCGCAAAGAAAACGTGCAAGAACTCTCCCGGCGCGTGAATTTGCCCAAAGCCGTGTAACGAGCCAGTGCCTGTTTGCTGGTTCATGAAGGTAAGCCCTCGATCCGTTTTAACGAGAAGGAATCAAGATGGAAATCAAAGTTTTGGGATCAGGGTGCAGCAAGTGCCATACCACCATCGGCATCATCGAGCGAGAGGCACTGGCTGCCGGGATTGCTGTCGAGATCATCAAGGTTGAAAACCCTGATGAGATTCATAGCTACGGTGTCCAATCGACACCCGCCGTCGTCATCAGCGGCAAGGTTGTGCATGCCGGCGGCCTTCCTTCGCACGAAGAAGTGAAAGCATGGTTGCAGCCGAACCCCATTGGGTTCGTCAATCAACCAACCCGCCATTTGTTCTTTACCGGCAAAGGCGGCGTCGGCAAAACCTCGCTGTCCACCGCTACCGCACTGACACTGGCCGACGCTGGCAAGAAGGTGCTACTTGTCAGCACAGACGCGGCATCGAACCTAGACGAGATGCTGGGTGTGGAGTTGCGCAACACTCCGACGCCAGTGCCTGACGCTGCCGGTCTGTGGGTGTTGAACATCGACCCGGATAACGCCGCAGAGTCTTATCGGCAGCGTGTTCTGGAGCAAATGGGCACCGCTGCCACCGAGACCGAACGCTCGACCGTGCGGGAGCAGCTGTCTGGCGCTTGCACCACGGAGATCGCGTCTTTTGACGAGTTCGCATCCCTGTTGTCTAACGATGGAGAGCACTTCGACCACATCGTCTTCGACACGGCACCCACCGGCCACACCTTGCGTCTGCTGAGTCTGCCCAAGGCGTGGAGCGGATTTCTGGCTGGTAACGATCGTGGTGCCTCGTGCCTGGGGCCGCATTCGGGGCTAAAAATGCAGGAGGAGCGTTTCAAGGTCGCCTTGAAAGCTTTGAGCGATCCTGCTCTGACGACCGTAGTCTTGGTGACCCGAGCAGACAAGGGCGCAATCATCGAAGCGGCACGCACATCAGAGGAGTTGCATGAGCTGGGTTTGAACAACCAGCGTCTGGCAATCAATGGCGTGTTCCACGCCAGCGATCGCAGCGATGTTGTTGCCTGTGCTATCGAGGATTTGGGGCAATTGGCGCTCAACGAGATGCCACAGTCGCTCAAGAATCTGCCGCAAGACCAAGTACCGCTGCAGGCCTTTGATACGGTGGGTCTGCCTGCCCTGCGTGCGTTGTTGTCGTCAGCGGCCCCAAACAGCCAATCCGTGCAGACCTCACCTGTCGAGCAGGTCATGCACGTCCAAGGACTCGCTGCATTGGCCGACGAGCTGGCCACAGCCGACCACGGCTTGATCATGGTCATGGGCAAAGGGGGCGTCGGCAAGACTACGGTCGCGGCGGCTCTGGCATTGGGGCTGGTGCAGCGCGGCAAGAGCGTACACCTGAGCACTACGGATCCGGCCGCTCACCTGACCGTGACGCTGGAGGGCGAAGTGCCGGGGTTGCAGGTCAGCCGCATCGATCCCAAGGTCGAGACCCAGCGCTACATCGACAAGATCATGGCCGCCAAGTCGCCCGGCTTGGATGCCCAAGAACAAGCTCTGCTACTCGAAGACCTGCGCTCGCCCTGCACCGAGGAAGTCGCAGTCTTTCACGCCTTCTCACGCATCGTCAGCGAAGGACGCAGCTCCTTTGTGGTGCTCGATACCGCGCCCACCGGGCACTCCATGCTGCTGATGGACGCCACCGGTGCCTACCACCGCCAGATGGTGCGCGAGTTTGAAGGGCACGGAGCCGGACGCATCGTTACGCCACTGATGCGGCTGCAAGATGCCACCTACACCAAGATTATTTTGGTGACCTTGCCCGAGGTGACGCCGGTATCGCAGGCCGCTGCTTTGCAGGAAGACCTGCGCCGCGCCAGCGTCGAACCCTATGCTTGGGTACTCAACAAGAGCATTCTGGCGGCTGGCACGCGAGACCCGCTGCTTGCGGCGCGCATAGCGGGTGAACACAAGCAGATCGAACGCATGTCCAGCGGACTGGCCAAGCGCCTGTTCACGCTACCGTGGCTGACGGTGCCGCCGATCGGCTTTGTAGAGTTGTCCAAACTCATCTAGCCCACCACCTGAGGCCTTGGACAAAATAAGCAGCCAACCGGCTTACTGCACTGCGCTGGGTGCAGGTGCTTGGGCCACAGAGGGCGCAGCAAAAATCTGCGCCGCATCCACCGGGTCAAAGCGGTATTGTTGGCCGCAAAATTCACAGCCAACTTCGATCTGCCCCTGCTCGGCCAAGATGCTGTCCACCTCTTCTACCCCCAAGCTGTTCAACATACGGCCAACGCGCTCGCGACTGCAGCTGCAGTGAAAACGCGGGCCGTCAGCGCCCTGCTGCGGCTCAAAGCGCAGCAATGGCTCTTCCCAAAACAGGCGGCGCAAAATGGTTTCAACGTCCAACGTCAGCAGCTCGTCGCGCGTCAAGCTGGCGGCCAACGTGGCAATGCGGTTGTAGTCTTCATTGAGGCCGATTTGGTCTTCGTCGTCGCGCTGCACGGCACCAGCGGCAATATTGCCCTCGCCCTTGACCGGCATACGCTGCACCAGCAGGCCAGCGGCGACTTGGTCGTTGGCCGCTAACACCAGCACGGCATCGAGCTGCTCGGACTGCAGCATGTAGTGCGACAGCACATCGCTCAGGCGATCGAGCTTTTTGCCCTGCGCATCCACCAGCGGCACCACACCTTGGTAGGGCTGCTGGCCCGGAAATTTGTCTTTGGGGTCGAGCGTGATAGCGCAGCGCCCACCGCCGTGCAGGTTGACCAGCACATCTAAGCCGGCACCCGCCACCACCTCGGTCATGTCGCCCTGCAAACTGGCAGTAGCGCGCAAACCCAAATCAGACTGCACCTCCGCCACAGCCAGCTTGACTGGCCCGTCGCCAAAAATCTGCAGCACCAAGGCGCCGTTAAATTTAATGCCCGACTGCATCAGCACGCCGGCTGCGGCCATTTCGCCCAGCAGCTCGCTGACTGGCTGCGGGTAGGCGCCCGAAGCGGTGTTCTCGCTGCGCCGGCGCAGCATCTCGGTCCAAGCATCGGTCAAGCGCACGATGGCACCGCGCACCGGTTGGCCCTCAAATAAAAATCGGTGAAGTTCAGACACGCCGGAAATTCCTGCAAATAAAAAATGCCCACAGAGCTTTACGGGTGGGCATGGAAAAAAATATCAGTCGTCGATGGGCTTTAAGCCGCTCTGAAAACGCTGTGCATTATTGATGTAATGCTGCGCGCTTTGGCGTATGCCATCGATTTGCTC
Source organism: Giesbergeria sp. (assembly GCA_041798325.1). Taxonomy (GTDB): domain Bacteria; phylum Pseudomonadota; class Gammaproteobacteria; order Burkholderiales; family Burkholderiaceae_C; genus Simplicispira. The sequence continues at coordinate 7,775 of JBHCAP010000010.1, forward strand.
GGGGGTGAGCTGGCGCACCAGCTTGGCTGGCGCACCCATGATCATCGAGCCATCAGGGAACTCTTTGCCTTCGGTGACCAAAGAACCCGCACCCACCAAACAGTTTTTGCCAATTTTGGCACCGTTGAGCACGATGACGCCAATGCCAATCAGCGACTCATCGCCCACCGTGCAACCGTGCAGCACCGCTTGGTGGCCGACCGTGACGCGCTCGCCAATCGTCAAAGGCTGGCCGGTGTCGGCGTGCAGCACGCTGTTGTCTTGGATATTGGTGCCCGCGCCAATGCAGATGCTCGCCATGTCACCGCGCACCACCGCACCAAACCACACGCTGGCCTGCGCGCCCAGCGCCACGCCACCAATCACCTGCGCGCTATCGGCCACCCAAGCCGTATCAGTCACGCTGGGAGAAACGCCATCGAGTTCATAAATTGCCATGCTTTGATCCTGTCTTGAGATGCGGGGGTACGGTGGGCTTCCTACAATTGTAGGGATGGAACTTCGTCACCACGCCTTACAGGTCTTAAGCCTGACTGATTTTGAACAAAAAGTGGCTCAAGCCCTTTGTATGCAAGCGCTAGCAGCTACTTATTTGATAGCAAAAACTGCGCCCGTGCGCGCGGCTGACGCGCCGCCCCTGCCCGGCCACCCCGAGCGCCCACGGCTGGTGCGCCACAGCGAGGTGGCGCAGCGCTCGCCGGCCACGCTGGAAGGGCGCGCCATCCTGATCCACGCCATTGCGCACATTGAATTCAACGCCATCAACTTGGCGCTGGACGCGATTTGGCGTTTTGACGGTATGCCGCGCCAGTACTACTTGGACTGGCTGCGCATTGCTGGGGAAGAAGCCCTGCATTTCAACCTGCTGCGCGCGCATTTGCGCACCATCGGGCACGACTACGGCGACTACCCAGCGCATCAAGGGCTGTGGACGATGTGCGAAAAAACCCAGCACGATGTGCTGGCGCGCATGGCGCTGGTGCCGCGCACGATGGAAGCGCGCGGCTTGGACGCTACGCCGCTGATTCAGCGCAAACTGCGCCAAGTGGGCGCGCCCGATGCGCTGGCCGCTGCCAACATCTTGGACGTGATACTGCGCGACGAAATCGGCCATGTTGCTATTGGTAACCATTGGTACTACTGGTTATGCGCCCAAAGCCAGCTCGACCCCCAAGCGCATTACCCAACTCTGGTACAACAGTACGAGGCGCCGCGCCTGCGGCCGCCGTTTAACGAAGCCGCTAGGCGCCAAGCCGGCTTCAGTGAGGCAGAGCTGCAATGGTTGCTACAAAACTGAGGCCCATCGCTCCCTCCATAAGCCCAAATAAGCGCAAATGCCCCACCCTGACTTAAAAATGTCCAGCATTCCCGACAACAGCACCTCCACCCCGGTTCCAGTTCCTCCGCAAGCGCAACCCTCTTCGGCCACCTTGATTGCCCGCCAAGCCATCGTCAACGCCCAGCACATGGTGATTGGCTACGAGCTATTTAACCGCTCGCGCTCGGGTCCCGCGCATACGGCGGCAACGGATGTAGCGCTGGTGTTCACCGCCCTGTCGCACGCGGGCAGCGACGAGCTGGTCGGCAAAAAACTCATCTTCGTCAACTGCACGCATGAAAGCTTGGCCGGCGGCCACCTTGAATTGGTCGAGCCAGACAAAGTGGTGCTGGAGATTCCCCCACTAGGGCACAACGCAGCCGAGGAAGTCGCCACCCGCCTGCCAATTTTGGCCAGCCTGCGCCAGCGTGGTTTTCACTTGGCGTTTAACCACACCGTGCTGCAGTCGGCCTATGCACTATGGCTGCCATTGGCCGACTACATCAAGCTGGATCTGTCGGTGCTGGCACCCGACCAGTTGGCGGTGTTAATCAAATACGCCAACCGCTACTCCAAGGCCGACTTGATTGCCGAGAAAGTCGAAACCGCGCAGCAATACGACATGGTCTCCAGCCAAGGCGTGCAGCTGTTTCAAGGCTACTGGTTTGCCCGCCCCGCCTTGGTACATGCCAAGCTGGTCACGCCAGCCCAAACCAGCATCTTGGGTCTGATCAGCTTGGTGCGCGCACAGGCCAGCACCGACGAAATCGAAGCGCTGCTAAAAAAAGATGCCGGCTTGGCCTTCAACCTGATGCGGCTCATCAACTCATCGGGCTTTGGCATGGCGCGCGAGATCACCTCGTTTCGCCAAGCCGTGATGCTGCTAGGACTCAAAAAGCTGTTCCGCTGGGCCGCCCTGCTGCTGACCACCTCACGCCACAGCGGTTTGCCCTCATCGGTCGGCCAAACCGCCGTAGTACGCGGCCGACTGATGGAGCTGTTGGCCACCGAGAGCGGCATGGCACAAGACGAGGCCGACCAAGCGTTTGTCGCCGGCATTTTTTCGCTGCTCGACGTGATGCTGAGCATGCCAATGGAGGCCGCGCTGAGCTTGCTGCGCGTCCCAGCAGAAGTAGAAGAGGCGCTGCTACACGGCACCGGCAAGCTGGGCAATTTACTGAGCTTGGCGCAGGCCTGCGAATCCAGCGACGATGCAGCCTTTGACCGCGCCGCCAACGTCTTGCAGCTGAGCAGCGCGCAAATCAACGGTGCCCATTTACAGGCACTGGTCTGGGCCGATCACATCGCAGATTGAACTGCGCTACACCTTCTAAAATTTAAAATCCACCTTGTTTCCCCCCATGCCCCACACCACTGCCCATCTCGCCCCCAACGCCCCTACCACCGCTTCTGCCGAAGCCTTCAAAGCCAGCAACGTGGCCGTGATTGCCCGCCAAGCCATCGTTGATGCCAACCGGGCGGTATTTGGTTACGAGCTGTTTGACCGCTCTACCACCGCCAAAGAGCACACTGCCACCACCGATGCAGCGCTGCTGTTCAATGCACTGTCCTCAGCCGGTGTCAAAGCGGTGGGCAGCAAAAAATTGGTGTTTATCAACTGCACCCGCGACAGCTTGCGCGGCGGCCACCTAGAGCTGGTACACCCCGACAAAGTGGTACTGGAAGTGCCCGCGCTGGACGACCCTGACCCCAGCGCCGACGACATCGAATACCACCTACAGCCGTTGTTGGCACTGAACAAGCGCGGCTTTCGCATTGCACTGAACCAAGAGGCGCTGCGCCCGATTTATGCACCTTGGCTAGCACTGGCGGCGTTTATCAAACTGGACATGACGACCTTTGCGCCCGAACAGGCCAAAAACTTGGTCAAATTTGCCCGCACTTACGCCCGCGCCCAAATCGTTGCCGAAAAAGTCGAAACCCCCGAGCAACACGCGCTCATGGCCGAGTTGGATGTCAAGCTGTTTCAGGGCTACTGGTTCTCCCAGCCAGCGCTGGTCAAGACACAAACGCTGCGCCCCTCGCACGCCACCATCATTCAGCTGATCAACTTGGTGCGCAACCAAGCCGAGACCACAGAAATCGAAGCGCTGCTGAAAAAAGACCCAACGCTATCGTTCAACCTGCTGCGCTTTATCAACTCCTCGGGCTTTGGCCTGTCGTGCGAGATCACCTCGTTTCGCCACGCGGTGATGATTTTGGGCTTCAAAAAGCTGTTTCGCTGGGCGGCGCTGCTGCTGACGACCTCGCGCGCCGACAACGCTGCGCCCGCCATTGGCACCATGGCGGTGGTGCGTGGGCGCTTGATGGAGCTGCTGGCCGCCGATCTGCTGCTGCCTGAAGAATGCGACAACGCCTTTGTCGTTGGTGTGTTCTCCATGCTCGACACCATGCTGGGCATTCCGATGGAAGAGGCGCTGGACTCGCTCGCCCTGCCCGAGCCAGTGCTGGATGCGCTGTTACACAACCGAGGCGTATTTGCCCCCTTCTTGGCGCTGACCAAGGCCTGCGAGAGCGGCGACGATACGCTGTTCGCCCACCACGTCGATGCCCTGAACCTGAGCAGCCGCCAAGTCAACATGGCGCACATGGATGCGTTGACATGGGCGGATCACCTCGATCAAGTCTGAACAATCCAATCTTCAAAATTGATAGCTACTAGCGCCCGTGTTTAAAGGGCTAGAGGCCAATTTGACTGTTATTTTGCGCTAACGCCCACGCCACATGCTCGCGCACCAAGGCGCTGTCGTGTGCGGCGCGGGTGTGTAGCGCGGCGCGTAAAGTGGCACGCACTGCCGCGTCACCGCTCAGCGCCAGCCCATTGCCCAGCGCCACGGCAATGTTGCGCAGCCAGCGCTCGTGGCCAATGCGGCGAATCGGGCCACCTTCCGTTTGGCGCAAAAACGTCGCCTCATCCCATGCAAACAAATGCACCAACTGCTGGCCGCTCAAACCGGCGCGGGCATCAAAGTCGGGCAAGCTGCTGACTTGGGCGTATTTGTTCCACGGGCAAATCAGCTGGCAATCGTCACAACCATAAATGCGGTTTCTCAAAAGCGGGCGTAATTCGAGCGGAATCGATCCAGCGTGCTCAATCGTCAGATAAGAGATGCAACGGCGCGCATCCAGCCGGTGCGGCGCAATGATGGCTTGGGTCGGACAAATATCGATGCACGAGCGGCAACTGCCGCAGTGCGCGCTGACCGGCTCGCTGCGGGGCAAGGCGATGTCGATATAAATCTCACCCAAAAAGAACATCGAGCCAGCGTCGCGGCTGAGCACCAGCGTGTGCTTGCCGCGCCAGCCTTGGCCGCTGCGCGCGGCCAGCTCGGCTTCGAGCACCGGGGCGGAGTCGGTAAACACCCGGTGGCCTAGCGGTCCTAGCGCCTGCGCAATCCGGTCACTGAGCTTTTGCAGACGCGCGCGCAGCACTTTGTGATAATCGCGCCCTCGGGCATAAACCGAGACCGCGCCCTGCGCCGGGTCGGCCAAGCGCGCAAACTCCAGTGCCTGCCAGCCTCCTGAGACATCCAGCGTATTGCGCGGCAAATAATTCATGCGGGCGGTGATCACACTGACGGTGCCGGGCACCAGCTCGGCTGGGCGGGCGCGTTTGAGGCCATGCGCTGCCATGTAGTGCATCTCGCCGTGGAACCCTTGCGCCAGCCACTGTATCAATCCAGGCTCGGCGCTGGACAAATCAACACCGGCGATACCGATTTGAGAAAATCCTATATCCCGCGCCCATTGCTGAATCTGAGGAACCCATTGACTGTGACTGCTGCTGACGACCATCGCCCGATTGTAGAAACTGCGCACCAATACATTTGGCACAGTGAGGACGACACCGCCGCCTTCGCCGCGCAACTGGCCGCGCAGCCGCTGCTGGCCAATGCCTTCATCACCCTGCACGGCGAGCTGGGCGCAGGAAAAACCACGCTGGTGCGCCACCTGCTGGGCGCGCTGGGCGTCAAAGGGCGCATCAAAAGCCCGACTTATGCGGTGGTCGAGCCGCACCAAGCACCAAGCTTGGCGATTTGGCATTTTGATTTTTACCGCTTCAGCGATCCGCGCGAGTGGGAGGATGCTGGCTTTCGGGACATCTTCGCCAGCACGGGACTCAAGCTGGCAGAATGGCCGGACAAAGCCGCAGCGCTGCTTCCTCCTGCAGATATTGCTATCGATATCGAAGCACTGGACGAGACGGTGCGCCGCGTGACCTTACAAGCCCACACGGCCCAAGGCCACCGTTTGCTAGAAAATTTGCCCGCATGAACCCTGTCCCGCCCTGCCATCCGCACCATCCACCCTTCACCTCGCGCCGCAGCCTGCTGCAAGCGGGCGGTTTGGTGTTGCTGCTGGGACGCCAGCACATTGCGCACGGCGCGACCATTTTGGCAGTGCGCATTTGGCCGGCACCCGAATACACCCGCGTCACCATCGAATCCAACGGTGCGCTGAATGCGCGGCAATTTTTCTTATCAACGCCGCCGCGCTTGGCGGTGGACATTGAGGGCATAGACCTCAACCCCACCTTGCGCGATCTGCTGGCCAAAGTCCACCACGACGATCCGAACATCGCTGGCATCCGTGTTGGCCAAAACGCGCCCGGTGTGGTGCGCTTGGTGATTGACCTGAAACAGCCCGCGCTGCCGCAGGTATTTACCTTGCCGCCGATTGCCGCCTATCAGCACCGCTTGGTGGTGGATTTGTACCCGGCGCAAGCGATTGACCCGCTGGAAGTGCTGATCGCCGAACGGCTGCAAGACAAAACTGTGCCCGCCAAGCCAACAACCCACGCCACACCCGCCGTAGCGGCGGTATCCGCACCAGCACCCCCTCCGCCGGCTGTAGCCCACGCACCTGACCCGCTGGAGGCACTGATCGCCCAGCACACCAGCCGAGCAACTGCAGCACCCACTCCGGCTGTGCCAGCACCCACCGTTGTCGCTGCTGCGCCCGCACCGCCACCGCCACCGCCACCGCCATCGACTACGCCGCCGCCTGCTGCTCCAGCACGGCGCACTGACCGCCTGATCATCATCGCGCTAGATCCCGGCCACGGCGGCGAAGACCCCGGTGCCATTGGCCCCAAAGGCACGCGCGAAAAAGACGTAGTGCTAAAAATTGCCCACCTGCTGCGCGCCCGCATCAACGCCACCAGCATCGGCGGCAACCCGATGCGCGCTTATCTGACGCGCGATGGCGACTACTTTGTGCCGCTGGGCACGCGGGTACAAAAAGCCCAGCGCGTGCAGGCCGACTTGTTTGTCAGCATCCACGCCGACGCTTTCACCACGCCCGCCGCCCACGGTGCCAGCGTGTTTGCCCTGAGCCAAGGCGGAGCATCGAGCAGCGCTGCGCGCTGGTTGGCCAACAAAGAAAACCAAGCCGACTTGATCGGCGGCCTGAACGTGCGCGCCAAAGACCAGCATGTGCAGCGCGCCCTGCTGGACATGAGTACCACCGCACAAATCAACGACAGCCTCAAGCTGGGCAGCGTGCTGCTGGGCGAAATTGGCAACATGGCCAAGCTGCACAAGCCGCGCGTCGAGCAAGCGGGGTTTGCGGTACTCAAAGCGCCCGATATTCCCAGCGTCTTGGTCGAAACCGCCTTCATCAGCAACCCCGATGAGGAAGCCAAACTGCGCAGCAGCGCCTACCAAGAAAAACTCGCCGACGCGCTGATGCGCGGCATCACGCGCTACTTTGCCAAGAACCCACCACTGGCGCGCAGCCGCTCGGTGTAAATCGGCTTGTCGGGCTTGAGCTTGAGCGCTCAGACGGCGCTGGGCACGATTTTGTCGGCTTTGCTGGCACGCCAAGCGCCAAAAATAGCTATCAGGCCAGGAATCAAAATCAGCGCCCAGATGATTTTGTCCAAGTGCTGCTTAACCCACGGTAGGTTGCCAAAAAAGTAGCCGGCAGTGCAAATCCCCACCACCCACAAAATGGCACCGCCGACGTTGAACGCGGTGAACTTGCCGCGCCCCATAGCAGCCACACCCGCCACAAACGGCGCAAAGGTGCGGATAAACGGCATAAAGCGCGCAAGCACGATGGTGATGCCGCCATAGCGCTCGTAAAACGCGTGGGCTTGGTCAAAAGCGCGTCGGTTAAACCAGCGCGAGTTTTCCCACTGAAACACCTTGGGGCCAAAGTAGCGGCCAATGGTGTAGTTGCACTGGTCGCCCAGCACGGCCGCCACCAGTAGCACGCCGACAGCCAGCGGAAAATTCATCAAGCCCGCACCGCACAGCGCGCCGACGATGAACAGCAGCGAGTCACCCGGCAAAAACGGCATCACCACCAAGCCAGTTTCGATGAACACAATGGCAAACAGCAGCGCATACACCCACGGCCCATAGGCGACCACAAAGGCCTCTAGGTGCTTATCAACATGCAAGATGAAGTCGATCAAAAATTCGATGATTTCCAAAACACAGTCCTTCTAAACCTGCCCGCGCACTGCATACATTGCTGCGCGGTATGGGGCTGGTAATGTAATGTGCTCAACAAGCCTTTGTCCGACAGTGGTAGCGCGGCGATGGCTCTACCATGGCAGGTTACTGACCACGGCCACAAGGAAAACCCCCATGAAGCATTCTATTTTTAGCGCCACCTGCGTACTGACCGCCATCCTCGCGCTGGGCGGCTGCGCCAGCAACCCCAGCAACGCGCAAATTGGTACCGGTGTCGGCGCAGTCGCTGGCGGCGTAGTCGGCGATGCGGTGTTTGGCTCAACGCTAGGCACCATCGGCGGCGCAGCCGCTGGCGCATTGATTGGCAACGAGGTCGGCAAAAAAAGCGACCGAAATAACCGCCGCTGAAATAGGCAATAGCGCGGAGATGCCAAGGCTGCCTGCGGGCAGCCTTTTTTACGCCCTACCTAAAATCACCTTGGTGAATATCTCTGTTTCAACCCCCACCCGCCGCCTTATCCGTGATTTACCCGACGAGCTAATCAGCCAAATTGCCGCTGGCGAAGTGGTCGAACGACCCGCTTCGGTGGTGCGCGAACTGGTCGATAACGCGCTCGATGCCGGCGCACGCCAAGTCACCGTGCGCCTGTCTGCGGGCGGCGTGCGCTTGATTGCCGTTGAAGACGACGGCAGCGGCATCGCCCAAGCTGAGCTGGCCACTGCACTGCGCCGCCACGCCACCAGCAAAATCACCGACCTGCACGACTTAGAAACCGTGGCCACGATGGGCTTTCGCGGCGAGGCGCTGGCCGCCATTGCGTCGGTGTCCGAGCTGGCGCTGCTGTCGCGCCCCGCCGAGCAAGCCAACGCTTTTTTACTCGATGCGCGCAGCGGCGAGCTGCGCCCAGTCGCGCGCAGTACCGGCACCACGGTCGAAGTGAAAGAGCTGTTTTTCTCCACCCCGGCGCGGCGCAAATTCTTAAAAACCGACGCCACCGAGCTGGCGCACTGCATCGAAGCGGTGCGCCGCCACGCCCTAGCGCGCCCCGATGTCGGCTTTGCCATCTGGCACGACGGCAAGCTGGTCGAGCAGTGGCGCGCTACCTTGGCCGATGGCGGCGATTTGCCCACCGCCACCGCCCGCCGCTTGGCCGATGTGCTGGGCGAGAATTTTGTCGCGCAGTCCGTGCCGGTGCATTACAGCAACGGGCGCATCACAGTGACGGGTCGCGCCGGCCTGCCGGACGCTGCCCGCTCGCGTGCTGACCAGCAATACAGCTATGTCAACGGCCGCTTTGTGCGCGACAAGGTACTAACCCACGCCGCCCGCAGCGCTTATGAAGACGTGCTGCACGGCCAGCGCCAGCCGGTGTATGCGCTGCACATCGCCATCGACCCGGCGCGGGTCGATGTCAACGTACACCCGACCAAAATCGAAGTGCGCTTTCGCGACAGCCGCGAAGTCCACCAAGCCGTGCGCCACGCGCTGGAAGACGCACTGGCCGCGCCGCGCGCTGCGGCAGCAGGAGCAGCAGCGGCTGCAACGGCTCAAAACAGCCCCCAACCAGCAGAATATGCATCAAATCAGCCTCTAGCCCAATCAATACGGGCGCAAGCAGCTATCAATTTTGATAAATTTAAAGCTGCTGATGAGCGTATTGGCCACCGCGTCAGCGATTTAAGTGCGCTGTGGGGACAACCGGCGGTGCCCAGCGCGGTGCCGTTCAGTGCTGATGCACGCGTTCAGCCAACAGCGCCAGCGACACCAACTCCCGCTCCGTCAGCGCCAGACGAACCGACATGGCCGCTGGGCCGCGCGCTGGCGCAGCTGCACGGCGTTTACATCTTGGCCGAGAACGCGCACGGCTTGGTGCTGGTCGATATGCACGCCGCGCATGAGCGCATCGTCTATGAGCGCCTCAAAGCGCAGGTGGACAGCAGCGCGCGCATTGCCAGCCAGCCGCTGCTGATCCCCGCCACCTTTGCCGCCACGCCCGAAGAAGTCGCCTGCGCCGAGGCTTGTGCCGAGACGCTGGCGCAATTGGGGCTGGAAGTGGTGCCGTTCTCGCCCAAAACGCTGGCGGTGCGCGCCGTGCCGACCACGCTGGCGCAGGGCGATGCGGTCGAGCTGGCGCGCAGCGTGCTGGCCGAATTGGCAGCGCACGACGCTAGCACCGTGGTGCAGCGGGCACAGAACGAAATTCTCGCCACCATGGCCTGCCACGGCGCAGTGCGCGCCAACCGCAGCCTGACGCTCCCTGAAATGAACGCCCTGCTGCGCCAGATGGAAGTCACCGAGCGATCCGACCAATGCAACCACGGCCGGCCCACTTGGCGCCAGCTGGCGCTGCGTGAGTTGGACGCGCTGTTTTTGCGCGGACGTTAAATTTTCCACACACTTCATCAAAAAATGCATGGCTACATGTTTTTTCGGCATAATCACGTTGTGCACTGCCGCATTAACCTGTTTTTTCAAGAAAGCCCTGAGCCATGAAGTACGCGTCCGTAGACCAGTTCCTTGAGCAAGTTGCCCTGCGCAACCCCGGTCAACCCGAGTTTCTGCAAGCCGTGACCGAGGTCATGGAGAGCTTGTGGCCCTTCATTGAAAAAAACCCGCGCTATGCAGAGCATGGTTTGCTTGAGCGCTTGGTTGAACCCGAGCGCATCGTGATGTTTCGCGTCTGCTGGACCGACGACCACGGCACGGTGCAGGTCAACCGCGGCTACCGCATCCAGCACAGCATGGCGATTGGCCCGTACAAAGGCGGTCTGCGCTTTCACCCATCGGTGACGCTGTCGGTGCTGAAGTTCTTGGCGTTTGAGCAAACCTTCAAAAACGCCCTAACCACGCTGCCAATGGGCGGCGGCAAAGGCGGCTCCGACTTTGACCCCAAGGGCAAAAGCCAAGGCGAGATCATGCGTTTTTGCCAAGCGTTTACCTCAGAGCTGTTCCGCCACATCGGTGCAGACACCGACGTGCCCGCTGGCGACATCGGCGTCGGCGGTCGCGAGATTGGCTTTATCGCTGGCATGTACAAAAAGCTCAGCAACCGCGCTGACTGTGTCTTTACCGGCAAAGGCCTGTCGTATGGTGGCTCGCTGATTCGCCCAGAAGCCACCGGCTACGGCACGGTTTACTTTGCGCAAGAGATGCTCAAGCAACAGGGTCGCAGCTTTGACGGCTTGCGTGTGTCGGTCTCAGGCGCAGGCAACGTGGCGCAGTACGCCATTGAAAAAGCGATGGCAATGGGTGCCAAAGTGGTGACGGTTTCCGATTCGAGCGGCACGGTGATTGACGAAGACGGCTTTACCCGAGAAAAACTCGCCATCCTGATGGAAGTGAAAAATGACTTGTATGGCCGCGTCAGCGACTATGCACAGCGCACCGGCACGCGTTTTGAAGCGGGCGTGCGTCCGTGGCACGTCAAGGTCGATGTCGCCCTGCCCTGCGCGACGCAAAACGAGCTGGACGAGCACGACGCGGCAGTGCTGATCAAAAACGGGGTGATCTGCGTAGCAGAAGGCGCCAACATGCCCTGCACCAACGAAGCTGCCAAGCTGTTTGAGGCTGCGGGTGTGTTGTACGCACCGGGCAAAGCCAGCAACGCTGGTGGCGTGGCAACCTCGGGGCTGGAGATGAGCCAAAACGCCATACGTCTGTCGTGGACGGCCGAAGAAGTGGACGCGCGCTTGTTGATGATCATGCAAGGCATTCACGCCGCTTGCTTGCAATATGGCCGCCGCGCCGATGGCAGCGTCAGCTACATCAACGGAGCCAACGTCGCGGGCTTTGTGAAGGTGGCCGATGCGATGCTGGCGCAGGGGGTTATGTAATCGAGCGTGCTATAAATCACTGCTTGAAGCACATATAAAAAAAGGGCTTTGGCCCTTTTTTTATTGGCAAAATCTGCCGCTCAACGCGCTCACTCTTTCATTCGTCGCTGATACAACCAAAAATATATGTCATTTTCTAATATGCGAGTGGGCGTTCGTTTAGGCCTTGGCTTTGCGCTGGTGATATTAGCGGGATTGGTGGTCGCCCTTTTAGGCCGAATCGAGCTGAACTCAATTGACAAAGAAATGCGCAACTTGGTCAATGACCGTCTGGTCAAAGTGGGGCAACTCAATCGCATCAAAGACAACCTCAATGAGGTAGCAAACGCTGTGAACAACGTTGCTACAGCAAACGATCAGCAGCAAATACTGTTAGAAAAACAAAAAATTGAAGCCATCCGCAACAAAACCACTCCACTGATGCAGACACTCAGTAGCAGCATTCAAAGTGCTGATGGTCGGGCGCTGCTGGAAAAAGTCCGTCAAATCCGTGATCCCTACAACGCAAACATCGACGAGATCACGGCTGCCGCACTGGCCAGCTATGGCGAGCCGGTAAACGCAGAGCTGCTGCACAAAAGTCGCGCCTTGCTAGGCAGCTATTTAGAAGCGTTGGATCGCACCATTGCGTTGCAAGAAGAAAAAATGAACGAATCAGCTCAAACTGTGCAAAACGCTACGGTGTTTACGGGTCAACTGCTGTTAATCATTGCCGGCGCGGCCGCGTTGATGGGCGCGCTCATCGCTTGGGTGCTGACGCGCTCGATCACCCGCCAACTGGGCGGCGAGCCTGACTACACCGCCAGCGTAGTACACGAAATTGCCAGCGGTAATTTGGCGGTTGAAGTCCAAACCCAGCCCGGCGACAGCACCAGCTTGCTGGCCGAAATCAAAACCATGCGCGACGGCTTGGCCAAAGTGGTCGCCCATGTGCGCGAAGGCTCCGAAGCCGTGGCCTCGGCCAGCACGCAAATCTCGGAAGGCAACCAAGACCTGTCGGGGCGCACCGAAGAGCAAGCCAGCGCGCTGCAGCAAACCGCAGCATCGATGGAACAACTGAGCTCCACCGTCAAGCAAAACGCTGACAATGCCCGCCAAGCCAACCAACTGGCCCAAAGCGCCAGCACTGTGGCGACTCAAGGCGGCAACGTCGTGGCCCAAGTGGTGGACACCATGAAGGGCATCAACGATTCGAGCAAAAAAATTGCCGACATCATTGGCGTGATCGACTCGATTGCCTTCCAAACCAACATCTTGGCGCTCAACGCCGCCGTCGAAGCCGCCCGCGCTGGCGAGCAAGGCCGTGGCTTTGCAGTGGTGGCATCTGAAGTGCGCAGCTTGGCTGGCCGCTCGGCCAATGCAGCCAAAGAGATCAAAGAGCTGATCACTGACAGCGTCACCCGCGTCGAGCAAGGCACCAGCTTGGTCGGCCAAGCCGGCGTGACAATGAGCGAGGTGGTCAACAGCATCCGCCGCGTCACCGACATCATGGGCGAGATCAGCGCCGCCAGCTCCGAGCAAAGTGCGGGCGTCTCCCAAGTGGGCGAGGCCGTCACACAAATGGACCAAACCACACAGCAAAACGCCGCCTTGGTCGAAGAAATGGCCGCCGCTGCCGCCAGCCTCAGCACCCAAGCACAAGACTTGGTGCAAACCGTGGCTGTGTTCAAACTGGGGAAAGGCTACAGCGCCACCCCCCGTATGCAACGCAGCACAACCCACACGCCAACCCGCCCACCCAGCGCCAAAGCTGCTCCAGCGCAGCACAGTGCAACCGTCGGCTTGGCAGCACCCGCCCGCTCTGGCACCCACAACACATCGTCAGCGCCCAAGGTGTCCAAAGCACCTAAAGCTTCACACTCCCACACAGCACTGCCCTCCAGCAGCGCCAGCGCAACTGCCGCCAAAGCCGATAACAACATGGACGACTGGGAAAGCTTCTAAGCTCTTTGTGCGTCTATCGCTGGATTGGGCGCGCCGGAGCTAAAGGCTCTGGTACGCTCAATCTGATGTCCATCCCTGCTATTTCTTCTGCGCACCCTGACTCTCCTGCGCCCGCCAACATCGCGCCCGGCATGGCCATCGTGGTGCTCACGCTGCTGCTGAGCATCCAACCCGTCACCACCGACCTGTACTTGCCTGCCCTGCCAGCGCTCACGCGCAGCTTGGGCGCGCCGGTCGCCGCCGGGCAACTCACCCTGAGCGCGCTGCTGCTGGCCTTTGGCAGCTCGCAACTGGTCTGGGGGCCGCTATCCGACCGCTTTGGCCGCCGCCCAGTGCTGTTGGCGGGGCTGTTTCTGTACACCTTGGCCTCTGTCGGCAGCGCTTGGGCGGCATCGATGGAGCTGTTAATTGGCTGGCGCATCGCCCAAGGCGCGGCGATGGGCGCGGTGGTGATGTGCGCCCGCGCCATCGTGCGCGACCTCTACAACCCGCTGACCGGCGCACGCGCCATGTCTAAGGCCCTTACCGGGCTGGGCATCGTCGCCTGTCTGTGCGCCCCCATCGGCGGATGGCTGACCGAATGGCTGGGCTGGCGCGCCGCCCTGTTGGCGCTCACCATCTATGCGCTGATCACGCTGGCGCTGGTCGCCCTGCGCCTGCCCGAAACGCTGCAAAACAAAAACCCCCGCGCCCTGCAACCGGCCACGCTGCTGCGCACTTGGATAACCGTGCTGCGCCACCCGACGTTCTGGGCGTTTTCGCTGCTGACCACCGCCAGTTACGGTGGGCTGTTTACGTTTTTAGCGGCTTCGTCGTTTGTGTTTATTGAAGTGCTCGGGCTCACCCGCACCCAATACAGCTGGGTGCTGCTGTCGAGCGGGCTAGCCTACTTTGCCGGTACCTTTTTTTGCCGCTATCTGCTGGCGCGCCACGGCCTCAAGCGCACCGTGACGCTGGCGGCGGGGCTGAGTGTCAGCGGCGGCACGCTGCTGGCGGCAGTGGCGGGGATGGGCTGGCACCAGCCGTGGGCGCTGCTGCTGCCGTTTTATCTGTTCATGCTTGGCCACGGCATCCACCAGCCGTGCGGGCAATCGGGCGCGGTCGGCCCCTTTCCACAAGCGGCTGGTGTCGCCTCAGCGCTGAACGGCTTCATGATGATGCTGGCCGCCTTTGCGATGGGCGGCTGGGTCGGACGGCACTTGGACGGCACGGTCTGGCCGCTGGTGTATGGCGTGTGGTTTTGGTCGCTGGTGCTCGGCGCTGTCGCTTGGATTTTGGTGCCGCGCTTTGGAGAACCCCGTGAATAAATCCAACCTACCTTGCTTGGCCATTGCCGGCCCCACCGCCTCGGGCAAAACCGCCGGCGCGCTGGCCGTTGCTGCCGTGCTAGCGCGGCGCCTGCCGGTCGAAATCATCAGCGTCGATTCAGCTTTGGTGTACCGGGGCATGGACATTGGCAGCGCCAAGCCGACACTGCACGAACGCGCGGCTGTGCCGCACCACCTGATCGACATCCGCGATCCGCTGCACGCCTACAGCGCCGCCGAATTTGTGCGCGACGCCACGCAACTGATTGCCGAGATCCGCGCCCGTGGCGCACTGCCGCTGCTGGTGGGCGGAACCATGTTGTATTTCAAAGCGCTGATCGATGGCATTGACGATATGCCTGGCGCCGACCCCGCAGTGCGCGCGCAGATTGAAGCACGCGCCTTCGAGCGCGGCTGGCCGGCGCTGCACGCCGAATTGGCGCAGGTCGATCCGATCACCGCCGCGCGCTTGGCACCCGCTGACAGCCAGCGCATTCAGCGCGCGCTGGAGGTGTGGCAAATATCAGGGCGCACCTTGTCGAGCTTCCACACATCAAAAACCATAGCTGCTAGCGCACGCCCCATAAGGGCTAGAGACCTTTTTTCCTTGGAACCAGAGCACAGAATCTGGCTGCACGAGCGCATCGCCCTGCGCTTTGACAGCATGTTGCAACAAGGCTTTATCGACGAAGTGCGCCAACTGCGCGCGCGTGGCGATTTGCACCCGGATTTGCCCTCGATGCGCTGCGTCGGCTACCGCCAAGCATGGCAGGCGCTGGACGTGCAAGCCGCCGCCGCGCATGGCACGCCGCTGGACACTGCCGAGCTGCGCGAGCGCGGCATCATCGCCACGCGCCAGCTCGCCAAGCGCCAAGTGACGTGGCTGCGCAGCATGACCGAGCGCCAAGTGATCGCCTGTGACCACCCCAACGCCATCGCCCAACTGGTGCAAGCGGTGCTGCAACGGCTGGACTCCAAAGCATGAGCGTCCTGCAAGTCACCGACTTGGGCAAGCGCTACGGCAGCAGCGCGGTGTTCAGCAACGTCAGCTTCCGCGTGCCGCCGGGGGAATTCATCGCCATCGTTGGCGACTCGGGCGTGGGCAAATCAACCTTGCTCAATTGCTTGGCAGGGCTGGACGATTGGGATAGCGGCAGCATCGTGCATGGCGCGACCGACTTGGGCGCGCTCGATGAAACCCAGCGCGCTCTGTGGCGGCGCGGGCAGGTGGGTTTTGTGTTTCAGGCGTTTCACGTTTTGCCGCACCTCGACGTAGCGCAAAACGTCGCCCTGCCGCTGATGCTGCTGGGCCGCCCGGATGCGGCGCGGGTGCAGCAAATGCTGGACGCTGTCGGACTGGGCGACTTGGGCGCGCGCCTGCCGCAGCAGTTAAGCGGCGGCCAGCTCCAGCGCGTGGCCTTGGCGCGGGCGCTGGTGCATCGCCCCGCACTGCTGCTGGCCGATGAGCCGACCGGTAACCTCGACCCCAGCACGGCGGCGCGGACGATGGATTTGCTACTGGCACAAACCCGCGAACAAGGCGCTGCGCTGGTGCTGGTGACGCACTCGGGCACCGCAGCCGCCCGCGCCGACCGGGTGCTGCGCTTGAGCGCGCAAGGGATCGCACCGGTCTGAGCCCCAAGCTAGGGCAGCTACAGGGATCTTCAAGATACGACGTCCTTGTTGCCGACGTGCTCATAAAAAAAGCCCTCAGCGCTTGCAATACAAGCTCTGAGGGCTTTTTAATTCATAGCGCCATAAGACGCTACCAACTACGTGATTTAAAAACGTGCCGCGTACTCGGAAGAGCGCAGCAGGCTGTCAATCAGGTTCAGCACGCTAGCGCGGCCAGACTGGATATCAGCCAGCCCGCGGGCATGCTCTGCATCGTTAGGAATACGTCGTAACAAACCGACATAGACCGTCGTAACAAGCTGCGAAGAGGCATTGGCTTGTTGATTCTCAGCAGATTCTGAAAAGCCCAGCATCACCTCGCCGCGTGGCATGCCACTGTTTAAGCGCCCCATCCAATACGCATACCCCTCAGCCTCCGGATCACGGCCCAGCACGTTTTGGTAGATGCGGGTAATAAAAGCGGTGTTATTGAGCTGACCATAGGTGGCGACAAACTCATTCGACTGGGCAAAGGCATCAGATACATGCGCCAAAGTCGAACCCGTGCCGCTGCTAGGGTGCATGCGGTTTACCCAATACATCAGGCCGTTGTAGTCTGGCAGGCGTTTGAAATAGGCGGTATACAAGCGCACGATAGGATCAAGACGGCCCCGGAATTCTTCGGAGTTCATCAGCGTTTCAATGAGCTGCGCTCGCGTGACCCCACCCGAATTCAAAAAGTCCACCCACGCCTTCAGAGTAGCGCTATCGGGCTTGCTACCTACCAAGTCTTGGTACTGTTGTGTGACGAAATCAGCCTGATCGTGCAGCGGATTAAAGCCGTTGCTGCTGAAGTTGGCTGTCACGCTGCGGGCGCTATCCAACGTCACCGTACACGTATCGGCTGTGCCACTGCAAGCACCGCTCCAACCGGCAAAGTTGCTGCCATTGCTGGCTTGGGCGCGCAAGGTGATGGTGGTGTTGGTATCCACGCTGGCCACGCAAGCGCTGCCACAGTCAAGCAAAGGTGCGCCCAAGGCCAGTTGGGTGTGCGTTTGCAGCCAAGGCTGGTAATTGGCAACCCGGGTATAGATACCGGGGTAGTCGGGTGCAGCGCAGCTCTCCCCCCAGCTCACAATGCCGGCCAGCACATGACCGCCTTGGCCATTGGGCACCACCAAGGGGCCACCGCTGTCGCCTTGGCAGGCGTCTTTGCCGCCTTGCTTGTAGCCTGCGCACAGCATGTTGTCGGACAACTGGCCGCTACCGTAAGCCGATTGGTTAGCGCAGTCGCTCATACCGATCAGCGGCACCTGCGCCTGCATCAAAGTCGCTGAAGCAGTGCCGCCGGGGCTGGTAGTTCCCCAGCCGGTGACGGTTGCCAAGGTGTTGGCCGCAGCCAGTTGCTGCTCTTGCGAGGCAGACAGAGGTGCTATCGGGCTGATGGTCTTTGACAACGGCAAGGGGCTAGACAAGCGCAGCAAAGCAATATCGTTGTCGGTCGTCACCGATTCATAAGCAGGGTGTTTGATAACGCGGCTCACGCCCATTACTACGCCACCACTGTCTCTTTGCAGCGAGCCAGCGCGCACGGTGATATTGGCCGGGCTGACAGTAGCGCCAGCGTCCTCAATACAATGCGCCGCCGTGAGCACCCATTGATCAGACACCAACGAGCCGCCGCACAAGAAGGATCCTTCTTGGGTAGTGATGCTCAGGCGCACTTGCCAAGGCCAAGCGCCTTGCTGTGCAGGCGCTCCGCCAACGATGCTGGGGCCAGACAAACCGTCCCTTGAAAGCGTTTGCGCGGCAAAGCTCGATACCGATTGCACCACGCCTTGACCAGCGCCCGTTTTGGTCACGCTCAAAGTGGCTTTGGTGCTGGGCAGACGGTAGGTGGCGCGCAACGTAACGTTTTTGTAGCTTGCAAAGCTGTTAAGCAAGATGTGGTAATTGCCGAAACGGGGCGTTGCCATGCCACAGCTTTCTGCGTTGCCTTGCCGATCGGATTTGCAGTCGTAAGACGTCAAGGTCGGCGCAGCACCAAACTTGACATACAAATCGATATCACCTGTGCCACCTGAAGCACTGACTACCAAGTTAGTCGCGCCCGCAGGCACCGACACCGTGAAGCGCGAAGAAGTGCCAGCAGCACCCGACAGGCCTATTTCACTCAAGAGCGTTACCGGCTCATTGTTATTGCCGTCGCTGCCCTGAAAAATTGCGGTGACGTTAGCGGTGTTAGTGCCCGCAGCGATGTTGCATTGGCCCATGCCACTGCAAGCGCCGCTCCAGCCGGCAAAGGTATTGCCGGCGGCTGGGTTAGCGCTCAAAACAATGGCGCTGGTGGCAGGGAAACTCGCTGAGACACCCCCGCAAGAAGAGTCACATTCGATGCCGCTAGGGGAGCTAGTCACCGTCCCTTGGCCTGATTTGCCTAAAGCCACCAGCCGCGTGTTGGGCGTTGCCGCAAAACTAGCGCTCACATTGCGCGCAACGTCCATGCTCACAGTGCAAGTGTTGGTGCTGCCGGCACAAGCGCCGCCCCAACCAGAAAAAACATTACCACCAGAAGCAGCAGCGGTCAGAGTGACACGACTGCCCGCGCTAAAGGTGCTGGAGCAAGTTGTGCCGCAATCAATGCCAGCGGGCTGGCTGGTCACCACACCGCCAGCCGACTTGGTCACGGTTAAAGCATAACTACCGTTGGCGCTGATGGCAGCCAAAGCCTGCGCTACTTGAATGCGCGGTTTAGCAATGCCATTGCGCTGGTCAGTGACCCATTTTCCGGTGGACACAAAGGCATTGAATACTTCTTCGACCGAGGCAGTAGATTTTTTCTGCTTCAGCACGGCCCAAGCGCCCGCCACATGGGGTGCTGCCATAGAGGTGCCGGAATAGTTTGCATACAAACCACCCACAACCGATGAATTGATTTCAGAACCCGGCGCCAGCAGGCTCAGAAATTTCGCGGAATTCGAAAAGCACGAAACATCATCCGCAACAAAGCTCGCTGGCGGAGAAAAAGCATCGCACCTATCAGCTCCTGTTTTAGCCCACGTAGAACCCACGCTGATAGCGCTAGAAATACAGCCCGGCTCGCCCATAGAATCCACAAAACCGTCATTGCCGGAAGAAATGATGGTGGCAATATTGACAGCGCGCAGGTTATCAATGGCCGCTTTGATTGATGCATTTTCAGCATCGCAAGTGGACTGGCTGCCGTAGCGTCCACCGCCTAAGCTCATGTTGACCGCCGCTATGGAGTGGGTGTTGCGCCACGCATAGACCTGCTCCAGCGCCATGATTTGGTCAGAGCTGAACGTGAGCGCACAGGGTGCCTGACCAACGCCACAAACATCGTCTGTACTGATCTTGGAGAACACCTGCATCGCGACAATGTTGGCGTCTTTGGCAACACCAGCAGGCGCGTTGCTAGGTCCGCCGTTACCAGCCACAGTGCCAGCCACATGGGTGCCGTGTGAGCAACTATCCACGCCAAGACAAGGAGCGCCGGAGCCAGCAGCGATGGATTCAGCCACTCCGCCAGGGCAAACAGAACTAGCACCTTCGCCAACGTCTGTAGTGGAGTAGCAAGCCTCGGCCACTACTTTGCCTTTCAAAAACGGATGGGTTTTTTCTACACCCGTATCCAACACAGCCACCGCTTGCCCAGCGCCGCTGTAACCGCCGTTCAAAGCCGGAGTGGCACCAATGAAAGGCACGCTGTTAACCATCGTCGCAGGCACTGCCCTGTCCCTTTGGATGGAAGTAACTTCGGGCATTTGCTCCAGCGCTTTCAGATCCTGCGCCGTCACAGACATGGCCAAGTACGGAATGCTGGCAAAACGCCGTACGGCACTGTTTTTCTGCGCCAATGGCGGCAGGCGCGACAGCACGGCAGATTGCGCGCTGGCAATTTCACTGCGCTGCTGGGCTACGGTGGCTACAGACAGCTTGCCTTCCGGCGCAAACGCAGCGCGCACGCCCACAATCACGCGCACGGAGCCATTTTTCTGCGCCGTACTTGCCAGCTCTTGCAACACAGCACTCAGCACGGGTGACGACAGCGCGGCTTTGCCTACACCCGCTGATTCACCCATTAGCACTCGGTCAGTAGCTGAAGCACTGGTAGCCGACAGGGCTAAGCCAGCGACTGACACCAGAAGTGTGCGTCGCAAGCCGCTCAAAAATTTCCATGAGTTTTTCATGGGCAAGTTCCTTTTTGTATCTGATGTTACGCACGCCCCAATGAAGAAAGGCATTTTCCAAAGCTGCTCTTCATTGGGGAAAAGCACTTTTGCTGCGTAACATCAGTTTGTATTTTCAAAAAAAGGGCGGTGTCGCCAGTGCTTGGCACGGTGTGAAGCGCTGCGCGCAGTGTAGCTTGGTGTAATTCTTGCGTTCTAGAAGCTAAAGCGGCGCTGGCGCAGCGCGCCACAATACCCACCATGCTGGCTTTGCTTCGCCTTTGGTCTCTACAAGAACTGCGCCACCACCCTTGGCGCAGCGCGGCTGCCGTGTGCGCGGTGGTGCTGGGAGTGGCGCTGGCGTTTGCGGTACACACCATCAACGCCTCGGCGCTGGGGGAGTTTGCGCAGGCGCTGCGCAGCGTCAGTGGCCAGCCCGATTTGCAATTGCGCGCGGCGCAAGGCAGTTTGGATGAAGCGCTGTTTGGCCGCATCGCCAACCATCCGCAAGTGGCGCATGCTCATCCAGTGCTAGAGGTGTCGGTGCTGGCTTTGCCTGCCAAAACGGCCAGCACCACGGCAACCCCGCTGCGCCTGATCGGTGCCGACGCGCTGCTGCTGCCGCGCATGGCACCCGACCTGATGCCGCGCCCGTTTGCCAGTTTGGAATCTGACCGCTTGGTGTTGTTCGCCCCTGCCACGGTGTTTCTCAACGCTGCCGCACGGCAAGCGATGGGACTGGACGAAGCGCCCACCAGCGCACCGCAACTCATCCTGCAAGTGGGCTTGCAACGCCTGCCGGTGCGCGTTGCTGGCACGGTGGCGGCGGGCGGCGCAGCGCTGGCGGTGATGGACATTGGCGCGGCGCAAGACCTGCTCGGGCGCGGCGGCGCACTCAGCCGCATCGACGTGCAATTGCGCCCCGGCGCTCTGCCCGACAGCTTTCGCCAAGAATTGCAAGCTGCGCCCGATTGGCCGACCGGCCTACTCTGGGCGGAGCCGGGCGACGCCGCGCAAAGCGTCAGCCAGCTTTCGCGCGCTTATCGGGTGAATTTGACAGTGCTGGCCTTGGTGGCGCTGTTTACCGGCGCGTATTTGGTGTTTTCGGTGCTGGCGCTGAGCGTGGCGCAGCGTGCGCCGCAGTTTGCGCTGCTGGCGGTGCTGGGCGCGACACCGCGTCAGCGCTTGCTATTGGTGCTGACCGAGTCGCTGGCGCTGGGGCTGGTCGGCAGCGCCTGCGGTATTGCGCTGGGCACGGCGCTGGCGGCGGGGGCGCTGCAGTTGTTGGGCGGTGACTTGGGCGGCGGTTATTTTTCTGGCACGCAGCCGGCGCTGCAATTCAGCACGACAGCAGCTTTGATTTACGGCGCGCTGGGCACCGGCGCGGCGCTGCTGGGCGGCTGGTGGCCGGCGCGGGCGGCGCAGGCATTGCCGGCGGCGCAAACGCTCAAAGGGCTGGGCTTGAGCGATACACGCGCCCCATCCGGCCGCTGGGGTATTATTTTGATAGCTGCTAGCGCAGGTCTGGTATGGCTTCCAGCCGTATTTGGCATACCAATAGCGGCTTATGTGTCGATTGCGCTGGGCTTGGTTGGCGGCATTGCGATATTGCCGTGGGGCGTGGCGCTGCTGCTGCGCGGGCTGCAGCCGCTGGTGCAGCAGCGCTTGCTAGCGCTGCTGGCGTTGGAGCGCGCGCGGCGCGCGCGCGGCACGGCAGCGGTGGCCGTCGGCGGTGTCGTCGCCAGCCTGAGTTTGGCGGTGGCGCTGACGGTGATGGTCAGCAGCTTTCGCGGCTCGGTGATTGACTGGCTGGACGCCGTGTTGCCCGCGCCGCTGTATGTGCAAAGCGCCGGCGCCCGCAGCAGCGACACGCCGGCTTTCAGCGCTGCGCTGGTGGCAAAAATCGCGCAACTCGATGGCGTGGAGCGGGTGCAAGGCGCGCGCCATGTCTCGCTGCTGCTGGCACCGGCGCGCCCACCCGTCGTGCTGATTGCGCGGCCACTTGGCGCGGAGGCCGCGCGCACGCTGCCGCTGATTGCGCCCGCGCTGCCGGTGCCCGCCGGCCACATCGGCATTTATGTCAGCGAGGCGGTGGTGGATTTGTGGAATGTGGCACCGGGGCAGGGTTTTCAGCCATTTTTTGAGTCTTTTAGGCCTCTAGCCCATACAGGGCGTGCGCTAGCAGCTCCTTTTTTTATAGCTGGTGTGTGGCGTGACTACGCGCGCCAAAGCGGCACGGTGGTGATGGGCAGCGCCGACTACATCCGCCTGACGGGCGACGACCGCGCCAACGACCTGTGGCTGTGGCCGCGCGCCGGCACGGACATGGCCGCGCTGCAACGCGCCATCACAGCGCTGGTCGCACCACCGGGCGCATCAACAGAGTCGGCGCAAGGGCTGCTGGAATTCACCGCCGCGCAAGACATCCGCACCCGCTCGCTGCAAATTTTTGACCGCAGCTTTGCCGTCACTTATTGGCTGCAGGCGGTCGCCATCGGCATTGGGCTGTTTGGCGTGGCGGCCAGCTTCAGCGCGCAGGTGCTGGCGCGGCGCAAAGAGTTTGGTTTGCTGGCCCACTTGGGCCTGACGCGGCGGCAGATTCTGACGGTAGTTGCCGGCGAAGGCGCGGCGTGGACGAGCGTCGGCGCGCTGGCCGGGGTGCTGCTGGGGCTGGCGGTGTCGGTGGTGCTGGTGCACGTGGTCAATCCGCAAAGCTTTCACTGGACGATGGAGATGCGCGTGCCGTGGGAGCGGCTGTTGGCGCTGGGGCTGGCGGTGGTGGCTGCGGGGACGTGTACCGCTTGGCTGGCCGGGCGCGCTGCGGCAGGCCAGCAAGCGGTGCTGGCCGTGAAGGAAGATTGGTAAACCATGCACAGCTCTCCTCTCAATTTGCCCTCGCCACTGCGCCGCCAATGGCTGCTGCAGACTGCCGCCTTGGGCACGACGCTGCTGGGCGGCGCAGGTCTGCCGCTGACGGCGCAGGCTTTGCCCGCACGCCAGCGGCAGTTTCCGCGCGACTTTGGCAGCCACCCCGATTTGCGCACCGAGTGGTGGTACATCACCGGGCTGGCGCTGGCGGGTGGGCAGCGCTGGGGGTTTCAGGTGACGTTTTTTCGCTCGCGGGTGGAGGGCGCACAAGCGCTGCGCTCGGCTTTTGCCGCACGCCAGTTGATTTTTGCCCACGCCGCGCTGACCGATTTGCAGGCCGGGCGCATCTTCCACGACCAGCGCATCGCCCGCGCTGGCTTTGGCGTGGCACAGGCCAGCGAAGCTGATACCGCCGTGCAGCTGCAAGACTGGTCGCTGGTGCGCCAAGCCTCTGGCAGCGGTCGCGGCAGCACCTATGCGGCGCAAGTGCAGGCGCAGGATTTTTCTCTGGCGCTGCAGTTCGACACCACCCAGCCGGTGCTGCTGCAAGGCGACAACGGCCTGTCGCGCAAAGGCCCCCAGCCGCAGCAGGCCAGCTATTACTACAGCCAGCCGCAAATGCAGGTCTCAGGCAGTTTGCAGCGCGGCGGCGTGCGCTTTGCCATTGAACCGGCCAGCGCCCCCGGCGACAACCGCGCTTGGCTAGACCACGAAGCCAGCCAAGCGCTGATGCACCCCGAAGCCGTCGGCTGGGACTGGATGGGCATGAACCTGCACGACGGCAGCGCGTTGACGGTTTTTCGACTGCGCCGCGCCGATGGCTCAAAGCTGTGGGCGGGTGGCTCGATGCGGCTGCCCGGACAGGTAGCACGCATTTTTGGCGCAGAGGAGGTGGTTTTTACGCCGCTGCGCTCTTGGGTCAGCCCGCTGGAAGGCACGCGCTACCCGGTGCAGTGGCGCGTAGTCACGCCCGCCGGCACGTTTGAAGCGAATGCGCTGTTAGATAACCAAGAGCTCGACAGCCGCGCCTCGACCGGTGCGGTGTATTGGGAAGGTGTCTGCGAATTGCGTGAGGTGGGCCGTGCGGACAGCGCGGGTGCGCTGCGCGGGCACGGCTATCTGGAGATGACGGGTTACGCGCAAGCGCTGCGTTTGCAATAACGCAGCGCTCGAACTATCAGCCCTTGTGGCCCGCCCGCAAGCG
Source organism: Giesbergeria sp. (assembly GCA_041798325.1). Classification (GTDB taxonomy): domain Bacteria; phylum Pseudomonadota; class Gammaproteobacteria; order Burkholderiales; family Burkholderiaceae_C; genus Simplicispira. The sequence goes on from JBHCAP010000010.1 coordinate 32,497, forward strand.
CGCCAGCAAAGCGATGATTTCGCCCATCACACCGCGGCGGAAGGCCAGTACACAGATAACAAAAATCAGCCCGGTGACGATGGTCACCGACTCGCCCAGCGAGTGGAACCACTCGATGCCAGAGATACGGCCCAACACCTCGCCCAAGTCGCCAATTTTGTTTTCCAGCAGCACCACGATGGCCGAGCCGACGATAGGCCCGGACAAAGTACCCAGCCCACCCACCAACGTCATCAACACCACGTGGCCCGAGGCTGACCAGTGCGCGTCGCTCAGAGTGGCAAAACCCAGCACCAGCGTTTTGAGCGATCCGGCCAAGCCCGACAAGCCCGCCGACAGCACAAAAGCCAGCAGCTTGAAGCGGTTGGTGTCGTAGCCCAGCGAGATGGCGCGCGGCTCGTTCTCTTTGATGGCTTTGAGCACCTGACCATAGGGCGAGTGGATGGTGCGCACAATCAGCAAGAAGGCCGCAACCACGATGGCCAGCACGACGTAGTACATCACCAAGTCGCTTTGCAGATCGATCAGGCCAAACAGCTTGCCGCGCGGCACGCCTTGCAAGCCGTCTTCGCCGCCAGTGAAAGGCATTTGCAAAAAGACGAAATACAGCATTTGCGCCAGCGCCAATGTGATCATGGTCGAGTAAATGCCTTCGCGCCGGATTGCAAAAAATCCGACGATCAGGCCCAGCAGCGCGCCGCTGGCAGTGCCCATCAGCAAGCCGACTTCGGGCGTAAAGCCCCACGCTTTCATCGAATGGCCGGCCGCGTAAGCCGCACCGCCCAAAAAGGCAGCGTGACCGAAGGACAGCATGCCGGTGTAGCCCAGCAGCAGGTTAAAGGCCGAAGCAAACAGTGCAAAGCACATCAGCTTCATGACAAAAACCGGGTAGGCACCCAGCGCGGGCGCCAACAGCAGGCCGATAAACAGCAGGCTGTAGCCAATCGCGGTCAGTCTTTGGGAATTCATGCGTTTCATGTCTGCAGCCCCTTACTTTTCTTTGCCGAACAGGCCGGCGGGGCGAATCAAAAGAACAATCACCATCACCACGAACACCACGGTGGACGAGGCTTCGGGATAAAACACTTTGGTAAAGCCTTCCACGATGCCCAGGCCCAGCCCGGTCAAGATGGAACCCATGATCGAGCCCATGCCACCAATCACCACCACGGCAAACACCACGATGATCAGGTTTTGTCCCATCAACGGCGACACTTGGTACACCGGCGCGGCCAGCACGCCAGCAAAGGCGGCCAGGGCCACACCAAAGGCGTAGGTCAGGGTGATCATCACTGGCACGTTGATGCCAAAGGCTTCAACCAAACGCGGGTTTTCAGTGCCGGCGCGCAAATAGGCGCCCAGCTTGGTTTTCTCAATCACAAACCACGTCGCCAAACACACCACTATCGAGGCCACCACCACCCACATGCGGTAGTTGGGCAGCATCATGAAGCCGAGGTTGGTCGCGCCTTCGAGCAACTCAGGCGTGTCGTAGCCGAGGCCGGAGACGCCGTACATCGAGCGAAACAAGCCCTCAATCAACATCGACAAACCGAGCGTCAGCAGCAGGCCATACAAATGGTCCAGCTTATAAATCCAGCGCAGTAAAAAGCGCTCAATCAACACCCCAAACGCCGCCACCACCAGCGGCGCCAAAATCAGCATCCACCAGTAGCCAATGCCCAGGTAGTTCATGGCCATCCAGGTAACTACCGCGCCCATCATGAACAGTGCCCCATGGGCGAAGTTAATAACGTTTAGCAGGCCAAAAATGACCGCCAGCCCTAGGCTAAGGATGGCGTAAAACGAGCCATTGACCAGCCCCAGCAGGAGCTGACTGAGCATGGCTTGCAAAGAGACACCAAAGATTTCCATGGGCGGCAGCAAAAAGTGAAGGGTAAGGGGCGAAGGAGAGGATCAGATCAAGTCAGGCAAAGAGCGCGCTTACTTCCACAGAGCGCACTTGCTCTCCGCTTTGGTCGTGAAAATCTGCTCGCCAGAAATCTTTTTGACCACCTTGTAGTAATCCCACGGCTTGGTCGATTCAGACGGCTTTTTCACTTCCATCAGGTACATGTCATGCACATAACGGCCGTCCGGACGCAGGGTGCCGCTGGCGTAGAAGTCGTTCATTTTCATACCGCGCCAAGCGGTCATGACCTTGTCGGCATCGATGCTCTTGGCAGCTTCCACCGCCTTGAGGTAGTTCATGGTGGCCGAGTAGTCGGCCGCTTGAATCGACGTTGGCATGCGCTTGGTCTTGGCAAAGAAGCTGTTGGCAAACTTGCGCGTGTCGTCGTTCAAATCCCAGTACCAGCTGGTGGTCAGCTGCAAGCCGGCGGTGTTTTTCAGGCCCAAGCTGTGAATATCGGTGATGAAGATCAGCAGACCGGCCATTTTCATGGTTTTGTCAATGCCGAATTCCTTGGCCGCCTTGATGGCGTTGATGGTGTCGCCACCGGCGTTGGCCAAGCCGAGGATTTGCGCCTTGGAGTTTTGTGCCTGCAGCAGGAACGAGGAGAAGTCAGATGCATTGAGCGGGTGGCGCACCGAGCCCACCACCGTACCGCCCTTGGCCTTGACGGCAGCAGCGGTGTCTGACTCCAGCGCGTGGCCGAAGGCGTAGTCGGCGGTCAGGAAGAACCAGCTCTTGCCGCCGTTCTCAACGATGGCCGAACCCGTGCCGCGTGCCAAGGCCACGGTGTCGTAGGCGTAGTGCACGGTGTAGGGCGAGCACTGTTCGTTGGTCAGTACCGCAGAACCAGCGCCATTGTTGATGTAGACGCGCTTTTTCTCAGCGGCAATCTTGGCCGAGGCCAAGGCGGTGCCCGAGTTGGTGCCGCCAAACAGCACCGTCAGGCCTTGGGTGTCAATCCATTCACGTGCCTTAGAAGCAGCAATGTCGGCCTTGTTCTGGTGGTCGGCCGAGAGCAACTCAATCGGCATCCCCAGCACCTTGCCACCAAAGTCATCGATGGCCATCTGGATAGCCAAGGCACCATTTTTGCCTTCGATGTCGGCATACAAACTCGACATGTCGGTGATAAAGCCAATCTTGACTTTCTCTTGCGCCTGCACAGCCGGGGCCATCAAGCCTGCGGCACTCAGCATTACGGCGAGAACGGTCAGTTTGTTTTTCATGGAGTCTCCTTTTGGGGTGGTTTGTTTTATGAGGGGATGAAAAAACGGATACAGACAGTGGCGGCTCAAACGCCCAGCAGCTGGTTCAGCACTGGCATTTTTTCTTGCAGCTCGCTGGCACCAAAGCGCTCGACGATGCGGCCATGCTCCATCACATAAAAGCGGTCGGCCAGCGGCGCGGCAAAGCGAAAATTCTGCTCAACCATCACCACGGTGTAGCCGCGCTCGCGCAGCATGGTGATCATCCGGGCCAGCGCCTGCACGATGACGGGGGCCAAGCCTTCGGAGATTTCGTCCAGCAGCAAGATTTGCGCGCCAGTGCGCAAAATGCGTGCCACCGCCAGCATTTGCTGCTCACCGCCTGATAAGCGCGTGCCTTGGCTGTGGCGGCGCTCGGCCAAGTTGGGGAACATGGCGTAAATTTCCTCTACGCTCATGCCTTTTTTGCCGGTTTTCAGCATCGGCGGCAGCAGCAGATTCTCTTCGCACGACAGGCTTGAAAAAATACCGCGCTCTTCCGGGCAGTAACCCAGCCCCAAATGCGCAATGCGGTGCGTTGCCATGCCCACCGTCTCAGCGCCATTGACTTTTACAGAGCCAGTGCGCGTGCCGGTCAAGCCCATGATGGCGCGCATAGTGGTCGTGCGCCCCGCGCCGTTACGACCCAGCAGCGTGACCACTTCGCCCGGCTGCACCACGATATCCACGCCGTGCAGCACATGTGACTCGCCATACCAGGCTTGCAGATTGCTAATTTCAAGGGCCGGAGTGCCGGTGGATCCTGTTGCCATCGTTCCCATATCTAGTGCGCTCCCTGCAATTGGCCATCTGTGGTGCCCATATACGCTTCCATCACCTGCGGATTACTCGATACCTCGGCGTAGGGGCCTTCGGCCAGTACCGCGCCGCGCTGCAGCACCGTGATGCAGTCGGCAATGGTGGAGACCACCTTCATGTTGTGTTCGACCATCAAAATGGTGCGCCCCACCGACACCTTCTTGATCAGCTGCGTCACCCGGTCGACGTCTTCGTGGCCCATGCCCTGCGTTGGCTCGTCCAGCAGCATCAGCTCCGGCTCCATCGCCAAGGTGGTGGCAATCTCTAGGGCGCGTTTGCGGCCATAGGGCAAATTCACCGTCAGTTCGCCCGCCATATCGGCCAAGCCCACTTCGGTCAGCAACTCCATTGCCCGCGCATTGAGTTGGCGCAAGCTGGCGTCGCTGCGCCAAAAATGAAACGCGGTGCCCAATTTGCGCTGCAAACCGACGCGCACGTTCTCCAGCAGCGTCAGGTGCGGGAATACCGCAGAAATTTGAAACGATCGAATCACGCCCCGGCGCGCAATAGCGGCAGGCGTCTCGCGGGTGATATCAATGCCGTTGAAGCGAATCGTGCCCGAGGTCGGCTCCAAAAATTTGGTCAGCAAGTTAAAGCACGTCGTCTTACCGGCACCGTTGGGGCCAATCAGTGCATGGATGGCACCGCGGCGCACCGACAGCGTCACATCGCTGACAGCGGTAAAGCCTTTGAACTCTTTGGTCAGGTGATTGGTTTCAAGGATGAAGTCGCTCATTGCGCCGGGGCTACTCGGTAAAGATGGATAGATGGGAAAATGAAAATAAAGCGCTTAAAGCAGACGCTGCGCAAGTGGCTTTTGTTAATTCCATGTTAAAGCGCATCTTCACGCTCAAAACATAGGACTTACGCCTATGTAGAAACGCCTACCGTTGGCCAATCCGCCGCCCGGCCAAGCCCCCTACACTTGCCCGCATGGCCTCTTCACCCCCCTCTGCTGCGCCGGCAACTGCGGTAGCACCAGCGCGCTCACTCAGCGGACTCCTGCCTTTTCTGCGCCCCTACCGAGGGCGCATTGCCATCGCCCTGCTGTTTTTAACCTTGGCCGCCGTCGCCACGTTGGCTTTTCCGTTGGCACTGCGCACGCTAATCGATGCCGGCATGGGCAGCGAAGCCGAGCGCAGCGCCCAAGCCTTGGCGCTGCGCGGGCGCTTTATGACGCTGTTTGGCGTAGCGGTGGCACTGGGCGTGTTTTCAGCGGCGCGGTTTTACATGGTCAGTTGGCTGGGCGAGCGCATCACCGCTGACCTGCGCAACGCCGTCTACACCCACGTACTGCGCCAAAGCCCGCAGTTTTTTGAGACCACGCAAACCGGCGAAGTGCTCTCGCGCCTAACCACCGACACCACGCTGGTGCAAACCGTGGTCGGCTCGTCGTTGTCGATGGGGCTGCGCAATGCCGTCGTCGGTCTGGGCGCGCTGGTGATGCTGGTGTGGACCAATCCGTACACCATGGCGGTGGTGCTGCTGATGATTGTGCTGGTCGTCCTGCCGGGAATGTGGATTGGCCGGCGCGTGCGCCGCCTCTCGCGCACCAGCCAAGACTGCGTGGCCGACTCCAGCGCCATCGCCGCCGAAATTTTGAACGCCGTCCCCGTGGTGCAAAGCTACACCGCCGAGCCGCAAGAGGTCGCCCGCTTTGCCGCCGCCACCGAGAGCGCCTTTGCCGCCGCCGTGCGCCGCACCAGCGCGCGCGCGGCACTGGTGGCCTTCATCATCATTGCCAACGCCGGCCTGCTGCTGTGGGGCTTGTTCCGAGGCACCGAGGCGGTGCTGGCTGGCCAAATGAGCGCCGGCCACCTCGGGCAAACCGTGGTCTATGTCGCGCTGCTGGCCGGTGCCGTCGCCGTGCTGGGCGAGGTCTATGGCGACCTGCTGCGCGCCGCCGGGGCCACCGAGCGCTTGATGGAGCTGCTGGCGAGCGAATCGCCCGTGTCCTCGCCCGCGCAGCCGACCGCGCTGCCGTTGACGGGCGGCGGTCTGGCTGTCGCCTTTGAGCAGGTGAATTTTCACTACCCCTCGCGCCCGGACACCACGGCGCTGCAAAACTTCTCGCTCACCCTGTCGCCCGGCGAAACCGTGGCGTTGGTGGGAGCCAGTGGAGCGGGAAAAACCACGGTGTTTCAGCTGCTGCAGCGCTTTTATGACGTGGACAGCACTGGCGACGCAGCGAAAGGCCGCATCTGCCTCAACGGCATCGACATCCGCGCACTATCGCTGCAAACGCTGCGCAGCCACATCGGCACCGTGCCACAGGATGCGGTAATTTTTTCGGCCAGCGCGATGGACAACATCCGCTATGGCAACCCGCAGGCCACCGATGCCCAAGTGCTGGCCGCCGCGCAAGCGGCGTTTGCGCACGATTTTTTAGCCGCCCTGCCCGAAGGCTATGCCACCTTTTTGGGCGAACGCGGCGTGCGTTTGTCCGGCGGCCAACGCCAGCGCATCGCCATCGCCCGCGCCTTGCTGAAGAACCCACCGCTGCTGTTGTTGGACGAAGCCACCAGCGCTTTGGACGCTGAGAGCGAGCGTATGGTGCAAGCGGCGCTCGATTCAGCGCTGCAAAAAAGCACCAGGCAACGCACCACGCTGGTGATTGCGCACCGCTTGGCGACCGTGAAAAATGCCGACCGCATCGTCGTGCTAGAGCATGGCCGCATCGTCGAGCAAGGGCGCCACGAGGAGTTGTTGGCGTTGAATGGGGTGTATGCGCAGCTGGCGGCTTTGCAATTTAGCGCTTGAATCAAACGGCTTGATTCAAAAAAGTGAGCTGCTAGCGCACGTATCTATTGGCTTTCAGATATAAAACAGTCTGAAAGCCTTTAAATACGTGCGCTAGCAGCTCACTTTTTATTTAATCGCGGCGGCGTACCAAGTAGCGGTAGATAAAGCCGGGAAACGCCAAGGTGATAAACAGCGTGCCAGTAATGGCGTAGAACTCCCAGCCTTGGGGAGCGATTTGGCCGGCGCGCTTTTCGAGCAACAGGCCAAGGCCGCCCACTACAAAATACAGCACCAGCATTTCACCAATACGCAGCAGCAGCCCCTTGCGCGGCGGCAACAACGGCCCGATGGCCAACACGCGGTGATTTAAAAAGGGCAGATTGGCGGCGATAAACGCCACGCCAATCACCAGCCAAACCGCTCCGGTAGAAGACACTGGCGAATACTCTGCTGCGGCCTTAGGCGGCCAACGAACGCACGATGGCGTCGGCGCACAAAGCCATCAGGCCACCGGGCAAGATGCCCAAGCCCAGCACCAACGCGCCGTTGAGGGTCAACACCATGCGCACTTCCAGCGAGCCGGTGACTTTGGCGGTGCTGGTCGGTGCGTCAAAGTACATCACCTTGACCACGCGCAGGTAGTAGAAGGCACCAATCAACGACATCACCACTGCAAACACGGCCAAACCGATGTAAGCCGCTTGGCCCGAAGCCATCAAGGCTTGCAGGATCGACAGCTTGGCGTAGAAACCCACCAGCGGTGGAATGCCAGCCATCGAGAACAGGCATACCGCCAACACGCCGGCGTACAGCGGGCTGCGCTGGTTCAGGCCGGCCATATCGGAAATTTCTTCGCTCTCAAAACCTTCGCGCGCCAGCAGCAAGATGACACCAAAAGCCGCCAAAGTCGTCAGCACGTAGGTGATGACGTAGAACATGGCCGAGCTGTAAGCGCCTTCTACCGTCGTTGGATCGACGTTGCCGTTGATTACGCCGGACATCAGACCCAGCAGCACAAACGCCATCTGCGAAATCGTCGAATAGGCCAACATACGCTTGAGGTTGGTCTGGGCAATCGCTGCCACGTTACCCACCAGCAGCGAGCCAATCGCCAGCACCGCCAGCATTTGCTGCCAATCGATTGCCAGTGGCAACAAGCCATCCACCAACAAGCGCATGGTCATGGCAAAGCCAGCCAGCTTAGGCGCACCACCAATCAAGAGCGTAACCACAGTCGGTGCGCCTTGATAAACGTCGGGAATCCACATGTGAAATGGCACCGCGCCCAACTTGAACGCCAAGCCAGAGACGACAAACACCAAACCAAACACCAGCACTTGGTGGCGAATTTCGCCCGAGCTGATAGCCTTAAAGACTTCGCCAATATCGAGCGATCCGGTGGCACCGTACATCATCGACAGGCCGTACAGCAAGAAACCGCTGGCCATGGCGCTGAGGACAAAATATTTCATCGCCGCTTCAGAGGCAGTGGCATTTTCGCGGCGCAAGGCTACCAAGGCGTAGCTCGACAACGCCATCAACTCCAGACCCAAATAAATCATCAAGAAGTTGTTAGCGCTGATCATGATGAACATGCCCAGCAGCGAGAACAGCGACAGCGTAAACAATTCGCCGCCGCGCAACATGTCTCGGTCAGCCGCATAAGGGCGGCCATACACCAGCGTCACCATCAAAGCAATGGTGGAGAAGCATTTGAGCCAGTTCCCCATCGGGTCGCTGACCACCATATTGCTGAACGCATAAAAGGTGTTGCCGCTGCTGGCATACATGCCCTGCATCACTGCCACCACCGCCAACGTGAGCATGGTCAGCACATAAGTGCCGGTACGGCGTGGGCTGGTGACGCCAAGGTCTACCAGCGCAATCACACAGGCCATCACCAGAAGCACTATCTCCGGGTAAATCGCAAGCCAACTGATGTTGTCAATCATCTCGGGTCTCTCAGTTCAGTCTGGTCAATTCAGCTTGGAAATTGCGACGTGCTTGAGCAGCTCAGTCACAGAGGTATCCATCACGTCAGTGAAGGGTTTCGGGTACACGCCCATGTACAAAATCGCCACCGACAAAATAGCCAGCACCAAAAATTCGCGGGCGCAAATGTCTTTCAAGGCCTTGACGTTGTCGTTGGCCACATCGCCCAAGTAAACCCGCTTGTAGAACCACAGGCTGTAAGCCGCGCCCCAAATCACCGCCGTGGCAGCGCCCAGACCCAGCCAGAAGTTGGCTTTGACGGTTGCCAAAATCACCATCCACTCGCCAACGAATCCAGCCGTACCCGGCAAAGCCAAGTTGGCCATGGTGAACAGCAGCACGAAGGCCGCAAACTTGGGCATGACGTTGATAACGCCACCGTAATCGGCAATTTCACGCGAGTGCATCCGGTCGTACAGCACACCAATCGACAAGAACATCGCGGCAGAGACGAAGCCGTGGGCAATCATTTGCACGATACCGCCGGCCATACCCAGGTCGTTGAAGACGAAGAAGCCCAGCGTGACAAAACCCATGTGCGCTACCGAGGAGTAAGCGACGAGTTTTTTCATGTCCTTTTGCACCATCGCCACCAAGCCGACGTAAATCACTGCCGTCAGCGACAGCGCAATCATCAGCCAAGCCCACTCGTGCGCAGCATCGGGCGCAATCGGCAGCGAGAAGCGCAGGAAGCCATAAGCACCCAGCTTCAGCATGATCGCGGCCAGCACCGCAGAGCCGCCAGTAGGCGCCTCAACGTGTACGTCGGGCAACCAAGTGTGAACCGGCCACATCGGCACTTTGACGGCAAATGCGGCAAAGAAGGCGAAGAACAAATAGGTTTGCGTACTGGCATCCAGCGGCAGCTGGTGCCACGTAGCTATGTCGAAGCTGCCACCTGATTTGTGGTACAGAAAGATCAACGCAATCAGCATCAGCAGCGAGCCGAGCAAGGTGTACAGAAAGAATTTGAACGCTGCGTAAATTTTGCGCGGACCGCCCCAAATACCGATGATCAGGTACATCGGTATCAAAGTGGCCTCAAAGAAAACATAAAACAACATGCCGTCCAAGGCACTGAAGACACCAATCATCAGCCCCGACAAAATCAGGAAAGCGCTCATGTACTGGTTGACGCGCTCGGTAATCGATGTCCACGAAGCAATCACCACGATCACAGTAATGAAGGCGGTCAGCGGCACAAACCACAGCGAAAGGCCATCCAGACCAATGTGGTAGTGAATATTCAAACTATTGATCCACGGCGACTTCTCAACAAACTGCATCGCTGCAGTGCCGAGCTTGAAACCTTGGTACAACGGCAGCGTGACGGCAAAGCTGATCAGCGAACCGATCAGTGCCAGCCAGCGCACCATGCGCGCTTGTTCAGCACGCCCAAATAACAGCAGGAATGCGCCAAAGGCGATGGGCACCCAAATGGCAAGACTCAACAAACCCATTTTTGTTCTTCTCCTACTTGTTGAGCCAGACGAAATACGTCATCAGCACAAAGATGCCCAAAATCATAGCCAGCGCATAGTGGTAGATATAGCCGGTCTGGAGGCGGCGCACGATGCCCGCTACCCAGCCCACCAATTTCCACGAACCATTTACAAACAAGCCATCAATAAGGGTCTGGTCACCACCCTTCCACAGCCCAATACCAATGCCTCGGGCGCTTTTGGCCAAGACGTTTTCATTGAACCAGTCAAGGTAATACTTGTTTTCAAGCAGGTTGTGAATCGGCGAGAAAGTGCGCTTGATAGCTGCTGGCAACGCCGGATTGACCATATACATGTAATACGACAGCGCTACACCAGACACCGCCAGCCAGAAAGCCAAGGTCGAGAAAGCGTGCGTCGCCATCGCCACTGGGCCATGGAAATGCTCGGCCAAATTAGCCATAGCGGGATGCTTGGCAGCATCGACAAAGATCACGTCTTTGAAGAAGTCGCCAAACAACATCGGCTCTACAGTGAAATAACCAATCAGCACCGAAGGAATTGCCAATAACACCAAAGGCAAAGTCACCACCCAAGGCGATTCATGCGGTGTTGCATGGTCATCATGGCCGTGGGCATCGTCATGGTGGTGTGGCTCAGGATTCTGGTCGTAACGCTCTTTGCCGTGGAACACCAAGAAGTACAGGCGAAACGAATAGAAAGCAGTCACAAAAACACCAGCCATCACAGCGTAATAAGCCCACTGCGCGGCAGGCAGCGTGCTGGCTTCAACCGCCAGAATAATGCTGTCTTTGGAGTAGAAGCCAGAGAAAAGCGGTGTTGCAATCAACGCCAAAGAGCCGAGCAAGAACGTCATCCAAGTAATCGGCATATATTTACGCACGCGACCCATCCAACGAATGTCTTGGTTGTGGTGCATGCCAATGATGACCGAACCGGCAGCAAGAAACAGCAGTGCTTTGAAGAAAGCGTGCGTCATCAAGTGGAACACAGCGACTGAATAAGCCGATGCACCCAAAGCCACCGTCATATAACCCAGCTGCGATAAGGTTGAATAAGCAATCACGCGCTTGATGTCGTTTTGGATAATGCCCAAGAAGCCCATGAACAAGGCAGTAATCGCGCCAATAATCAGGATGAAGTTCAGTGCGGTATCGCTCAACTCAAACAATGGCGACATGCGTGCCACCAAGAAAATACCCGCAGTCACCATGGTTGCAGCATGGATCAACGCTGAAATCGGGGTGGGGCCTTCCATCGAATCTGGCAGCCAAACGTGCAGTGGAAACTGCGCGCTTTTGGCCATAGCGCCGATAAAAAAGCAAATGCAGATCACAGTGACCAGCATCCAATCAGTGCCAGGCAAGGTTAGCGCACCTAGCTCTGAAGTCTTGGCGAAAATTTCTGCGTAATTCAAAGTGCCAGTGTAAGCAGCGGTCAAGCCAACACCCAACAGAAAACCAAAGTCACCAATACGGTTGACCAAAAAGGCTTTCATATTGGCAAAAGTAGCCGTGGGTTTTTTGTACCAAAAACCAATCAGCAGGTAAGAAACCAAGCCAACACCTTCCCAGCCGAAAAACAACTGCAACAGGTTGTTGCTCATCACCAGCATCAACATGGAGAAAGTGAACAGTGAAATATAGGAGAAGAAGCGGTTATAGCCCTCATCCTCTTCCATATAACCAATGGTGTAAATATGCACCATCAACGACACAAAAGTCACCACGCACATCATCATGGCGGTCAGGCTGTCGATGAGGAAGCCGACTTCCATCTTGAGGCTGCCAACCACCATCCATGTATAAATTGTCTCGCTAAAGCGCGCGCCATCGACTATCACACTGTTGAGTGTGATAGCAGACAAAACGAAGGCGATAAACACACCCAGAATGGTCAGCGTGTGCGATGCGCGACGACCAATCAAATTACCACCGAGCGCTGTACCAAAAATACCGGCCAATAAAGCGCCCGCTAGCGGTGCCAGCGGAATGGCCAGCAGGGTTGAAGCAGAAAGGGTTTGACTCATTGGGGAGAACCTTGCATATCCTGCGGTTTAGCCGCGGAGGGTGTCGAGGGTGTCCGCATTGATGTTCGCCTTATTGCGGAACAGCAGCACCAAAATAGCCAATCCAATGGCCGATTCAGCGGCAGCCACCGTCATGATGAAGAATACAAAAACTTGGCCGTGCATATCACCGAGGTAGTGAGAGAACGCGACAAAATTCATGTTGACCGCCAATAGCATCAGCTCAATAGACATCAACAAAACAATGAGGTTTTTACGGTTTAGGAAAATACCAATCACTGACATTGAAAAAAGCATGGCACCCAGCGACAAAAAGTGTCCGAGAGTCAAAGTCATTATTTTTTCTCCTCAGCACTCGCCTCTACAGCAACTTCTGCTACGGGCTTTCGTGTTGCATCGATTTTCAGCAATTGCACCCGGTCTGCAGCACGTGCACGTAATTGGATACTGGGACTAATCGCCTTGCTATCAGTGCGCTTGCGCAGCGTCAGTGCAATCGCAGAAATCATTGCCACCAGCAAAATCACCGCCGCAATTTCAACCGGGTAAAGATACTGTGTGTACATCAACCGACCCAACGCCAAGGTGTTGGAGTACTGAATAGGATCACCAGCAGCATTCACCATGTCGGCCACTGCTTTGGGCTCCTCCATACCACGGAAACCACCCATCAGGACAGCCGCCATTTCAAAGGCAATCAGTGCGCCCATGGTCGCAGCCAAAGGAAAATGCTTCCAAAATCCTTGACGAATCGTGCTGACGTTGATATCGAGCATCATGACGACAAACATGAAAAGCACCATAACAGCGCCTAAATAAACAAGTACCAGCACCAAGGCTAGAAACTCAGCTTTTAAAAGCAACCATATGCCGCAAGCTTGCGAAAAGGCGAGCATAAGGTGCAACACGGCATGAACCGGATTGCGCGCAGTAATGACCCGGAAGGTTGCATAAAGCAACACAACTGAGAACAAATAGAAAAACCCAGTCTTGGCGTCCATGAATCGGTTCTTTGTAGAGTTCTGGCTTAAATAAGACGCTGACTTAGCGATATTTGGCGTCAGCTGCACGAGCAGCAGCAATTTCGCCTTCGTAGCGATCGCCAACCGCGAGCAACATATCTTTGGTGAAATACAAATCACCACGTTTTTCGCCGTGGTATTCCAAGATATGCGTCTCAACAATCGAATCGACCGGGCAACTTTCTTCACAGAAGCCACAGAAAATGCACTTGGTCAGATCAATGTCATAACGCGAAGTACGGCGCGAGCCGTCATTACGCACAGTGGACTCAATCGTGATCGCCATAGCGGGACAAACTGCCTCGCACAGCTTGCAAGCAATGCAGCGTTCTTCGCCATTTTCATAACGACGCAGTGCATGTAATCCTCTAAAACGAGGAGAAAGCGGTGTTTTTTCTTCTGGAAATTGCACTGTGACCTTGCTTTTGAACGCATAGCGTCCCGTCAGGGCCATGCCCTTTACAAGTTCAATAAGCAAAAAGCTTTTGAAGAAATCTTTGATGGAAAAAGATGCAGCAGCAACGGCAGCCATTTATGTGTCCCCCGTTTATTTCCAAATATTCCATGGCGAGTGCAACCACGCGCCAACAATGAGCAACCATACCAAGGTCACTGGGATGAAAATTTTCCAACCCAAACGCATGATCTGGTCATAACGAAACCGTGGGAAGGTAGCGCGAATCCAAATAAACATGGAAACCACAATAAAGGTTTTAATACCCAACCAAATCCACCCCGGAATCCAATTGAACAGTGCGTGGTCAATAGGCGACATCCAGCCACCCAAGAACATCAACACACCCAAAATAGACACCAACCACATACTGGCATATTCAGCCAAGAAAAAGATGGCAAAGCCCATGCCTGAATATTCAACCATGTGGCCAGCCACAATTTCGGCTTCGCCTTCGACCACGTCAAATGGATGACGGTTAACTTCGGCAACACCCGAAATCAAATAAACAATAAAAATTGGTAGCAAAGGCAACCAGTTCCAAGATAAGAAACTCAGCCCCATGCCAGCAGCAGTACCTTTAGCCTGACCCATAACAATTTCTGTCAGATTCATGCTACCCGAAACCATCACTACCACTAAAAAGCAAAAGCCCATGGCAATTTCATAGCTCACCATTTGTGCCGATGCACGCATGGCGCCAAGAAATGGATACTTCGAGTTAGAAGCCCAACCAGCAATAATCACGCCATAAACCTCTATCGAGGTAATCGCCAGCAACAACAACAACCCTGCACTGACGTTTGTAAGTGCAACTTCAGGGCCAAACGGAATAACCACCCAAGCAGCCAACGCTGGCATGATGGCCATTGCTGGACCAATAAAAAACAAACCTTGGTTTGCTGCTGTAGGTCGGATAATTTCTTTGGTAAGCAACTTGACTGCATCAGCAATCGGCTGCAATAAACCAAAAGGCCCTACCCGATTAGGACCATGGCGTACTTGCATAAAGCCCAATAGCTTGCGCTCCCAAAGTGTCAAATAAGCTACTGCGCCCATCAAAGGCGCTACTACTACAACAATTTTTAACAGAATCCAAATAATGGGCCACGCTATTGCATCCCACCATATCTGATCCATGAGACCTAAGCCGCCGTTGTAAATCGTATCTATCATGCTCCAGCTCCTTCACGAGCCAACCGTGCATCGGCAGTAAGTTGCAGCGAACTTGCGCGGCGGACGATACCATCAAGCTGATAGATGGATGCCACCACAGGATCTGGCACTTGTGCCGCCATAATATTGGGACTGACAACAACAGCCGTGTGATTCAGTAACGCAGCAGGCACAGAGACCACCTCGCCAAGTGACATATTGGTTGCTTGTGCCAATACATCTTGCGATGTCTGAAATTCAAATCCAGTAATACCCAATAAATTACCGAGTACGCGTAGCACTTTCCAGCCTGGACGCGTTTCAGCTAATGGTTTCACGACTGCGTGGAAACTCTGCAACAGACCCTCAGCATTCACAAAGCTACCAGAAGTCTCAGTAAAAGGTGCAATTGGCAGCAGCACATCACTAAACTCCATATTCGCTTTGAATGGGCTCAAGGTAATGACCATTTCGGACTGAGCTAATGCTTGGACAGCAGCAGCACCTGGTGCACTATCCCACTGCGGCTCAGTATTCAGCAGCAATACTGCTTTCATACCGCCAGCCAACATCTGACCGGCATTTTTGCCGTCTTTTGCTGGCATAGCACCCATCCACTGTGCGCCCACTGTGTTGGCGGCTTCAGTCAAATAGCCAACGGTTGCGCCAGTATTCTCAGCAATCCACTGCGCCAGACTTAGTAGCGCTGAAGCTTGTGCGTGATGGGCTGCAGCATTACCAAGCAACACTGCTTTTTGCTCACCACGCAACAAAGCACGTGCAATAGAGAGTGCAACTGCATTTACTTTACCTACAATTTCAGGCGCAGAAACACCTTTTTCTTGGGCTACAGCCGCAGCAACATCTGCCAACGCATGAAGCCAAGCAGCAGGAGCAGCCAACAAAGTATTCGCAACTGGCATCGCCCAATCACGAACGACAGAATTAATAGACGAGACAACTGCCCCCTTACGCACAGCTTGGCGTATACGCTGGGCAAATAGCGGATGGTCTTTGCGCAGGTTAGAACCCACCACCAGAATCGCCTGCAAGCTACTCAAAGAGGCAATCGAACGCCCGAGCCAACGCACTCCTTGTGTAGCAGTAAAGTCAGCATTACGCAAACGGTAGTCGATGCTGTCACTACCCACGCCCTGTATCAAGCTGCGAGCAAGGTACAACTCTTCTAAGGTGCTGTGAGGGCTAACCAACGCGCCAATGCTTTGTGCGCCATGTTCAGTTTTGATTTGCTGCAAACCATTGGCAACATATTCCAATGCTGTTTGCCAATCTACCTCATTCCATACACCACCTTGCTTGAGCATTGGTTTAGTCAAGCGCTCATCGCTATTCAAGGCTTCGTAAGAAAAACGATCTCGGTCTGCTATCCAACATTCATTGAGCGCTTCATTCTCAAACGGAAGAACACGCATGACTTTGTGATTTTTAACCTGGATGACCAAGTTTGCACCAGTTGAGTCGTGTGGGCTCACCGATTTTCGGCGTGAAAGCTCCCAAGTACGGGCACTGTAACGAAATGGCTTGCTCGTGAGCGCGCCCACTGGACAAATATCGATCATATTTCCGGATAATTCGGAATCAATCGTTTCGCCGGTGACAGTAGTAATCTCCGCATGTTCACCACGATGAATCATACCCAGTTCCATCACACCAGCTATTTCTTGACCAAAGCGTACGCAGCGAGTGCAGTGAATGCAACGCGCCATTTCTTGCATGGAAATTAGCGACCCAACATCTTTATGAAACACCACACGCTTTTCTTCTTCGTAGCGCGTCGATGAAGTGCCATAACCTACCGCCAAATCTTGTAACTGACACTCACCACCTTGGTCACAAATCGGACAATCTAGGGGATGGTTAATCAGTAAAAACTCCATTACAGATTTTTGTGCTTGAATGGCTTTTTCGCTTTTAGTGCGAACCACCATGCCTTGCGTTACTGGCGTAGCACAAGCAGGCATCGGCTTGGGTGCTTTTTCCACCTCAACCAAGCACATCCGACAACTCGCTGCAATAGAGAGTTTTTTGTGATAGCAGAAATGCGGAATATAAGTACCTGCTTTCTCGGCAGCATGCATCACCATGCTACCTTCAGCGATTTCTACTTTTTTACCGTCAAGTTCAATTTCAACCATATGCTTTTCTCGCAATCAAGCAGAAGCGACTGCTTGAAAATTCTTTTTCTGAATCAGCGCCTCAAACTCAGGCCGAAAGTGCTTCACCATGGCGCGCACCGGCATAGCAGCAGCATCACCTAGTGCGCAAATCGTACGTCCCATGATGTCGCTAGCCACTGAATCCAGCAGATCCAAGTCTGCAGGACGACCATCACCACGGTGTATACGGTCAACCAAGCGCCAAAGCCAGCCAGTACCTTCGCGACATGGAGTGCACTGACCACAAGACTCGTGCATATAGAAATAAGACAACCGTTTGAGCGATTCGACCATACAACGGCTATCGTCCATCACAATCACAGCGCCAGAACCCAACATAGAACCTGCTTTAGCAATGGAATCGTAATCCATCGTACATTCCATAATGATGTCTGCCGGCAGTACGGGTGAAGAAGATCCACCAGGAATCACTGCCTTGAGTTTGCGACCAGCACGTACACCGCCAGCGAGCTCCAGCAACTTAGCAAACGGAGTACCCATCGGCACTTCATAGTTACCAGGTTTTTCTACATCACCACTGACAGAATAAATCTTTGTTCCACCGTTATTCGGTTTCCCACAAGCCAAATAAGCTGCACCACCATTGCGAATAATCCAAGGAACTGCAGCAAAAGTTTCTGTATTATTAATAGTAGTTGGCTTACCATACAAACCAAAACTTGCTGGAAACGGTGGCTTAAAGCGTGGTTGACCTTTTTTACCTTCCAAAGATTCTAATAATGCAGTTTCTTCGCCGCAAATATAGGCGCCAAACCCGTGAAATGCGTGTAACTGAAAACTATAATCACTGCCTAATATATTATTACCCAAGTAACCTGCTGCTAGCGCCTCTTCTAAAGCAACCTCAAAGCGATCATAGACTTGAAAAATTTCACCATGAATATAGTTATAGCCGACACTAATACCCATAGCAAAACCCGCAATAATCATACCTTCAATCACGATATGCGGGTTGTACATCAAGATGTCACGGTCTTTACAAGTACCCGGCTCACCCTCATCTGAATTACATACCAAGTATTTTTGACCTGGAAACTGGCGCGGCATGAAGCTCCACTTCAAACCAGTAGGAAAACCTGCACCACCGCGGCCACGCAAACCAGACTCCTTAACCATCGCAATGACTTGATCTTGTGTCATAGCCTCGACACCGTCTTGCTTACCAAGCATTTTTCGCAAAGCTTGATAACCGCCACGCGCTTCATAGTGTTTTAGGCTCCAGTTAGAGCCATTTAGATCCGCATAAATTTGTGGCTCAATATGGCGATCATGAAAACAAGTCTCTACGCCTGTAGATTGAAACTGCGAAAGGATATTAGCTGCTGTGGTCATTTTTGTGACTCTCCGACGCGCAGGCTGTCAACAAGCTGATCGAGTTTATCGTTGCTCATAAAACTACACATGTTGCGGTCATTGACCAACATAGCAGGTGCATCGGCACAAGCGCCTAGACATTCGCATTGCTGCAAGGTAAACAATCCATCTGGCGTGGTTTGCCCCATAGCAATACCAAGTTTGCGCTCCAGATGCTCTAACGCTTTACCACCATCGCGCAATAAACAAGGCAAATTTGTACAGACAGCCAACTTGTACTTACCAACAGGCTGCTGGTTATACATATTATAAAAAGTAGTTACCTCATGCACGGCAATAGTAGGCATACCAAGATATTCAGCAATAAAGGCCTCGCTGTCTGCACTAATATAGCCTTGCTCTTGCTGAACAATTGCAAGACAAGCCATCACCGCAGACTGCTTATGCTCTGCTGGATATTTAGCCACTTCGCGCGCAAAGCGCTCTTGAGTTGCTACAGAAATCATCGGTCAATCTCTCCGAACACAATATCCATAGTACCGATGATAGCAATCACGTCAGTCAGCATATGCCCACGTGTCATTTCATCCATGGCAGCTAAATGTGGAAAACCTGGGGCTCGAATTTTTAAACGATAGGGTTTATTAGCGCCATCACTAATTAAATAAATACCAAATTCACCTTTAGGATGCTCTACTGCGGCATAAGCCTCACCTTCAGGAACATGAAAACCTTCAGTAAATAATTTGAAATGATGGATCAAGTCCTCCATTCCGGTTTTCATCATTTCACGCGATGGAGGAGCAACTTTATGATTGCTGGTAATTACAGGGCCTGGATTGGCGCGCAACCAATCTACACACTGCTTAATAATACGATTAGACTGGCGCATTTCATGTACACGCACAAGATAGCGATCATAAGAATCACCAGTCTTTCCTACAGGAATATCAAAGTCTATACGATCATAAACATCGTATGGCTGTGTTTTTCGTAAATCCCATCCAATATCTGAACCACGTAACATCGGACCGGTTAAACCCATATTCAGGGCACGATCCGCAGACACAATTCCTACACTTACTGTACGCTGCTTCCAAATACGATTCTCAGTCAACAACAACTCATACTCGTCAATACACGCTGGAAAACGCTGCGTAAAATCGTCAATGAAATCAAGCATTGAACCTTTACGATTTTGATTACGTGCCTCTAACGATTTAGCATTACGTACCTTGCTCGCTTTGTATTGCGGCATCGAGTCTGGCAAATCACGGTATACACCACCCGGACGAAAGTATGCAGCGTGCATACGAGCGCCAGAGACAGCCTCGTACATATCAAATAAATCTTCACGCTCGCGAAAGGTATAAACTAAAATAGTTGAACTACCGCAGTCGTTGCCATGAGAACCCAACCACATCAAGTGATTAAGAATACGGGTAATTTCAGCGAACATCACGCGGATATATTGCGCGCGGACGGGCACGTCGATGCCCATCAATTTCTCGATAGCCAAACAATAGGCATGTTCGTTGCACATCATGGAAACGTAATCCAGTCGATCCATATAAGGTAAAGACTGAATATACGTCTTGTGCTCTGCCAACTTTTCAGTTGCACGATGCAGTAGACCAATATGTGGATCAGCGCGCTGCACCACTTCGCCGTCAAGCTCTAACACCAAACGTAGCACACCATGTGCGGCAGGGTGTTGCGGCCCAAGATTCAGAGAATAATTTTTTATTTCAGCCATGATGAATCACAAAAACGCCAAGCGATTTAGTGCAGGCCTCCGTAGTTATCTTCGCGAATAATGCGGGGCGTATTTTCACGCGACTCAATACTCACAGTTTCATAAATGACCCGACGCTGATCTACGTCATAACGCATTTCAACATGACCAGACAAAGGGAAATCTTTACGGAATGGATGACCAATAAAACCATAATCGGTCAAAATACGCCTTAGGTCATTGTGACCATCGAACACAATACCAAACAGATCAAAGGCTTCACGCTCGTACCAATTAGCTGAATTCCAAATGCTACTGATCGAATCAACAACCGGAAAATCATCGTCAGCACAAAAAACTTTGACGCGCAAGCGCTGATTCAAGCTGACAGACAAAAGATGCGATACCACACAGTAGCGTAAACCTTTTTGCTCTTGATCTCTGTAAGTTAAATAATCTACTCCACACAAATCTACAAGCTGCTCAAATTTGCAGCCAGGCGCGTCACGCAACAATTGCATTGCTTGCAGATAATCAATAGCAGATATTTCTACCGTGACTTCTTCAAGCGCGACAGTGATATTACGCACTTTATCGCCTAACACCGTAGCGATAGTGCTCTTGAGTTTATCTGGATGAATAGCAACAGCGGTCATGAAAAGCCTTTTAAGCGCGCGCAATGGTATTGGTACGCCGAATTTTTTGCTGTAACTGAATAATGCCGTAAATCAACGCTTCTGCAGTAGGCGGGCAACCCGGCACATATACATCCACAGGCACAATACGATCACAACCGCGCACCACTGAATAGCTGTAGTGGTAATAACCACCGCCATTGGCGCACGAACCCATAGACAGAACCCAACGAGGCTCACTCATCTGGTCATAGACCTTGCGCAAGGCTGGCGCCATTTTGTTGCACAGTGTGCCAGCAACAATCATCAAATCAGATTGGCGCGGACTAGCACGAAATACTTCCGCACCAAAACGACCAATATCGTAGCGCGCAGCAGCGGCGTGCATCATCTCGACGGCACAACAGGCCAAACCGAAAGTCATTGGCCAAATGGAGCCTGTTTTAGCCCAATTCACTACCGAATCGTAACTCGTAGTGATGAAGCCTTCTTTCATTACGCCTTCAATCATTTTGCTATTCCTCGTTTAAGCCGGGTGAAAGCCGGATTACTCCCAATCCAAGGCGCCTTTTTTCCACTCGTAAATAAAGCCGACAACGAGAATGGCCAAGAAAATAACTACACCAATAAAACCAGCGAAACCTACATCGTGCAGCGCAACAGCCCACGGAAACAGGAAAGCAATTTCAAGGTCAAAAAGAATGAATAAAATGGCGACTAAGTAATAGCGCACATCGAATTTCATGCGTGCATCTTCAAACGCATTAAATCCACATTCATAAGGGGAGTTTTTTTCTGGATCTGGGCGGTTTGGACCAAGAATATAGCCCAACACCAAAGGTACTACTCCAACGGCAATACCTACCAAGATAAATAAGAGAACGGGGAGATATTGATCGAGATTCATCTTGAGGATGTGCTCACCGCTGCAATCTGATGCTTCATACCCACCGCTTGGGTTATGAAGTTAGATTTTTTGTTTGGTGCCGTCGGCGAGACTCGAACTCGCACAGCTTTCGCCACTACCCCCTCAAGATAGCGTGTCTACCAATTTCACCACGACGGCTGTTAAATTATCTGGATGGCTTGAGGAACCTTTCGGCTTTTTCGCTCTCCAGACTGCCTTAGATTCTAACCCGGAAAACCCCTGCTTTCAACATAAGCAAGGATTTTGCCGTTGTTTATTTAGCAGGAATCTGTCCAGACCCAGCTTCGGTACCCACTGGCGCAGGAATTACTGCTGCCGGTGGCGTATTACCCGGAATCGTCGCTGCCGGCCCAGTCTCTGCTGCTGGCACAACCAATGCAGGCGCAGCACCTTCAAGCACACTACCAGTGCTAGTAGGGCGCGGGCCACCAAAGTAAGCCAGCGCCAGCGTCGCCACAAAAAACACCGCAGCTAACACCGCAGTGGTACGCGACAAAAAGTTAGCACTGCCACTGGCACCAAACAAGCTACCCGAGCTACCACTGCCAAAGGCCGCACCCATGTCGGCACCCTTGCCATGCTGTATCAAAATCAGGCCGATCATGCCCAGAGCAGCCATCATTTGCACCGCCAAAATCACACTTACAAGCACATTCATTCTTTATTTACTCCTTATTTGATAGCACTTAGCGCTGGTATTTATTGGGCTGCAGCCAAAATAGCCTGAAAATCAGCCGCTTTGAGCGACGCGCCACCGACCAAGCCACCATCAATGTCTGGCTGGCCCAGCAATTGCGCAGCATTCGCAGCGTTCATGCTGCCGCCGTAGAGCAAGCGAATGTGTTGGGCTTTATCGCTGGCAGCCGCCAACTGGGCGCGCAGCACGGCATGAACCAACTGAGCCTGCTCAGGAGACGCTGTTTTGCCGGTGCCAATCGCCCATACCGGCTCATACGCCACCACCACTTCGCTGATGCAATGGCCGTTCACATGGATGACCGCTGCCAATTGGCGCTTGACGACGGCTTCGGTTTGACCGGCTTCGCGCTCGGCCAAAGTCTCGCCAACGCAGACGATGGGCGTGATGCCGCTGACCAAAGCGCGCTGCGCCTTCACCGCCACATCCGCATCGGTTTCGCCATGCAACTGGCGGCGCTCCGAGTGACCGACCAGCACATAGCGCACACCAAACTCGCGCAACATCGCTGCCGACACCTCGCCGGTGTAGGCACCCGCTGCATGTTGGGATACGTCTTGCGCTGCCAACGCCAAAGCAGAG
Organism: Giesbergeria sp.; assembly: GCA_041798325.1. GTDB lineage: Bacteria > Pseudomonadota > Gammaproteobacteria > Burkholderiales > Burkholderiaceae_C > Simplicispira. Next base: position 55,421 of record JBHCAP010000010.1, read on the forward strand.
CCTTGCACCAACGCCTGCACCTGTGCCAAATACGGCGCGGGCACGGCCACTGCGGCATCGCAGCCGCCCGCCGTCGCCAAACCGGCAACTAAGGCGCGCACCAGCGCCTCGTTATCGGCCAAGCTGCCGTTCATCTTCCAATTGCCTGCAATGAGTTTTTTATTCATGTTGTTCAGCACCAATTAAGAGCAATGACTACCCACTACCACGTCAAAACAATCTTGCCAATGTGTTGGCTGGACTCCATCAAGGCGTGTGCCTTGGCAGCGTCCGCCGCGACAAAAGTCGTATGAATCACCGGCCGCACGGCACCAGATGCCAACCACGGCCAGACCTGCTGGCGCAGCGCCGCCGCAATCGCACCCTTAAACGCCACCGAACGCGGACGCAAAGTCGAGCCAGTAATCGTCAAACGCTTACGCAGCACCAAACCGGCATTGAATTCGCTTTTGACGCCGCCTTGCAGCGCGATGATGACCAAGCGGCCATCCTCGGCCAAGCAATCCACCTCGCGCGCGACGTAGCTGCCGGCGACCATGTCCAACACCACATCGACGCCCTTGCCATCGGTGATGCGCTGCACTTCGGCGACAAAATCCTGCGTTTGGTAGTTGATGGCATGGTGCGCACCCAGCGCCAAGCAAGCAGCGCATTTCTCGTTGCTGCCCGCCGTGGCGATGACGGTTGCGCCCCAAGCCCGTGCCAGCTGGATGGCAGTCACGCCAATCCCGCTGCTGCCGCCTTGCACCAACAACGTCTCGCCCGGTTGCAAACGCCCCCGGTCAAAGACGTTGCTCCAGACGGTGAAGAACGTCTCGGGCAGTGAGGCGGCTTCGATGTCGCTCAAACCCACCGGCACCGGCAGGCATTGCGCCACCGGCGCGACGCACCACTGCGCATAACCGCCGCCGCCGACCAACGCACAGACGCGATCACTCACGCTGAAGCCCGCTTGCGCCATCGCTGCCGCATCGCCGCTTTCGATCACGCCGGCCACTTCTAGACCGGGCAAATCAGAAGCGCCGGGCGGCGGGGCGTAGTGGCCTTTGCGCTGCAGCACATCCGGGCGGTTGATGCCGCTGGCCGAGACGCGAATCAGCAACTCGCCCGCGCTGGCCACCGGCATAGGGCGCTCGGCCAGACGCAACACATCGGGCGCACCAAAGGCCGTGATTTCTACTGCGCGCATGGTCTGCATAGTCAATTTCCTTGATTAATTTGAATGATTTAGGCCGCTAGCCCAATGAATACGGGCGCTAGCAGCTCTCATATCAATAGCAAATTAAGGCTTAGTTATTGTTGTCGTAATTGCGCTGATCTTGCGGCTGTTGCTGTTGCTGTTGCTGTTGTTGCTGCGGCTCATCACGGTAATCGTTGCGTTCCACAGGACGGTCATTGCGGTCATTGCGGTCGTTGCGCTCTGGACGATCGCCACGGCTATGGCGCTCGCCGCCACGGTCGTTGCGGTCGTTGCGCTCAGGACGATCGCCACGGTCGCTGCGCTCGGGGCGATCAGCGCGCTCAGGACGCTCGCTCATGCCGGCAGGGCGCTCGATCAAAGCCTTCATCGACAGCTTGATGCGGCCTTTTTCGTCGGTCTCCATCACTTTGACTTTGACGATTTGGCCTTCGGTCAAATAGTCGCCAACGCGCTCCACGCGCTCGTGGGCGATTTGGCTGATGTGCAGCAAACCGTCTTTGCCGGGCATCAAATTGATCAGCGCGCCAAAGTCCAAAACCTTGGTGACCGGGCCTTCGTAAATCTTGCCGATTTCAACTTCCGCCGTGATCTGCGCAATGCGGCGCTTGGCCTCATCGGCCTTGGCGGTTTCGGTCGAGGCGATAGTGATGGTGCCGTCTTCATCGATGTTGATCTGGCAGCCGGTCTCTTCGGTCAGCGCACGGATCACCGAGCCGCCCTTGCCGATCACGTCGCGGATCTTCTCGGGGTTGATCTTCATGGTGTAGAGCTTGGGCGCGAAGCTGGAGACCTCAGTGTTGGCCTCGCCCATTGCTTCTTGCATCTTGCCCAAGATATGGATGCGCGCTTCTTTGGCCTGCGCCAGCGCGACCTGCATGATTTCTTTGGTGATGCCTTGGATTTTGATGTCCATTTGCAGCGCCGTGATACCGGCGGTGGTGCCAGCAACCTTGAAGTCCATGTCACCCAGGTGATCTTCATCGCCCAAGATGTCGGTCAACACGGCAAAGCGGTTGTCTTCTTTGATCAGGCCCATAGCGATACCGGCGACGTGCGCCTTCATCGGCACGCCAGCATCCATCAGCGACAGGCAGCCGCCGCAGACCGAAGCCATCGACGACGAACCGTTGGATTCAGTGATTTCTGACACCACGCGCATGGTGTAGGGAAACTCTTCTTTGCTCGGCAGCACAGCGACCAGCGCACGCTTGGCCAGACGACCGTGGCCAATTTCGCGGCGCTTGGTCGAGCCCATGCGGCCCACTTCGCCGGTGGCAAAGGGAGGCATGTTGTAGTGCATCATGAAACGGTCTTCGTACTCGCCGGCCAGCGCGTCGATGCGCTGTGCGTCGCGCTCGGTGCCCAGCGTGGTCACGACCAGCGCCTGGGTTTCGCCACGGGTGAACAGCGACGAGCCGTGGGCGCGCGGCAGCACGCTGCTGCGGATTTCGATAGCGCGCACGGTGCGCGTGTCGCGGCCATCGATGCGCGGCTCGCCGGCCAAAATCTGGCTGCGGACGATCTTGGCTTCGATGTCAAACAACATGCCATCGACCTTGACGCCATCAAACTCAACGCCAGCTTCTTTCAGCTCGGCTTTGACGGCGGCGTAGGTCTCGCGGCAAGCTTGGGTGCGGGCTTGTTTGTTGCGGATTTGGTAGGCAGCGCGCAGCTTTTCTTCGGCCAGCGCGTCCACCTTGGCAATCAGCGGCTCGTCCTTGGCCGGCGCTTGCCAGTCCCACATCGGCTTGCCGGCGTCACGCACCAGCTCGTGGATGGCGTTGATCGCTAGCTTGCTTTGCTCGTGGCCAAACACCACGGCGCCCAGCATGATTTCTTCGGTCAGCTGCTGCGCTTCGGACTCGACCATCAACACGGCGGCCTCGGTGCCGGCAACGATCAAATCCATCTGGCTGCTCTTGCGCAGCGTCTGGCCGGGGTTCAGCACGTATTCGCCGTTGATGTAACCCACGCGGGCGGCACCAACGGGGCCGCTGAACGGAATGCCCGAAATAGCCAGCGCAGCGCTCGATGCGATCAGCGCAGCGATGTCGGCATCGACTTCAGGGTTCAGCGACAGCGTGTGGATGACCACATGCACTTCGTTGAAGAAACCTTCGGGAAACAGCGGGCGAATCGGACGGTCGATCAGGCGGCTGGTCAGGGTTTCGTGCTCGCTGGGCTTGGCTTCGCGCTTGAAAAAGCTGCCGGGAATCTTGCCAGCGGCGTAGGTTTTCTCAATGTAATCGACCGTGAGCGGAAAGAAATCTTGGCCAGGCTTGGAGCTTTTGGAAGCCACCACAGTGGCCAGCACCACGGTGTCGTCGATGTTGACCAGCACAGCGCCGGAGGCTTGGCGGGCGACTTCGCCCGTTTCCATGATGACGGTCTTGTCACCCCATTGGAAAGACTTGGTGACTTTATTGAAAATACTCATAACTTGCTCCTGTTTGTATAGCTGGTAGCGCACGTATTTAAAGGGCTAGAGGCCAATTTAGTCTCTATTTGTGCATATACAGCACACGATGCCATTCCAGTGAATCTGCGCGCAGAACTTCAGTGGAATGACACAGCTTCGCGCCTTGTTGTGCCTACCGGTAAAGTAAAAAACGCCTGAGCTAGCGCGCTAACTCAGGCGTTTTGGCATGTGCCTGCGATTACTTACGCAGACCCAGTTTGGCGATCAGCGCCAAGTAACGCTGGCCGTCTTTGGACTTGAGGTAGTCCAACAGCTTGCGGCGACGGCTGACCATGCGCAGCAGGCCACGGCGACCGTGGTGGTCTTTGGCGTGGGTCTTGAAGTGGGGCATCAGTTCGTTGATGCGGGCGGTCAGCAAAGCGACTTGGACTTCTGGGCTACCGGTATCGTTGGCAGCGCGGGCGTTGGCCTTGACGACTTCGGCTTTGATGGAGGATGCGATCATTTGGAGGGTTTTTCCGAAAAATATGACCTACAGGCAGCGCCCATAAACAGGACGAGCGGTAGGTGCTGGTTTTACTTGCGCCAGAAGCTGGAAGGGCTACCGGCGTGCGTCTTGCACCATGCAAAACCCGGCAATTATAGCGTGGGCGGTTTTTAGCGAGGGTTTATGCGCACGCCCAAGCGGCGGCGTGCATGGCACGATAAAGCCACCATTTTTTACGACCGCCATGCACCACACCACCCCCACTGCCCCAACCGCACGCCACCCCTTGCTCAGCGCCGTGCTGTGCGCCTGCGTTGCTTTGTGCCTGTTCGGCACCGCTCCAGAAGCTCACGCCGCGCGCAAAAAAACCAAACAAGACACCAGCGCCAGCGCCAAGACCAAAATCAAAATCAAATCCAAGCGCCAGCGCAGCCCCTCCGAAGAAACCACCGCCGAGCGCGATCGGCGCATGTACCGTGAATGCTGGGGGCGGCCCAACGCCGGTGCCTGCTTGGGTTACACGCGGCGGTAAAGCGACCGCTGAGCACGCCTTTTGTGCCATTCGTCTTTGCGCAGTCGCCAACGTAGGGTCTCGGCAGCACTATCAGAAACATGTATTTCAATTTTTCTGACGACTGTGCTCCCTCCCTCTTGTTCCCCGCCTCGGGTCAGCGCCATGCTGCGCGCGGCTTTAGCTTGCTTGAAGTCATGGTGGTGGTGTCCATTTTGGGCATCCTCGCCGCCATCGCTGCGCCCAGCTTTACACCCATGATCGAACGCTGGCGCGTGCGCGACGCGGCAGAAAGTTTGACATCGACCTTGTATTACGCCCGCTCTGAAGCCATCAAGCGCGGCAGTAGTGGTGTTTCAGTCAGCGCCAAAGATGGCGCCGACTGGAGTAGCGGCTGGCAAGTGCTGAACGGCACCGACGTACTGCAAAACACCGATGCACCCACGCGCACAACTATCAGCATTACCGATGGGGACGCAAGCATCGCCTTTGATCGCTGGGGCCAGATGACAAGCGACGGCAAACGCAGTTTTGATTTTCGCTTGATGCCCTATGGCAAAAACAACACAGATGCTGGCGCCACCGCCTTATGCATAAGCCCTGGCGGCCGCATCAAACGCACAAAAACAGGCGACGCAGCCTGCTCCTAAGGTAATCACCATGCACACCCTGAACTTCTCTCAGCAGCGCCAGCCCACCAGCGCGCATCGAATGCACGGCTTTTCGCTGATGGAAGTCATGGTGGTGGTGAGCATCTTGGGAATCCTTGCCGCACTGGCCGCCCCAAGCTTTCAACCCCTGATTGATAAATGGCGTGTGCAACAAACAATAGAGAGCATGAAGTCCACTCTTTATTACGCCCGCTCTGAAGCCATCAAGCGCGGTGGCAACATTGGCATCCAAAAAAATGCTCAAGGCACGGATGGCTGCCAGCAAGCCAATACCAAAGAAGAATGGGGCTGCGGCTGGTTTGTGTTTGTCGATACCGACGGCAACAACAAACGCAAGGCAGACGAAGTAATTCTGCAAACCACTCCAGCCCCCACCAATATCAACGTCATGCACAAAGGCGGCGGCGCCAACATCAGCGTCAATCGCTACGGCAAGCTGGGCAGTCTGAATGCCAAAGGCTTTGTTTTTAACCCCGACTCCACCGGCGTCTCGTCGCCCGCCACACGCAGCCTGTGCATGTCCTCTGGCGGCCGCATTCGCATCACCGAGAAAATTCCATGCCAATAAAGCACCTCCGCAGCCGCCTACAACGCGGCATCAGCCTGATTGAATCGCTGGTCGCCATCGTCGTCATGGCGCTGGGCATCTTGGGCATCTTGGGCGTGCAAATGCGCACGCTGGCCGATACGCAAACAAGCGTGCGGCGCGTCCAAGCGATTCGCTTGATTGAAGACCTGAGCGAGCGCATGAAAGTCAACCCCAATGCGCTGGCCAATATCAGCAACTACGTCTCTGACTTCAGCGACGAACCCACGCCGGGCGACTGTTCGGACGGCTGCAGCCACAGCGATCAAGCCGCCTATGACTTGGCGCTGTGGAAGCAAGCGGTCAAAACCCAGCTTCCCTTAGGCCAAGCCAACGTTTTTCTGGCCGCCGGCGAAACCGACGACACCAACCGCCGCCAACTGGGCGTGATGCTCGCTTGGCGCGAAAACGAACGCGACATTGCCGACGAGGACGACCGCGAGAAATACCGAGAAGCCATCGATGCCAGCGCAGACGGCGGCAGCGTCACCTGCCCCAGCGACCACACCTGCCACCTGCAATACCTCCCGGTAGCGGCCCGGTGCGCTCCCTACCGAGTCAACACCGCCATCAACGGCGAAGTTAAGTATTTCTGCTCTGGGTCATAAAATGCAATCAAAATTCATAGCTGCTAGCGCTTGCTACATAAGCCCTAGAGGCCTAAAACACTTAAAAACTGTGACGCGCAGCCCCCGCAGCCAGCGCGGCGTTACGCTGATTGAGCTGCTGGTCGGCTTGGTCATCGGTTTGTTGGTGGTGGCGGCGGCGATGGGCACGATGATGGTCTCGCGCGGCATCTCTGGCACCGTCAGCGATGCCAGCAACATCCAACAGCAAGCGGCCTATGCCATGCGCACCATTGGCCTGCAACTGCGCCAAGCTGGCTCGCTGCGGCTTGACCTCAATCCCGCCGGGGCAACTGAAGACATCGCCAGCGCCGCTGTGGACTTTGAAATCCAGTCCGGCGACTTTGATTACAGCAAAAACATCATCAGCGGCATTGACGAACCCACTGGGGCTGAATTCAAACTGACCACGGGTTATCGCAATTACAAAGAGGCGCTGCACATCGAAGCAGACGATGCATCCCAAGCGCGCGACTGCCTCGGGCAGCAACCGAGCGAGACGCTGATTGAAAACAATTTTGTGCTCAAAACCGCCACCAACGAGCTGTACTGCGGCGGCTTTCAAACCCCCGCACAGCCCATCGCAGAGAAAGTGGCCAACTTTCAAGTGCGCTACCTGACGCAAGAAAGCACCGCTGGCGACCCACAAATCAAATACGCCACTGCCAGCACCGTCGGCAACAAGTGGGGCCGGGTGCAGGCAGTGGAGGTCTGTCTTGTGCTGTATGGCAACGAGTCCATCGACCTGCCCGCCGGCAGCAGCTACACCGACTGCGACGGCAGCAAGGTCGATATGACCAAGCTGACCGGCGAACGCGCGCGGCGTATGCATCTGGCTTTTCGCAACGTCTTTCAGCTGCGCAGCCAAGGATTGATTGATTGACCCCCTACGCCCTAACCCCCACTCAGAAAAACCACTATGCAACGCCTGCCCCTCACCCACCATTTACGCCAACGACAACGTGGTGTGGCGCTGTTTGTCGTCATCGTTGTGGTCATGCTCTCGATGCTGTTAGCACTGTGGGCATCGCGCACCTCGCTGTTCAATGAAATGTTGGTCGGCAACGATGCCGACTACCAGCGCGCCTTTGAAGCAGCACAGGCGCTGCTGCAAGACGCCGAACTGGACATTCGCGGCGAAAAAGCCGATGGCAGCCCGTGCAGCGGCAGCGGCGATGTCTGCCGCACCAGCACCGTTGACAAAATTCCGCTGGAAAAGCAAGAGGTTGACTCCTTATTGATAGCACTGGGCAGCCAAACTTCTAAATGCCGCAACGGCCTGTGTGCCAAGCGCACCGACAAGCAAGACTTCTGGAACAACACCGACGCATCCAAAGGCCCGACGCTGGCGCAAATGCAAGATGCCGGCGCGCGCTACGGCCAGTTCACCGGCGCAGCCATTGGTGACACTGATACACCGGCCAATCCAATTTTGGCTGACCGCGAGCCGACCGATCCGGCCAAGCCGGTCGAGCGGGGTGGCTGGTACTGGATTGAAGTTTTGAACTACACCAATGCCGAAGGCGAAGGTCTGATTGTGGATGCCCCCGCCGGCGCGTTGGGTCTGCGTTTAAGCCCCAACGTGGTGTACCGCATCACTGCGCTGGCCTATGGCCAAAGATCCACCACGATGGTGGTGCTGCAACAAACCTATGCGCGGGACAAAACCAAAGATTGATCCAAGCACTTCAAAAAAGTGAGCTGCTAGCGCAGGCCATATAAGCGCTAGAGCCTTATTTCACTCATATTATTTTTGATAACAAGAGGAGCACCCCATGCACCACAGCATGCCCCCGCACTTTCGCAAAACCCTGCTTTCCTTGGCCGCCTGTGCTTTGCTGAACCCCCACACCGCCTCGGCCCTTGACCTTATGCAAGCGCCACCGGGCACGGTGCAGCCGTATGTGGCGCCCAACGTCATCCTCTCGCTGGATGACTCGACCTCTATGGATGCCAAGGACATGGTGCTGCAAGACCCGACCAAGCCCTACCACAGCACAACCAACCGCTACACCAAAACCCGAACTGAAGTGTTGAAAGACGCCCTGAAAGAAGTTTTCAGCGATACAGATTTATTTCCCAAGAACAGCAAAAAAATCCGCTTGGCTTGGCACTCCTTTGGCATGTTGCCGGAAGGGGGCGGATGGAACGGCTGCACGTCAGTTTCTGGCTTTACCTTCCGGCGACTGAACGCCGAATCTGCCGCTGACAGTAAATACACCAACACCATGCGGGTGTTTGATGAAACGCACCGTGCAAATTTTCTCAAATACGCCGATGCGTTCACCTCCTGCGCATCCACGCCCACCCACTGGATGGTGAAAGGCGCAGACGACTACATGCGAGCGCCTTTGAACAAAAACGGCCCTTGGGCAGATACACCTACAGAGCAGTTGGCCAGCACAAGCAACGACAGCAAGCCTCTGGGTTGCCGACGCAACTACCATATTCTTTTGACTGACGGTGATTGGAATGGCACATACAGAAAAAATTACCCAGTCAATACATCGCCTGTCAATTTTGATAATCAGGATTCTAAGCGTAATATTCACGGAAAAGAAGGTACCGGCGGTGACACCCAAATATTCACATCATTCAAACTACCTGACGGCACAGAATATAACCGTGACGACCCCGATACCTGGGTTTACCGCGACATCGACTATGCCACTTACAGCAGTTGGCATCCTGACTACAAAGGCCAGTATCTGAGCACTCTGTCAGATTGGACCTTCAAAAGCTGGGCCACTGAACTGCAGTCGCCAGCCAACCTGAGCGGTGAAGTTTCGCCTTCGCCGGAATATGACAAAGCCCTTCCTACCGAAACTTTTACCAATCCAAAAACCAAAAAAACTGCAACGCTTAAAAAATACTGGAACCCGCGCTACAACCCGGCCACTTGGCCGCATATGGTGACCTTCACCATCGGTTTCAGCAAAGACTCCATTCCAAAAAGACAATTTAGGCCGATTGGAAAAAATACGACTGAGGTAACAAGTAGTACAGGTCAGTATTGGATTAATAAAGATCTTGGCACGGAGTGGTACCAAAAAAAGGATAAACCACTCTGGCAATGGGATGGTCCATTTTTGGCGGGTGGTAATAATGGCAAAATTACATGGAAAAAAGATGAAAATCAGGAAAATAATAATGGAACAGTGGATTCATTGACTGATAACGGCAATAATGGCCTGTTAATACCACCATCCAGCAATATGCCTTATGGCTACGACGGCAGCTTTGCCGACTATGTCGCTGGCCGGGCGCAGTGGTATTCGGTCAAAGGCGGGGAAGCGGGGCAAGACATGTGGCACGCCGCCATCAATGGCCGGGGCCAGTTTTACGCGGTAGAAAAGGGCGAAGACCTGAAAGAAGCCTTCCGCCAAATCGTCAAAACCATCAACGCCAACGTCGAGCCGGACATGACCTCCACCGCCACCAGCGGCTCCAACGCCTCGCGCAACGATGTCGGCAAATTCACCGGCAACTACGAACCCAAGAATGGCTGGAAAGGCTTTGTCAGCGCCGATACCGTCAAAACCGATGGCACCACCGAACCCGCCAAAAGCTGGGGCGGCAAAAACACGGCAGATAAGCTCGACGCCTTGGCTTCCCCAGATTCGCGCGTCATCGTGAGCTGGAGCGACCAATGGGTCTCTAACGCACCCAAAGGCGGCGTGCCGTTTCGCTGGGCCACAGACCAAAGCAAACTCAGCAGCGCACAAAAGCTGTGGCTGCAAAAGCGTGCCAACGGCACCAACGATGGTGCAACCGTGGGCGAAAACCGCCTTAACTACATCCGGGGCGACCGCTCCAAGGAAGGCACGGGCAGCACTTACCGCCTGCGCAAGTCGCGCCAAGGCGATATCGTCAACTCGGTGGTCTGGTACACCGGCGCGCCGGCCAGCAGTTACGCGCTCAAGGGCTACAGCGCTTTCGTCAGCGCCAACAGCAAGCGCACGCCGATGATTTACGTTGGTGGCAACGACGGCATGTTGCACGGCTTTTCTGCCACCGACGGCAGCGAAAAAATTGCCTACGTGCCCCAAGGCGTGATACCCAGCCTGTCCAAACTCACCGCCCCCGAGTACAACGAACAGCACCGCTACTTTGTCGATGGCTCGCCGATGACCGGCGACGTGGATACCGGCACGGGTATGCAAGACCCCAAAGATACAGACTACGACCCGGCCTACACCCCTGATTGGCGCACCCTGCTGGTGGGCACGCTGGGCGCGGGCGGCAAAGGCTATTTCGTCCTCGACGTGACCAAACCAGGCACCTTTGCAGAAACTCAAGCGGCCAGCTTGGTCAAATTCGACCGCACGCGCAGCACCGAATCTGGCAGCGCCCCCGATTGCACCCAAAGCGGCTTAACCACCGGACAAAAAGCCGCCTGCAACAAGGCAGTCGCTGAGGACAAAGACATTGGCCACATTACCGCCCAGCCGGTGACTGACACCAACAACTCTATGCGCACCACACAAATCACGCGCATGAACAACAACCGCTGGGCAGTGGTGCTGGGCAATGGCTACAACAGCGCCAATCAACGACCCGTGCTGTTAATTCAGTATTTGGGCGAGGACCCCAAGGGCAATGCCGCTGGCGACAAAGCGCTGCTGCGCATTCCCACGGCAGGCACCGTGGATGTGCCGCCCACCCCAGGCGCAGGGCTGGCCAACGACAACGGCCTGTCTGCGCCGCGCTTGGTGGACTTGAACGGCGATGGCCGGGTTGACATTGCCTATGCCGGCGACAACCAAGGCAACCTGTGGAAGTTTGACCTGCTCAGCACCGACGACGCCAATTGGGGCGTCGCCTTTAGCGGCAGCCCGCTGTTTACGGCCAAGGGCGGCACCCAAGGCTCGCCCGACTCGCGCACGCTGGCGCAACCCATCACCATTGCGCCCACCGTGCGCGCTAATGACCGCTACGCCACCGTAGGCACGGGCGCCGAGGCCGCGACGATCCGCGTGGGCGGCATGATGGTGGCTTTTGGTACCGGCCGCAACGTCACCAAAACCGACGAGAACAACCGCAACGTGCAAACTCTGTATTCGGTACTGGACAGCACCCGCTACCGCCTCAACAGCGATAAACGGCTAGAAATCCATCCAGGCACGTGCTCGTCCACGCGCACACCAGACTGCGTTCCTGCACCCAAGGCCTTGGGCGCAGGCACCGCCAACGCTGGCTTGGAGCCGCGCACCATTGAAGATGCGGGTAAAGCAGGTCAAGGCCGCATCATCGCGGCCAATGACATCGATTGGTCGAAGCAAAACGGCTTTTACTTGGACTATCCAGCAACCGGCGAGCGCCAGCTCAAGCCAATCGAGTTCTATGACGGCAGCAACCTCATGACGGTGTACTCACAGGTGCCCGCCAAAGGCTCTGATGCGCAAGAGGGCGTCGAGAGCTGCGAATCGGGCAGCGTGGACGAGGAGCGCCAATACCGCACCTTGATCAACATCATGGATGGCAAGCGCCCAACGGTGCAGGTCGTTGATGCCAATGGCGATGGCCTGTTCAACTCAGATGACGGCGGCATATCGCGTACACCAATTAGCAAAGGGGCGCGCAGCATGACGAAGGGCAGTATCCCCGGCAGCGGCGGCAGTGACCCCGGCAGCGGCGGCGGCGACGACGGCGGGGACGGCGGCGACGGCGACGGCGACGGCGGTGGCGGCAACTGTATGAACATGGACATCGGTGTAAAAGGCGACATAGAGAAATTGGCCTGTCTGCCCGAACAATCCCTGCGCCCCAGCTGGCGCCAATTGAAATAAACGGGGTGCAAAACCATGCCAAAAACCAGACTGAAACAGCGCGGCTTCACCCTCATCGAGCTGATGATTGTGGTGGCCATCATTGGCATCCTCTCGGCCATTGCGATGCCCAGCTACACCGAATACATCGCGCGCGGGCACCGGGCCGAGGCGCGGGCGGGGTTGTTGCAAGCGGCGCAGTGGCTGGAGCGCGCGGCCACGGCGACGGGGAGTTATCCAAAAGCAGTGGCATTTCCTGCCAGCCTGAAAACCGTGCCGGCTGACCGCTACACCATTGCTTATGCGCCTGTTACTGACGCTAACGGAAACATCATCGGCTTTGGCCTAACCGCCGCCCCCAAAGGTACCGCGCAGTCAAGTGACAAGTGCGGCAGCTACACCCTGACGCACAACGGCACACGCGGCGCTAAAGGCGTGACCACCGGCGACATCGTTAGAGAGTGCTGGAGCAAATAAGCCCTGCATTACCATCGCAGGCGCTATGACAACACCTGCGAACTTCTTCATGAACCAAGCGCTTGGGCTAGCCGCCCAAGCGCTTTTTTTATCCAACCCCAACCCGCGTGTCGGCTGCGTGCTCGTCGCCGCCGATGGACGGGTAATTGGCCAAGGCTTTACCCAGCCAGCCGGCAGCGCCCACGCCGAGGTGATGGCGCTGCGCGACGCCGCCGCTGCGGGCGAGTCCACACGCGGCGCCACCGCCTACGTCACGCTCGAACCCTGCGCGCACCAAGGGCGCACGGGGCCGTGTTGCGATGCACTGGTGGCGGCGGGCGTGGCGCGGGTGGTGGCATCGATTGCCGACCCCAATCCGCTGGTCGGCGGGCGCGGCTTTGAGCGGCTGCGGGCGGCGGGCGTGGCGGTCGAAGTCGGGCTGGGCGCTGCCGAATCGCGCGCGCTCAACATCGGCTTTTTCAGCCGCATGGTGCGCGGCACGCCGTGGGTGCGGCTCAAAGTGGCTGCGTCGCTGGACGGCACCACCGCGCTGCACAGCGGCGCCAGCCAGTGGATAACGTCCCCCGAAGCGCGCGCCGACGGCCACGCTTGGCGCGCCCGGGCGTGTGCGCTGCTCACGGGCATTGGCACCGTACTGCACGACAACCCGCGCCTGAACGTGCGCGAGGTCGCCACCCAGCGCCAGCCGCACATCGTGGTGCTAGACAGCCGTTTGCAAACGCCGCCCGACGCTCAGTTATTAATAGCTGCTAGCGCCCGTACTATCTACGCTGCAGGCCATTTTGATGCTGAATTTGACGCCCGAAAGGCTGCTTTGCAGGCGCGTGGTGCCACCGTGCTGCAGTTGCCGGGCGCACAAGGCCGGGTCGATTTGCGCGCCGTGCTGCGCGATTTGGGCCAGCGCGGCACCAACGAGCTGCACGTCGAAGCCGGCCAGCAGCTCAACGGCGCGCTACTGAGCGCCGGGCTGGTGGACGAGCTGCTGGTGTATCTGGCACCCAAGCTGCTGGGCGCTGGTTTGGGCATGGCCAACATCGGCCCGCTGGAATCGCTGGCGCAAAGCATGGCGCTGGAGTTCACCGACGTGCAGCGCATCGGCCCCGACCTGCGCATCTTGGCGCAGCCGCTGGGCCGCGCCAAGTTCTGAGCCGCATCCGCCAGCGGTTTTTCGTCCACAATCACGCCCCATGTTTACAGGAATCATCACCGGCGTGGGGCAGATTGCCGCCGCGCACCCTTTGGGCGACGCGCCCGGCCACGGCAAACGCCTGACCATCACCGCGCCACCTGCTTATCTGGACGATGTCGGCTTGGGCGACAGCATCGCGCTCAACGGCGCTTGCATGACGGTGACGACGTTGTCGCCCGCTCAGTCGCAGTTCACCATCGACATCTCGGCTGAGTCGCTCTCCAAAACGGCGGGGCTGGACACCATCGGCGCTATCAACTTAGAGAAAGCCTTGCGCGCCAACGACCGCTTGGGCGGTCATTTGGTCTCCGGCCACGTCGATGGCTTGGGCAGCGTGACGCACTTTGCGCAGGTCGGCGAGAGCTGGGAACTGCGCGTGCTGGCACCGCCCGAGCTGGCGCGGTTTTTGGCCTACAAAGGCTCCATCGTCATCAACGGCGTCAGCCTGACGGTGAACCGCATCGCCGATGTGCCGGGCGGCTGCGAGATGAGCATCAACCTGATTCCGCACACGGTCGAGAACACCGCGCTGGGCAGCTTGCGCGTTGGCTCTCACGTCAATTTGGAAGTGGACTTGATCGCCCGCTATTGCGAGCGGATGCTGAATTTTCCTGCGGCAATTTGAGATGCAGTAAAAACATTACGCGACATTGAATGTGTCGCGATAATTCTTTACCGACATCTTTCTTTGCTTAATGTCGCGATAACAGCCATGCGCGACAGAAAATCCATGACCAAGCCCCTACCAACACATGCTTATGAAGCGGTGATGGATGCCATTGCCGGCTTTCCCAACGCAGCCAGCATCGAGCAGATTGAAGAGCGTCTTGCTGCGCCCCCCCATCGGCGCACTTTGCAACGCTGGCTCAATGACCTGATGGCGCAAGAGCGCGTGCTGCGTGAAGGCCAAGGGCGTGCCACCAAGTATCGGCACGGGAAGATGGTGAGCGCCACGGCTTGCGCTGAAACCTTGATTCCTTTGTCACCCGAAGCCAAGCAAGTCGAATCTCTGATTCGCCAGCCCTTGATGCTGCGCACACCGGTCGGCTACAACCGCGCTTTTCTGGACAACTACCGACCTAACGCAAGCTATTACCTGTCCCAAAACATTCGCGATGAACTGCTTTCGCAAGGCCAAGCGGTCAGCACCAACGAGCCGGCAGGTACTTACGCGCGGCAACTGGCCAACCGCTTGCTGATTGATTTGTCTTGGAACTCAAGCCGTCTTGAAGGCAATACCTATTCGCTGCTGGAAACAGAAAGGCTAATTTCCGCTGGCGAGGCAGCCACCGGTAAAAACGCGTTTGAAGCGCAGATGATTCTGAATCACAAGGGAGCCATTGAGTTTTTGATCGATGCCGCCGATGAGATTGGCTTCAATCGCTACACCTTGCTGAATTTGCACGCGCTGCTGTCAGACAACTTGCTCGACGACCCCACCGCCAGTGGCCGCTTGCGCAGCATCTCGGTCGGCATCGGACAAACCACCTTCCTGCCACTGGAGGGGCCGCAGCGAATCGAGGAATGTTTTGAGCAGGTGCTCGACACTGCGGCAGCCATACATGACCCGTTTGAGCAGGCTTTTTTTGCAATGGTGCATTTGCCTTATTTGCAGCCCTTCGAGGACGTCAACAAGCGTGTTTCGCGCCTGGCCGCCAACATTGCACTGATCAAGCACAACTTGTGTCCGCTGTCCTTCGTGGATGTTCCGCAGTCCACTTACATCAGCGCCATGCTGGGCATCTACGAGCTCAATCGGGTTGAATTGCTGCGCGATGTGTTTGTCTGGGCCTACAAACGCTCCTGCACCCGCTACTCCGCAGTGCGCCAGTCGCTAGGCGACCCCGACCCTTTTCGCCTGCAACACCGCCAGCACATTGCCCAAGCGGTTGCGGATGTAGTGTGCGGAAAAATGAGCAAGCCTCAAGCCGTCAGCTACATCCAGCGCTTTGCCCGCGAGCAGATCGAAGCCGCCGACCAACAGCGCTTCATTGAAGTGGTCGAGACGCAGTTGCTCAGCCTGCACGAAGGCAACATTGCCCGCTATCGCCTGCGCCCCAGTGAGTTTCATGCTTGGCGTAGCGTCTGGAAGTGACTGTTTGCACCATTCAGCCTTCAGACACAGATCAGGCGGCTTTCGCCGTTGGCGTTGGCTTGCATCTGGCCGATAGCGGCGGCAGCATCGAAACCGGCGCTGCGGAAGGCCTGCAACACCGCCTCCGCCGCATCCGGGTGGCAACTGACCAGCAAACCACCGCTGGTTTGCGGGTCGGTCAGCAGGGCGCGTTGCCATTCGGGCGCAGCGTCAGGCCACTGCACCGCGCTGCCATACGCCGCCCAGTTGCGCCCGGATGCTCCAGTCGCCATGCCTTGGCGGGCAAATTCGACCGCACTGGCAATCAAAGGCACGTTGGCCCAAGTGACCTGCGCCGACAGGTTCGAACCCCGGCACATCTCCAGCAAATGGCCGGCCAAGCCAAAGCCGGTGACATCGGTCATGGCGCGCACGCCGTCCAATTGCGCCAGCGCGATGCCGACGCGGTTGAGCTGCGTGGTGTGGCGCAGCATTTCGGCGTAGCCCTCGGCGGACAACACACCTTTTTTCAGCGCGGCGGACAGCACGCCCACGCCCAGCGGCTTGCCCAGCACCAGCACGTCGCCGGCTTGCGCATCGGCGTTGCGGCGCACGCGGTCGGGATGCACCAAGCCAAGGCCGACCAAGCCATAAATCGGCTCCACCACGTCAATGCTGTGGCCGCCGGCAATCGGAATGCCGGCCTCGCGGCAGACGGCAGCGCCGCCTTCGAGTACGCGGCCAATCACTTCGGGCGGCAGCTTGGCAATCGGCATGCCAACCAGCGCCAGCGCCAAAATCGGCGTGCCGCCCATCGCGTAGATGTCCGACAGCGCATTGGTCGCAGCAATGCGGCCAAAGTCATACGGGTCATCGACGATGGGGGTGAAAAAATCGGTGGTCGCCACCAGCGCCTGCTGGTCGTTCAGGCGGTAAACGGCGGCGTCGTCGGCGGTTTCGGTGCCGACCATCAGCTCGGGCGGGATGATGCCTTGGGGCGCGCGTGCCAAAATCTCGCGCAGCAGGCCGGGCGCAATTTTGCAGCCGCACCCACCGCCATGGGCGAACTGGGTCAGGCGAATAGCCTCTGCATTGAGGGCAGAAACGGGCGATGTAGCGGGGGTAGTAGCAATAGCGGTCATAGTGGCGGCGATTGTGCCAGCCACGCCTTAGCGCCCGCGCCCCCTCTTACACAATTTCCCCACTGGACACATTTTCATGAGCCACCGCAGCCCCGTCGGCGTTTCCGACCGCCACGCTTTTGACGCCGTCATTGACGCGCGCTCGCCCGCTGAATTCGCCCTCGACCACCTTCCCGGCGCGGTCAATTACCCGGTGCTGAACGACGAGGAGCGCGTGATTGTCGGCACGCTCTACAAACAACAAGGCGCGTTTGAGGCGCGGCGCGTCGGCGGCGCGTTTGTCGCGGCCAACTTGGCGCGGCACCTGCAAGGCCCGCTGGCCGAGCGTCCGGCGCGCTGGAAGCCTTTGGTTTATTGCTGGCGCGGCGGAATGCGCAGCGGGGCTATGGTGACGTGGCTGCGCATGGTTGGCTGGGATGCGCAGCAGCTGCAAGGCGGCTACAAAAGCTGGCGCCGCCACGTGATTGCGCTGCTGGAGACGCTGGCGCCGCAACTGCCGCTGCGCGTGCTGTGCGGGCCGACGGGCAGCGCCAAAACCCGCATCCTGCAAGCGCTGGCCGAGCGCGGCGAGCAGGTGCTCGATTTAGAAGCCTTCGCCCGCCACCGCGGCTCGGTGCTGGGCGGCTGGCCGGGCGTGCCCCAGCCCTCGCAAACCGCGTTTGAGACGCTGCTGGGCCAAGCGCTCGAAGGCATGGACTTGCAGCGCCCGATTTACGTCGAGGCCGAGAGCAGCAAGATTGGCCGCTTGTCGGTGCCGCAGCCGCTGATCCAGCATTTGCGCACCAGCGCCTGCGTCGAGATTGAAGCCAGCCCCGCCGCGCGGCTGGAATTTTTGCTGCGCGACTACGCCAATTTGGGCGACGACCGGGCGCTGCTGGCCAAGCAATTGGGCTTTTTGCTGCCGCTGCACGGCCACGCCATCATCGGGCGCTGGCAAGCGTGGGCGCTGGCCGGCGACATCGCCCCGCTGTTTGCCCAGCTGATGGCGCTGCACTACGACCCGCTGTATGCGCGCTCGCAAAGCCGCAACCTGTTTCAGTGGCAGCAGCGCCAGACGGTGCAGGCCGATGATTTGTCGCCCGCCGGCATCGCCGCGCTGGCTGAAAAAATCATAGCTGCTAGCGCACATAAACAAAGGGTTTCAGACTGTTTTATGCCTGAAACCCTTTAAACACCAGCGCTAGCAGCTATAGTTTTAATAAAGCTACACCATGCGTTCAGGGCGCACCCACGCATCAAAATCCTCGGCAGTGACGTGTCCCGAGGCCAGCGCCGCCTCACGCAAGCTCAAGCCCTCTCGGTGGGCGTGCTGGGCAATTTTGGCGGCCTTGTCGTAGCCGATGTGCGGGTTCAGCGCCGTCACCAGCATCAGCGAGTGGCTGACCAACTCGGCAATGCGCGCGCGGTTTGGCTCAATGCCGACGGCGCAGTGCGTGTTAAAGCTGTTGATGCCATCGGTCAGCAGGCGCACGCTGTGCAAAAAGTTGTGAATGATCAGCGGGCGAAACACGTTCAGCTCAAAGTTGCCCGACGCGCCACCGATGTTGATGGCCACGTCGTTGCCCATCACTTGGCAGCACAGCATGGTCAGCGCCTCGCACTGCGTTGGGTTGACCTTGCCGGGCATGATGGATGAGCCGGGTTCGTTCTCGGGGATGGTGATTTCGCCCAAGCCACTGCGCGGGCCGCTGGCCAGCCAGCGCACATCGTTGGCGATTTTCATCAAGCTGGCGGCCAGCGTTTTGAGCGCGCCGTGGGCGTAAACCAGCGCGTCACAGCTGGCCAGCGCTTCAAACTTGTTGGGCGCGGTGACAAACGGCAGGCCGGTCAAGTCGGCCAGCTCTTTGGCCACCGCCACGGCGTAGCCGGCAGGCGCGTTAAAGCCCGTGCCGACGGCGGTGCCGCCGAGTGCCAGCTCGCACAACTCGGGCAGCACGGCGCGGATGCGCTGCTCGCCATAGGCCAGTTGCGCCGCCCAGCCCGAAATCTCTTGCCCCAGCGTCAGCGGCGTGGCGTCTTGCAGGTGGGTGCGGCCAATTTTGACGATGTCGGCAAAGGCTTCGGCTTTGAGCGCCAGCGTGTTGTGCAAAGTGTGCAAGGCGGGCAACAGGTCGCGCATCAGCACCTCGACGGCGGCAACGTGCATGGCGGTCGGAAACACGTCGTTGCTCGACTGGCTTTTGTTGACATCGTCGTTGGGGTGTACCAAACGCGCCGCGCCGCGCGCGCCACCCAGCAGCTCGCTGGCGCGGTTGGCCAGCACTTCGTTCATGTTCATGTTGGTCTGCGTGCCCGAGCCGGTTTGCCAGACCACCAGTGGAAATTCTTGCAAATGCCCGCCGACGATGACCTCATCGGCCGCCGCAACGATGGCGGTGGTTTTGACCGCGTCCAGCAGCCCCAGCCCGTAGTTGGCATAGGCACTGGCGCGCTTGACCTGCGCCAGCGCGTGCAGCAAGTCGTAAGGCATCAGGTTGCTGCTGATCGCAAAATTTTGCAGCGCGCGCTGGGTTTGCGCGCCCCACAGCCGCGCGGCCGGCACGTTGATGGCGCCAAAGCTGTCGCGCTCGGTACGAAAGGCGGCGGGTTCTGTGCTCATATCCATCCTTAAAAACGAAGCGCCAGCATACTCTGGCAGCACGCGCCCAGCGGTGGCATTGACAGCCTCCCGCAAGGCGTGCGGGAGATAATCGACAGCTCGCGACTTTCTAAGACCGGAGCCCCACAGATGACCACGACTATTCGTCAACAAGACCTGATCGACTCGATTGCTGCCGCGCTGCAGTACATCAGCTACTACCACCCGACTGACTACATCCAGCATTTGGCGCGTGCCTACGAGCGCGAACAAAGCCCGGCGGCCAAAGATGCGATGGCGCAAATTTTGACCAACAGCAAGTTGAGCGCCACCGGCCACCGCCCGATCTGCCAAGACACCGGCATCGTCAACGTGTTCTTAAAAGTCGGCATGGACGTGCGCTGGGAGGGCTTTACCGGCAGCTTGGACGACGCCATCAACGAAGGCGTGCGCCGGGGCTACAACCACGAAGGCAACACCCTGCGCGCCAGCGTCGTCGCTGACCCGTTGTTTGCCCGCAAAAACACCAAAGACAACACGCCCGCCGTGATCTTTACCGAGATCGTCCCCGGCAACACCGTGGACATCACCGTTGCCGCCAAAGGCGGCGGCTCGGAAAACAAATCCAAGCTGGTGATGATGAACCCCGGCGATAACTTGGTCGATTGGGTACTGAAAACCGTGCCAACGATGGGCGCTGGCTGGTGCCCACCCGGAATGCTCGGCATCGGCATTGGCGGCACCGCTGAAAAAGCCGTGCTGCTGGCCAAAGAAAGCCTGATGGACGATTTGGATATGTACGAGCTGCAAGCCAAGTCGGCGCGCGGCGAAAAACTCGATCAAGTCGAAGAACTGCGCTTGGAGCTGTTCGAAAAAGTCAACGCTCTGGGTATTGGCGCGCAAGGCTTGGGCGGCCTGACCACGGTGCTGGACGTCAAAATCAAGCTGTACCCAACGCACGCGGCCAGCAAGCCGGTCGCCATGATTCCCAACTGCGCCGCCACGCGCCACGCGCACTTTGTGATGGACGGCTCCGGCCCGGTTTACCTCGACCCGCCCAGCCTTGATTTGTGGCCGAAGATTGATTGGGCACCGGACTACAACAAGAGCAAAAAGGTCGATCTCAACACCTTGACCAAAGCCGAAGTGGCCAGCTGGAAACCGGGCGACACGCTGCTGCTCAACGGCAAAATGCTGACCGGACGCGACGCTGCGCACAAGCGCATCCAAGAGATGCTGGCCAAGGGCGAGCCACTGCCAGTGGACTTCACCAACCGCATCATTTACTACGTCGGCCCGGTCGATCCCGTCGGCGACGAAGCGGTCGGCCCGGCTGGCCCGACGACGGCGACGCGCATGGACGGCTTCACCGAAATGATGCTGGCGCAAACCGGCCTGATCGCCATGGTCGGCAAAGCCGAGCGCGGCCCCACAGCGATTGCCGCCATCCAAAAGCACCAGTCGGCGTATTTGATGGCCGTGGGCGGCGCGGCTTATTTGGTGTCAAAAGCCATCAAACACGCCAAAGTGGTCGGTTTTGCCGACCTAGGGATGGAAGCGATTTACGAGTTTGACGTGGTCGATATGCCGGTCACTGTCGCGGTCGATGCCGGCGGCACCAGCGCGCACAACACTGGCCCCGCCGAGTGGCAGCAGCGCATCGCCACCGGCGAATTCAAGGGGATTGAAGTAACGGCGGGTTAATTTAATCAAGGTTTTTATCAAGGCATAAAAAAACCGCCCTCGGGCGGTTTTTTGTTTTCTGCATTAGTTTAATTCAGGTTTATTTTTCCGACTGCATTACGCATGGAAAAATACAATGTATCTTTATGCACGGCAATACCTGTCGGTCGGTTTATCACACCCGGTAAATCACCTCCCCTAAATCCATGTACGCCTGAAGCTCCCACCAACGTACTAGCTTCTCCAGCAGGTGTAATTTTTCTAATCACACTGTGCTCTGGATCGGTGATATAAATATTATTTTTAGAATCTACTGCCAAATTAGCATTCAAAGTGCCACCCTCATTTAATTTATTGAATGAGAAGGTAAAGACTGATTGACCTGTATTGCCATCTACCAACCCAGCCTCTAGATTAGCTTGGCCTGCCAGCGTAGTGACTTGACCAGAAGGCGTAATTTTTCTGAGTGTAGGGCCATAAACAGTATTTGACGAATAAATTTTATCGTCTAACACATACAAATTTCCCTTGCTATCCAAAGTCAAACCTTTAGGATCTTTAAATAAAGCATTTGCGCCTACACCATCACGATGACCTACCGCTGTCATGCTACCGGCAAACAGGCTAGACTCTCCTGAAGCTGTTATTTTAAATATAGCTGCTATTTGAGCATCAGGAGAATCATTGGTCGCATAAGAGGCATAAATAGTTCCATCCTCAGCCATCACCATTCCACCCATTCCCAAAGAAAATAAATTTCCGGCGCGTGAATAATTTTTTGTAAGGTCTAAAAATAAACTAACATCGCCATTTGTTGAAATCTTGAAGAGATGAGACCCAGAAGAAGCGTAAACACTATTATTTTTATCTGTTGCTAATTGATTAAAATAGCAATGTCCTAAATCTTTAATTTTTATAACTTTTCCAGCTGTCACCACCTCATACAAACTACATTCTTTTTCAGGATCACCTAAGACAGTGGTTTGTCCCATGTCGGAAATAGAACGCAAAACACCATTACCGCTATCCGCCATATAAACGGTGCCCGAAGAAGCCACCGTCAAAGCACTAGGTTTTGAAAAACGGGCAGCATCTGCATTGCCATCCACCAGCGAGGCTGTCGGCGCTTTGCCTGCAACTATAGTAGATGCACCATTTGGCGAAAACTGGCGGACTAACGAGTAGCTGGCAAAAAGAGATTCATACCCGGGCTGGCGTCCTTTTTCTTGAACGATGAAATGGCCACTGTCATTTATTATCAAATTATCGAACTGACAACTTTGGTCTACTTTTGTCTGACCATAGGGAATGCTACACGCACTCGATAAATCTAAGGAAGTAATTACAGAGCCATCAGCATTAATCTTGCGAATTTTTTTATCATCTAATATATAAAAATTGTTTTTCTTATCAAAAATTGCACTCTTAATATTGGCAGAGAATTTAGCTTCTGAAGCTGGCCCATCGATATAACCGCTATTTTCTTTATTTTCAGTGCCAGAAAATAACCTCAGCTCTCCATTGATATATTTGCGTATCACTCTATCATTGGGGTCAGCTGCATAAATAATGCCTTGTGTATCGACTGCAAGTTGGACAGGCAAGCGCTTATAAATTGGAGTAAGAGATAAACTTGGCTGAAAAGTAGCATTAACGCTAGCCCTCTCTACGAGAGTACTCACAACCCCATCAGAAGTTATTTTTTTTATCGGATTATTAAGAAAATCACCTTCAGACGTGTAAACATTACCGTAATAGTCGACAACAATATTGTTGACATCGCAAAAATAGTCTGAGCTTTCTTTTTTAGCCTCATCACAATAACCGATTTTCCCAGCAAGAGTGGTAACGCTTCCAGAAGCATCTATTTTTCTAATGACTTTATTTTTACTATCATTAATATAAATATTCTCAGAAGCATTTATAACAATATTTTTTGGCTCAAAAAATCGCGCAGAGATACCTTTACCATCTATATGGTTAGATTTTTTATTGGCAAAAGACACTTCTATTGCAGTGAGCCCTGCACCCGCAAAAGTACTGATGCTGCCATCTTTTGCTATTTTACGAAGGGTGTTGTTTGCCGTATCTGAAAATAAAATGTCGCCACTGTTATTTATCGCCAATCCTCCAATCCCGTAACCACTGTCATAGTAAGCATTGTCTTTATCACCATCTTGATTGCCTATTGCTGAAGGAATACCAGCCAACAAACTGAGCTTTGGTGCCACCACCGGCCCAGACGGATCTAAACCATCACCTGCACCGCTGTCAGAACTGCCGCCACTGCCACCGCCACACCCCGCCAGAAAACCCAGCAATAAAACCGCTAACGCTATCGGCTGTTTTTTTGTATATTTTTGCTCATTGTGTTTCATTATGTTTTTAATCCTATTAAAATAAATACAAAATTGTACGGTAACTAACGGCACTGTCTTTCCGTTTTTATAATCCCCGTTTGACCTTTAACCTGCGCCATTGACCATGCAGCCCTCCTCGCCTCCGATTGGCGTCTTCGACAGCGGCATCGGCGGCCTAAGCGTGCTGCAAGCACTGCGCGCCGAACTGCCGCACGAGCGCTTTGTCTATCTGGCCGACACCGCCAACGCCCCCTACGGCGAGCGCAGCACCGAGTTTGTGGCCGAGCGCAGCCACGCCATCGCCGCGCACTTGGTGGCACAGCACCAGATCAAAGCGCTGGTGGTGGCCTGCAACACCGCCACCGCTGCCGTCATCCACGAAATTCGCGCCAACTACCCGCAGCTGCTGCTGGTCGGCATCGAACCGGCGCTGAAGCCCGCCGCAGCCCTGAGCCGCACCGGGCGCATCGGCGTGATCGGCACGCGCGGCACGCTGGACAGCGCCAAATTTGGCCGCTTGCTGGCCTCGTTGGCAGGCCAAGCGCAATTTGTCCTGCAACCCTGCGACGGCTTGGCGCACGCGATTGAGCGCAGCACCGCACCAGGCTTGTCAGGCAACGAAGCTGCTACAGAAGTAAGAGCACTTAGCGCACGCTACATAAGCGCTATGGGGCGTTTTGGCACACAAACTGGCGACATCGACACCTTGGTGCTGGGCTGCACGCACTATGTGTTTGCCGAGAACGAATTGCGTGAAGTGCTGGGGGCGGATGTGCAATTGATCGCCACGGGCGAACCGGTCGCGCGGCAAACGCGGCGTTTACTGCAAGCGGCGGGGACGTTGGCGCCGGACAACGGCCAGGCCATTGCGCCGCTGCTCTTGACCACCGGCCCGCTGGCGCAACTGCAAACTGCCGCCGCCCGCTGGCTGCAATTGCCCGAAAAATGCTGCCAAACCGCCCAAATTAACAGTCAAATCGGCCTCTAGCCCTTTAAATACGGGCGCTAGCAGCTATTAATTTAATAGTAAATTGACGTTGATTATGGCTCAGTGGCCTGCCACAAACGCTCGCCGGCATTTTCAAGGTGCGTGAGGTACAGGCGCACATCAAACTCGTACTGGTGGTACTGCGGCTCCATGTGGGCGCAGAGTTGGTAGAAGGCTTTGTTGTGCTCGCGCTCGCGCAGGTGCGCCAGCTCGTGGACGACGATCATGCGCAAAAACTCGTCCGGCACCTGTTTGAACATCGCGGCCACGCGGATTTCGTGCTTGGCCGCCAGCTTGTTGCCCTGCACGCGCGAGATGCTGGTGTGCAGCCCCAGCGCATTGCGCACCACGTGAATTTTGCTGTCGAACAGCACTTTGTTGACCGCATCGGCGTTGCGCAGATGGCGGTTTTTCAGCTCAGTGGTGTATTGGTACAGCGCTTTATCGGTGCGCACGCTGTGCGCCTGCGGGTATTTACGCAGCAGCATCGGCGCTAAACCATTGGCACCCCCCTGCAGCAACGAGCGGACTTGGTCTTGCAGCGGCTCAGGATAAGCGCGCAAATAGGGCAAATCGCGCTGCATCAGGCGCCGTCTATCGCAAAAAAAGCGTTAATTTTCAGTGCAAATGGCGTGGACGGCGACCGCCGCCACCGCCGTGGCTGCCACCTGAACCACCGGAGCCGCCAGGGCCACGGGGCGGCTTGCCGATTTCTAGTGAGTTGACCAAAGCGTCAAAACGCTCGCTGAACAGGCGGTCGATTTCGGCGACCACACCGCCCAATTCAGCGCCGTCAAAGTGGCGCTCCATCATGTTGACCACGTCTTGCACCAGCAAATCACGCTGCACTTGCATGATGGCGGCCGGCGTCGGGCCAACAAACAGCATCAAAAAGTCATCGCGCGACTCGGCCTCGTCTTCTTCCTCGTCTTCATCGAACTCGGCATCGTAGAACGTCACTTCAATCGCTGCGCCTTCTTGGGCTAATTCGTTCAGGCTCATGCACATTTCGTCGAGCGACTGGCGAAAGTCTTCATCGCCGCGCACCGTCCAGCACAGCTGCAAAGTGCGCTCTTTGGCGTTGAACTGGATACCCGGCTCTTCTTCGTAAGCGCTGACCGCGCCATCGACCAGCGAACGCGCGCCGGCGTACTTCCACAGCGGCTTGAGCGCCTCTTGCAACTGCTCGTAGCCCACTTCAGGGCGCAACGGCACCAGACCATGGACATGAATTTCGAAGGGAGCGTTGTAATTTGACATTTTTGAATCGCTGAATCGCGTAATGGTGCCCCGAGCCGGGATCGAACCGGCACGCCCCTTTTCAGGAAAGCGGCGGATTTTAAGTCCGCAGTGTCTACCAATTTCACCATCGGGGCCTGCTGTGCTTGACGACAAGCTGTGCAGATTATCCCGGGCAGCACATGTGTGCAATGCCCTGTATTTTTTTCAATTCGCTAACCGCGAATCCTCCAATAAAAAAGGGAAGCCGAAGCTTCCCTTTAGAAATGGAGCGGGAAAAGAGGCTCGAACTCTCGACCTCAACCTTGGCAAGGTTGCGCTCTACCAACTGAGCTATTCCCGCGTTTACTGGGCTACAACTTTGTTTTGAAAAAGTTACAGCTCAGTAATTTTTAAATTATATTGCATTTTTTAGCCACTCTAACAAGTTAGCAAAAATACAATTTAATTTTTAAATTTGGAGGCGCGACCCGGAGTCGAACCGGGCTAACCGGATTTGCAATCCGGGGCATAACCGCTTTGCTATCGCGCCAAATTCTTGGGCTAGCTATTTTATTTTTCAGCAAAAAGGGAAGCTTAAGCTTCCCTTTTTATGTATGGAGCGGGAAAAGAGGCTCGAACTCTCGACCTATACCTTGGCAAGGTATCGCTCTACCAACTGAGCTATTCCCGCATTTTACTGGAGCTTTAGATTGTACAACGTTTGCTACAGTAAATGGATTGTAGCGCAATTTTTAGTGCGCACCAAAACATCGTTAAAAAAATTTAGTGTTTCACTGCCGGACGCCGTATCGGCTTGCTTGCCACCGGTGCAGGCACTACTACGGCCACGTCAACAATCGCCACATCTTCACCCGTCAGCGGCACTGGATGGCGCTCTAGAGCCAGCTCCAACACCTTGTCGATCCAGCGCACCGGGATGATCTCCAAACCGCTTTTGACATTGTCTGGAATTTCTTGCAAATCTTTGACGTTTTCTTGCGGAATCAGCACCGTCTTAATGCCACCACGCAGCGCTGCCAGCAGCTTTTCTTTTAAGCCACCAATGGCGGTGATTTCACCACGCAAAGTAATTTCACCGGTCATGGCGACATCACAGCGCACTGGAATCCCCGTCAGTGCCGACACCAGCGCCGTCGCCATCGCCGCGCCAGCGCTAGGGCCGTCTTTGGGTGTAGCGCCATCGGGCACGTGGACGTGTAGGTCTTGTTTTTCAAAGGCCTCGTCTTTAATGCCCAATACCCGCGCCCGGCTGCGCACCACCGTACGCGCCGCTTCGACCGACTCCTTCATTACATCGCCCAACGAACCGGTGCGCGTAATCACGCCTTTACCTGGCATGGTCACGACTTCAATGGTCAACAAATCTCCACCCACTTCCGTCCAAGCTAAACCAACCACTTGGCCGATTTGGTTTTGCTGTTCAGCTAGGCCGTAAGTGTATTTGCGCACACCTAAAAACTCGGGCAAATCATCCGCTGTCACCACCACTTGAGGAGTGAGCTTTTTTAGCAACAACCCCTTGACCACTTTGCGGCAGATTTTTGACAGCTCACGTTCCAACGAGCGCACACCGGCCTCGCGGGTGTAGTAGCGCACGATGTCGCGCACGGCAGATTCAGTAATCTGTAATTCAGCATCTTTCACACCGTTGTTGGTCATTTGCTTTGGCAGCAAATACTTCATTGCGATACTGGTTTTTTCGTCCTCGGTGTAACCCGATAAGCGAATAATTTCCATCCGATCAAGCAGCGCTGATGGGATATTCATAGAGTTAGAAGTGGCGACAAACATCACATCGCTCAGGTCGAAATCAACTTCGACATAGTGGTCGCCAAAAGTGTGATTTTGCTCAGGATCCAGCACTTCGAGCAGCGCACTCGAAGGGTCGCCGCGAAAATCGGTGCCCAGCTTGTCAATCTCATCGAGTAAAAACAGCGGGTTACGTGTATCGACCTTGGCCAAACTTTGCAGCACTTTGCCCGGCATCGCGCCGATGTACGTACGACGGTGTCCGCGAATTTCGGCCTCGTCGCGCATACCACCCAGCGCCATGCGCACATATTTGCGCCCGGTAGCCTTGGCAATCGACTGACCAAGGGAAGTTTTTCCCACACCAGGTGGCCCAACCAAGCACAAAATTGGTGCTTTCACCTTGCTAACACGCTGTTGCACTGCAAGGTAT
This sequence comes from Giesbergeria sp., assembly GCA_041798325.1. Taxonomy (GTDB): domain Bacteria; phylum Pseudomonadota; class Gammaproteobacteria; order Burkholderiales; family Burkholderiaceae_C; genus Simplicispira. Next base: position 83,605 of record JBHCAP010000010.1, read on the forward strand.
TCCAAGATGCGATCTTTTACCTTATCGAGGCCGTAATGGTCTTCGTTCAGCACGACTTCGGCATTGGCCAAGTTGTGCTTAATCTTGGTTTTTTTACTCCAAGGCAGCGACAGTAGTACGTCGATGTAATTGCGCACCACAGTGGCTTCGGCTGACATCGGCGACATCAGCTTGAGTTTTTTTAATTCACTTTCAGCTTTTTTGCGCGCTTCCACCGGCATCTTGGCCAGCTTGATTTTTTTCTCAATTTCTTCAAGATCTGCCCCGTCCTCACCCTCGCCCAACTCTTTCTGAATCGCTTTGACCTGTTCATTTAGATAAAAATCACGCTGATTTTTTTCCATCTGGCGCTTGACGCGACCCCGAATTTTTTTATCCACGTTCAAGATATCGACTTCGCGGTCAAGCTGTTCAAACAGATTTTCTAGGCGCACTTTCACATCTGACAAATCCAGTACGGACTGCTTGTTTTCCAATTTGAGCGGCAGGTGCGCAGCAATCGTATCTACTAAGCGACCGGGGTCGTCAATGCTAGAAATCGATGTCAAAATTTCTGGCGGAATTTTTTTGTTCAGCTTGACGTACAAATCAAACTGCTGCATCACGGCACGGCGCAGCGCCTCAATTTCGCTGGGCTTGTAATTGCCGACTGATACCTGCACTGGTGTCACGGTGGCTGTGAAATGGCTATCAACATCCTCGATAGCGTCCACTTGGGCGCGCTGTTGGCCTTCAACTAACACCTTTACCGTACCATCGGGCAACTTAAGCATTTGCAAAATGGTCGAAATGCAGCCGACTTCGAACATATCAGAGACGGACGGCTCGTCTTTGGCGGCCGCTTTTTGCGCCACCAGCACAATGCGGCGATCGGCTTCCATCGCTAACTCCAACGCCTTAATGCTCTTGGGGCGACCGACAAATAGCGGAATCACCATGTGGGGAAACACCACCACATCGCGCAAAGGCAACAGCGGCAAATCGATGGGGGTAGCAAGCAGGGGGGAGTATCCGGACATGGTAATCCTCGTGAAATTGGATTGAATATGATCCGCTAGCCGGCATTTTCAACCCACCAGCACCCAAGTGCTGGCTAGGAGGGTTGACAACAGAGAGAAGACAAAAAGCGAAGGCAGTGCTACGACCATCGCAGCACATACTCCAAGATTTTTCTCAGGCCGTTTTAGCAGCGTCCCGGCGGTAGACTAGCAGCGGCGGCTTGTCCTCGTCTATGGTGGACTCATCGACCACCACTTTTTCGACGTTGGTGGCATTTGGCAAATCGAACATGGTGCCAATGAGCGACTGCTCCAAGATGGAGCGCAATCCACGCGCTCCGGTTTTGCGCTTCAACGCCTTGCGGGCAATCGCTTTGAGTGCCGCTGGACGAACTTCCAACTCAACACCTTCCATCGCCAACAATTTGCCATACTGCTTGATAAGGGCATTTTTTGGCTCAGTCAAGATTTGTACCAATGCATCTTCACTCAGCTCGGCCAATGCCGTCACTACGGGCATACGACCGACCAACTCAGGAATCAGGCCAAACTTAATTAAGTCTTCCGGCTCAATTTCAGTAAAAACGTCGGATAAAGAGCGTTGTTTTTTACTCTTCACCGTGGCACCAAAACCAATACCTGACGCTTCAGTACGGTTTTCGATGACTTTCTCCAGCCCTGCAAATGCACCACCGCAAATAAACAAAATATTGGTCGTATCAATTTGCAAAAAATCTTGGTTCGGATGCTTGCGCCCGCCTTGAGGCGGCACGCTGGCCATCGTGCCTTCGATAAGCTTCAATAGCGCTTGTTGCACACCTTCACCGGACACATCACGGGTAATAGATGGATTATCTGATTTGCGCGAAATCTTATCGATTTCATCGATATACACAATGCCGCGCTGTGCTCGCTCAACTTCATAATTGCAGCTTTGCAGTAACTTTTGCACAATGTTTTCAACGTCTTCGCCCACATAGCCGGCTTCAGTCAGTGTGGTCGCGTCAGCCATGACAAACGGCACATCCAACATACGTGCCAGCGTTTGCGCTAGCAGTGTCTTGCCTGAACCAGTCGGGCCAATCAACAAAATATTACTTTTAGACAGCTCTACATCGTCTTTGCCAGCTTTTTCTTTGTGACGCAGACGCTTGTAGTGGTTGTAGACCGCCACTGCCAGTGTGCGCTTGGCCGGCTCTTGACCAATCACATAGCTATCGAGATTTGCTTTGATTTCAATAGGGGTCGGCAAATCGCCGCGCGCACCCCTACCTACCTCATCAGCAGGCAGCTCGTCGCGGACGATTTCATTGCACAAATCGATACATTCGTCGCAAATAAAAACCGACGGACCAGCGATCAGCTTTTTGACCTCATGCTGACTCTTTCCACAAAAAGAGCAATAGAGGGTTTTTTCGCTGGAAGAGCCTTTTTTATCGGCCATGAGAACAATACCTTGTGTTACTGGGTAAATGAAGAAGAATGCCCAAGCGGCTTGTCACAGAGAACTGCCGCACGCTAAACGTTAGGGCGCTCAAGGACGCTTGGCAATCACTTCGTCGATCAACCCATAGTCTTTGGCTTCGTCAGCCGTCAAGAAGTAGTCGCGCTCCGTATCGCGCTGGATTTTTTCCAACGGCTGACCAGTACGCTCGGCCAAAATGCGGTTCATCTGTTCTTTAGTGCGCAAGATATCACGCGCGTGGATTTCAATGTCAGTGGCCTGACCGCGCGCGCCGCCCAACACCTGATGAATCATGACCTTGGAGTTAGGCAACGAAAAACGCTTGCCCTTGGCACCGGCAGCCAACAAGAAAGCACCCATGCTGGCAGCAAAACCACAGCACAGCGTGGACACATCGGGCTTAATGAAGTTCATGGTGTCGTAAATTGCCATCCCTGCCGTGACGCTACCGCCAGGGGAGTTAATATAAAAAGAAATATCCTTTTCAGGGTTTTCGCTCTCCAAAAACAACAATTGCGCCACGACCAAGTTGGCAGTTTGGTCATTGACCTCGCCGACCAAAAAAATCACGCGCTCTTTGAGCAGACGCGAATAAATGTCATAAGACCGCTCGCCGCGACCCGATTGCTCGATAACCATGGGAACCATGCCCAAGCCTTGAATTTCCTGTGCGCTCATTATTTCTCCAGTCAAGCGGGTACTGTACCCACAAACGAATTGGGGCTTGTGCGCCAAAGCACAAGCCCCCGGATGTTATACGGCAGCGCAACGCCAATTTAGGCGCGCTGCTCAAGGGCGGGCAATCAGCCCTGCCCCATCAACTCGTCAAACGACAGCATTTTTTCGGTCACTTTGGCTTTGCTTAATACAAAGTCAGCAACGTTATTTTCAATCACCACAGCTTCGACTTCGCCCAGACGCTGGCGGTCGCCAAAGTACCAACGCACCACATCTTCAGGCTTCTCGTAGCTGGCGGCCAGCTCGTCCACGTGGGCTTTGAGCTGCTCGGGCTTAGCGTACAAGTCGTTGGCGCGCACCAAGTCAGACACCACCAGACCCAAGCGCACGCGGCGCTCAGCTTGCGGGCGGAAGATGTCGTCAGGAATGTCGGCCTTGTCAGCGTCTTTGATGCCGCGTTGCTTCAAATCAGCGCGGGCACCTTCTTTCAAGCGAGCGATTTCAGAGTCAACGCTGGTGGTTGGCAGATCAAGTTCAGCCTTGGACAACAGGGCGTCCATAGCTGCTGCTTTGTTGCGTGCCAGCAGGCGGAACTTGACTTCGCGGTCCAAGTTTTTCTTGATGTCAGCGCGCAGGGCTTCGACTGTACCGTCGGCAATGCCGAGCGACTTGACCAGCGCGTCGTTGACTTCTGGCAGGTTAGCGGCTTCGATTTTGTTCAGCGTGACCAAGAAATCAGCAGTTTTGCCGGCGACGTCTTTGCCGTGGTATTCCTCGGGGAAGGCCAGCGGGAAAGTCTTGCTTTCCCCAGTCTTCATGCCGCGCACGGCATCTTCAAATTCTTTCAGCATCTGGCCTTCGCCAACCAAGAACTGGAAGCCTTCGGCCTTGCCACCTTCAAACGGCTCGCCGTCCAGCTTGCCTTCAAAGTCCACCGTCACACGATCGCCGTCTTCGGCAGCAGCGTCGACTGCGCGCTGGGCGAAGGTGCGGCGCTGTTTGCGCAAAATGTCGATGGTCTTGTCGATGGCTTCGTCGGTCACTTCGGTCGAGATTTTTTCGACTTCAGCTTCGGCCAAATCACCCATTTTGACTTCTGGAAACACTTCAAACACCGCGTCAAAAGTGGCTTGACCTTCAGGCGCGCCTTCTTTTTCGGTGATGCGCGGTTGGCCGGCTACGCGCAGATTGGCTTCGCTGGCGGCGCTGGCAAAAGCTTCGCCGACTTTGTCGTTCAGCACTTCGTATTGCACCGAGTAGCCGTAACGCTCAGAAACCACCTTCATCGGCACTTTACCTGGACGGAAACCGTCCATCTTCACAGTGCGCGCCAAGCGCTTGAGACGTGACTCGACCTCGGTCTGGATGTCAGCAAGGGGCAGGCTCAGTGTGATCTTGCGTTCCAGCTTTTCAAGGGTTTCAACGGTAACGGCCATGGCTATTCCTAGTGTTTAGTCACACGGGCCGCTGAACTGTGCAGCGGCACCGTGTTGGCAAAGTTTTACATGGTGGTGCGCGGGGGGGGACTCGAACCCCCACACCATTGCTGGCGTCAGGACCTAAACCTGGTGCGTCTACCAATTTCGCCACCCGCGCAATCATTCGATCTCTACAAACAAGTCAGGCGAAAAAATGGTTTTTCGCCTGCATGAAATTGGTCAGTCTTAGATTTTAACCTGTTACAGCGACCTTAATGTGGTTCAAGGCGCATCGATTCGGGTCGGCGCACCCGAAACCACGCGGCATACATAGCTGGCAGCGCCAGCAAAGTCAGCACAGTGGCCACGATCAGCCCACCCATGATGGCAATCGCCATCGGCCCCCAAAACACGCTGCGCGACAGCGGAATCATGGCCAGCACCGCTGCCGCCGCCGTCAACACAATCGGCCGCAGGCGGCGCACGGTGGACTCGACCACCGCCGTCCACGGCGGAATGCCGCGCGCCCGGTCACTCTCGATTTGGTCAATCAAAATCACCGAATTGCGCTGAATCATTCCCATCAACGCAATCACCCCCAGCAGTGCGACAAAGCCAAACGGCCGCCCCGAAATCAAGAGCGCCGCCGCCACGCCAGCAATCCCCAGCGGCCCGGTCAAGAACACCAACAGCGCGCGGCTAAAACTGTGCAATTGCAGCATCAACAGCGTGAAGGTGATGAACAGCATGATCGGAATACCCGCTGCAATCGACGAGGCGCCCTTGGAGCTTTCTTCCACCGCGCCCGCTACTTCGATGCGGTAAGCAGTGTGGCCAGCCGTGTGCCAAGCCGCCTCCGCCTTGCGCAAACTGGGCAACAGCGCCTCAGTGACCGTCGCGCCCTGCAAGCCCTCGACCACATCGCCTTGAACAGTGATGGCGTATTCACGGTTTTCCCGCCACATTACGCCCGGCTCCCAGCCCAGCATCGGCTTGGCAATTTGTGTCAACGGAATCGACTGACCCGAGGCCGTTGCCAAATAAGCATTGCCCATATCGGTGATGAAACGGTGCTCGTCCTCAGGTTGGCGCAACACGATATCAATCAGCTTATCGCCCTCTCGGTACTGGCCGACTGCCATCCCCGACTGCATCACCCGCGAGGCTTGGGCAATCGACTGGCTGGTCACGCCCAGTGCGCGCGCCTTGGCCTGATCGACCTCTAGGCGCAGCACCTTGACCGACTCGTTCCAGTTGTCATTGACACCGCGCATCTGCGGTGCGTCGCGCAGCAGCGCCTTGATTTCATCAGCGCGCACGCGCAGCGCTGCCGGCTCTGGCCCAACGACGCGAAACTGCACCGGGTACGGCACCGGCGGGCCACTGGGCAGCAGCTTGACGCGCTCGCGCACCTCGGGGAATTCACGTGCCATCAACGCCGGCAACTTAACGCGCAGGGTCTCACGCGCCTGCAAATCCTCTGCCATAACGATAAATTGCGAGACGTTGCTTTGCGGAAAAACTTGGTCTAGCGGCAGATAAAAACGCGGCACGCCCGACCCCACCCAGGTCGCCACATTGGCCACGCCCGGCTCGGCGCGCAGACGCGCTTCGACACGGCGCGTCACCTCCTCATTGCCAGCAAACGAGGTGCCTTCAGGAAACCAAATATCCACCAAAATTTCAGGCCGCGCCGAGTCCGGAAAAAACTGCTGCTGCACCCGGCCCATGCCGACAATGCCCAGCGCAAAAATCAGCGCCGTGGCACCAATGGTGATCCAGCGGTGGTCAACACACCAACTCACTGCACGGCGAAAGACGTTGTAAAACGGGCTGTCAAACACCTCGTGCGGGTGCTCGGTGATGCCCGGCGCGGCACCCGGAATCGCCGGCAACGGCTCAACGTGTGCCGGCGTTTTGAGCAGCAACGTGCCCAAATACGGCACAAAATAGACCGAGACAATCCACGACAGCACCAGCGCAATCACCGTCACGGCAAAAATGGCAAAGGTGTATTCACCCGTCATTGAGCGGGCAATGCCAATGGGCAAAAAGCCCGCCGCCGTAATCAACGTGCCGGTCAGCATCGGAATGGCGGTGATCTCATAAGCGAAGGTCGCAGAGCGCACCTTGTCGTAGCCCTCCTCCATCTTGCGCACCATCATTTCGACGGCAATGATGGCGTCGTCCACCAGCAGCCCCAGCGCAATGATCAGCGAGCCCAGCGAGATTTTGTGCAAGCCAATGTCCCAGTACCACATTGCCAAAAAAGGTGACGGCCAGCACCAGCGGAATGGTGATTCCGACCACCAACCCAGGGCGCGGATCGATGTACCAGCGCCGGTACCACGGGTTGTCGCCGCTGCGCTTGTGCAAGCCCAAAGCGACAAAGCTCACCGCCAACACAATCACCACCGCCTCAATCAGCACCATGATGAATTCGTTGACCGAGCTGGCCACCGCCCGTGGCTGATCTTGCACGTTCGCTAGCGTCACGCCCGCAGGCAACTGCTGGCCAATACGCTGCGTGGCCTCGCGCAAGGATTGACCCAAACGAATGATGTCGCCGCCCTTGGCCATCGACACGCCCAGCGCAATCATCTCTTGCCCCTCAAAGCGCACCTTCACATTGGGCGGATCGACATAGCCGCGCTTGACTTCGGCAATGTCGCCCAAGCGCAATTGCCGCCCCGAAGCGGCGCGAATCGGCATGGCGCGCAAGTCTTCGATGGCGTTGAACTGACCGTCCACGCGCACCTGCACTTGGTCTTGGTGGGTTTGGATGACACCGGCGCTTTCCACCGCGTTTTGCTGACCCAGCTGCGCCAGCACTTGGTTCATGTCCAAGCCCAGTTGCGACAGGCGCTTTTGCGAGACCTCGATAAACAGCTTCTCGTCCTGCACGCCAAACAGCTCGACCTTGGCCACATCTTTCACGCGCAGCAGTTGCTGGCGCACATCGTCGGCAAACACCTTCAGCTCGGCGCTGCTAAAGCCCTCGCCCTGCAGCGCATAAATCACGCCATACACATCGCCAAAGTCGTCGTTAAAAAACGGCCCCTGCACGCCTTGGGGCAGGGTGTAGCGCATATCGCCAATTTTGTTGCGCACGGCATACCAAACGCCCGCCACCTCTGCCGGGCGTGACGAGTCTTTGATTTCAAAGATGATTTGTGACTCGCCCGGCTTGGAGTAGCTGCGGATTTTGTCGGCGTAGGGTACCTCTTGCAGCGTGCGCTCTAGCTTGTCGGTGACTTGCTCGGCCACCTGCTGCGCCGTAGCGCCCGGCCAATAAGTGCGCACCACCATCGCGCGGAAGGTGAACGGCGGGTCTTCGTCCTGCCCGAGCTGGAAATAAGCGCCCACGCCCATCAGCAGCAGCACCACCATCAGGTAGCGCGTCAGCGCCGCATGGTCGAGCGCCCATTTGGAAATATTGAAGCCCTTGCTGGGCTCCTCTGGAGTCGGTGTCATGGCCGCTTTACTCCTTAGCGGCAGGGACTGCCGGCGTATTATCTGGGCTGTTTACTATGCTTTCAGGAGCTGCTAGCGCACGCCCCTGTTGGGTTTGAGGCACTTTTTCCTCATAAATTAGCACTTTTTGCCCCGGCGAGAGCACGTGAACGCCTGTTGCCACCACCTGCATCCCCGGCTCCAGCCCCGAGGCGACCACGGCAGCGTTGCCGTCGGCGCTGGCAATTTCTACGGCTTGCGAGCGCACGGTGCTGCTGGCTGGCTCATACACCCAAACAGCAGTGCCTTGCCCCTGCTGGCGCAGCGCCGTCGTCGGCAGCGTCATCGCGTGCGTGCCGACCTGCCCCAAGCCCTGCGGCGCGACAGTCACCGTAGCGCCCAGCGGCGGCGCATTTGCGCTCTCTAAACCGACTTTGACGGCATAAGTGCGCGTCACCGGATCGGCGCTGGCCGCCACCTCGCGCACTTGGCCGGTCAGCGCCTCATCGCCCGCCCAAACGCGCACTGCGACCGATTGGCCGGGCTTGATGTGCGTGACTTTGTCCTCGGGGACAGCAAACACCACATCGCGCGGGCCGTCTTGGGCAATGCGCAGCACTGGCGCACCGGCAGACACCACTTGACCCGGTTCGGCCTCAATGCTGGTGACCACGCCGGCGACATCGGCCAGCAGGCGCGTGTAGCCGGTCTGGTTGCCCTGCGCCGCTGACTGCGCCCGCGCCTGCGCCAGCGTCGCCTGCGCCGCTTGCAGCGTGGCTTGGCGGCGCTCCAACTCGGCGCCGCTGATGAAGTTTTGCTCTTTTAGCGTCGCATAGCGCTTGAAATCGGCCGCCGCCAAATCGCGCTGGGTTTGCGCGGCGCTGACCTGCGCCTGCGCGGCCTGCGCGGCCAGCTGGAAATCCTGCGGATCGAGCTGCGCCAACACCTGCCCGGCTTTCACCCGCTGACCCAACTCGGCTTGTCGCTGCACGATCTTGCCGCCGACGCGAAAGCCCAAGCGCGACTCGACCCGCGCGCGCACTTCGCCGGCATATTCGGTCTGCGACTGCAGCGCCGCCACGCCAACGGTGAGCAGCTTGACCGAGCGCACCGGCTCGGGCGGCGGCTCGGGCTTGGAGCAACCGGCCAACAGCAACGCGGCAGCAGAGACCGTCGCAGCCCCCGCACCCAGACGGAAAAAAAGCCCCGAACGGGCATGAATGGCAAATGGCATAGCGAAAGGCTCTGGTTAATTTTTTAATGACTAGCGGGTTAGTAATCTAAAGAATAGGTCTGGCACTGTCAAGAAAGAAGCCCGCTAGGCCAAGCGGCTGCTGCGACAATCCGCGCCGTGAACCATCTTGCGCCCTCCTCTGCCCCCGCCAGCGCACCGCTGCCGGTGACGCACTACGAAAACTTCCCCGTCGCCTCGCTGCTGTGCCCGCCCCCGCTGCGCGCGCCGATTGCCGCCATCTACGCCTTTGCCCGCACCGCCGACGACCTTGCCGACGAAGGCGACGCCAGCGCCAGCCAGCGCCTGCGCGACTTGGCCGACTACCGCGCCGATCTGCAAGCGATTGCCACCGGTGCCGCACCGTCAGCGCGCTGGGCTGAAGTGTTCGTGCCGCTGACCAACGTCTTGCACAGCCACCAACTGCCGGTAGCGCTGCTGGACGATTTGCTCAGCGCCTTTGCCCAAGACGTGGCCAAAACCGACGCTGCGGCGGGCTACGCTGACCGCGCCGAATTGCTGGACTACTGCCGCCGCTCGGCCAACCCGGTCGGGCGCTTGCTGCTGCACTTGTATGGCGTGAGCAGCGCGCAAGCGCTAGAGCAAAGCGACGCCATTTGCACCGCGCTGCAACTGATTAA
>JBHCAP010000011.1:0-45640 GCA_041798325.1 Giesbergeria sp.
ACCACCAAACAGCTGGCGGCGTGGGCGGCGATTTTTGCCGCCTCGACCGCGCTGGCGGGTATCTGGGGCATGAACTTTGAAGGCATGCCCGAGCTGAAATGGATGTACGGCTACCCGATTGCGCTGTCAGTCATCCTGACCACCGGCGTGGTGCTGTACTGGCGCTTTCGCAAGGCGGGGTGGTTGTAGCCCCGACAAAAAAGGGTTTGAAGCCAAATCGGCCTCAAACCCTTGAGATACGTGCGCTAGCAGCTATTGTTTTTAATCTGCAGCTGGCTCGGCTGGCGTTGCTGCTGCGGCGGCGGCAGCGCGCGTGCGGGCGTTGTGCAGGCTGCGCAGCACGGCGCGCGGGTCCATGCCGTACATGTCGGCAAACTCGTCCACGCTCTTTTTGCCGCTGGCTTCAAAGGTGCGCAAGAGCGCTTCTTCGCGGGCGATTTTTTCGGCCAGCTCGGCCAGCGCTTCGTCCAGCAGGGCGTTGGCGGCGGCATCGCGGGTGCGGGTGCGCTCGGCGTAGTCCTCGCGGCTCAGGCCGCTGGCTTCGATGTTGGCGACGATGCGCGCGCGCAGCTTGGGCAGCAGGTCTTCAGTGCTGCGGCCTTGGCGGCGGCGGTGGACTTCGAGCAGCGCTTGGTGGATGTGCTCGGGCGCCATCGCTTCGACCGGCTGGCCTTGCAAATCGTGGCGCTGCTGGCCGGCGGCGACGCATTGCAGGTAGCGCGTGGAGCGGGTGTGGATGCCCAGCGCTTGTTTCAGCGCTTCGCGCTCAAACGCGTCGGGGTGCGCGGCCAGCAGGTCTTGGAAAATGCCGCGTTTTAGGGGCAAAAACACCGCGCCAAACAGCTGCGGGTACAGCGCGGCCAGTTGCTCCAGCGCCGGCGGAATCGGGCGCGGCGCGCGGCGGGCGGTGGCTTTGGTAGCGCTGCCGTCGGTGGGTGCGGCTGCATCAGCAGAAGCTGCGTCGCCACCTGCACCGGGTTTGCGTCCCCGACCGCGGCCACCACGGCCACCTCGGTTGGAAGCGCCGGCGGGGCGCTTCGTCTCCGCCGCGTTGGTGGGGGTTGAAGCGCTCTCAGGCAGCGCGGGCGCGGCGGCGGCTGCGCCTTCCGGGGCGGCGGGCACGGCGTTCTGGTCTGGAGTGGGCTGGTGGTCGGTCATAGGGGGTGTAGCAAAGAGCGGCAAAAAAGCCTGCAATCATGCCAGTCTTGGCGCAAAAAGACTTTGACTGGTGCCAGAGTCACGCGGCGTCAGCGTTAAGCGCCTGCAGCCGCTCGGGCGTGCCCACATCCGTCCAGCGGCCACTGTAGAGCGACGCACCCACGCGCGCCGCATCCATCGCGCGGCGCAGCAGCGGCCCCAGCGGCGCGGCCACGCCCTGCGGATTGCCGGCGGGAATGTCACACCACGGCGGCGCAAACAGCGCGGCGCGCAGCAGGGCGATGGTGCTGTAGGTGTAGCGCGGCGCGGGGTCGTTGTCCGGCAGGTTCAGTGCGATGCCGTCGGCTGTCAAACCAAAGTCGCCGCGCGGGTGGTGCTCAGGATTGGGCACCAGCCACAGGTGGGCGAGCTGGTCGCTGGCGGCAAAGGCTTGGGCTGCTTCGGGCGCGAAGACGAAATCTGGCGCATACACATCGCCGGCGGCCAGCCAAAACACCTCGCCCAGCAGCGGCAGCGCGCGCGCAATGCCGCCGGCAGTTTCGAGCGCTGCGCCAAAGTCGCGGCCTTCGTGCGAATACAAAATTGATAGCTGCTTGCGCCCGTGTTTAAAGGGCTGGAGGCCAAAAACACTTGAAAAATGCGCGCTGATCTGCTCGCCCAGCCATGCGGTGTTGATGACCGCTTTTTCAACGCCCGCCTCAGCCAGCGCCTGCAAATGCCAGTGCAGCAGCGGCTGGCCTTGCACGCGCAGCAGCGGCTTGGGGGTGGTGTCGGTCAGCGGGCGCATGCGCTCGCCCCGGCCTGCGGCGAGCAGCAAAGCGGGGATGGCAGCGGCGCAGGAATCGGACGGAGAAGGTGCGGAGGAATGCATCGGCGCCACTGTAGTGCATGGCTTGGGCGTGCTCTTGGCATGGGCTTGGCGCACGGCGCGATGGGTGGCACCGCTAAAATCGCGGCTTTTCTCTCACCTTCCTCACCGGAACTGCCCTGATGGCCAACTCACAACAAATGGCGAGTGCGATTCGCGCCCTCGCAATGGACGCTGTTCAACAAGCCAACTCGGGCCACCCCGGCGCCCCGATGGGCATGGCCGATATGGCGGTGGCGCTGTGGGGTTCGCACCTCAAGCACAACCCGACCAACCCCAACTGGTTTGACCGCGACCGCTTTGTGCTCTCCAACGGCCACAGCTCGATGCTGCTGTACGCGGTGCTGCACCTGAGCGGCTACGACCTGCCGATGCAAGAGCTGAAGAACTTTCGCCAACTGCACAGCAAAACCGCCGGCCACCCCGAGCACGGCATCACCCCCGGCGTGGAAACCACCACCGGCCCGCTCGGCCAAGGCATCACCAACGCGGTGGGTTTTGCGCTGGCAGAAAAGCTGTTGGCCACAGAATTCAACCGCCCGCGCCACAAAGTGGTCGATCACCACACCTACGCCTTCTTGGGTGACGGTTGCCTGATGGAGGGCATTAGCCAAGAGGCGATTAGCCTCGCCGGCGCTTGGAAGCTGGGCAAGCTGATTGCGCTGTACGACGACAACGGCATCAGCATTGACGGCCAAGTCGCGCCGTGGTTCATCGACAACACGCCGCAGCGTTTTGCCGCTTGCGGCTGGAACGTCATCGATGCGGTCGATGGCCACGATGCGGCTGCGATTGCCGCTGCGCTGACCCAAGCCAAAGCCCAGTCGGAGCGCCCGACGCTGATCGTCTGCAAAACGGCGATTGGCAAAGGCTCGCCCAACCGCGCTAATACCTCCAAAGCCCACGGCGAGCCGCTGGGTGCCGAAGAAATCGGCCTGACCCGCGCTGCCATCGACTGGCCGCACGCGCCGTTTGAGATTCCCGCCGAGGTTTACCGCGACTGGGATGCCAAGGCCGCCGGTGCCAAGGCCGAAGCCGCGTGGGACAAGCGTTTTGCCGCCTACAGCAAAGCCTTCCCGGCGCTGGCCGCTGAATTCACCCGCCGCATGAATGGCGACCTGCCGGCGGCGTTTGCGCAAACGGCGGTCGATACCGTCGTCCACGCGCACACCGAAGGTGCCACCGTCGCCAGCCGCAAGGCCAGCCAGCTGGCGCTGGAAGCCTTTACCGCCGCGCTGCCCGAGCTGCTGGGCGGCAGCGCCGACCTGACCGGCTCCAACCTGACCAACACCAAAGCCACGCCGGCGCTGCGTTTTGACGCCGCCGGCGAGGTGGTGCAGGTCGAAGTCAGCGGCGAAAAAGTCGGCGGCCGCCACATCAATTACGGTGTGCGCGAGTTCGGCATGGCGGCGGTGATGAACGGCGTGGCGCTGCATGGCGGCTTCATCCCTTACGGCGGCACTTTCCTCACTTTCAGCGACTACAGCCGCAACGCCATCCGCATGGCCGCGCTGATGAAGCTGCGCGTGATCCACGTCTTCACCCACGACTCGATTGGCTTGGGCGAAGACGGCCCGACCCACCAGTCGATCGAGCACGCTGCCAGCCTGCGCCTGATTCCGGGCTTGGACGTGTGGCGTCCGGCCGACACGGCAGAAACCGCCGTCGCTTGGTCGGTCGCTTTGACCAACCGCAACAAGCCCACCGCCCTGTTGCTGAGCCGCCAAAACCTGCCCTACGCGCCCAAGCGCGATCTGGGTGACATCAGCCGCGGCGCTTATGTGCTGTCCGAGCCGAGCGATGTCGGCATCAAGGGCAAGGCGCAGGCGGTCATCATCGCCACCGGCTCTGAAGTGCAACTGGCACTGAAGGCGCAGCGCCTGCTGGCCGAGAAAAAGATAGCTGTTCGCGTAGTGTCCATGCCGAGTACGACCACTTTTGACCGTGAAGACGTCAAATACAAAAAAGCCGTGCTGCCCGCTGGCATTCCGCGCATTGCGGTGGAGATGGGCGTGACCGACGGCTGGTGGAAATACGGCTGTGCGGCGGTCGTCGGCATCGACACCTTTGGCGAGTCGGCTCCTGCGCCGGTGCTGTTTGAGCACTTTGGCTTCACCGCCGACAACGTCGCGGCCACCGTGCAGGCAGCGTTGAAACGCAAATAAGCGCAAGTTAAGTGCAATTGGGTTTTTGGTAATCAACTTTGGAGTGAGTTTTATGACGATCAAGATTGGTATCAACGGCTTTGGCCGTATCGGCCGCATGGTGTTTCGCGCTGCGGTGCAAAACTTCAGCGACATCGAAATCGTGGGCATCAACGACCTGTTGGAGCCTGACTACTTGGCGTACATGTTGCAGTACGACAGCGTGCATGGCCGCTTCAAGGGCACGGTCTCGGTCGAGGGCAATTCGCTCATCGTCAACGGCAAAAAAATCCGCCTGACGCAAGAGCGCGACCCGGCTAACCTGAAGTGGAACGAGGTCGGCGCGGATGTGGTCATCGAAGCCACTGGCCTGTTCTTGACCAAAGAAACTGCGCAAAAGCACATCGACGCTGGCGCGAAGAAAGTCATCATGTCGGCACCGTCCAAGGACGACACGCCGATGTTTGTGCATGGCGTCAACTGCCAAAGCTACGCCGGCCAAGCCATCATCAGCAACGCCAGTTGCACCACCAGCTGCTTGGCACCCGTGGCCAAGGTGCTCAACGACAAGTGGGGCATCAAGCGCGGTTTGATGACCACGGTACACGCCGCCACCGCCACGCAAAAGACCGTGGACAGCCCGAGCAACAAAGACTGGCGCGGTGGCCGTGGCATTTTGGAAAACATCATTCCTTCCAGCACCGGCGCTGCTAAGGCCGTGGGCGTGGTGATTCCGGCGCTGAACAAGAAGCTGACCGGCATGTCGTTCCGCGTGCCCACGTCGGACGTGTCGGTGGTGGACTTGACGGTTGAGCTGGAAAAGCCCGCGACTTACGCCGAAATCTGCGCCGAAATGAAGGCCCAGTCCGAAGGCGCTTTGAAAGGCATCTTGGGTTACACCGAAGACAAAGTGGTGGCCACCGACTTCCGCGGTGAGAGCTGCACCAGCGTGTTTGACGCTGACGCCGGCATTGCGCTGGACACCACCTTCTTGAAGGTCGTGGCTTGGTACGACAACGAGTGGGGCTACTCCAACAAGTGCCTCGACATGGTGCGTGTGGTGACGGCTAAGTAAGCCCAGCAGCAGCTTCCATGCTCGGCAAAAACGCGCCTTCGGGCGCGTTTTTTTGTGTCTGGCGCAACACAGTCGTCGGCAAAAAATCGATTTTTTGGGGATGCTGCGCAGTTGGTTATGCAAAATTGGCTGTGCGCTATGCATTTGAAGGACATAATCCACCGGCTGCCCTGCTCCGGGGCTGATTGACCAGCTTCCCGGACAGGGCGTTTGCACGTCTGGGGCAGTGTTTTACGTGACTACGAGCTGCCTACATTTTTGTTTTTTTATAAACCTCTGAAAGCCTTCCATGCGCCAAGAAAGCGACTTTATCGGTGTCAAAACCATTCCCCCAGCAGCTTACTGGGGCGTACACACCGCGCGCGCGATTGAGAATTTCCCCATCACCGGCCACACCGTGGCGCAGATGCCCGAGCTGATTCGCGCGCTGGCGCTGGTGAAAAAAGCCTGCGCCCGTGCCAACGTGCAGTTCGGTGCCATCACTGCCAGCCAGTGCGACGCCATTGGCAAAGCCTGCGACGACCTGATCGCCGGCAAGCTGCACGCTGAATTTGTCGTCGATGTGATCCAAGGCGGCGCCGGCACCTCGACCAACATGAACGCCAACGAAGTCATCGCCAACTTGGCGCTAGAGCACCTCGGTTTGGCCAAAGGCAGCTACGACGTCATCAACCCCAATGACCACGTCAACGCCTCGCAAAGCACCAACGACGTCTATCCCACCGCGCTGAAATTGGCGACGTGGTTTGGCGCCCAAAAATTACTCACCGCGCTGGCCAGCCTGCGCGGTGCCTTTGCCGCCAAAGCGCGCGAATTTGACAGCGTGCTGAAAATTGGCCGCACCCAGCTGCAAGACGCCGTGCCGATGACGCTGGGGCAAGAATTCAATTCGTTTGTCAGCATGATTGCCGACGACGAAAAACGCCTGCGCGACTCGCTGTTTTTGATGACCGAAGTGAACCTCGGCGGCACCGCCATCGGTACCGGCATCAACGCGCCCGTGGGCTATGTCGATGTGGTGATTCCTGAGCTGGCCCAGCTGTCGGGCGTGCCGGTCACCAAAGCCGCCGACATGATTGCCGCCACGGCTGATACCGGCGCGTTTGTTGACATCTCCGGCATCTTGAAGCGTATTGCCAGCAAGCTGTCCAAAATCAGCAACGACCTGCGCTTGCTGTCGTCGGGCCCACAGGCCGGCGTTGGTGACATCAAGTTGCCCGCGCGCCAAGCCGGCTCGTCGATCATGCCGGGCAAGGTCAACCCGGTGATTCCCGAGGTGATGAACCAAGTCTGCTTTGAAGTGATTGGCAACGACGTCGCCATCACCATGGCCGCCGAAGCCGGCCAAATGCAGCTCAACGCCTTTGAGCCGCTGATGGGCTGGGCGCTGCACAAGAGCCTGATGCACCTGAGCAGCGCTTGCCACACGCTGCAAGTCAACTGCGTCGAAGGCATCGAAGCCAACCACGCGCTGCTGCAAGAGCGCATGGCCGAGTCGATCACGCTGGTGACGGCGCTCAACCCGATCATTGGCTACGCCAAAGCCTCGTCGATTGCCAAAGCGGCGCAAAGCAGCGGCAAGCCGATTGCGCAGATTGCCGAAGAGCTGGGCATCATGAGCCAAGCCGATCTGAAAAAGCTGCTGGTGCCCGAGAAGCTGACCCAAGCCGGCGCGCTGCAATCGGCCGCCGTCTAAATCGGCCAAAGGCTGGGTTGGATAAAAATGATAGCTGCTAGCGCCCGTATTTAAAGGGCTAGAGGCCAAAAACATTAAAAATCGGGTGACCATTGCGTCACCCGATGTCGTTTCTGCGCCCGAATCCTTCCCAAAAATCAGTAATGCGGCGGCAGCTCGTCGCGCAGATTGCGCGGCGCGCCGGTGTTGCTGCCGGCCTGCTGCTGGCGCAACTGCTGCAGCTCGTGCAGCAGCGCATCAATTTGCAGCTGCTGGCGGTAAATCGCCATGTTGAGCTGCTCCAGCAAGTCTTCGCTGTAGCTAGCTTTGATTTCCAGCTCGGTCAGGCGCTGCTCGGTGTCAGAGAGGGTGTCGCTGTGGGTGTTGCGGTGGGTGTCCATAGCGGGCGATTGGACAGGAGTTTGGGGCGCTGCGGACGCGCTAAAACACCTAAATTAACAGTAAAAACAGCCTCTAGCCCAATAGATACGGGCGCTAGTAGCTATTGTTTTTGATTTTTTATCCGCTGACTCCAGCTGGGATTGAAAATTTTTAGGGCGGTGTAAGGATAAAACCGGATTGACTTCTTAGAATCGCCGGTCTCGACAAATCCAGTTTGTTAATAACTATCCGAGGGAATGCATGTCCAATCCAATCTACGAAAACATAAAGCGCGACCCGCGCTATGCACAGCTGGTGCAGCGGCGCGGGCGTTTTGCCAATACGTTGGCGCTGACCGTGATTGCGGTTTTTTTTAGCTTTGTGCTGCTGGTGGCGTTTGCACCCGGCTTTATCGCCCAGCGCATTTGGGACGACAGCAACATCACCGTCGGCATTGCGCTGGGGCTGTTTCAGTTCGTGTTTTTCTGCCTGATGACGTGGGTGTATGTGCGCCGCGCCAACGGTGAATTTGACACGCTGAGCGAGCAAATCGTCCAAGACGCAGTGAGGAAAGCATGATGAACACCACCCATAAAACCCCTGTTTTTTCAGCGCGCAACTTGCTGGCTGCTGCGGCGTGGTCGCTGCCGCTGCTGGCGATGGCTGCGCCCGATTTGGGCGCGACGGAAAAGCAGCCGCTCAACCTGCACGCCATCGGCATGTTCTTTGTCTTTGTGCTGATGACGCTGGGCATCACCTATTGGGCAGCGGGCAAATCCAAAACCGCCTCTGACTTCTACACCGCCGGCGGCGGTATCAGCGGCAAGCAAAACGGCTTGGCGATTGCGGGCGACTTCATGTCGGCGGCGACGCTGCTAGGCCTGACGGCGATGATTTACGGCCAAGGCGTCGATGGCTACATCTACATGGTGGCCTTTTTTGTCGGCTGGCCAATCATCTTGTTCATGATGGCCGAGCGCCTGCGCAACTTGGGCAAGTTCACCTTTGCCGACATCACCTCGTACCGCCTCAACCAAGGCAAAGTGCGCACCATGGCGGCCATTAGCTCGCTGGTGGTGGTGTGCTTTTATTTGGTGGCGCAAATGGTGGGCGCGGGTCAGCTGATCAAGCTGCTGTTTGGTTTGGACTACAACGTCGCGCTGGTGGTCGTGGGCGTGCTGATGATGGTTTACGTCATCTTTGGCGGCATGGTCGCGACGACGTGGGTGCAAATCATCAAGGCCTGCATGTTGCTGACCGGCGGCACCGCCATCATGTTGCTGGCGTTTAGCAAATTTGGTTTTAGCTTTGAGACGCTGACCAACCGCGCCATGGAAGTCCACCAGCTGGGCCCAAAGCTGCTGGTGCCCGGCAGCTTGTTGGCTGACCCGATTACGGCCATTTCGATGGGTCTGGGCCTGATGTTTGGTATCGCCGGTTTGCCGCACATTTTGATGCGCTTTTTCACGGTGACCAACGCCAAAGAGGCGCGCAAATCGGTGTTTTACGCCTCGGGCATCATCGCTTTCTTCTTCAACGTGATTGCCTTTATGGGCGTATGCGCGATTGTTTTGGTCGGCACCGATCCGCAGTTTTTTGAAGGCGGCGACATCAAAGGCAAGCTCATTGGCGGCGGCAACATGGTGGCGCTGCACTTGGCCAAGGCGGCCGGCGGCAACTTGCTGCTGGGCTTTTTGTCGGCGGTGGCGTTTGCGACAATTTTGGCGGTGGTGGCGGGCTTGGCGTTGGCTGGCGCTTCGGCCATTTCGCACGACTTGTATGCGCGCGTCATCATGAAGGGCAAAGCGACCGAAGAGAAAGAAATTCGCGTCTCCAAAATGGCAACGCTTGGCTTGGGCGTGGTGGCGGTGCTGCTGGGCATGGCGTTTGAGAAGATGAACGTCGCCTTCATGGTGGCGCTGGCGTTTGGCGTGGCTTCGTGCGCCAACTTCCCCGTCTTGTTCATGTCGATGTACTGGCGCGGCCTAACCACGCGCGGCGCGCTGGTCGGCGGCTACTTGGGCCTGATCAGCTCGGTGCTGTTTGTGGTGTTCTCCAAGTCGGTGTGGGTCGATGTGCTGGGCAATGCCTCGCCGCTGTTCCCATACACGCAACCAGCGCTGTTTGCGATGCCGTTGGCGTTCTTGGGCATTTACGTGTTCTCCAAGCTCGACAACAGCGCCGAGGCGCAAGCCGAGCGCGCGGCGTTTGACGACCAATATGTGCGCGCGCAAACCGGTGTCGGCGCTGCGGGTGCTGCGGCGCACTAAATTAAGCGCAGCAACAAAAAAGGACGCTGTGCAGCGTCCTTTTTTTGTGGGCTTTAATAAAGCTAAGAGATTTACTCCTCGTCAGGCTGCTCGTGCGTGCGAATGGTTTCGCGGGCGTTCTTGTCTTTGAGACGACCCAAGTCAGCGTCCAGCGCACGGATCAGCTTTTCAAGCGCACCAGTGAAGGCATCGGCCACTTTGTCAGCATCTGCCGTTACCGCAACGGGCTGGCGGCCAGCAGGACGCGCTTCAACGCGGCAGCGCTTGTCATTGACGCTGTCTTTGCCAGCGGCGGTGTCGGTCAAAAACACTTCGATGCGGGTCAGGTGCTCGCGAAAACGCCCGAGGCGCGCCGTGGCTTCTTCTTGAATCCACTGGGCCAGAGACTCGCCGCCTTGGATGTTGTCATCGGTGTGTACTTGAACTTGCATGGATTCTCCTTTGGCATAAACCGGCACCGTTGCCGGGGTGAAAACTGGCATGACACTCGCCTACATCATGCCGCAATGCGCGCTTTGCAATAGCCTCATGCACCTTTTTTTGCAGATATCTGGGATTAAAAAACCCTTTTGCAAACGCTTAACGCCCACAGTGTTACAACAAACGATGTCCGCAAAATCCCGTCTCAAAATTGGTTTGTCGGCCTGTTTTCAACACGCTGACCCGACCCGCTCTCTTTTTACCGGCAAAACCCTGCAATACGTCGAGCAGTCGGTGGCGCACTGGATCATGTCCGCTGGCGCGATGGTGGTGATGGTGCCCTGCCCCACCGGTGCCACGGCGCGCGGTGACGTCACGCTGGCGCACTACGCGCAGTGGCTCGATGGTGTGGTGATGCACGGCGGCGCAGATGTCTGGCCGGGTAACTACGGCGAGGAGCCACTGCGCCAAGCTTGGGAGGGCGACCAAATCCGCGACCTGTACGACTTGGCGGTGGTCGAGGCTTTCTCCCAAGCCGGTAAGCCGATTTTTGGCATTTGCCGGGGCTTGCAGTTGATCAACGTCGCCTTTGGCGGCTCGCTGTACCAAGACATCGAAACCCAGCGCCCCGGCGCGCTGCAGCACCGCAACGCCGTCACCTACGACCAAAATTTCCATGAGATTGAGTTCGTCTCGGGCACGCATTTGGCGCAGATGTACCCGGGGCGGCGCCGGGCGCGCGTCAACAGCATCCACCACCAAGGCATCAAGCGCTTGGCGCCCGATTTTGAGATTGAGGCCTTCAGCCACCCCGACGTGGTGCCCGAGGCGATTCGCCGCCGCGCCGGCCCCGGGCGCGGCTACATTGCCGCCACCCAGTGGCACCCCGAGTTCCACACCGGTGACTCCAATACGCTGGACGACACGCCCATCTTGAATGATTTTTTGAGCGCCTGTACTGCCGCGCGCGTGCAGACGCCAGCACCGGGCCACAGCCCTTTTCAAATCCGCGACCGCGCCGCGCGCTTGCTGCGCCAAGCGTTGCTGCGCAACCATTGAAGTTTTTATTCTGGAGAATCCATGCTCAATTTTGATTTTTACAACCCGACCCGCATCCTGTTTGGCACCGACAAAATCCCTGAGCTGGCGCGCTGGGTGCCCGCCGATGCCCGCGTGTTGCTGCTGTACGGCGGCGGCAGTGCGCAAAAAACCGGCACGCTGGACGAGGTCAAAGCCGCGCTGGGCGAGCGCACGGTGTTCGAGTTTGGCGGTATCGAGCCAAACCCGACGTATGAGACGCTGATGCGCGCCGTCGAGCAAGTCAAGCGCGATGGCATCGACTTTTTGCTGGCCGTGGGCGGTGGCTCGGTGATTGATGGCAGCAAATTTGTCGCGGCCGCTGCCTGCTTTGATGGCGAGCCGTGGAGCATTTTGGAAACCCACGGTCGCAACATCACCCGCGCCTTGCCGCTGGGTGCCGTGCTGACTTTGCCTGCGACGGGTTCGGAGATGAACAGCGGCGCTGTCGTCACGCGCAAAGCCACCCAGACCAAGTTGGCGTTTTCTAGCGTGCATTGCTTTCCGGTGTTTTCGGTGCTCGACCCGACCAAGACCTACACCCTGCCGACTAAGCAAATCGCCAACGGCATCGTCGATGCTTTCGTCCACACCGTGGAGCAGTATTTGACCTATCCGGTGCAAGCGCTGGCGCAAGACCGCATTGCCGAAGGCCTGCTGCAAACGCTGATTGAAATCGCCCCGGCCGCGCTGGCCGAACCGCCGGAACCTGACAATTACGACAGCCGCGCCAACCTGATGTGGACGGCTACGTTGGCGCTGAACGGCATCGTCGGCGCCGGCGTGCCGCAAGACTGGGCGACGCACATGATTGGCCACGAGCTGACGGCGCTCTACAACATCGACCACGCGCGCACGCTGGCCATCGTGCTGCCGTCGCTGCTGCACGTGCAGCGCCAGCCCAAGCGCGCCAAGCTGCTGCAATACGCCGAGCGCGTCTGGCACATCGCCCCGGACAGCGCCAGCGAAGATGAGCGCATCGACCAAGCGATTGCGCGCACACGGGCGTTTTTTGAGAGCGTCGGCATTGCGACCCGCCTGCAAGACTACGGTTTGGGCGCCGAGGCGGTGGATGCCGTGGTGGCGCAGCTGACCGCGCACAAAATGGTGGCGCTGGGCGAGCAGCGCAGCATCACGCCCGAAGTGAGCCGCGCCATCTTGCAGGGCGCGCTTTAAGGCTGTTGGGAGGCCGTTTTTATATCAAAATGGCCTCTAGCCCTTTAGATACGTGCGGTTATAGCTATCATTTTAATGATTGGCTATCACCCGCGCCAGCTCAATGCTGATGGCCGTGTTCGCCGTGGACATGGCGGTGGGTGATTTCTTCGGCGGAGGCGGCGCGCACGGCGCTCACTTTGCAGCTAAAGCGCAGCGGCTGGCCGGCCAGCGGGTGGTTGCCGTCCAAATGCACTTCTTGCCCCTTGACTTTGACGACGTTAAACACCTGCGGCTGACCGTCGTGGCCGACGCTTTGGATGCGGCCGCCGACCTTCACGCCCGGTGGAAATTCGGCCTTGGGGATGGTGCGAATCAGCGCGGGGTTGTGCTCGCCAAACGCGTCTTCGGCGCTCAAATCCAGCGTGGTGCTGAAGCCGGCGGCTTGGCCGTCCAGCGCCGCTTCGACCTTGGGGAAGATGTTGTCGTAGCCGCCGTGCAGATAGGACAAATTGCCCTTGTCCACCGGCTTGCCTTCGGGCGTGGTGACTTGGTAGGACAGGGTGACGGCGGTGTCTTGGGTGATGTTCATGGTGTTTGGGGTCGTAAAAAGTGGGGGCTATTGTCGCCTAGGCGCCCGGCAGCTCGTCCTGCGTTTGGCCGGGGTAGCGCGCAAAGCGCCGAGCCACGCTGCCATGCACCGGATCGGCCTGTGGCCAAGGCCAGCCGCCAAAGCCGGTGCGGCGGTAGTCCTGCACCGCCTGCGCAATCTCGGCCTGGGTGTTCATCACAAACGGCCCGTATTGCGCCACTGGTTCGGCAATTGGCCGGCCTTGCAGCAGCAGGCATTCGGCCACCGTGCTGCCGGTGTTGGTCAGCAGCCAGTCTTGAGCGGCGACCAGCTCCAGCGCGGCGTGTGCGTGCACGTCGTGCGTGCCGATGCGCAGCCCCTCGCCGACAAAAAAGTACAACATGCGCCGGGTGTCCGCGCCCTGTGCGGCGGGCAGCTGCCACTGCGCGCCCGGCTCTAAGCGCAGCGTCCAGATGGCCACGTCGGCCTGCGGCTGCGCGGCCCAAGATTCGGGCGGCGGTGGCAGCGGTGCCAATGTTGGCGCGGCTCCCGGTAGGGCACCGGCAATTACCGTGACGGTGGTGGCGCGGCCCTGCGCGTCGTGGTGCTGCAAGCGCGGGATGCGTTCGTTCCACAGCATGGTGAAGTGCGGCTCGACCATTTTTTGCTGTGCCGGCAGGTTCAGCCAGATCTGAAACAGCTCCAGCGGGTTGGGCGCGGTGGCGTTGAGCAGCGGAAACATCTCGGAGTGCTGTATGCCCTTGCCAGCGGTGACCCACTGCACGTCGCCGCCACCAAAGCGCGCCATCGCCCCAAGCGAGTCGGCATGGTCGATCAGGCCGCGGCGCACCAGCGTGACGGTTTCAAAGCCCCGGTGCGGGTGGCCCGGAAAGCCGGGCACGGTGTCGCCGTGGTACATGCTCCAGCCATCCTTGCGGCTGAAGTCGCTGCCGATGTGGCGCTCGTGCAGCGCGGCGGCTGGGCCTAGGGCGTCGTTGCCGGCCGGATAGGCATCGTCGTGGTGGGCGCAAAACAAAAACGGATCAAGTGTGGGCCACTGAGGCCCGAGCGGCTGGGTGTGCAAGACGGGATCGGTCATGGCGGGCTCCTAAAGAGAAAATCGGTGCGCCGGCCCGTGCCGGTCACGCACCAAGGGGCAGGCGAATTACCTACCCCTGAGATGCGTATGGAACGCACCGACAAAAGTGCCAGCGCTGCAACAGTGTGTTGCGCGCCGCGCGCCGCCTCCCATCAGTTGTCCGCGCTGGCGGCGGTCATGGTTGGTTGCAGCGGTGCCGTGTCCATGCCGCGCAGGCTGACACCGCCGGACTGGCGCATGTTGCGGTCGCCCAGCACCGGCTTGTTGTAGGCCGTGCCCAGTGTGGCGCGCCACGGCTCAATTTTGGCCGCCAGCTCGTCGGCGTTGCTGATGTCGTTTTTGTAGCGCTGCAGCACGCGCCATGCAGTCTCAATCACCTTGGCGTTCAAGCTGGACAAGCCTTGCGACAACAGCGTTTCGACCGCCGTGCGCGCATCACCATTGCGGCTCGGTGCCAGCGCGTGCTCCAAGATTTGCAAGACGTGGGTGTTGCAGTCGGTCAGCAGCTCGCAAAAACGCGGCTCTTTGCGCGCCGCGCCCATCAGCAGCTCGGACATCGCCATCGAGGTGGCAAAGCGCATACCCAGCTTGTGGACGATTTGCTCGGCGTCGGGCGGGTTGAGGTTGCGCGTCGGCAGCAGCGCCAGCACCGACAGCAGGTTGCAGGCGGCTTCAAAGTCAAAGTCCGGCTCCAAAATCGCGCCGGTCAGCAGCGCCAGCGCCTCCAGCGTTGGCGCTTGGGCTTGGGCCAACAGCTCGGCCTCGGTTTTGTCTTTGCCCAGTGTGCGGTCGATGTCTTTGCCCTTGGCTTTGTCTTTGCCGATACCGATGCTGATGCAGGCATCGAGCACTTGCAGCGTTTGCACCATGCGGCGCAGGCGCACCGACTCGGGGTTGCGCTCGGCCATGCGCTGTTGGTCGAGCAAAAATTGGCGCAGCTGTTTCGGCTCGTCAATCTCAAAGCGCGCAATCCCCAGCAGCGTCAGCGTCTGGCCGTCAAACATTTTGGAGCCGAGTCCCAAGCGCACCGAGCCTTCGAGCAGCTCAATCGCTTTGTCTTTGTCGCCCAAATAAAACGCCAACATGCCGTGGCGCTGCAAGCGCGCAATCGACGACGGCGTCAGCTCGGTCGAGCGCTGATAGGCATTGAGTGCCTCTTCAAACTGCCCCAGCTCCATCAGCGTGCGGGCGAGGTTGTCGTAAGCGTCGGCGTAGTTCGATTCTTCAATCAACAGCGCTTCCAGCAGCGGTTTGGCCTTGTGCGGCTGCCCCATCTCCAGTTGCACCCGCGCCAGTCCGAGGCTGGCCCACGGCGCTTTTTCGGTCGCCAAGACCGATTCGTACAGCTTTTGCACCATGTCAAAGCGCCCCAGTCGCAGCAGCAACTCGGCACCGACGCGGGCGGCATAAGTCCAGTAAGGCCCGCGCTCGTTAAGGCGCAGCAGGCACAAGCGCGCAGCTTGGGTAAATTGCTGGTCTTCAATCGCTTGGTGGATGTCTTGCAGCGCCACTTTGCGCTGGCGCGCGTGCGAGATGCGGTCTTGCAGGCGCGCAGCGGTAAAGGGCTTGAGCAGGTAGGAGTCGAGCATCGACTCGGCGGCTTCAGAGACTTTGCTGTAGGCCGCCTCGGGCGTGACCATGATGAAAATCGTCGCCAATGGCAACATGCCGCCACGGCGCAAGTCGTCCAGCAGCTCTTGCCCGGTGACGGATTCTTGAGGGAAGTTTTGCTCGCACAGCACGATGTCGAAGGTTTGCGCCTCCAAGTGGCGCCGCGCATCGCTGGCGCGCGAGGCTTGGCGAATTGAGCGCACACCCAGCGCGCGCAATTGCGACAACATCACGCTGCGGGTGGCGTTATTGGCATCCGCTACCAACGCGGTGGCGTCGGTCAAGTCGTTGGTAATAGTTCGGTTCCAGCTCATAGAGCGATTTTGCCCCGAGATAATGCCCTTTGCCGCATAAAAACCCGGCGCTCAGCGGCCAACGACCGACCAGCCAGCGTGCAGATTGGTTTTGTCGTTCTCATATTCCCACGCCGTGCCGCAGTGGTCACAAACATAGCGGGTAATGGTGACTTGGCCGTGCTTGCGGTCTTCTTTGCGGTTGCCGCGCTGCACCAGCTCGGGGTGGCCGGGGGCGCGGCGCCAGTTGCGCTGGATGCCGGCGCAGCCGTCGCACAGCTCCATTTTTTTCAGTTCGCTCTGTCGCGCTAGGTCTTTGGTCATATGGGTGCCGTGTGTGAAAAGGGAGTGTGGGGCGGCTACTTTAACGATATTGCTACCGCGCCAGCCAAATTTCAATCAAAAACCCCGCTAGCCCAATGTTGACGGGCGCTAGTAGCTATCAAATTAGGAATAGCTGCCGCGCTGTATTTATCTATTCAATACAATTGACTCAATCAAGCTAATGCCTTGAATTCAATTGGTTTTTTGCTTTTTCTATCCATTCCATAAATTGCGCCATGACTGCTATCGACACCACCGCCAAAGCCCTGCAAGCGCTGCGCCGCCAAGGCGGCGTGCTCAGCAGCGCCGAATTGCAAGAGCTGCTCGGCATCAGCCAGCCCAGCGTCTCGCGCGCGCTGGCACCGCTGCTGGCTTCGGGGCAGGTGCGCAAAGTCGGCGCGGCGCGCAAGCAGCGCTATGTGCTGGTGCGCCAAGTGGCCGGTGTCGGCACCGAAGTGGCGTTGGCACGCATCGACAGCCAAGGCCAGCCCTCGCCCTTTGGCCGGATGCTGGCGCTGGCCGGCGGCGGCTTTTGGGTCGATGAGGCCGATGGCGTCAGCGAGCAGCACGACGGCCTGCCGTGGTTTTTGGACGATATGCGCCCGCAAGGTTTTATTGGCCGCACTTTTGCGCACAGCCACCCCGCGCTGCAGCTCGGCGGCGATCCGCGCCAGTGGAGCGAAGACGACGTGCTGCGCGCGCTGACCCTGTGCGGCGAAGACCAGCCGGGCAATTTGGTGGTGGGCAGCGCCTCGATAGAGCGCTTTGCCACCCTGTCAGAGCGCACGCTGCGCGCCGCCAGCGCGGCGGACTACCCCGCATTGGCGCAGCGGGCGATGCAAGGCGCGCACCCCGGCTCGTCCGCCGGCGGCGAGCAGCCGAAGTTTTGCTGCAACACCGCCGGGCGCAGTGTCATCGTCAAGTTCTCGCCCGCCGGTGATTCGCCGGCGGAACAGCGCATCCGCGATTTGCTGGTCTGCGAGCACTTGGCGTTGACCACGCTGGCCGAATCCGGTGTGCCCGCCGCGCGCACCGAGGTTTTCATCAGCGCTGGCCGGGTGTTTTTGGAGTCGGAGCGCTTTGACCGCAGCACCGCGCTGAACGCGCAAGGTCTGCCGGGGCGCATCGGCATGGTCTCGCTGCAGGTGTACAACGCGCAGTACGTCGGCGAGATCGACAACTGGGCTGCCACCGCCCTGCGCTTGCAGGCACGCGGCCTGATTACCGCCGCCGACGCGCACCACCTGCGCCTGCTCGAAGCCTACGGCCAGCTGATTGCCAACACCGACCGGCACTACGGCAACATCTCGTTCGTGCTCAAGGGCGACGACTGGGCGCTGTCGCCGACCTACGATATGTTGCCGATGCTTTATATGCCCATCAATGGCGAAATCGTCCCGCGCGACTTTGCTGCCGCGTTGCCCCAGCCAAGTGCTGCCACTGCGGATGTGTGGCCGCTGGCGCAGCAGTTGGCGGGAGAGTTTTGGCGCCGCGCGGCAGAGGATGCGCGCATATCGCCGGCGTTCAGGGCGATTGCTGCCTTGAACGCTGGCTGAACCCACCTCTGCCTCAAATATCAATATTCCCCGCCCGCAGGGCGTTGGTTTCGATGAAGTGGCGTCGTGGCTCGACTTCGTCGCCCATCAGCATGGTGAAGACGCGGTCGGCCTCGATGGCGTCGTCGATTTGCACGCGCAGCAGGCGGCGCACCGCCGGGTCCATCGTGGTTTCCCACAGCTGGCCGGGGTTCATTTCGCCCAAACCCTTGTAGCGCTGGCGCGCCGTGGTGCGCTCGGCCTCGGCAATTAGCCACTGCATGGCTTGGCGGAAGTCGGCCACTTTTTCTTCTTTGCGCCGCTCGCCTTCGCCGCGCTGCACTTTGGCACCGGCACCCAGCAGGTTGCGGAAGGTGTCGGCCGCTTCGTGCAGCACGGCATAGTCGGCACCGCGCACAAAGTCTTGCGTGATGACGCTGCTTTTGACGTTGCCGTGGTGGTGGCGGCTGATGCGCAGCAGCGGCTTGTCGGTGCGCACGTCAAATTCACCAGCAACTTCGGCTGGGGTGCCGGTGATGTTGAGCTCGCGCAGCTTGGCTTCGAGCAGCGCGGCGCTGGTCTGGGCGTCTTGCAGCGTGTCCAAGTTGAGCGTGATGCCATCGGCCACGGCGCGCAGCGCTTCAAAGTCCATAAAGCCCGAAAGGCGGGTGATGACGTTTTCGGCCACTTGGTGTTTGCGTGCCAAGTCGGCCAGCGTGTCGCCGTTCAGCACGTTGGCACCCGTATCAGCGCTGGTGATGATGCTGGCGTCTTTCAGCGCAATACGCAGCAAAAAGCCGTCCAGCGCCGCCGCGTCTTTCAAGTACAGCTCTTCTTTGCCGGCCTTGACTTTGTACAGCGGCGGCTGGGCGATGTAGATGTGGCCGCGCTCAACCAGCTCGGGCATTTGGCGGTAGAAAAACGTCAGCAGCAGCGTGCGGATGTGCGCGCCGTCCACGTCAGCGTCGGTCATGATGATGATGCGGTGGTAGCGCAGCTTGGCGACGTCAAAGTCGTCGCTGCCAGTGCTGCCGCCGGCCTTGCCAATGCCGGTGCCCAAGGCGGTAATCAGCACCAAAATTTCAGCGCTGGTCAGCAGCTTTTCGTAGCGGGCTTTTTCGACGTTCAAAATTTTGCCGCGCAACGGCAAGATGGCTTGGAATTTGCGGTCGCGCCCTTGCTTGGCACTGCCGCCGGCGGAGTCACCCTCGACGATGTAAATCTCGCACAGCGCCGGGTCTTTTTCTTGGCAGTCGGCCAGTTTGCCCGGCAGGCCCATGCCGTCGAGCACGCCTTTGCGGCGCGTCATTTCGCGTGCTTTGCGGGCCGCTTCGCGGGCGCGGGCGGCTTCGACAATCTTGCCGCAGATGATTTTGGCGTCGGCGGGGCGCTCTTGCAGGTAGTCGCTCAGCAGCTTGCCGACGATGTCTTCCACCGGCGCGCGCACTTCGCTCGACACCAGTTTGTCTTTGGTCTGGCTGGAGAACTTTGGCTCGGGCACTTTGACCGAGAGCACGCAGCACAGGCCTTCGCGCATGTCGTCGCCTGTCACCTCGACCTTGGCCTTCTTGGCAAAGTCGTTTTCGTCGATGTATTTGTTGATGACGCGCGTCATCGCCGCGCGCAGGCCGGTCAAGTGGGTGCCGCCGTCGCGCTGCGGAATGTTGTTGGTAAAGCACAGCACTTGCTCGTTGTAGCCGCTGTTCCATTGCATCGCCACTTCGACGCCGATGTGCGTGCCGGGGATGCCGCCGTAGGTCTCAGACGGGCGCTCGCCCGAGGCGTAGAACGAGTTGGGGTGCAACACCGTCTTGCCCTTGTTGATAAATTCCACAAAGCCGCGCACGCCGCCCGCGCCAGAAAAATCGTCTTCCTTGCCGGTGCGCTCGTCCTTCAAACGGATGCGCACGCCGTTGTTCAGGAACGAGAGTTCGCGCAGGCGCTTGGCGAGGATTTCGTAGTGGAAATCGTTGTTCTCTTTAAAGATGTCGGTGTCGGGCAAAAAGTGGACTTCGGTGCCGCGCTTTTCGGTGGCACCGGCAACCTTCATCGGCGAGATTTCGACGCCATCGACGACTTCGATGAGGCGATTTTGCACAAAGCCCCGGCTAAATTCCAGCACGTGCATCTTGCCGTCGCGGCGCACCGTCAGGCGCAGCATTTTCGACAGCGCGTTCACGCACGACACACCGACGCCGTGCAGGCCGCCCGAGACTTTGTAGCTGTTTTGGTTGAACTTGCCGCCGGCGTGCAGTTCGGTCAGCGCAATCTCAGACGCGGAGCGTTTTGGCTCGTGCTTGTCGTCCATCTTCACGCCGGTGGGAATGCCGCGGCCGTTGTCGGTGACGGAAATCGAGTTGTCGGAGTGGATGGTGACGACAATGTCGTCGCAGTGGCCGGCCAGCGCTTCGTCAATCGAGTTGTCCACCACCTCAAACACCAAGTGGTGCAGGCCAGTGCCGTCCGAGGTGTCGCCGATATACATGCCGGGGCGTTTGCGCACCGCCTCCAAGCCTTCGAGGATGGTGATGGCGCCTTCGCCATAGCCTTCGCTGGCACCGGCTTGGTGCGCGTCAATCTTGGGTTGGGCAGAGGTGTTGACGCCGGTCTCGGTGTGGTCTGGCTCGGGCAATTGGGTGTCAGCGGTCATGGTCGGCCTTGGCAGTGGCTGAAAGCCGTGGCTTTTCAGCATTTTATGGGTCAAAAGTGCCGCTAGCCCTTTAAATACGTGCGCTAGCAGCTATAAAAATGATAGTAATTTAGCCGCGATGGGCTTAAATGCGCATCGGCATCACGACGTATTTGAAGCTGTCGTTGCCCGGAATCGTGATCAAAGCCGAGCTGTTGCCGTCGGCCAAATCGACTTTGACCATGTCTTGCGACATGCTGGTCAGCGCGTCGATCAGGTAGGTGACGTTGAAGCCAATTTCGATGGTGTCACCGTTGTAATCAACGTCGATTTCGTCCACGGCTTCTTCTTGCTCGGCGTTGTTGCTGGCCACGCGCAGGGTGCCCGGCTCGACGTTCAGGCGCACGCCTTTGAACTTCTCGCTGGTCATGATGGCGGTGCGCTGCAAGCTGGCCAGCAGCGGCGCGCGCCCCAGCGTGATGCTGTTGTGGTGGTTCTTCGGAATCACGCGGTTGTAGTCGGGGAATTTGCCCTCGACCAACTTGGTGACGAACTCCATTGCGCCAAAGCTGAACTTGGCTTGGTTGTTGGCAAAGCACATCTCAATCGCGCCGTCGGCATCCGACAGCAAACGCTGCAACTCAATCACGGTTTTGCGCGGCAAGATGACTTCTTGCTTGGGCACTTCCACGTCCAACGTGGCGCTGGCAAAGGCCAAGCGGTGGCCGTCGGTGGCGACGAGGCTCAGTTGCTTGCCTTCAGCGACAAACAAAATGCCGTTCAGGTAGTAGCGAATGTCTTGCACCGCCATCGCAAACGCGACTTGGCTGATCAGGCTTTTCAGCGTCTTTTGCGGCACGCTGAAAGTCGGGCCAAAGCTGGCGGCTTCTTGCACCAGCGGAAAGTCTTCCGCTGCCAGCGTTTGCAGTGTGAAGCGGCTCTTGCCGCCCTTGAGCAGCAGCTTGTCTTGGCTCGATTCAAGGCTGACGGTTTGGTCCGACGGCATCGAGCGCAGGATGTCGATCAGCTTGCGCGTGTTGACGGTGGTGGTGAAGTCGCCCGTGTCGCCGCCCAGCTCAGCGGTGGTGCGGATTTGGATTTCGAGGTCGCTGGTGGTCAATTGCAGCGCGTTGCCGGTTTTGCGCAGCATCACGTTGGCCAAAATCGGCAGAGTGTGGCGGCGCTCAACAATGCCGGCCACCGATTGCAAAACCGCGAGAACTTTGTCTTGGGGTGCCTTTAAAACGATCATGTCAGTCTCTTCAATCTTTAATGTTTGGTGTTTGTTAGGGGCGGGCTATCGCCAAGGCGCCAAGCCCGATATTTTGCCCGCTGGGCTGCCCTTGGCGAGCAGCGCGGGCGGGCGGTAACACGCGCTTACCCTTTGAGGGTTTGCTCCAGCACGTGTAGTTGCTGGTTCAGTTCGGTCAGTTGCTGGCGCTCGGCAGAAATCTTGCGCACCGCGTGCAATACGGTGGTGTGATCACGCCCGCCAAACAGCTCGCCAATCTCCGGCAGGCTTTTTTGCGTCAGCTCTTTGGCCAAGTACATGGCAATTTGGCGTGGCCGGGCAATGTTGGCCGGGCGCTTTTTGCTGTACATGTCGGCGATCTTGATTTTGTAGTAATCGGCCACCGTTTTTTGGATGTTTTCCACCGAGATCTGCCGGTTTTGAATCGACAGCAAATCGCGCAGCGCTTCGCGCGCCATTTGGATGGAAATTTCTTTCTGGTTGAAACGCGAGTAAGCCAAAATTTTGCGCAGCGCACCTTCCAACTCACGCACGTTGGAGCGCACGTTTTTGGCGACAAAAAACGCCACCTCTTCGGGCATGTGTACGTTTTCGGTGCGCGCTTTGTTCATCAAGATGGCGACGCGCATTTCCAACTCGGGCGGCTCAATCGCCACCGTCAGGCCAGAGTCAAAGCGCGAGACCAAGCGCTCGTGGATATCGCTCAAACCCTTGGGGTAGGTGTCGCTGGTCATGACGATGTGGCTCTTTTTGGCCAGCAGCGTCTCAAAAGCGTTGAAAAACTCTTCTTGGGTGCGGTCTTTGTTGGCAAAAAACTGCACATCGTCAATCAGCAACAAATCGAGCGAGTGGTAGCGCTCTTTAAATTCTTCAAAAGTTTTGCGTTGGTAGGCTTTAACCACATCCGAGACGAACTGCTCGGCGTGGATGTAGAGAACTTTGGCATCCGGCCGATCGGCCAGCAGCTTGTTGCCGACCGCGTGAACCAAATGCGTCTTGCCCAAACCGACGCCGCCATAGATGAACAGCGGGTTGTACAAGTGGCCCGGCATGCTGGCGACATGGATGGCCGCCGCGCGCGCCATGCGGTTGGCCGTGCCCTCGATCAAGGTGTCAAAAGTGAGCGCGGCATTGAGCCGATTGCGCGGTGCGCCGCGAGGGCTGTCGTCGCCTGTCTGCATCGATTCGACAGGCATATGCACCGGTATTGGCAGTGCTGCCGAGCTGGAGGCAATACGGGTGCGGGCGCTGCTGGTGCGTTGCGCCAGCGCCAATTCGAGCACCAGCGATTGGCCATACAGGGACTCCAATAAGCTGGCAATGCGACCAGCGTATTGGGCGCGAATCCAGTCGAGTGTGAAGCGGTTTGGAACGTAAAGGGTGATGCGCGAGAAGTCTTCAGTGACCTGCGCGGCGAGCGGTTTGATCCAGGTGTTGAACTGCTGCGCGGGCAGGTCTTGCGCCAATTGTTCAAGGCAGCTTTGCCAGAGCGCCTGACCAGCATCCGCCTCGGTAGTGGCCTCAATGCTGCGG
This sequence comes from Giesbergeria sp., assembly GCA_041798325.1. Classification (GTDB taxonomy): domain Bacteria; phylum Pseudomonadota; class Gammaproteobacteria; order Burkholderiales; family Burkholderiaceae_C; genus Simplicispira. The sequence goes on from JBHCAP010000011.1 coordinate 23,071, forward strand.
GAAAGTTCCTCTGTCATGCGGTTTTTTCTTGTGGATAAGGGGAACAATTAAGGCCAAAAATTGTAGCTTATCCCAAGGTTATCCACAAGTTACCCACATGCTCCGGCGCTGCCTTTCAAGCAATTGCTTTGTACGAATCATTGTCTTGGCGTGATGAATCTGCAATAATCTTCGGTTTCCCTGAATGTGTTCAGGGTAATTTGCCCCGGGCTGCGCTTTAGCGCGGCAGAACCGAACCCCTCAAGGACCCCAAATGAAACGTACTTACCAACCCTCCAAGACGCGCCGCGCCCGTACCCATGGCTTTTTGGTGCGCATGAAGACCCGTGGTGGCCGTGCTGTCATCAACGCACGCCGCGCCAAGGGCCGCAAGCGCCTGGCCGTCTAAGGCCACTGGACTTGGGCACGCTCCCCGGTTCACACCGGAAAATTTCTGACGGAGCGCCCTGAATGCAGCGGCTCAAAACCCGCGCACAGTTCCAAGCCGCTATGGCGGGTGGCACTGTCGCCCGTACCGCCCACTTTGCGTTGCACCGTTTGGTATTCGATACCAAACCTGCAGCGCATTTGTCGTTGGCCGATGCAAAACATGCCAAGCCGTTGTTTGACGCGCCCGATGTCTGGTTGGGCGCTATGGCGCCCAAGCGCTGGGCGCGCCGTGCGGTGACGCGCAACGCCATCAAACGGCAAATCTATACCGTCGCTGCCGCGCTGGGGCCGCAACTGCTGGTGGCAGCGCACGTAGTGCGTTTGCGCACGGCGTTTGACCGCAAGCTGTTTGTCAGCGCCAGCTCGGACGCTTTAAAAGCTGCGGTGCGCGATGAGCTGCAACAGCTTTTTGCCCGTGCCGCGCCCCAGAGCAAGCAGCCATGATGCGCCGCTTGCTGATTGGGCTGGTCAAAGGCTATCGCTTGCTGCTCAGCCCGTGGCTGGGCGCGTCTTGCCGCTTTGAGCCGACTTGCTCGGCCTATTCGATTCAGGCGCTGGAGCAGCATGGCGCTGGCGCAGGCGCTTGGTTGACCGTAGCGCGTTTGGCGCGCTGCCAGCCTTGGTGCCAAGGCGGCCATGATCCGGTGCCGACAGAGCCGCCGCGTGCGTCCCGTCTGTTTTCACGGCTTTTGCCGCCAGCTGACCTCTCCTCCTCCTCACCAAAGAAACCAAAGAAGTCTTCATGAACGACATCCGCCGCACTATTTTGTGGGTGATATTTGGCTTTGCCTTGGTCCTGTTGTGGGACAAATGGCAGGAGCACAACGGCAAGCCCGCCACCTTTTTCCCCACCCCAGCCACAGCGACCGCCCCGGCCAGCGCGCCCTTGGATGGCTCGGCGTTGCCGACCAACACTGATGCATCGGTGCCGACTCCGGTGCCGGTGGCTTCGACCTCGGCGGTGCCAACGCAGCAAGGCGAGCTAGCTCGCGCCGCCGCCCCGCGCGAAAAAGTCACCGTCACCAGCGACGTGCTGCGCCTGACGTTTGACAGCGAAGGCGGCTCGCTCACGCACGCCGAGCTGCTCAAGCATGTTGACATGGCCGACAAGTCACGCAACTTTGTGCTGTTTGACCAGAGCGCCGAGCGGGTTTATTTGGCGCAAACCGGTTTGATTGGCGGCAATTTCCCCACCCACAAAACGGCGATGACCGTAGTGCCCGGCGCGCGCGAGTTCAAAGATGGCGAGGACACCCTAAGCGTGCGCTTTGAGTCGCCCGAGATGGACGGCATCAAGCTGGTCAAAACGTGGACGATTCAGCGCGCCGCTTATGCGGTGGCTGTGCAGCATGAGGTGATTAACACCGGCAGCGCCAGCGCCGCGCCGCAGCTGTACCTGCAACTGGTGCGCGATGGCAACAAGCCACCGGGCGAGTCGTCGATTTATTCGACCTTCACCGGCCCCGCCGTTTACACCAACGAGAAGAAATACCAAAAGGTCGAGTTCAAGAAGATTGACGAGGGCAAAGTCGATATCGAAAAGTCCTCCACCGACGGCTACGTGGCCATGGTGCAGCACTACTTTGCCTCGGCTTGGCTGCTGGGCGACGGCATTCAGCGCGATATGTTTATGCGCAAGGTCGATACCAATTTGTACTCGGTGGGCATGATCACGCCGCTGGGCACCTTGGCACCGGGAGCGAGCAAAACGCTGGACGCCAATTTGTTTGCCGGCCCGCAGATTGAAAAAACGCTGGAGTCGCTCACCCCCGGTTTGGAGCTGGTCAAAGACTACGGCTGGCTGACGATTTTGGCCAAGCCGCTGTACTGGTTGCTGGACAAAATCCACAGCTTTCTGGGCAACTGGGGCTGGTCGATTGTCGGCTTGGTGCTGCTGCTGAAAATTTTGTTCTATTGGCTCAACGCCAAGGCCTACGCCAGCATGGCCAAGATGAAGGCCGTCAATCCCAAAATTGTCGAGATGCGCGAGCGCCTCAAAGACAAGCCGCAGCAAATGCAGCAAGAGATGATGCGCATCTACCGCGAAGAAAAAGTCAACCCGATGGGCGGCTGCTTTCCGATCATCATTCAGATTCCGGTGTTTATTGCGCTGTACTGGGTGCTGCTCTCCAGCGTCGAAATGCGCAACGCGCCCTGGATTGGCTGGATCCACGACCTGTCTTCGCCCGATCCGTTCTTTATCTTGCCGGTGCTGATGACGCTCAGTTCGCTGCTGCAAACCGCGCTGAACCCCGCGCCGCCCGACCCGATGCAAGCCAAGATGATGTGGATCATGCCGCTGGTGTTTAGCGTGATGTTCTTCTTCTTCCCGGCCGGCTTGGTGCTGTACTGGCTGACCAACAACATTTTGTCGATTGCCCAGCAGTGGGTGATCAACACCCGCATGGGTGTGCCGCCGCAGTTCAACATGCCTAAGTTCAAATAAATTGAATTTGACGTGCTTGAAATCAGCTATTTAAATAATAGCTGCTAGCGCACATATCTAGGGGCTTTCAGGTATAAAACTATCTGAAAGCCCCTATTTGCGTGCGCTAGCAGCTCTCAATAAAGGAGTGACCTCTCACCATGTTATCCCGCCATTCCGAGCCGATTGCCGCCATTGCCACCGCGCCCGGACGCGGCGGCGTCGGCATTGTGCGCATCTCTGGCAAAGCGCTGGCACCGCTGGTCGAGCTGCTGTGCGGCCGCGCCTTGAAGCCGCGCGAAGCCACTTATCTGCCGTTTCGCGATGCCGACGGCCAGCCGATTGACCAAGGGCTGGCGCTGCACTTTCCGGCGCCGCATTCCTACACCGGCGAGGACGTGCTGGAGCTGCAAGCCCACGGCGGCCCGGTGGTGCTGCAACTGCTGCTGGCGCGCTGCCTTGAAGCTGGAGCGCAAGTGCTGCCCGGCCTGCGCGTCGCCCAGCCGGGCGAATTCACCGAGCGGGCGTTTCTGAACGACAAAATCGACTTGGCACAGGCCGAGGCGATTGCCGATTTGATTGATGCATCGACGGCGGCGGCCGCGCGCAGCGCCAGCCGCTCACTGGCGGGCGAGTTTTCGCAGCAAATCCACCAACTGCGCGACGCGCTGATCCATCTGCGGATGTTGGTCGAAGCGACGCTGGATTTTCCCGAGGAAGAAATCGACTTTCTGCAAAAGGCCGATGCCAGCGGGCAACTCGCCAAGTTGCAGCACACGCTGGCGCAGGTGATGCAGCGTGCGCAGCAAGGCGCGCTGTTGCGCGAAGGCATCAAAGTGGTGATTGCCGGCCAGCCCAACGCCGGCAAAAGCTCGCTCCTGAACGCGCTGGCCGGCGCCGAGCTGGCCATCGTCACGCCGATTGCCGGCACCACGCGCGACAAGGTGCAGCAGACGATCCAAATCGAAGGCGTGCCGCTGCACGTGATCGACACCGCCGGTCTGCGCGACAGCGACGACGAGGTTGAGCGCATTGGCATTGAGCGCGCTTGGGACGAAATCGCCGGTGCCGATGCGGTGCTGTTTTTGCACGATTTAAGCCGCTGCGATGCTCCTGAATACATAGCTGCTGACGCACGTATCTACAGGGCTATGGCCGAAAAAGCCTCAAAAAACGTCCCCATCATCGACATTTGGAACAAAAGCGACTGCGTGCCGGCTGAGCACCGCGTGCCGGCAGCGTCGGGCGAGGCGATACACGCCAGCGTGTGCCTGTCGGCGCGCACCGGTGAGGGGCTGGACGCGCTGCGCCGCACGCTGCTGCAAGTGGCCGGCTGGCAGTCGGCACCCGAGGGCGTGTTCATCGCCCGCGCCCGCCATGTGCAGGCGCTGCAGGCGGTGGACGCGCGCCTGATGGAAGCGGCAGCGCAGTTGCACTGCGCTGCCCCCGCGCTGGATTTGTTGGCGGAAGAGTTGCGCTTGGCGCAAAACGCGCTCAACCAGATCACCGGCGAGTTTTCGTCAGACGATTTGCTGGGGGTGATTTTTTCGAGCTTTTGCATTGGCAAATAAATGCGCCAGCCGCACTCTCTGGGTGTAAGCAGCCGTAAAGCGAGCTTGTGCTGGATGCGCAATGTCGTTAGCTTCGGTGGTCATGAATGCAGCACCATTTTCCGCCCACCCGCCCCATCTTCAGGGTCTGATCCAAGCCGTGGCCGAAGCCGTTGCTGAGGACGCGTTGAAAGACCCATTCACGCCCGCGCAATGGGCCGCGCTGGCACCGTATTTGCAGCAATACGCGTTGAGCGAGGGACAAACGCTGTTTACGCGCGGCGCGGCCAACGACCGCACGCTGTACCTGATTGAAAGCGGCAACCTGAGCGCCCATTACGAGGACGAGAAGGCGCGTTTGCGCATGGCCATCATTGGCAGCGGCTCCATCGTTGGCGAGAGCGTGTTTTTCTCGCAGCGCCCGCGCATTGCCACGGTGCAGGCGGCCTCGGCCAGCAAGCTGTGGGGTTTGAGTAGCCTGCGCTTTACTGAACTGAGCAACCGCCAGCCAGCGTTGGCGCTGGGTTTGACGCTGGCGGCTGGCTCGGTGTTGGCGCGGCGCTTGAACAATCGCCGCCGCCGCGTTGCTGCAACCTGACTGCCCGGCGCGTCAGCGATTGCAGTGCGCAGCGGGTGCGCAAGTTACACTCCTTTTTGGATCCGCACCGTGTTGTCCGCAGAAAGAAAGTCATGTCATTTTTTAGCTGGTTGATGGGTAAATCCTCCGCCAAGCGGCAGTTACCTCAGCCTTTGGCATCCTCGAATGCCGGCGCTCCCGTTTCGCAATCGGGGCGCACCCATAAGCCATCCGCTGCGCCTGCGGCACCAGAACAAACGGCGGTCAAAAACGAGCGCATGGAGCGGCGCGAGCTGCTCTATATCGTCGTGCGCGACGCTATGGTGTGCGCGGGCGTGTTGTCGGCCAGCTACAAGTTCAAGGTGCTGTCGCTCGACCCGCGTGGGTTGCAGTTTTTGGTGATGATGGACTTGGCCCCCGAGTTTGGCGGCGAGACCGAGCGCTTGAACGAGATCGAGACCTTGATCGCCCAGACGGCCAAGGCGCGCTACGGCATCACCGTCTCGGCGGTGTACTGGCGCATTAACGAGTTGGTCGCCGCTGGCGCAGCGCAAAAAACGGCGGCTGTGCCAGCGCCTCCGCCGCACTTGCATCCATCGACGGCTAGCGGTGTACGCGCACCGGCATCCGCACCTGCGCCGGAATTGGCGCGGCCTTCTGCGCCGAGCACTGCGCCGCGCCCGTCTCGGCCAGCACCGCTAGAGCGCCCCGGTGGCGTTGCTGCGCCGGCTGCGCCTGCTGGGGCTGCACCTGTGCGTTTGGTGGTGCCGCGTTTTGATCCGATTGAAGCCGATGAGGTCGCTGCCTTTAAGCAGGCGCTGGCCTCTGCTGCTGCCGCCCGCGCTCCGGCGGCGACAACGCCCGGCGTGCCCCAACGCAGCGGCGCACGCCGCCCACCTGCGACAAATGACTTTGCCGATACGGTAATGCCCGATCAGGACAGCCGCGCGCAAAGCCTGAGCAGCACCCAATACGGCGAGCTGTAAACCGCGTCAATGTCCCTCAAAATCCAGCAGCGTAAACAGCGGCAAGCCGCTGTCTTTTAAGCGCTTGGAGCCGCCCAGCTCGGGTAAATCGACAATCGCTGCGCCTTCGATGACGGTGGCACCCAAGCGCTCTAGCAGCTTGCGTCCGGCCATCATGGTGCCGCCGGTGGCGATCAGGTCGTCCATCAGCAGCACCCGGTCGCCGGGCTTGACTGCATCGGCGTGCAGCTCGACGGTGGCGCTGCCGTATTCCAGCTCGTAGGTTTCTTCGACGGTGGTGAAGGGCAGCTTGCCTTTTTTGCGAATCGGCACAAAACCCAAATTCAGCTCGTAAGCCACCACCGAGCCGATGATAAAACCGCGCGCGTCCAGCCCGGCCACCACGTCGGGGCGCAGCGCACTGTCCATGTAGCGGTGGACAAAAGCGTCAATCAGCACACGAAAGACTTTGGGGTTTTGCAGCAGCGGCGTGATGTCGCGAAACTGCACGCCCGGCACCGGCCAGTCGGGCACGGTGCGGATATGTTGGCGAAGGTAGTCGTTGATGCTCAGGTGTTGCATGGATGGCTTCAAAGTAAAAGATGGGTTGCAAAGGCTGCGCTAGGTTAGCCGCGCAGCAGCTTGTCTTGCGCGCCCAGCAGCGCCGTTGGGTGGCCAGAGAGCACCAAGGTGTCGCCCTCGGCCAGCACCGTATCGTCGCCCAGTGTCGCCATGTGGCCGTTGCCGTGGCGCAGGTTGACCACTTCGACCCCCATGGCGTGCAGTGCCAGCTCGCCCAGCGGTTTCCCTAGCGTTTGTGCGCCGGGCGGCAGGGTGAAGGTGGACAGGCGTGCTTGATCGCGCTCGTTGATGGTGTCGTCGTCGCTGCCGTGAAAGTAGCCGCGCAGCAGTTTGTAGCGCGCCTCGCGCTGGTCTTGCAGCAGGCGAATCACGCGGCGCATCGGCACGCCGACCAGCGCCAGCGCGTGACCGGCCAGCATCAGCGAGCCCTCAATCGCTTCGGGCACTACTTCGGTGGCACCGGCGTTTTGCAGTCGGTCGAGGTAGGTGTCGTCTTGGGTGCGCACCACCACCGGCACGTGCGGCGCGTGAGTGCGGATGTTGGCCAGCACCTTCAGCGCGGCTTGCACATCGCGATAGGTCAACGCCACGGCGCTGGCGCGCACCAAGCCCGCAGCCATCAGCGCCTGCAGCCGGGTGGCATCGCCATACACCACCGAGTCACCCGCTGCAGCGGCGTGGCGCACCCGGTCGGGATCGAGGTCGAGCGCCATGTAGGGAATGCCTTCGGCTTCCAACATCCGTGCCAAGTTTTGGCCGCAGCGACCGTAGCCGCAGATGATGACGTGCTTGCTGCTGTCAATCGACTTGCGCGCAATGGTGGTGGTTTGCAGTGACTGGTGCAGCCAGTCGCTGGCGACCAGTTTCATGACAATTTGGTTGCTGTACATGATTAAAAACGGCGTCGCCAGCATCGACAGCACCATCGCCGCCAAAATCGGATTCATCAGCGCCGGGCGCACCAAGCCGTTGTCTTGGGTCAGCGACAGCAGCACAAAGCCAAATTCCCCGGCCTGCGCCAGATACAAACCAGTGCGCATCGCCACGCCAGTGGTAGCGCCCATAGCGCGCGCTAGCAGCAAAATAATGCCGCTCTTGAGCACCAGCGGCACCACCAACAGGCTGATTACCAGCGCCCATTGCTCCAGCAAAATATGCCAGTCGAGCATCATGCCGATGGTGATGAAAAACAGCCCCAGCAGCACATCGTGAAATGGCCGAATGTCGGTGCCCACTTGGTGGCGGTATTCGGTCTCAGACACCAGCACGCCGGCGATAAAAGCGCCCAGCGCCAAGCTCAGGCCGGCCAGTTCGGTCAACCAAGCCAAGCCCAGCGTGATCAGCAGCAGGTTCAGCATGAACAGCTCTTCGCTCTTGCGCCGCGCCACCAGCGTCAGCCACCAGCGCATCACGCCTTGGCCGCCGGTCAGCAGCACGGTGATCAAAACAGCAGCTTTGAGCAGCGCCCAGCCCAACGCGCCCAGCAGCTCGTCAGGCGACGAACCCAGCGCTGGAATCAGCACCAACAGTGGCACCACCGCCAAGTCTTGGAACAGCAAGATGCCCAAAATGCGCCGACCATGCTCGGTTTCTAGCTCGGCGCGCTCGGCCATCAGCTTGACGACGATGGCGGTGCTGCTCATCGACATGGTGCCCGACAGCGCCAGCGCGGTTTGCCAGCTCACATCCCAGACACCGCCAAAAAACGCCGCCAACAGCAGCGTGCCGCCAAAGGCGCAGCCCATGGTCAGCGCGACTTGAAACAGTCCCAGCCCAAACACATTGCGCTGCATAGCGCGCAGCTTGGGCAGGCTAAATTCCAAGCCGATGGAAAACATCAAGAAAACCACGCCAAATTCGCCCAGATGGCGCACGCTTTCTGAGTTTTGCGCCAGCGCTAGCGCGTGCGGCCCAATCATCACCCCCGCCGCCAAATAGCCCAGCATGGGCGGGAGTTTGAGGCTGCGGCAGACAACAACACCCAGGACTGCAGCCAGCAGATACAACAAGGTCAAGGCAAGTGAGGACATCCCCGAATGCTAGCGGAGCGCTAGCCCCCGCGCCGATAGAATCGGGCGGATGTACCCAGCTGCCGGCGCTTTGCCCCCCTTTGATGCCGATCAAGCCCTGCGCTTGGCGCGCGAAACCTTTGCCATCGAAGCTGCAGCCCTGCTGGGCTTGAGTGAGCGCTTGGATGGGCGCTTTGCCCAAGCGGTACAAAAAATGCTGCAGATACCGGGGCGCGTCGTCGTCATGGGCATGGGCAAAAGCGGCCATGTCGGGCGCAAAATTGCCGCCACCTTGGCCTCGACCGGCACGCCCGCCATGTTTGTCCACCCGGCAGAAGCCAGCCATGGCGACCTCGGCATGGTCACTGCGCACGACGCAGTGCTGGCGATTTCTAACAGCGGCGAAAGCGCCGAACTCACGGCGATCTTGCCGGTGCTCAAGCGCTTGGGCGCACCGCTGATTGCCATCACCGGCAACGCGCAATCCTCGCTGGCGCGCCATGCCGATGTGGCGCTGGACTGCAGCGTCGAGCGCGAAGCCTGCCCACTCAATTTGGCACCGACTGCCAGCACCACCGCGCAATTGGCAATGGGTGACGCGTTGGCAGTGGCGCTGCTGGATGCACGTGGTTTTCGCGCCGAAGACTTTGCCCGTTCGCACCCCGGCGGCGCGCTGGGGCGCAAGCTGCTGACCCACGTCAGCGACATCATGCGCAGCGGCGACCAAGTGCCGCGTGTGCCAGCGCAGGCCAGTTTTAGCGAGCTGATGCGCGAGATGAGCGCCAAAGGTGCTGGCGCTGCCGCTGTGGTCGATGGTGAGCAGCGCGTGCTGGGCATCTTCACCGATGGCGATTTGCGCCGCCGCATCGAAGCCGGCGCTGATTTGCGCGGCACCACCGCAGAGCAGGTAATGCACCCGCGCCCGCGCACTATTGGCAGCGATGCGCTGGCGGTGGACGCCGCCTCCTTGATGGAAGCGCACAGCATCACCAGCGTGCTGGTGCTGGATGGCGAGTCGCGCTTGGTGGGCATGGTGCACATTGGCGACCTGATGCGCGCCAAAGTCATTTAAAAAATTACATCTCACCTTCTTATGACCCCCGCCCTGCAATTTGAGCCTGAGTTGTTGCTGCGCGCCCAAAACGTGCGCGTGGTTTTTTTTGACGTGGATGGCGTGCTGACCGATGGCGGCATTTATTTCAGCGAAAGCGGCGAAACCCTCAAGCGCTTCAACACGCTGGACGGCCACGGCCTGAAATTGCTGCAAAAAGCGGGCATCACGCCGGCGGTGATTACCGGGCGCGACTCGGCACCGCTGCGCGTGCGGCTGCGCGCTTTGGGCATAGAGCACGCGGTGTTTGGTACCGAAGACAAGCTCCCCGCTGCTGAGAAAATTTTGGCCACATTAGGTTTGCAATGGTCGCAAGCAGCGGCGATGGGTGACGACTGGCCAGATTTGCCGATATTGCGCCGCAGTGCTTTTGCCTGTGCGCCAGCCAACGCGCAGTGCGAAGTGCTGGCAGCTGCTCACTACATTGCCCCCGCACGCGGCGGCGACGGCGCAGCGCGCCAACTGTGCGATTTATTGCTGGTCGCTAGCGGCCAGTATGCGGCGCTGCTTGCGCCCTACTGCGCATGAGAATGCTGGCGCGTCGCGGCTGGGAGAGCGCCACTCTGTACCTGCCAGTGATTTTGATGGGCCTGCTGGCGCTGGGCACTTGGTGGCTGGTGCGCCACGCACCGCAGCCCAGTGCGCCGGTGCTGGTGTCTGCGCCCAAACACGAGCCAGACTATTTCATGGCGGATTTTTCGGTCAAAAATTTTGATGCCACGGGGCGCCTGCAAAGCGAAGTGCAAGGCAGTTTGGCGCGCCATTACCCAGACACCGACACGCTGGAGATTGACGCTGCCAAGATGCGCTCGGTGGCGCTCAATGGCCGTTTGACCCACGCCACCGCCAAGCGCGCGCTGACCAATGCCGATGGCTCAGAGGTGCAGTTATTTGGCGGTGCCGTGGTCACGCGCGAAGCGATAACGCCAGCGCGGGGACGGGCGCAGCCGCGCTTGGAGTTTCGCAGTGAGTTTCTGCACGCTTGGCCACAAACTGAGCGGGTTAGCTCGAACCAGCCAGTCGTTATCACCCGAGGACGCGATCAATTTACCGCTGACAGCATGGCTTACGACAATTTAGAGCAGGTACTGCAATTGCGTGGTCGGGTGCGCGGCATATTGATGCCCGGGCGCTGAGCGCATACTCATCAAAAATGATAGCTGTTAGCGCAAGTGTTTAAAGGCTTAGAGGCCAAAAACACTGTAAATTAAACTAAAAAAGCAAAATTCCGCGCTGGAATTTTGCTTTTTGCGTGGGTTAAGGCAAAGGCCGGTGCTTAGTAGCTGTCGCCGCCGTAACCACCGCCGCCTTGGCCGCGACCGCCGCCACCATGGTTGCCACCGCTGCGCTGACCGCCGCCACCGTAGGGACTGCGGAAGCCACCGCCGCCGCCATCATTGCGACCACCGCCACCACCATAGCCGCTGCCTTCGCTGCGACCACCGCCATAACCACCACCGCCGCTGTTGCCGCCGCCATAGCCGCCGCCTTCATTGCGGCCACCGCCGTAACCACCACCGCCGCCGTAGCCGCCGCCTTCGCTGCGGCCACCGCCACCACCGTAGCCGCCTTCGCGTCCACCGCCGTAGCCACCGCCGCCGCCGCCGCCAAAGCCACCGCTGCGTGGTGGGCGTGGCTCCATTGGGCGCGCTTCGTTAACGACCATGTTGCGTCCGCCGACCGATTGGCCGTTCATGCCTTGGATGGCGGCTTGTGCTTCGGCATCGCTGCCCATTTCGACAAAGCCGAAGCCTTTTGAGCGGCCCGTGTCGCGCTCCATCATGACCTTGGCGCTACTGACGTGGCCAAACTGACCAAATGCCTGCTCCAAATCTACATCGCGCATACCGTAGGGCAAGTTGCCCACATACAGTTTGTTGCCCATGAAGGGACTCCTGAAAAACACATCAATAAATGGGCGGATGGGATACGGGCAGCGCAGGTAGCGCATCCGGTGCATCGCCATCCACACGAACGATGTTCTGCCGCCACTGCGCCCAGTGAGGCAGAACATATTTGACAATATGGCATTGTCAGCCCGCGATATTTCTCAGTGATGGCAAAAAACGCAAATTTTTTCACGTTTTATCGCTGGTATCAGGAAATGTGTTGGACTTTCGCCGCGATTTTGAGCAAAAAAGACGTGAAAAAAGGAACCCTTGGGTTCCTTTTTCTGTGTGTTTATGCAGGCGCTAGCTCTGCAAGCACGGGGTTGGCTTAGTAGCCGCCGCGACCACCGCCGCCGCCGCCGTAACCACCACCGCCGCCGCTACGGCCACCGCCGCCGCCGCCGTAACCACCACCGCCGCCGCCGCCACCGTAGCCGCCACCACCGCCACCGCCGTAGCCGCCGGTGCGGGGAGCGCGTGGCTCCATCGGACGGGCTTCGTTGACCACGAGGTCACGGCCACCAAAATTTTGACCATGCACGCCTTGGATAGCGGCTTGTGCTTCGGCATCGCTGCCCATTTCGACAAAGCCGAAACCCTTAGAGCGGCCGGTGTCGCGCTCCATCATGACTTTGGCGCTAGAAACCGAGCCGTATTGGCTGAAAGTTTGCTCCAGATCGCTGTCGCGGAAGGTGTAAGGCAGATTGCCGACGTAAAGTTTGTTGCCCATGAAGGACTCCTGAAAAAATCAAAAAACGCGATGGGAGTGTCCGACGCAATCAACAAACCTGTGACGACTTCAAAGACGCGAAACTGACCAATCACCGCAAACTTAACTGCTTTTAGTGCGAAAGCACAAAAGCGCGTTCATTATGGGTCAATTTGTTAGCCGCTTTACATTTATTTTGCAACCGCCTGCACTAAATTGAGACTGCGGGTTGCGAATTGAGCCTAAGACAAACCAAACCTTCGGGTAAACCCGTGAGCCCAATCAGGCCGCTGCGGCCTGCTGCCACGCCCGCGCAGTTTTGCTATAGTGACCGACGCGCCGATTTGCCACAGCTTGCGGGCGCTTTATAAATCCTGCTAAAGACCGCCAGACACTCTCGCCCGGCCACGTTTTTAGCGTTGCCGGGTTTTTTTATGTCGATGATTGCCACTCCCCAATTTCAGCATTTTCCCGAGCCGCTGGCGCTGCAAAGCGGCGCGTCCATCCGCGACTACACGCTCGCTTTTGAAACCTACGGCCAGCTCAACGCCCAGCGCAGCAACGCCGTGCTGGTCTGCCACGCGCTCAACGCCTCGCACCACGTCGCTGGTGTGTACGCCGGACAAGACAAGAGCGAGGGCTGGTGGGACAACATGATTGGCCCGGGCAAGCCGCTCGATACCAACCGCTTTTTTGTCATTGGCATCAATAACTTGGGTTCGTGTTTTGGTTCGACCGGGCCGATGCATAAGCACCCCGACACCGGCGAAATCTACGGCGCTGATTTTCCCGTGGTCACGGTGGAAGATTGGGTCACTGCCCAAGCGCGCCTGCTGGATGTGCTGGGCATCACGCAACTGGCTGCCGTGCTGGGTGGCAGTTTGGGCGGAATGCAAGCGCTGTCGTGGACGCTGCAATACCCCGAGCGCGTGCGCCACGCCGTCGTTGTCGCCAGCGCGCCGAATTTGACGGCGGAGAACATCGCCTTTAACGAAGTCGCGCGCCGCGCCATCGTCACCGACCCGGACTTTCACGCCGGCCACTTTTACCGCCACAACGTCATCCCCAAGCGCGGCCTGCGCATCGCGCGGATGATTGGCCACATCACGTATTTGAGCGACGATGTGATGAACGAAAAGTTTGGCCGTCAGTTGCGCGACGGCCTGGAGCTGAAATACACCACCCAAGACATCGAGTTTCAGATTGAAAGCTACCTGCGCTACCAAGGCGACAAGTTCAGCGAATACTTTGACGCCAACACCTATTTGCTGATTACCCGCGCGCTGGACTACTTTGACCCGGCGCGCACCTACGGCGGCAACCTGACCCAAGCGCTGGCGTGTGCCACCGCCAAATTCATGCTGATCAGCTTCAGCACCGACTGGCGCTTTAGCCCGCAGCGCAGCCGCGAAATCGTCAAAGCGCTGCTGGACAACCGGCGCGACGTCAGCTACGCCGAGATCGACGCGCCGCACGGCCATGATGCATTTTTGCTCGATGACGCCCGCTACATGGGCGTGATGCGCTCTTACTTCGATAGCATCGCCAAGGAGCTGCCATGACCGAAAAAGCCACCATGCAGGTGATTGCCGCGCTGGTGCCCGAGGGCGCGCGCGTGCTCGATTTGGGCTGCGGCGACGGCGCGCTGTTGGACTATTTGCAGCGCGAACGCGGTTGCAGCGGCTACGGCGTCGAAATTTTGGACGCCAACGTGCTGGCCTGCGTGCGCCGCGGCGTCAACGTGGTGCAGCTCAATTTGGACGAAGGGCTGGCGCTGTTTGAGGACAACTCGTTTGACGTGGTGCTGCAAATCGACACCCTGCCCCACCTGCGCAACGCCGAAGTGATGCTGCGCGAAACCGCCCGTGTCGGCCGCACCGGCATCGTCGCCTTCCCCAACTTTGCGCATTGGCCGAACCGTTTATCGGTGCTGCGCGGACGCATGCCGGTGACGCGCCGTCTGCCCTACCAGTGGTATGACACACCGAATATCCGCGTCGGCACCTATAAAGATTTTGAAGTGCTGGCGCAGAAAAACCAGCTGCGCATTTTGGATTCGTTCGGCCTGCAAGACGACCGCGCGGTGCGGCTGTGGCCGAATGCGCGCGCTGGCACCGCGGTGTTTCACTTTGAACGCGGCGGCGCTTAAATTCAGCTTTTTATTGACCCTTAAAAATCTCCGGCCATGACCACGACCTTTCTTGACATGCTGCACAGCGCCAGCACGCGCAACCAATCGATGCTGTGCGTGGGCTTGGACCCAGAACCTGCGCGTTTTCCTGCCCAGATGCAGGGCAATCCGCTCAAAATTTACGACTTCTGCGCCGCCATCGTTGATGCCACGGCCGATGTGGTCTGCGCCTTCAAGCCGCAAATTGCCTACTTTGCCGCCCACGGCGCCGAAGACCAGTTAGAGCGCCTGATGCAGCACCTGCGCGCCAACGCTCCGCACGTGCCGGTCATCTTGGACGCCAAGCGCGGCGACATCGGCTCGACCGCCGAGCAGTACGCCAAAGAGGCCTTTGAGCGCTACGGCGCTGACGCCGTCACGCTGTCGCCGTTTATGGGTTTTGACTCGGTCGAGCCGTATTTGCAGTACCCCGGCAAGGGCGCGTTTTTGCTGTGCCGCACCTCCAACCCCGGCGGTGACGATTTGCAAAACCAGCGCCTCGCCAGCGTTGACGGCCAGCCGCTGCTCTACGAGCACATTGCCGGTTTGGTGCAAGGGCCGTGGAACAAAAACGGCCAGCTCGGGCTGGTGGTCGGCGCGACCTATCCGGCGGAGATTGAGCGCGTGCGGGCGCTGGCACCGACGGTGCCGCTGTTGATTCCGGGTGTCGGCGCGCAAGGCGGTGACGCGGCGGCCACGGTGCGCGCCGGCTGGCGACCCAACGGCCCCATCGTCGTCAACTCCTCGCGGGCGATTTTGTACGCCAGCAACGGCGCAGATTTCGCCGCCGCCGCGCGCCGCGAAGCGCTGGCAACGCGCGATCTGCTGCAAGCGGCGCGCCCGCTGTAAGCCATTCAGGCCATCAAAAAAGAGAGCTGCTAGCGCACGTATCCATTGGGTTTGAGGGTGTTTTCGCTCTCAAAGTCAATCAAACCGTGCGCTAGCAGCTATGGTTTTTATCAACGCCAGCCGATTCACTGCGCGGCGCGTGCCGCCGTAATCAAGCCTTTCACCCGCTGCGCCAGCGCGATATCGCCGGGGGTTTCGGGGTGCCATGTGTCCACTGGAATCGGGCGGTCGTTCTCGTCCACCGCCACATAAACCGCGACGCAGTGCGTCACCAAACGCGGCTGCTGGCTGCTCAGGTCGTTGGCGTGGACTTCAATGGCCAGCGCCATGCTGGTGGTGCCGGTGTAGGCCAAACGCGCCTCGACCTGCACCAACTGCCCGGCGCGCACCGCGTGGGCAAAGGTGGCGCTGCTGATAAACGCCGTCACGCAGCGCCCGCGCGCCCACGCGCAGCCGCAGGCAAAACCGGCCTCGTCCATCCATTGCAGCAACGTGCCGCCGCGAATTTTGTCGCGCGACAGCGAATCGGGTTGGTGGGCCAAAAAGCGCAAAGTAATTGAAGACATGGCATCAGAGGCAACGCGTGCCCCCCTAAAAATGAAAGCGGCTTCATTATCGGCAGGCCTTTGCGCTGGCGCTTGCTGGTGGCTGCCGGGGGGGCTAGCGGCACCGTTAATCTGCGTCAGAATTGGCGCTCTCTGCCTACCCGCTTACCCCGCTTACCCCTGTGACCGCCATGCCCTTACTTGACCGCCTCAGCCTGCTGCAAAAATTCCTGATCTTGGGCACGGTGGGTCTCTTGATGAGCTTGTTGCCAACGTGGCTCTACGTCAACGACGCGCTGGACAACATCGCCAAAGCGCGCCAAGAGGCCCAAGGCGCCGCGCCGCTGCTGGCGCTGAACAAGGTAGTGCAGCAGATGCAAATCCACCGCGGCATCTCGGTCGGGATGCTGCGCGGCGACGCGGCGCTGACCGCCGCCCGCCCGCCGGTGCGCGACGCGCTGAACCAAGCAATGGCTGCGGTGGACGCGCAACTGGCCGCCGTGCCCGCCACGCCCGCCGCGCAATTGGCGGCGTGGGCACAAGCGCGCCAGACGTGGACGGCGCTAGAGCAAGCCGTCGCCGCGCGCCAACTGCAAGTGCCGCAAAGCATTGCCCAGCACACGCAACTCATCGCCAGCATCATGCAGATGAACAACACGCTGCTGAGCGCCTACGGCCTGCAAACCGATCCGCACGAAGACACGCATTCGCTGATTCTGGCCTCGCTGGTACACGCGCCGATGCTGGGCGAAAAGCTCGGCGTGATGCGCGCCCAAGGCGTCGGTTTTTTGGCGGCGGGCGAGCTGGCGCCGTTTGGCAAAGGCGTGATGCAGTCGCTGCAGCAGCGCGTGGCCGAGCTGCAGGGCGAAGCCTTTCGCAGTTTTGACGATGCACAGCAGCACAACCCGGCGTTTCGCAGCGCGCTGGCCAGCCCGCAGCAGGCGCTGCAGGGCGAGATCGCCGAAGCACTGCAACTGGCTGAGCGCGAAATCATGGCGGCGGCTGAACTGAAATTGCCGGCCAAAGCCTATTTCGACACCTTCACCCGCACCATTGACGCGCTGTACGCCTTTAACGGCCAAGCGATGGCCAGCCTTGACCAAGCGCTGCAAAGCCGCGTGCGCCAACTGCAAAACCAGCTGCTGTGGGTGGCGCTGGTGCTGCTGGGCACGTTGGCGCTGACCTCGGCGACGGCGCTGGTGTTTGTGCGCTCCATCACCCAGCCGCTGGCGCGGGCGGTGGATTTGTCGCGCGCGGTGGCGCAGGGCGATTTGAGCGGCGCGCCGCTGGCGCACGGCAGCAACGAAGTCGGCCAGCTGCTGCAAGCCCTGCAGCAAATGCGCCAGCAACTGACCCAAGTGGTGCGCGACGTGCGCAGCGGCGCCGAGGGCGTGGCCACCGCCAGCGTGCAAATTGCCCAAGGCAACGCCGACCTGTCGGCGCGCACCGAAAGCCAAGCCAGCTCGCTGGAGCAAACCGCCGCGTCGATGGAGCAACTCAGCACCGCCGTGCAGCAAAACGCCGACAGCGCGGTGCAAGCCAACCAGCTGGCCGACAACGCCAGCACGGTGGCGCTGCAAGGCGGCCAAGTGGTGGCGCAGGTGGTGGACACGATGCGCGGCATCAACGCCTCGTCCACGCAGATTGCCGACATCGTTGGCGTGATTGATTCCATCGCCTTCCAAACCAACATCTTGGCGCTGAACGCTGCCGTCGAAGCGGCGCGCGCCGGCGAGCAAGGGCGCGGCTTTGCGGTGGTGGCGAGCGAAGTGCGCTCGCTGGCCGGGCGCTCGGCGGCGGCCGCGCGCGAGATCAAGCAGTTGATTGACGCCAGCGTCCAGCGCGTCGAGCAAGGCAGCGCGCTGGTCGATCGCGCCGGCGCGACGATGACGGATGTGGTCAGCGCCATTGGCCGCGTCACCGACATCGTTGGCGAAATCAGCAACGCCAGCCGCGCCCAGTCGCAAGGCGTAGCGCAAGTGGGCAGCGCCGTGATGCACTTGGACGAGGTGACGCAGCAAAACGCCTCACTGGTCGAAGAAATGGCCGCCGCCGCCGGTGGCCTGCAAGCGCAGGCGCAAGACCTGGTCGGCGTGGTCTCGGTGTTTAAGCTGGGGCGTTAAGCCGAGATTAATTTGATAGCTGCTAGCGCACGTGTTTAAAGGGTTGTAGATATAAATCTACCTGAATCCCTTTATATGCATGCGCTAGCAGCTATGGTTTTTGACTGAGCAAGCGCGCTAAATACCGCCCGGTATAGCTCGCCGGGTTCGCCGCCACCTGCTCGGGCGTGCCGGTGGCCACCACGGTGCCGCCGCCCGCGCCGCCTTCGGGGCCCATGTCAATCAGCCAATCGGCGGTTTTGATGACGTCGAGGTTGTGCTCGATGACGACGATGGTGTTGCCGGCGTCGCGCAGCTGGTGCAGCACTTTGAGCAGCAAATCAATGTCGGCAAAGTGCAGGCCGGTGGTCGGCTCGTCGAGGATGTAGAGCGTGCGGCCGGTGTCGCGCTTGCTCAGCTCTTGCGCCAGTTTCACCCGCTGGGCTTCGCCGCCCGAGAGCGTGGTGGCGCTTTGGCCTAGGCGGATGTAGCTCAGGCCGACTTGAAGCAGCGTTTGCAGCTTGCGGGCAATCGCCGGTACGTCTTGGAAGAAGGCGTGCGCGTCTTCCACCGTCAGTTCCAAAATTTGCGCGATGTTTTTGCCCTTCCACAGCACTTCGAGCGTTTCGCGGTTGTAGCGCTGGCCGTGGCAGATGTCGCAGGGCACGTACACGTCGGGCAGAAAGTGCATTTCTACCTTTAGCACGCCGTCGCCTTGGCAGGCTTCGCAGCGCCCGCCGGCGACGTTGAAGCTAAAGCGCCCCGGGCCATAGCCGCGCTCTTTGGCGGTGTTGACTTCGACCATCAGCTCGCGAATCGGCGTAAACAGCCCGGTGTAGGTGGCCGGGTTGCTGCGCGGCGTGCGGCCAATCGGGCTTTGGTCGACGTTGATGACTTTGTCGAAGTATTCGATGCCGACAATTTCCTCGTGCTCTGCCGGTTCGTCGTGGGCGCGGTACAGCTGGCGCGCCACGGCGGCGTACAGCGTGTCATTCACCAGCGTGCTTTTGCCGGAACCCGAGACGCCGGTGACGCAGGTCAGCAGCCCGACCGGAAAATCGACGCTGACGTTTTGCAGGTTGTGCCCGCTCGCGCCGATGACGCGCAGCGCTTGCAGCTCGCCTTGGCGGGCGTGGTGCTCGGCCAGACGTTCGGCGCGTTTTTGGCTGGCTTCGGTGACGGGAAAGCGTGATTTGCCGGTCGCTTTACCCGCCGCTTTTGTCGGCACCGGCGCGGCCAGCACCGGCAGCCACGGCGTGCGCCGCTGCGGCACGGCAATGCAGCGCGCGCCCGATAAATACTGGCCGGTTGGCGAGGCGGGGTTGCCCCGCACTTCGTCGTAGCTGCCCTGCGCCATCACCCGCCCGCCGTGGACGCCGGCGCCCGGCCCCATGTCGATGAGGTGGTCGGCGGCGCGCATCATGTCCTCGTCGTGCTCCACCACCAAGACGCTGTTGCCGATGTCGCGCAGGTGGTGCAACGTGGCAATCAGCCGGTCGTTGTCGCGCTGGTGCAGGCCGATGCTCGGTTCGTCCAGCACGTACATCACGCCCGTCAGGCCCGAGCCGATTTGCGAGGCCAGCCGAATGCGCTGGGCTTCGCCGCCGCTCAGGGTTTCGGCGCTGCGGTCGAGGCTCAAATAGTTCAGGCCAACGTCGTTCAAAAACTGCAAACGGGTGGCGATTTCGCGCACCACTTTGTCGGCAATCTCGGCCTTGGCGCCGTGCAGTTGCAGGCTGGCAAACCAAGCGTGCGCGTCGCTCAGGGTGGCGTGGCTGATGTCAAAAATCGCCTTGGCCTGCACGCCTTCGCCGATAAACACATGGCGCGCTTCGCGGCGCAGGCGTGCGCCGCCGCAGTCGGGGCAGGGCTGGGTGCTGCGCAAGCGCGCCAAATCCTCGCGCACCACGCTGCTGTCGGTTTCGCGGTAGCGCCGCGCCATGTTGGGCAGGATGCCTTCAAAGGCGTGCTGTTTGACCACGGTTTTGCCGCCATCGGCCAAGTAGCTAAAGGCAATGGGCTCGTCGCCCGAGCCGTGCAGCACGGCGTTTTGCGCCCGCGCCGGCAGGCTGTCAAACGGCGCGTCGATGTCAAAGCCGTAGTGCTGCGCCAAGCTGTGCAGCAGCGTGAAGTAGTAGGCGTTGCGCCGGTCCCAGCCTTTGATGGCGCCGGCGGCCAAACTGAGCGTGGGAAAGGCGACGACCCGCGCCGCGTCGAAGACGTCGCTGTGGCCGAGGCCGTCGCAGGTCGGGCAAGCGCCCAGCGGCGAGTTGAACGAGAACAGGCGCGGCTCCAGCGCGCCCAGTGAATAGTTGCACTGCGGGCAGGCAAATTGGCTGCTGAACAGATGCTCCGCGCCGCTGTCGATTTCGACCGCCAGCACGCGGCCACCGGCATCTTGGCCGCCAATGCTGGCTCCGACTTGCAGCGCCGCTTCAAAGCTCTCGGCCAAGCGCTGTTGCACGTCGGTGCGCACTTTGATGCGGTCAACGACGACGTCGATGTTGTGTTTTTCGGTTTTTTTCAGCGCCGGCAAATCGCCGTGCGCGTACACCACGCCATCGACCCGAAAACGCACGTAGCCGCGCGCTTGCATCTGCGCAAACAGCTCGGTGAACTCGCCTTTTTTCTCGCGCGCCACGGGAGCCAGCACCATCAGGCGCGTGTCTTCGGGCAGCGCCAGCACGGCATCGACCATTTGGCTGACGGTTTGCGCTTGCAGCGGGCGGTGGTGGTCTGGGCAGTGCGGCGTGCCGGCGCGCGCATACAGCAGGCGCAGGTAGTCGTGGATTTCCGTCACCGTGCCCACGGTGGAGCGCGGGTTGTGGCTGGTGGCTTTTTGCTCGATGGCAATGGCCGGTGACAGGCCTTCAATCCAATCGACATCGGGCTTATCCAAACGTCCCAAAAACTGGCGCGCGTAGGTCGACAGGCTCTCGACATAGCGGCGCTGGCCCTCGGCGTACAGCGTGTCAAACGCCAAGCTCGATTTGCCCGAGCCAGACAGCCCGGTGATGACGACGAGCTGGTTGCGCGGAATATCGAGGTCGATGTTTTTCAGGTTGTGCGTGCGCGCGCCGCGGATGCTGATGTGGGCTTGCTGGCGCAGCACTTGGGCCAGCGGGTGACCCTCGGCGGGCCGTTCATCGAGGCAGGAGGGGATGTCAGGCATCGGCAAAGCCCGTAAAAAGTCGAACTGGTAATGATAGACCCGCGCCGCCGTCCTCTTGCCCTTTGCTTTTTGCCCTTTGTCTCTGCGGCGCACCAACAAAACCGGCTGATGATGAAAATGTGTAATATCCGCATAGTTATTGTGTGATTGCGCTTCACGACAGCGCCAGCCCCACCGGAATACCTGATTGGCTAGGGGCTCTCAATAACAAACTGCCTCGCCAAACTCTGGTCCTATTTTTTTTGCATGAAATAGGCTGCTAACCCTTGTATCGCAAGCGTTAGCAGCTCTATTTTTTAATTAAGTTGCCACCATGTCGCCCAACCTGCACCGCATGCCTAGAAAAAAAACCGCATTCACCTTGCCGCGCCTGTGTTTTACCGGATGCATGGCACTGCTGCTGGCCGTTGCGGCGCAGGCAGCGCCCAGCGTCAGCACGGTGCCCGCCGCTGGCATGGTCACCGCCACGCTGCAATCCAGCGCCACGGGTACCGGCTACTTGACGCTGTTGAAGGGCAATGCGGGCTGCGGCACGGCGGTCGAGGTGCAGGCAGGCAAGGCCAGCGATGGCGCTGCCGCCTACCGGCGCGGCTCCTTGAAGCTGACAGCGGGTACGCCTGCGAATTACACCGTGCGCAATTTGGCGCATTCCACCGACTACACGCTGTGTGCCACCGATAGCGCTGACAGCGCTGTGGTTAGCGCCAATTTCAGCACGCCGGCGATGGCCACCTACGCCAACCCCGGCTGGCAGGCCGTGGGCGGGGCGGCTTATGGGTGGAGTTCGGCTAACCAATCTCTGGCCTTCGCGCCAGATGGTTTGCCGTATGTGGCTTACCAAACTGGCAACAAGGCCACGGTGACGCGCTACAACGGCATGGCTTGGGAGTACGTCGGCAACGCCGGGTTTTCTGAGGGTGCGGTGGATTTCCAATCACTGTCCATTGCGCCCGACGGCACGCCCTATGTGGCTTACCGGGATAAATACGACGGCAGCGACAAAACCACGGTGATGCGCTTGAACGGCACAGCTTGGGGGAGCGTCGGCGACCCCAGATTTTCTGCGGGGACGGCGAGAGACCAATCCCTGTCCTTCGCGCCCGATGGCACGCCCTATGTGGCTTACAGGGATAACGGCAACGGTGGCAAAACCACGGTGAAGAGCTTTGACGACATAGTTTGGGTTGACGTCGGCAGCACCGGGTTGTCTACCGATGCGTATTACCAATCCCTGTCCTTCGCGCCCGATGGCACGCCCTATGTGGCTTACAGGGATGGCGGCAACGGTGGCAAAACCACGGTGAAGAGCTACAGCAGCACAGTTTGGGTTGATGTAGGCAGCGCCGGGTTTTCTACGGGGGCGGCGAATTACCAATCCCTGTCCTTCGCGCCCGACGGCACGCCCTATGTGGCTTACCGGGATAAATACGACGGCAGCGACAAAACCACGGTGATGCGCTTGAACGGCACAGCTTGGGGGAGCGTC
>JBHCAP010000012.1:0-4611 GCA_041798325.1 Giesbergeria sp.
CCTGCACCCGCACGGGCGTGCCCAAGGCAAAGCGCATACCGCTGCGCTCGCCGCGCAGCTCTTGGCGCGTTTCGTCGAACTTGAAGTAGTCGGTGCCCAGCTCGGTGATATGTACCAAGCCTTCGACATACATCTCATCGAGCGTGACAAACACGCCAAAACTGGTGATGGCGCTGACCTTGCCGCTGAACTCTTCACCCAAGTGCTGCAACATGTATTTGCACTTGAGCCACGATTCGACATCGCGGCTGGCCTCGTCGGCGCGGCGCTCGTTGGCGCTGCAGTGCAGGCCGGCGGCTTCCCACGACTGGGTTTCGACCAGTGCGGCACCGGTTTCTTTTTTGCGCGGTTTTTCACCGGCAGCCAACGGCGGCGCGACGCGGCCAGCCAAGCGTTTGGCTAATTTTGCGTGCGCTTCGCCGGGCAGCGGCAGGGCGGGCAAGCGGTATTTGGTTTTGCCCAAAATCGCTTTGATGACGCGGTGTACCAGCAAATCCGGGTAGCGCCGAATCGGGCTGGTGAAGTGCGTGTAAGCCTCAAACGCCAAGCCAAAGTGGCCGTTGTTTTCGGGCGTGTACATCGCCTGCTGCATCGAGCGCAGCAGCATGGTATGAATTTGCTGCGCGTCGGGGCGGTCTTTGGTGGCGTCGGCAATGGCTTGGTACTCCGCTGGGCGCGGGTTGTCGCTCAGCGTCATGCCCACGGCCATCGCCTTCAAATAAGTGCGCAGAATGTCTTGCTTTTCAGCGGTGGGGCCTTCGTGAACGCGGTACAGACCGTGCTGCTTGCCCTGCGCAATAAAGTCGGCGCTGCAAACGTTGGCGGCCAGCATGGCTTCTTCAATCAGCCGGTGCGCGTCGTTGCGCGTGCGCGGCACGATTTTCTCGATGCGCCCGCTGTCGTCCGAAATAATTTGCGTCTCGGTGGTCTCAAAATCGACTGCGCCGCGCGTGCGCCGCCCAATCAGCAGCGCTTGGAAAACGTCATTCAGATTGAGCAAATCGGCCACGCGCTCTTGGCGCTTGGCGGCTTCGGGGCCACGGGTGTTGCCCAAAATAGCGGCAACTTCGGTGTAGGTCATGCGCGCATGGCTGAGCATTACTGCCGGGTAGAACTGGTAAGCGTGCACCTCGCCCGTGCTGGTGACCAGCATGTCGCACACCATGCACAGGCGCTCAACTTCCGGGTTGAGCGAGCACAGGCCGTTGCTGAGCTTTTCCGGCAGCATCGGAATCACGCGGCGCGGAAAATACACGCTGGTGGCGCGGTCGTAGGCATCGACATCAATCGCACTGCCGGTTTGCACGTAGTGGCTGACATCGGCAATCGCCACCAACAAGCGCCAGCCTTTGCCGCGGCCGACTTTGGCCGGCTCGCAATACACCGCATCGTCAAAGTCGCGCGCGTCTTCGCCGTCGATGGTGACCAGCGGCACATCGGTCAAATCGACGCGCTGCTTTTTGTCTTGCGCGCGGACATGGTCGGGCAGGGCTTGTGCCAGTGCCAAGCACTCGGGCGAAAAAATATGCGGCACGCTGTATTTGCGCACGGCGATTTCAATTTCCATGCCGGGATCATCGACCTCGCCCAGCACTTCGGTGATGCGCCCGACCGGCTGGCCAAACAGCGAGGGCGGCTCGGTCAGCTCAACCACCACCACTTGACCGGGCTTGGCAATCGCCAGCGCGCCGCTCGGAATCAAAATATCGTGGCCGTAGCGCTTGTCTTCAGGCGCGACCAGCCACACGCCGCTTTCTTGCAGCAGCCGGCCAATCAGCGGCTGGGCAGGACGCTCAATAATTTCGAGCACCCGGCCTTCGGGGCGGCCACGGCGGTCTTGGCGCACGATGCGCACCCGCACGCGGTCTTTGTGCAGCACAGCCCGCATCTCATTGGGCGGCAAGAAAATATCGGGCTGGCCATCATCGCGAATCACATAACCTTGGCCATCGCGGTGCCCTTGCGCAACGCCTTCGACTTCGTCGGAAGGATGGCTGGAGTATGTGTTAGTGTTCATTTTTTTACTATACAATCTTGTTCTTTCCTGAAATGCCCAGGTGGCGGAATTGGTAGACGCACTAGTTTCAGGTACTAGCGAGTAACATCGTGGAGGTTCGAGTCCTCTCCTGGGCACCAAGTTTAACGAGAAGCCGCTATACCCAGCGGCTTTTTTATTGCCTGTTTGTTTTTATTACCGCTCATTAACGTAGGCTGGTATTTTCTTGTTATATACTCGTCATCTTTCCTGAGATGCCCAGGTGGCGGAATTGGTAGACGCACTAGTTTCAGGTACTAGCGAGTAACATCGTGGAGGTTCGAGTCCTCTTCTGGGCACCAAATCACTGTTTCATGGCACGTCACGCCATGCCAAAGCCCCCCTCTTTCATAGGAGCGGGGCTTTTTTGTTGTGTCAGCCAGTGTCACAAGGCATCATGGCATCGCCGTCTTTTGACGGTACTTCTGACGGTATCTCCAATACCGCCAAACCAGATACCGCCAAAGGGGGCACCGTGGCACTGAACGACACATTCATCAAGAACAGCACCAAGCACAGCGGCAAGGCCACCGGCGACAAGTACGCCGATGGCGCTGGCATGTATTTATTGGTCAAGGCCAGCGGCAAATACTGGCGCATGGATTACCGCTTTGCTGACAAGCGCAAGACGCTGGCGCTGGGTGTGTACCCCGAGGTGTCGCTGGCTGCTGCGCGCAAGCGGAGAGACAAAGCCCGCGAGCAACTGGCCCAAGACATCGACCCCAGCAGCGCCAAGCGCGAAGACAAGCAAGCCAAGACCGCCCAAGCACACAACACCTTCGAGGCCGTGGCGCTGGCGTGGCTCAAGGCAACCGCCCACAAGCGAGGCGAAGCCACCGGCGCAAGGATAGAACGCCGCCTACAGATTGACGCCTTCCCAGAGATAGGCCACTTGCCCATTGCCAGCATCAAGCCGCCCACCATGCGCGCCATGATGGACAAGGTAGCGGCCCGTGGTGTGGCCGATACCGCCCAACGGGTGGCAAACGCTTGTGAACTGGTGTTTCGCTACGCCATAAGCCGTGGACTGACAGAAAAAGACGCCACCATTGGGCTACGCGATACCTTGCCCAAGACCAAGAAAAAGCACCACGCCGCCATCACCGAGCCGGTGGCGCTGGGTGCCTTGCTGCGCTCCATGCACGACTACAACGGCAACCCTTGCACCGTGGTGGCGCTCAAGTTGTCGCCGATGCTGCTGGTGCGCCCCGGCGAGTTGCGCCACATGGAATGGACGGAGCTGGATTGGGACAGCGCAGAGTGGCGCATACCCGGCGCGAAGATGAAGATGCGCGCTGACCACATCGTTCCGCTATCGACCCAGACCATAGAGCTGCTGCGCGGCCTGCAACCGCTGACCGGTGCGGGGCAGTATGTTTTCAGCAGCTTGCGCACTGGCGCGCGGCCCATGAGCGAGAACACCGTGAACGCTGCCCTGCGCGGTATGGGCTACACCAAGGAAGTGCAGACCGCCCACGGGTTCCGGGCCACGGCGCGCACCATCATGGATGAGGTGCTGGAGGAGCGCGTGGACTTGATAGAGCACCAGTTGGCGCACACCGTCAAAGACGCCAATGGCCGCGCCTACAACCGCACCGCCCACCTACCCGCGCGCCACCAGATGATGCAGCGCTGGGCCGACTACCTCGACCGCCTACGTGTTGGTGCGCAAGTCATCCCGCTGGCCAGCAAGGTGGCATAAGCGCCACATGAAAACAGCCTCACGCGACTTGTATTTGTAGAGGTTACAGGGGTTACACAGGGCACAGCCTTTATCCATGCGGGTTTGCGCTGTAACCCCATCAAAAAAACAGGGGTTACAGGGGTTACACCACCATTGGCGCAAATAGTGGTCAAAACGGCCTCTAGCCCAATGGATACGGGCGCTAGTAGCTCATGTTTGTATAGCAGTCGCTGGCGCTGCTGACCGTGCAGTCAGTAATGCAGCAAGCCATGCCACCCGTTGAATATCGCAAAATAGCTATCATATGAAAACTTGGACAGTGACACTGCACCCGCTGGCAGAGACTGAATTGCTGGCGCTGCCAGCCGATATGCAAGCGCGTTTTTTGCGTATTGCGGAGATGCTGGAGGAGTTCGGCCCGCAACGTGTTGGACTGCCGCACGCCCGCCCGCTGGAGAGCAAGCTGTGGGAGATGCGAATGCAGGGCCGTGATGGAATCGCCCGCGCCGTGTATGCCGCCGTGCAAGACCGCCGCTTGCTGGTGCTGCACGTGTTCATCAAAAAGACGCAGACCACGCCACGAAACGCGATAGCAACCGCCCTGAAACGATTGGAGGCCACGACATGAAAACATTAAAAGCGCTCAAGCAAAACCTGCTGGCCGACCCGGCTGTGCGCGCTGAATATGACGCGCTAGCCGACGAATTCGAGATGGCGCGTGAGCTGGTGTCTGCCCGTGCCCGTGCTGGCTTGACCCAAGGTGAGGTGGCGCAGCGCATGGGCACCACGCAAAGCGTTGTCGCCCGCTTGGAAGGCGGCAAGGCCACGCCGTCACTGCGCAGCGTGCAGCGCTATGCCCAAGCCATCGGCTGCCGCGCGGTAGTGCGCCTAG